>JBLXGN010000004.1:0-362702 GCA_048260865.1 Marinobacterium sp. | reverse complement strand
GTAGCTACGTTCGGACGGGATAACCGCTGAAAGCATCTAAGCGGGAAGCCCCCTTCAAGATGAGATCTCACTGGACCCTTGAGGTCCCTGTAGAGCCGTCCGAGACCAGGACGTTGATAGGCAGGGTGTGTAAGTGCTGTAAGGCATTGAGCTAACCTGTACTAATTGCTCGTGAGGCTTGACCATATAACGCCCAAGGCGTTTGAAATGAATGGTTGCACGTAGAACAGATTATCGGCTCGCAAGAGCACCGGTTGAACGCTTGTAGCGACAACACAGACAATCACAGACTTCAGATCCTCTTTGTTCCAGTTTTGCTTGGCGACCATAGAGCCGTGGAACCACCTGATCCCATCCCGAACTCAGCAGTGAAACGCGTCATCGCCGATGGTAGTGTGGGGCTTCCCCATGTGAGAGTAGGTCATCGCCAAGCATCTAATTAAGTGAAAACCCCGGTCTCGTTGAGATCGGGGTTTTTGCGTTATGGCGGAAACAGTGTCGATTAAAGGTTCATCGGGCTGCTAACCTGAATGAACCCTATGCAGAAACCTTATTCCCGATTCAGAGCTTCCAGCAGCTCAATTTCAAAAATCAGGTTGGCATTAGGTGGAATCGTTTCACCAAAACCTCGCTCTCCGTATCCCATTTCTGAGGGAACCATAAGCTTCCGCTTGCCACCCACTTTCATGCCCTTGAGGCCTTCAACCCAGGCCTGGATTACTTTCTTGCGACTCAAGACCGTTTGGAAAGGCTGTCCCTTTTCATAGGATGAATCAAATTCGGTGCCATCTTCCAGGAAGCCCCGGTAATGAGCGGTGACAAGTGCCCCGCCTTTTTTAACCTCAGTGCCAGTGCCTTCGATAATGTCTTCAATGACCAGTTGCTCAAAGTCAGCCATGGTAATTCCTGTATTCTTGATATGTTGATGCGGGGTCGCCGGTAGACGGTCAGGTAGCAGAACGAATGGCGAGTAATATGAATATTGGAGAGGATAATGTTGGCCCGGCGAATTGCTGGGCCAACGCAGGTGTCGGTAGCTTACTGATGATCAGTCTTCGCGGCTGGTTACTTCCAGCAGATGGAAACCGAACTGGGTTTTAACTGGGCCCTGCACTTCATTGATAGGTGCACTGAACACCACTTCGTCAAAGGCTTTAACCATCTGACCAGGTCCAAAGCTGCCCAATTCACCGCCCTGTTTGCCGGATGGGCATTGGGAGTGTTCTTTAGCGAGTGCAGCAAAGTCAGCGCCGCCTGCGATTTGATCTTTAAGCTCCTGACATTGAGCTTCAGTGCTTACAAGGATGTGACGTGCGCTTGCGCGTGCCATAGGTTTTCTCCGAAACAATTGAGATATTAATTTAAGCATAGTTATTGGGTTTGTCAGAGCCGGGCATCAGTGCTGATGGCCGCCCACACCATGAGCATGGCCGTGCGCAATTTCTTCATCAGTGGCTGCGCGAACATCGACAACCTCGATATCGTAGGTCAGAGTCTTTCCAGCCAAGGGATGGTTGGTATCTACCAGGACCATCTTCAGTCCAGGCTTGATTACAGTAACCTGACGCATCCCGTGATCCGTTTGTACGACTGCGACCATGCCAGGCTTCCAGCTACGCGTTCCTTTGGGTAGGCCCTGCAGATGTTTGATTGGTACTCGCTGCTCCTGCCCTTCCTGACGCTGGCCATAAGCTTGTTCAGGCTCTAGTGTCAGGTGCAGTGTATCTCCGACGGATTTGCCTTCCAGTGCCTCTGCAATGGCAGGAATCATGCCATCGTGGCCATGAAGATAGGCGATGGGATCAGCGCCGTGATTGGTTTCGATCTGAGTATCGTCAGCATCGGTCAGCGTATAGAAAAACTGAACAACGGTGTTGTCGGAAATCTGTGTCAACACAATTACCTCATGCATAAGTAGTTAAAGTAGGAAGTATCCGGTTATCAAAATAGCTTGGCAAGGCGACCTGCGGAAATCACTCAAACCCGAACCTGAGTTATGCCTTTAAGATCAACTCCAGGAGATTCAGAACCGCTACTAGCCAAAGAGCGAATGCCGTCTCAAATTTCTCAGCGCTGTTATTTTCCTTGCCTGATTGAAGGTTTCGAGCCCAAGCCAGATTATTCTTCAGAATACGCTCAGGAATCAGTAACCTCTTAGTTCAGCATTCCATTTTCCCTTGGAAGGGAGTCCATGAAATCTTCAATTGAAGCGCAGTCGATAAGGCCTTTGCGCATATTGCCGTTACTAGTTATCGCTCAGTTTTTGGGAACAGTTAACTGGCTGGTGGGTAACGCAATTATGCCGGCGTTGCAGACAGCCTGGGGGTTGCCAGTTTCGGCCGTTGCCAGTTTGACCAACTCTGTTCAGCTGGGTTTTATTCTGGGCTGCTTGGTATTTGCGGCTATCGCGCTGGCTGACAGGATCTCACCTAGGCTGCTGTTCTTTGCTTGTGCCTGGGGCAGTGCTGCACTGAGTTATGCACTGGCATTCTATGCCAACAGCCTGGATACCTTATTGGTGCTCAGGTTTATGAGTGGCGTAATGCTGGCGGGCATTTATCCGGTAGGGATGAAACTTGCAGCCAGTTGGTATCCACAGGGTCTTGGGCGTGCGCTGGGGTATCTGGTGGGGGCTCTTGTGCTGGGTAGCGCGGCACCTCATCTTATATCGGGCTTGCTGGGCGATAACTGGCAGCAGGTTATCCTGGCGTCAGGTGCGGCTTCGGTACTCTCCGGGTTACTCATTTTGATAGGCGTTCCAGACGGTCCTGCGTTGTATCGTGGAAAGCCCCTGCGCTGGCATGCCTTGGTAATGGCGCTTAGACACAGGCCCTGGCGTTTGGCGGTAGGTGGATATTTCGGTCATATGTGGGAGCTGTATGCGGTTTGGGCGTTTGTACCGATCTGGCTACAGGCCTGGAGTCAGAAACAGCAGACTGAATTAAATATAGGCTTATTAAGCTTCCTTATTCTTGGAGCAGGCTCTGTTGGCTGCATCGCTGGAGGAAACCTGTCAATTCGTTTGGGCAGTGGGTCTGTGGCTAAGGCCATGCTGACGATATCAGGTCTATGCTGCCTGCTGTCGCCTCTGGCTTACTATATGCCGATCTGGCTGGTCCTGCTGTTCTGGATCATCTGGGGCATTACGGTATCAGCTGACTCGCCTCAACTATCCAGTCTGTCAGCACAGAATGCGCCTACGGAAGTGGTGGGTAGTGCCCTTACATTGATGAACTGCATTGGCTTCACCATTGCAGTGATCTCAGTGGCTTTCCTTAGCCTCATGTTGCAGTGGATACCTGTGCATTGGTTATCCTGGCTGCTTTTGCCGGGGCCGTTGTTAGGGCTACTTTCACTTGTATACCTTGACCGGCTGGGCAAAGCGCCGGAATAAGCTGAAGGCGGTTGTTATACCGCGTGACGTGTTTCCTGAAGCTGTTCAACAGGTGTCACACCACAGCCTTTTAAAATCAGCTGCGTTAGCTGCTGAGCGGCAATTTGAAAATCCACCTGCGACATCTGAGCCTTCTCTCTCACCATGGCAATCTGCCAGTCAAAATCGGCATAGGTTTGGGTCGCGGCCCAAATGGTGAACAGCAGGTGCTGAGGATCAACGGGGTCCATCAGGCCTGCCTCTATCCACTGCTGGATCTTGTTACTGCATACCAGAGCCTGGTTTTTCATTCGATCAGCAATATCCTGCGGCAGGTGCGGAGCACCATGCATAATTTCACTGGCGAATACTTTGGATGCGTGAGGGTACTTTCGGGAGACTTCAATCTTGGCCTGGATATATTGCTCAAGGGCATCCGCAGGCGCTGCATTGCCATGGAAAGGGTTCTCGGCCTGAAAAATCAGGTCTATGACATTTTCAATGACACTGCGATAGAGGTTTTCCTTGCTCTTGAAGTAGTAATAGATGTTGGGTTTGGGCAGGCCTGCATGGTTGGCGATGTCGATAATTTTGGTGGCGGCATATCCCTTGTCTGCAAAGATCTCACTGGCGGCCTGAATGATGAGTGCTCGGTTATGCTCACTAATTTTTGACATCGATCTAACCAGTCCTTTTTCTGACTTCCGGGTTAAATAATAGGTCAATACTATCACCGGGTTAAAAGTTTCCTCAAGCTAATCTGCAGGCATAAAAAAGCCCTGCAGGTGCAGGGCCAAGTGAGGAGGTCACGAGACTCGGTCAGCGGATTTTGGCTCCCTCGGCAATCCACTGACCCACCAGGTCTCGCTCTGCCTGGGTCATCTGAGTTACGTTGCCCAGCGGCATGGCCTGAGTCGCGATGGACTGTGCATGGATTCTTGGGGATAGCAGCTTGATCTGTTCGGCACTGTCAAAGATGACGCCTGCAGGTGCTGCGCTAAAGCCCGCAAAGCTTGGGTTGGCAGAATGGCAGGCGGAACAACGCTCCTGGATGATCGTTGATACCTGATTGAAGCTGACCTGTTGTGAAGGTGCGTTCTGCGCTTTTTGTGGCGCAGCAACAAATGCCAGAGTCACCATGCCAAGGGCTGCAGCAGGAAGTGTCCAGGCAAACTTCTGAGTCTGGTGACGGGTGTTGAAGTAGTGGCGAACCAGGATACTCAGGGCTGACAGCACAGCCAAAATAGCCCAGTTGAACTCTGCGCCATACGTGCTCGGAAAATGATTGCTGATCATGATGAACAGCACAGGCAGCGTGAAGTAGTTGTTGTGGCGGGAGCGCAGCAGTCCCTTAGCGGGCAATGCCGGATCTGGCTCGCGTCCTTCTTCAATCGCTTTCAGCATGGCACGCTGACCGGGCATAATGACGCGGAACACATTGCCGACCATGATGGTGCCGATGATTGCTCCAACATGAATATAGGCGCCGCGCCCGCTGAATACCTGGGTTAGCGCCCAGGCCGCCAGGATCAGCAGGGCAAAAATGATAACGGCCAGCAGGGTTGGTTTCTTGCCAAGGGCCGAGTCACACAGGTAGGTATAAATAAACCATCCGCTGAGCAGACTGCCGATGCTAATAGCGATGGCCGCTGCAGAGCTAAGCCCTGAGCCCGGTGCTACCAGATAAAGCTGCGCGTTGAGGTAGTAAACCACTGTAAGAAGTGTGAACCCGGACAGAAATGTGGCATAGGCTTCCCACTTGAACCAATGCAGCTTTTCAGGCATTTGAGCAGGCGCCAGTTTGTATTTCTCCAGATGGTAGATGCCACCACCATGCAAGGCCCATAGGTCGCCAGCCAAGCCTTCACGCGGGTTACGGCGATCCAGGTGGTTTTCCAGCCAGTTGAAGTAGAAGGATGCGCCGATCCAGGCGACGCCGACTATCATGTGAACCCAGCGTACGACCAGGTTGAGCCATTCAGTGATAAGTGGATCCATTGTTACTCCTCAGCGGAATCGGCTTCACTGTCTGGTGAGGCCAATTCAGCATCTGTTATCAGTCTGCGTTGACCAGCTGAATTTCGGTCTCTTCAGAAAAAAAGTATTCGTCGCAGTTATTGCCTTCGCCTTCCCGGTCAACCACCAGGAAGTCATCCTTGTCCACGCAACTCAGCACTGGATGGTGCCAAACGCCTGGGTGATAGTTGACGCCTTGGGTGCCATCGGTAATGAAGGCGCGGATAGCAGCGGGATCAGGAGCCTCAGCCGCCGGAGCAACTAAAACCAAAAACGGATTCTGCTTGAGCGGGATAAACGCCTGGCTACCCAGTGGGTGTCGCTCCAGCATTTTGACATCCAGCGGCATGGGTAACCGCTTGGCTCTGAAAATGCTGATAATGCCGCGATCCTCCGGCTTGCCAAGTATCACTTCGGCAAGGCGGTGGAAGCGCTGGGTTGAGCCGCTATTGATCATGAAATGATCGCGGCCCCGGGTTTCGATCACATCTCCGAAGGCGCTGAAGGCTTCGGTGGTCAGGGGCTCCGGGTGAATGATCAACATACCTTGTCCTCTCAATCAGTCACTTTGCCGAACAGTCGCAGTCGACTCACACCGCCATCCGGGAAGATATTCAGACGCACATGTGTGATAGGGCCGATATCATTCAGCTCAGCGGTGAACTCGTGCTCCTGATGCATTTCCAGTTTTTGTGAAGGCAGCAGCTCTTTCCAGAACAGGCTTTGAGTTTCGATCTGCTCGTCGGTGCCGCCCTTCACGTAGGATGCCTGAATGGAGCATCTATCGGGGTAGTTACCCTTGAAGTGAAGCGTATCAACAACAACACGACTGATCTCACCGGGGTGGCCCAGCGCTACGATCACCCAGTCATTGCCGGGTGTACGGCGACGTGCGGTTTCCCAGCCATCCCCCATATTGACACCGCGACCCGGGTTCAAGATATTGCCCATTTTTCCGAAGTGCTCATCACTGCAGGCCAGCGCACGACCACCGTTTAGAGCAGCAGCCAGGTCTATTTCCTGTTCTGTGCTGATCTTGCTCCAGTCCAGATAGGGAATGCCGTAGACGCGCAGGCGTGCAACACCGCCGTCCGGGTAGATGTTAAAGCGCAGGTGCGTCCAGGGGCGACCATCTTCGATGGCGTGCAGGTGTTGGCTGTTGCCCTGCAGGCTGACAGCGCCCAGCAGTTCGGTCCATTCGGTGTTATCGGACGGGTCTGCATCAGGGCTGTAGCAGGCTTCCAGCGATGCAGAGGGCGGGAAGTTACCGGTAAAGAACGAGGTGTCGATGTCCACGCCCTTGATTACACCGGGAACGCCAAGACGAATGATGGTGTAATCGTACCCTTCAAAGCGTTTGCGGCGCGATTCCCAGCCGTCCATCCACTTGCCGTTGTCATCGAACACACCCTCTTTCCAGACTGGTGGCTCTGGCTGCAACATACGATCAACCGCTGCGAACCAGTCATCGGTCACGAAAATGGATCGTGTGCCCAGTCGTGCATCGGCCAGGTTAATGTATTTCTCGAAAGTAGCGTTGCTCATTGTTGTCTACCTGAATTGTGCAAAATGGTGCGAGTTATGGGTCTCCAACAGGCGCTAGAGCATCTCCAGACGGAAGCGGGCGATCTTGTTGATCTCCTGCAGTGCTCGGTCAAACTCATCGTCGGGTGTGTTATGAATTCGCTCTTCAAATGCGGCCAGAATCTGGTGTCGATTGCTGCCTTTGACGGCCATGATGAAGGGGAAGCCAAACTTCTCTTTATAGGCACTGTTGAGCTCGGTGAAACGCGCAAACTCTTCCGGTGTGCATTCACTGATGCCGGCGCCAGCCTGTTCAGCGGTTGATGAGGCTGTTAATTCTCCGGCAATAGCCGCTTTGCCTGCCAGGTCCGGGTGGGCATTTATCAGGTCCAACTGCGCCTGATGATCGGCTTGCAGCAGGATTGCAGCCATTCTTTGATGCAGAGTGTCGATCTGATCCAGCGCCTCGCCAGTGCCCAGATCATAAGCCTGCTCAGCCACCCAGGCAGAGTGCTCATAAATATCCGCGAACAGGCGGACAAAGTCCTCACGGCTCATCTGGCTGGGTGTACAGGTTTTGAACGTCACCGGGTTCATTTGGTCGTCTCCGGGGTGTAGGGATGGTGTTCATGCCAATGTTTGGCGATATCGATGCGGCGGCAAAACCAGACTTTGTTATGGCTGCGCGCATATTCGATAAAACGCGCCAGGGCAGCGATTCGACCTGGACGACCCGCGAGCCGGCAGTGCAAGCCGATAGACAGCATTTTGGGGGCCTCTTCGCCTTCTTCGTAGAGCGTATCAAAGCTGTCTTTCAGGTACTGATAGAACTGCTCTCCACTGTTGAAACCCTGTGCCGTAGCAAAGCGCATGTCGTTTGCATCCAGGGTATAGGGAATCACCAGATGTCCTTTGCCCTGGTTATCGACCCAGTAGGGCAGGTCATCATCGTAGGCATCGGAGTCATACATGAATCCGCCTTCCTCCATCACCAGATCACGAGTGTTGGGACCTGTACGACCGGTATACCAACCCAGTGGGCGCTCGCAGGTAATTTTTTGAATGATCTCGATTGCACGGGTCAGGTGTTCGCGCTCTTCGGCTACGTCGGTGTATTGATAGTCGATCCAGCGATAGCCATGGCTGCAGATTTCATGACCGGCTTGAACCATGGCCTGAGCCACTTCAGGGTGACGCTCAACGGCCATGGCAACAGCGAAAATTGTCAGCGGGATATCGTGTTTTTTGAACAGTTTAAGCAGGCGCCAGACACCGGCACGGCTGCCATATTCGTAGCAGGACTCCATGCTCATGTGGCGAACGCCAGGCAGTGGCTGGGCGCCCGGCATTTCGGACAGAAATGCCTCAGACTCCTTATCGCCATGCAAAATGCAGCGCTCGCCGCCTTCCTCATAGTTGAGTACAAAGGAGATGGCAACGCGGGCCTGGTTTGGCCAGTGTGCATGGGGCGGATTTTGCCCGTACCCGATCAGGTCGCGTGGGTAGTCGTTGCTCATGCTCAACTCCTTTACTGGGTGAAGATCTTGATACATCGGTTTTGTAGTGATACCGAAAGCATTTGGTATTCAATTATTGTATACATTATGTTTTTTGATTTACAAGCTCGCCCATCATGATCAGTTCAAAAACAGCACGCCATATTCTCAATTGAGGATGTGTTTCTGAGGCGTATAGCTCAGTAAGCCCCAAATAGGGAATACGTTTTTTTGATTTTGTATTTGTATACATTATTTGCATTGTTTTGTGTTTTTTATTGGTTTTGTTCTATAGTGAGCAGCGCCGCTGGCGTTAAGGTCAGGTATGGCGCGGGTACATCAAAACAATGAGGAAGGTAAGCGATGGGATATCTGACGACACATGTACTGGATTCGGCACATGGCTGCCCGGGAAAGGGCATTTCCGTTTCGTTGTATCAGATAGGCAGGGACCAGAGCCGTGAGCTGATTACCCAGGCTGTGACCAATGATGATGGCCGCTGTGACCAGTCGGTGTTATCAGGCGACAGGTTCAAAAAGGGGGTATATGAACTGGTTTTCTCTGTTGGTGATTACTTTCGCCGTCGCGGCCTGGCGTTGCCCGAGCCTGCCTTTTTGGAAGAGGTGGTATTGCGTTTTGGCATAGCCGATGAGGATGAGCATTATCACGTCCCTCTGTTGGTTTCCCCCTACGGATATTCGACCTATCGTGGGAGCTAGGCCTCTAGCCCCCAGGTTACTTGACCAATACCAGACTGCCGACTCCGACAAACAGGCCAGCGCTGGCGCGGTTGAAGTATTCCAGATTGCGTCCTCGCTTGAGTAACGGCGTGATCAGTTTTGCAGTGACTCCATAGGTCAGCTTGCATAGCAGGTCGATAACGCACCAGCTGATACACATGACCAGTAACTGGGGCAGAAATGCGGTTTCGGGTGAAATGAACTGGGGCAGAAAGGCCACGAAAAACAGGATGTCCTTGGGGTTGCTGATACCCAGTGTGAAGGCGCGAACAAATAGCCTGGATGATACGGGCCGTTGGGACGCGTCCGGGACCGTATTCACCTGCTGAGAGGCTTCGCGCCAGGCTTTATAGCCCAGCCAGATCAGGTACAGAGCACCGGCATAGCGAATCGCAGCGAACAGGTTTTCAGATGCTGCGAGCAGCGCTCCCAGCCCGGTTGCTGAAGCTGTCAGCAGAATCAGAGACGCACTGGTCCCGCCTATGAAGGCAGGCATACTTCGCTTGATGCCGAAATTGAGGCTGTTGGAGATCATCAGCAATGACAGCGGACCCGGAATCATGATGACCAGTAAGGATGCAAGGCAAAACAAAGACCAGGATTCAAAACTCATATCGGGAATCACTTTTATTGATGGTGGGCTTTTAACCCTGGTGGTTGGTATCCGATCGATTGGCTAAGGGGGGGAGCATCGCCCGAGTACGATTGGATACATAGCCACGTCATGGTGACCGCAAGCCGTGCTTAAAGCAAGCCTGGTACTGTATACATTGCTTGAAGGTGATGCGCGGGTTCTTGCTCTGTTTATAAGGCCATCTGAAAAGGGCGCAAGTACTTTGTGCCAGTCAGGGTTTGGACCTGTGTACAGATGTTTGACCCAAGTGTACGATCCCATCGCAAGTTTTTAAGGCATGTATTGACGTGCTCCAGACATGGCATGAATGGCGTCAAATCGGTTAACGGAAGTAAGGAATCAGTCCTATGAAGGGTGAAAAGAAAACCCAGGATGACAGAGTTTACGAGCACATTTTCGATGCCATTCTGGAGCAGCGCCTGGCGCCGGGCACCAAACTGAGCGAAGAGTCTCTGGGAGAAATCTTCGGCGTCAGTCGCACTATTATTCGCCGTGCCTTGGCTCGTCTCGGCTATGAGCAAGTTGTGGTTCTGAGGCCCAACAAAGGGGCCATGGTTGCCAGTCCCAGTATCGAGGAGGCTCGGCAAATCGTCTACGCGCGTCGCGTGGTTGAAAAAGCCGTGACCGAGCTGGTATGTGAGCAGGCTGATGCTACTCAGATCGAGCAGCTAAAACAGCTGGTGCGAGATGAGCAGGCTTGCTTTGAGAGAGGAGATCGTGGGGCGGGTATCCGCATGTCGGGCGAGTTTCACCTGGTGATGGCCGAGATTGCACAAAACCCTCCCTTGCTGAGCTTTCAACGCAGCCTGGTATCGCTTAGCTCTCTGATCATCGCGCAGTATGAAAAAAGCGGGGATCACTCCCACTGTTCCTACGATGAGCACTTTGAGCTGATTGATGCCTTGGCACAGCGAGATAAAGAGAAGGCCGTAGCCTTAATGATGCACCACCTCGATCATATTGAGCATAAGCTGGATCTCGGTGATAAGCCTGATGGGCATGATCTTAAAGCGATATTTTCCAATGTACTGAGTCGTTCATAACCTGCACGGGTCTCTGCGCAGGAGATCAGTGAGAGGCGTTTAGCCTCTCACCCATCACGAAGGTCGCTCTTACTGCGCGGTCATCTCCCAGCGTCATCAGTACAAACAATCGCTCTTCCAGACTGCGAGCTTGCTGCATGCGGAACTCCATCAGCGGTGTAGCCTTGTAATCCAGCGCAATGAAATCCGCCTCACTGCCCGGTTCCAGAGTGCCGATCTGATGTTCCAGTGACAGCGCGCGGGCACCGCCCAAAGTTGCCAGGTAAAAGGATTTGAACGGGTGCAGTTTGTCGCCTTGAAGCTGCATCACCTTGTAAGCCTCGTTCAGTGTCTGCAGCATGGAAAAACTGGTGCCGGCGCCAACGTCCGTGCCCATGCCGACACAAATGTTGTGCCGTTCTGCCTTGGTTAAATCGAACAGTCCGCTGCCAAGAAACAGGTTGGATGTGGGGCAGAAAGCGATGGACGAGCCCGTTTCCGCCAAACGCTCCCATTCTCCGTTACACAGGTGTATGCCATGAGCGAACACCGAACGTTTGCCCAGCAGCCCGTGGTGATCATAAACATCAAGGTAACCGCTCTGTTCGGGGAATAGCTCCCTCACCCACTCAATCTCATGGGTGTTCTCTGCCAGGTGCGTTTGCAGATAGAGGCCTTCATGCTCGCGCAGTAACTGCCCGGCGGCGGCCAGTTGTTCGGAGCTGCTGGTGGGTGCAAAACGCGGTGTCACTGCATACTGGAGTCGACCCTTGCCATGCCAGCGCTCGATCAGAGTCTTGCTGTCTGCGTATCCTTGTTCCGCGGTGTCGGTGAGGGCCTCAGGTGCATTTCGATCCATCAGCACCTTTCCCGCGATCATGCGCAGTTTGAGTTTTTCAGCTGCACTGAAAAAAGCATCGACCGATTGTGGGTGAACAGTGCCGAATACCAGTGCCGTCGTTGTTCCGTTGCGCAGCAACTCTTTAAGAAACAGGTCGGCAATCTGGGACGCGTGCTCGGGGCTTTCAAATGCTTGTTCTGCTGGAAAGGTGTGGTTCTCCAGCCAGTCCAGTAACTGGTTGCCGTAGGAACCGATGATCCCGGTTTGTGGGTAGTGGATATGGGTGTCGATAAAGCCGGGGGTGATCAGAGCGTCCTTGTAATGATGCACGCGAATATCCGGAGCCAGATCGGACAGCAGTGTTTCGGCATCACCCAGGGCAACAATGTGCCCGTTTTCAACGATCAGCAAACCGTCCTCAAAGTAACGGTAGCTGTTTTCCAAACCGACCTCAGCCGGGTCACCGAGACTGTCCAGCAGGCTGGCGCGATACGCAATGGTCGATGTTGTCATCCAGACAGGCCCTGCTGTTACAGACGTTGTATATAAGACACTAAGTTTAAATGGCCAAACGCTCAACCGTTGCGGCAGGCATTGGCGGCTGCTCTTTTATTCCAAAGGCGGCGTTGTATTGAGCGATCACTTCTCCGGCGACTGAAACAGCAATCTCCGCCGGCAGTTTGCCTTTAATCTCAGGGATACCCATGGGACAGGTCATGCGTTCGATCACCGCAGGCTCAAACCCCTTGGCCTTGAGTCGGTGTTCAAATTTCATCCGCTTGGTCTGGGAGCCAATCAGGCCGAAATAGGTGAAGTCATTGCGTTTCAGAATGGCTTCGGTCAGTTCCTGATCAAGCTGGTGATTATGCGTCATGACGATGAAATAGCTGTGCGCCGGTGCAGGCTCGACTTCATCAACCGGGAACTCATTCACCACTTTCTCGACCCCATCGGGAATAACGGCGGGGAATTCATCTTCCCGAGAATCCACCCAGCGGATGCGACAGGGGAGAGTGGAGAGAATGGACACCAGGGCACGACCTACATGGCCCGCACCGAAGAGTACAATCTGCACGATGCCTGTATTGAGCGGTTCAAACAGCAGTGTGGTTGCGCCGCCACAACATTGACCCAGGCTGGCGCCGAGCGAGAAACGTTCCAGCCGAGGTTGAGTCTGGCGTTCTTCCAGCATGGCGCGGGCAATCTTGATCGACTTGTGTTCCAGGTGCCCGCCACCGATGGTATCAAAGCGTTCGTCTGCACTGACCAGCATTTTGGCCCCTGCATTGCGAGGAGTGGAGCCGCGCTCATCCACTACGGTGATCATCACGGCCGGGGTCGCATTTGCTTCCAGTTTGCTCAGCGCTTTGATCCATTCGGTGTTCATTGTCTGTCTCCTGCTTTACCCAAACTCATGCGGGCTCTGCGATCTGGCTTTGGCTGGCGCTTTCGTGCTGTTTTTCCATTTCCTGGATGGCCCAAAGCACGCGCTCGGGTGTAGCCGGTGAGTCCAGTTTAGGGCTGACACGGTAGTCGGCTACGCTGGCGATCGCGTCCTTGATGGCACAGAACACGGAGATACCCAGCATGAACGGAGGCTCGCCAACGGCCTTGGAGTGATAAACGGTGTCTTCAGGGTTCTTGCGGTTTTCCACCAGTTTCACACGGAAGTCGATAGGCGTGTCGGTGATAGCTGGGACCTTGTAACTGGCTGGTCCTGTCGTCATCAGGCGGCCTTCGTCGTTCCAGACCAGCTCTTCAGACGTCAGCCAGCCAGCGCCCTGAACAAAGGCGCCTTCGATCTGACCGATATCGATAGCCGGGTTGAGGGATTCACCCACATCGAACAGCACATCGGCACGCAGGATCTTGTATTCGCCGGTCAGGGTATCGACCACAACTTCGCTGCAGCCAAGCCCATAGGCAAAGTAGTAGAACGGGCGGCCGCGGGCGGTTTCATAGTCATAGTAGATTTTGGGTGTCTTATAGAACCCGGTGCTGGAGAGCGAGACCTGATTGAAATAGGCCAGCTGAATCAGCTCGGCAAAAGGCATTACCTGATCACGAATGATCACATGGTTGTTGCTGAATACCACATCTTCTTCACTCACATTGAAGTGACGGGCCGCAAAATCGATCAGACGCTGCTTGATGATACGGGCCGCATTCTGTGCCGCTTTACCGTTCAAGTCAGTTCCCGAAGATGCCGCAGTCGGTGAGGTGTTGGGTACCTTGTCGGTGTTGGTCGCGGTAACCTGGATACGGTCGAAGTCGACCTGGAACTCTTCCGCTACTATCTGGGCGACTTTGGTATTCAGGCCCTGGCCCATCTCGGTACCACCGTGGTTCAAATGAATGCTGCCATCGGTATAGATATGTACCAGCGCACCAGCCTGGTTCAGGAAGGTGTGGGTGAAAGAAATACCGAACTTCACCGGCGTCAGCGCCAGGCCTTTTTTCAGGATCGGGCTGGTACGGTTGTAGTCGCGAATGGCGGCGCGGCGGGCATGATAATCGCTGCTGTTCTCCAGCTCGGTGAACATCTCTTTCAGCAACTGGCTGTCGTCAATGGTCTGGAAGTAATGGGTGGTGTTGCGACCCTCACCGCCAAACAGGTTCAGCTTTCGGATCTCCAGAGGATCTTTGCCCAGTTTTCGTGCGATCTCATCCATGAAAATCTCAGGCACGATCATGCCCTGAGGGCCACCAAAGCCACGATAGGCGGTATGTGAAACCAGATTGGTTTTGCAACGGTAACCGGTAACGGTGGCATCGCCCAGGTAGTAGCTGTTGTCACAATGGAACATGGCACGGTCGACAATGGAGTTGGACAGGTCTGGCGAATATCCGCAGTTGCCTGCCAGCTTGATGTCACAGCCAGTGAGACGTCCGTCGTCATCAAAGCCCACATCGTACTGGTTGAAGAACGGGTGTCGCTTGCCGGTCATCATCATGTCTTCCATGCGTGGAAGACGCATTTTGGCAGGACGACGCGTCAGGTGTGCCACAACGGCAGCCATGCATGCAGGGCCAGCAGCCTGAGTCTCCTTGCCACCAAAGCCACCCCCCATTCGACGCATATCGATCAGGATCTTGTTAAACGAGACGCCCAGCACTTTGGCGACGGTTTTTTGTACGCCGGTAGGGTTCTGGCTAGACGTGTAGACGATCATGCCGCCATCTTCAGTCGGTACGACCGAGGAGATATGCGTTTCCAGATAAAAGTGTTCCTGACCACCGATATGGACGCTGTCGGTTATACGGTGCTTGGCTGCGGCCAGCGCCGCAGCAGAGTCGCCACGTTTCTGCACATGAGGTGCGCTGATGAAGTGTTCCTGTTCCAGCGCCTGTTCAACCGAGAGCACCGGCTCCAGTTCTTCGTACTCGATGATGGCGGCCATGGCGGCTTTGCGTGCGGTGTCCAGATCGTTAGCAGCAACTGCGACGATGGGCTGGCCGTAATATTCCACCAGACCATCGGCCAGCATGGGGTCGCCCGGCATCACCGGGCCTATGTCCAGTTGTCCCGGTACATCCTTGGCGGTGATGGCGATGGCAACGCCGGGGAAATTGTAGCAGGGCGTCACATCCAGTTTGGTGATGCGGGCATGGGCCTTATCGGACAGGCGCGCATAGACATGCAGCTGGTTGTGAAACTCGGTTCGGTCGTCGATATATACGGCTTCGCCACAGACCTGCTTGGCGGCGCTTTCATGTTTAACACTGCGACCAACACCGGTGGTCAGTTCCTGCTTGGCAATTGCCAGCATCTCGGCCTGACTTTTCTGGTTCTGCTCTGAATTAGACATAGGCGGTCACCCGTGTTTCGACTTCTGGGGATTCAAGCTCGATGAAATAGCGAGTCAGCAAGTTGCTGGCTGTCAGCTGACGGTACTCACTCGAAGCTCTGAAGTCAGAGATCGGAGTGAAGTCCTGCGACAGGGCGGCTTTGGCTTTCTCGATAGTGGCGCGATTCCAGGGGGCTCCAGTCAGGACCTGCTCACACTGAATGGCACGCTTGGGTGTGGCTGCCATGCCGCCAAATGCAACACGTGCCGAGGCGATCTGGCCATCTTGTACCACCAGATTGAAGCAACCCAAAACTGCTGAAATATCATCATCAATGCGCTTGGACAGTTTGTAGCAGCGGAACTCGCCGTTAGTTGCTGCCCGGGGCACCAGGATTTTTTCAATAAACTCGCCCGGCTGCTGGGCAGTTACCTTGTAGTCGATAAAGTAGTCTTCAAGGTTGAGGGTGCGCGTCTGCTCACCCTGACGCAGTACCAGCTTGGCGCCCAGTGCAATAAGCGCCGGTGGTGAGTCACCGATGGGGGATGCATTGCCGATATTGCCGCCCAGAGTGCCCTGGTTACGCACCTGCAGGGAGGCAAAACGGTGGAGCAGCGCGCCCAGGTCCGGGTATTCATCGGCCAGCACCTGATAGCAGTCGGTCAGAGAGGCAGCGGCACCCAATTCGATCTGCTCATCCAGCACACGGATCTGCTTCATCTCATCCACATGACCGACATGGATCAGCGTGGGGATTTCACGATGAAACTGAGTCACCTCCAGTGCCAGGTCAGTACCGCCGGCCACCAGACGCGCTTCAGGGTGCTGCTCCAGCAGAGCAGATAGCTCGGCTATTGAGGTTGGCGTAAAGGCCTGTTTACTTCCATTGCTTAGTTCAAACTGCGCCTGCGGTTGAAGATCTCGCAGGCGGGCAAGGATCTGTGCCTGCTCAACTTCGAAATGGTCGGCAGCGCCATCTTCATACATTTTCTCCGCGGCCTCGACGATGGGTCTATAGCCAGTACAGCGGCAGAGGTTGCCGGCCAGGGCTTCGTGGATCTCGTTTTTGCCAGGCTTGGCAACATTCTTACCCAGTGCAAACATGGACATCACGATACCCGGGGTGCAGAAACCACATTGGCTGCCGTGACAGTCCAGCATCGCTTGCTGTGCCGGGTGCAGGCGATTGCCCTGTTTCAGATCTTCAACGGTGATCAGCTGTTTGCCATTCAGTGCAGATACAAAGGTCAGGCAAGAGTTGACACTTTTATAGCGGATACGATCGCCATCCAGTTCTCCCAGCACAACGGTGCAGGCACCACAGTCACCGGAGCCGCAGCCCTCTTTGGTACCGGTTTTGTGAACCCGGGTACGTAGATAGCTGAGTACCGTCATATTGGGGTCAAGCTGTTCTTCAACCCGCAGCTCTTTGTTGAGTAAGAACCTGATCAAGGGGTGTCTCCCTTTACCTGAAAGTGTGTCGAGGCGTATTGCGTATGCTTTGATTAAAGTAAAACCTGACTCTTGAGTCAATTATATTTTTGACTTTAAAGTCAGGTTTGGGTTTTCTTAAGCATTAGCCTCAGGCCAGCCTAAATGTCGCAGTGAGTGCGTGCATTGTTATGGTGCTTTCAGTGGCTCTTTATTGGTGCAAAAGCGCTCCGGTCGGGCGGACAGCTTAGGGCTCAAGCGTTACTGAGGCATAAACCTTGCCAGTTATGTTTGAACAGCAACTTTGGAAGATCGTTAGCTAAAGTCTGGCGGGGTTTTTGCATGGTTTTGCAGCATGTCTGGCTGTTTATTGCGCTTTTGGAGTGCGAACGGCTCATTCTCAAGTCCCGTAAAAGAAGGGGCTTTCACATAGACACGGTAAGTAGAAGCGGTCAGGGGCTTCCCGGGACATTGCTTAGCGGTTGGATTAAGGAGTTTTAAGATGCGTTATCTAATCCGAAACGCTGAAGCAATCCTGAGTCAGGATCTATCGTCTTCGGCTACTGATCTGCGAATTGCAGATGGCATCATTACTGAAATTGGTCAGGGGCTGGTTCCGCAAGCGGACGAGCAACTGATAGATGCCAGCCGTTCTGTCATTTATCCCGGCTTTATTAACACTCATCATCATTTGGCTCAGTCTGCACTCAAGGGTATACCGGCGGGTATCAATCAGGGGTTGGGCGAGTGGCTGGCATCGGTGCCTTATCGCTTCTGGCCCCATATCGATCCCGAACTCATGTTGGCGGCAGCCAAAATGGGATTGGCCGAACAATTGCGCTCAGGTGCAACCACCTGTGCAGACCACCATTATCTGTACCATCTCAACTCCTCCATGGAGATGGAAGACGTACTTTGGCAGGCGGCGGATGAGCTGGGCATTCGCCTGGTGCTTTGTCGTGGCGGCGCTACGGTGCAGGGCTCGCACAAGGGGTTGGCCAAGGCCGGTGTTAAGCCTGAAACGGTTGAGCTGATGTTGCAGCGACTGGAACAGACGCGCATCCGTTACCACCAGACTGAAAATAACGCCATGCGCCGACTGGTGGTGTCGCCGACCAGCCTGGTGCACTCCATTACTGAAAATGATCTCAAGCAGGTTGCGGCCTATGCACGCTCGCATGATTTGAAGCTGCATTCACATCTGCTGGAGGTCGGTTTTGATGAACAGCAGGCACAGGCGCTGCACGGATGCACGGCGGTGGAATATGCCCAGCGTTGTGACTGGCTGGGAGATGATGTCTGGTTTGCCCATCTGGTACAGGCGACCGAGCGGGATATTCAGCTTTTGAGCGAGACCGGCACAGGTATCGCTCACTGTCCGACGTCCAACTGCCGTTTGGGCAGTGGCATCGCACCGGTTGTTGCGATGGAAAAAGCCGGCATGCCGGTAACACTGGGTGTGGATGGCTCGGCATCGGCTGAATCCGGTTCTGTGTTGCAGGAAGCTAACCTGGCTTGGCTGATTCACCGTACCCAGCAGGGGCCGGATGCAACCCGTCTTGAGACCGTGCTGGAGTGGGCCAGTGACAATGCGGCCAAAATGCTGGGGCTGGATGCCCTGGGAGCCTTGGCTGTTGGCAAGGCTGCAGACCTGGTGATCTATGATCTGAATGACTACCGCTTCGCCGGTGTGCATGACCGTCGTTGGGCGCCATTGATGTGCGGTGAACCCATGCGTATCAAAGCCAGCTTTGTGAACGGTCGCCAGGTCGTGGCCGATGGTGATGTGATTGGTCTGGATGCCGAGGCTTTGCAGCAGGATGTGATGGCCGGTATTCAGCGTCTCTACAAGAAAGTTGAGGGCTGAAACAAAAAGAGCCCGCACTAGGCGGGCTCAAATCCAGGGAAGAAGGCAGCTTAATTGCTGCCTTTTTCTTTGTAGTTGGCATTCATGCGCATGTTCAGATATTCCTGAGCAGTGATTGCCGGGTAACGCTTATTGGGGCCTTCAATAACCACATCGCGGTTGGCCTGGCAGAAGAAGGCCATGCTGTAACGATGGCCCATGTATTCACCCGCACGCGGCATGCGTACGCGGTGCAGAGTGGACTTCAACTGATCGTCGCTCCAGCGCATCAGCATGTCACCGATATTACAGGTGATGATGCCATCCACGGCGGGTACGCTGTGCCAGGTTAGCGTATCAGTGGCATCCTTGCCGGCGCTGGCCTGCAGGCCGCCCTGACCGGTTTTCTGGAATACCATGGTCAGGCAGTCAAAGTCTGTATGAGCACCGGCGCGCCAGGGTTCGCCTTCCAGCTGTTTAGGATCCTTGATTGCCAGGTAGTGCAGCAGGCGCAGGGTGGATTGATACTCGGCACTGTTCTGGTCGTGTGCCTTGGTGAAGAAATCGCGCTCAAAGCCCAAACGATCTGCAAAGCAGCTCAGCACTTTCATGCCCAGCTCCCAGCAGCGGCGCTCAAAACCGAGCATTTCTTGTTTGAATGTCGGCAGTTCCTGCTCCGGCCAGAGCTCGGTCATGTTGGGGCGCGTAATCTGGTAGGACTCTTTCTGGTCAGCGGTGCCCGTTGATGGGCGAACCTGTGCCTTGTATTCCCAGCCCGCATTGGTGCCTTCTTTCAGTGGGAACTGGGCTTTGGCCTCGGCATCCAGACCGAAAAACTTGTCGGCGTTGCCAAAGGCGTGGTTGATTTCTTCAACACTGAGACCGTGGTTGCTGAGCTGGAAGAAACCCACTTCAGTGGCGGCATGCCAAAGTTGTTCGGTGATCTCTTCACGGCGTTCGTCAAAGTTGCTCAGGTCGATCAGTGGAATTGCACTGCCTTCGACTTCGCTCTCGCTGCTGCGTTTGCCGAGGCTGTGTTCGAGGTTCAGTTCATCCAGTTGGTAGTGAGTAGTTGATGTATTCATAGTTGAAGCTCCATTTGCTAGCCGTATGGCGGCGGTTGGTTGGAGCAATGCCTGGTAAATCTGCCATGCCGCTTCTACTCCGTTAGGGTAAATCTGATAACTCAGGTCAAACTCAATCTCTTTCTTCTTTCGGAAGACTCCAGCTGAAGAACACCTTCTGAATCCAGGTAACGGTGCGGAACAGGATCAGGCTGGCTGCAGACAGGAAAAGCAGGGCAGCGAATGCCTGAGGAATTTCAAAGAAAGATGTTGAGTACTGGATAAAGTAGCCAAGTCCTTTTTCTGCTGCGACGAACTCAGCAACGACCGCACCGATAATGGCCAGAGTGATCGCCACTTTCATGCCGCTGAACAGATGCGGAATCGCGTAGGGCAGGCGAATCTGCCAGATTTCACGGCTGGGATGAACACGCAGACTGCGAGAGAGTTCAACCAGCTCGGGCGGTGTTGAAAGCATGCCTGTTGTAGCTGCCACTACCAGCGGGAAGAAGGTAATCAGGCAGGTAATCGCCAGGCGAGGCGCTTCACCAGTACCCAGAATAACGATCAACAAAGGAGCGATCGCAACGACGGGCGTTGACTGAATAATGATCAGCAGCGGATACAGGGTTTTGGTCAGGTAGCGTGAGCGCACCATGGCAATGGCCAGGGGAATGCTGATCAGCAGTGACAGCATAAAACCGATCAAGGCGACGCGCAGGGTGGCCCAGAGGTGCCCGGCCCAGAGGCCGACATCGACACGGCCGAAGGCTTCGATAATGGTTGTGGGTCTGGGCAGAACGTAATCCGGAACGCCCAGCAGACGACAACTCAGCTCCCATAGTGGGATCAGGGAGACCAGTGTTGCGATTGGCAGCCAGCGCTGCAAAAACTGGTGTTTAGTACTCATGGTCAGACTCATGCGATTTTCGCCTCCTCACGGTGGTAAATGTGTTGGCGAATTTGATCGGTGTACTCGTTGAATCTTGGGTGACGAATCGTCTGTGATGAGCGCGGGCGGGGCAGGTCAACATTGATCTCTTCGACCAGAGTGCCCGGACGAGGGCTCATGATCAGCACACGATCCGACAGCAATACGGCTTCAGAAATGGAGTGCGTGATGAACAGCACTGTCTTGGGGCGGTCATTCCAGATCTGCAGCAACTCGAACCCCATCTCTTCACGGGTCAGTGCATCCAGTGCTGAAAACGGCTCATCCATGATCAGGATTTCAGGGTCCATCAGCAGGGCGCGGGCAATACCCACACGCTGCTGCATGCCACCGGACAGTTCATCTGGCATGCATTCGGCGAAATCCTTCAACCCTACGCTGTGGATCAGTTCTTCAGCGCGCGCGTATTCCTGTGTGCTCACACGTCCGCGCTTGTGACGGCTGGGGAACACAACGTTTTCGCGAATATTCAGCCAGGGGAGAAGAGTTGGTTTTTGGAAGACAATGCCGATTTCGTCGCGAGGCTCAGTAACCTTCTGACCGAAAATTTCGACACTGCCATTCGTTGGAATCAGCAGACCGGACAGCAAGCGCAGCAGAGTGGATTTACCGCAGCCGGAGGGACCCACGACTGCGACAAATTCATGCTTGGCGATGTCAAAATTGACATCGCTCAGCGCTTTGACCGATTTGCCCTTATCCACGCCGTATTCATGGGTGACGTTTTTAAAGGAAACAAACGGTCTCATGTTTATTCACCTCCGATGAACTGGCAAGTGATAACTTTCTCAGGATCCAGTGCACTGACGTCGATCTCTTGAGACTTGGCGGTAAACGCCCAGGTTTTGGCCAGACGTTCGCTGTTCAGGGATCCCAGACCATGAGCCTTGGTGGCATCGTTATAGACCAGTCCGTGGATGGCTTCGATAGTCTCTTTTGCCACGGTTACATCCACTTCAGGGACAGCCTTGTTGATGATCTCGGCACTTTCCTGAGGGTTGGCGTAGACGTATTCAATGGATTTCTTGAAGGCTGTGATAAAGCGTTCGGCCAGCTCGGGGTTCTCCGCCAGCCATTCATTGTTGGCGATCATGGAGGAGGAGTAGATTGACATACCCGCATCATGCCAGGGCAAAACCGTCAGCTCGATGCCGGCTTTCTTGGCCTGAGACTGATACTTCTGTGCGTCTGTTACCCAGGAGGTAACTGCGTCAGCGCTATCGTTAATCAGCATGGGGGCCAAGGCGCCCGGATCGGCTTTTACGACAGTCACATCTGCTGCGTCTACGTTGTTCAGTTCCAATACAATCGGGAAGAAGGCGTTTGAGGAAGTGAACGGTGAGGTCACGACCTTTTTGCCTTTCAAATCGGCGATGGTTTTGATGCTGCCGTCTTTCTTAACGAAGGTGGCGTAAGGTGCGTCACTGAAAATGCTCATGACAGCCGTAACAGGCACATCCTGACGGGCTTTGGCAGCCAGCAGAGCGGTGATATCAGCCTGGCCGATTTCAGCGTTACCTGTAGCAACCTTGGTGATGGCATCAGTAGAGCCACGACCTGAAGCGATTTTGACTTCGATGTCCTGCTCGGCAAAGAAGCCTTTGCTTACGCCGACATAGACAGGCGCTTTATCACCGCCCGGGAGCCAGTCCATTTGGTAGGTAATCTGGTCAGCGGCCAGGGCATAGGTAGAACTCAGGCCAAGAATAGTTGCGGCGACCAGTTTTTTGTATGTGTTGTTGGGCTTCATCATTATTCTCCACGCATTCGTTATCCCACTTGGGGGTTCACGGCAAAAGGGATTCAGGACGCTTTGCTGGCTAGCAAGAAGGGAGGATAGGCAGATCAATTCACTGTCAATCCGGTCCCCGCCCCGAAGGAGCGCTGAACTGAATCACACAGTGAGCAATGACCTGGCCTAAGGGGTGTACATGAATCGTTCTTAGGGCCTGACAGCTTCTACTCAACGTATGCTCGTCGATTTAATAGGAGCAACCTGCGTGCCAACTTAGTGAAAAGCTTTGAAAACAGGCGGAAACAGTTTGTTGCCGAAATATAAAGCTGACTATTAAGTCAGTTCATGCGCGATGGTGGTGCTGAGCAGGTGTTTTTGCACGCTTGTGGTGCGACTTTGGGCTGGATAACACGGAAGGAAACACGTTTGCGCTCGGAAAATTGTCGAAAGCCTCTCGAGTGATCTGTGTACCGCCTGCACTAACGCGCAAGCACAGGCGGTCTTGGGACAGAGTCAGAGGGTCAGGAAGCCTTTACCTGGGCCCAAGTTGGTGGGCGGTGATAGCGGCCAACAACCGATCCCATAAACAGGAACGCAACCAGGGAGCAAAGTACCTGCAGCGGTTCGAACAGCCAAAAGGCCAGGATAACGATCATAATGTCTGCAACCAGCGTGGTCTTGCTGGCGTGAATGCCAAAGCGGCGCTCCAGATAGATTGACAGTATGTTCAATCCGCCCAATGAAGCCTGGTGGCGGAACAGAATAATCAAACCGAACCCGATCAGCATGCCACCCAGTACCGCAGCCAGCAGCGGTTCGCTGATGCTGAAATCAAACCAGTGGCGCATCAGTTCTGACAGCACCGTCAAAATGGAGACGGAAGCAAAGGTTCTCAGCGTGAACTCGCGTCCCATGCAGCGTAGTGACAACAGGTAGAATGGAATATTCAGCAGGAAAAACAGCTGGGGAAAGCTAAGACCAGATACCTGCTGCAGTAACAGCCCCATACCTGCAGTGCCACTGATCAATAAGTTGGATGCATTTAACAGGTGAATGCCCAGTGCAACGAGAAGGCATCCTTCCAAGATGGAAAGCCAACGGTGTGTATGCGTCATTGTGACGACTCCCTCCGCTTTTGGCGGATTTAAATGAAGCCTTGAATAGATGCAGAGTCTTGTGGACTCTGCTTCTGCGATACTCAAACACCGGGTAAGTGTTGAAATCGCCGCAGAGTATATAGCAAAAGGCATACCAGATAAAAACACATTACGTTGTGTGTCAGTTAACAGCTGTTCATGAATTTTACAGGCCAGTTTTGTTTACACAGATCTGAAAGTGCTCGATGGCGGTGCGCAGGAGTGCCCAGGGGCACTGGAATGGAGCGATGAGCGGTTGCTCTAGTGGGTAGGGTATCCGGAAAATGAAAAGGCCTCATTCAAGAGGCCTTTGGTCAGTGCAATCTAATCCAGATTTTACTCAGCTGTTTTCCCACCAGTTCAGCGGGATGTGGCCAAACTCTGGGCTCACTTCACGTGTGTTCTGAGCAGTCTGGGCCTGTTGCTGGCCGTTTGGGGCACTTGTTTTCCAGTCGTTCCAGGCTACATGCCCATATTCAGCAGAGCGTGTTTCCGGGTGTGCCAGCAGGGTATCGGTCTGATTGGCTTCGGCGGACGATTCTACCTGCGTAGACGTTGAGTTTTCCCACCAGTTCCAGGCGGAGTTACCATATTCGGAAGACTCAAGTGATGAACCAAATGCCTGGGTGCTGGAAAGAGCTGTTGCGGCAATTGCGAACGCCAGGGTTTTACCTTTTACAGTTTTAGAAAATTTATTAAACATAATGCATAGCCTCGTGACTTACGGAATTAATATCAATGGCATTAGTTTTTATTGTGAGGCCATCTATTGATGAGAGACTTTTATAAAAGAAAGTTTATAAAAGTGAATCTCCAAGCTTTTCTCTAAGCAAGTGATGAGGATTTTAGAGGGGATGCTGTTTAAACTGTAGGTGTCACAAAATTGAAATAGTTTCAACCAAAAGTTGAAACAATCCCGGGGAACTTTCCATCGTAAGCCCTGAAGTGACCTGAATCAGGGCCTTTGCGCAGCATTCATAACTCAAAGATGAGTTCGTCTAGTACTACCGGCTGGTTGCGTCGGGCATGTTCCAGCATATGATCGATAAATACACGGGTTTTGGCTGGCAAATACTGCCGTGAGGAATAATAAATCATGACCTGGATAGGGTCAGTTTCATAATCACGCATTACACGGCGAAACAAGCCTTTTTCGATACAGGAATTGGCATGTTCAATACCAATAGTTGAAATGCCTATACCCATCTGTACGGCTTTCATTGCGGCCGATAAGTTATTAACAACCAGGTTGCCTTTAGGCTCAAATTGAGTGATTTGGCCGTCCTCATAGAAATTCCAGCTACGCTTGCGGCCGGTAGTCGATGATCGGTAAGCAATACAGTTATGTTGATACAAGTCCTCGGGTTTGTGCGGCTCACCATACTTTTCAATGTAGCTGCTGCTGGCGACCAAAACCGGTTGAAGTTTGTAAAACTCTCGCGCAATGAGACCACTGTCCAGGCTGGGCCTAATGCCAATGCCCACATCGGCACCATCTTTCACCAGGTCACTCACTCGGTCATCAAAGGTCAGATCCAGCTCGATATCCGGGTACTTTTCCAGAAATGAAGGAATCTGCGGCAGGATGACCATGCGGCCAAAACTGTCGGGCAGATTTACCTTTAAGCGACCATTTGGAGCCTTTTGTTTGTCGGTACTGAGCCGAATCTGGTCTTCCAGCTGTTCTATCAGCGGTCCCGTGCGTCGGTAGAGTTCCTGGCCATCTTCCGTCAGCGTTAGCGAGTGCGTTGTTCTATGAAACAGACGGACTTCCAGCGTTTTCTCCAGTTGTGCAATGGCTTTGCTGACGGCGGCTGAGGAGACACCTAAAGTGCGTGCGGCGGCTGAAAAGTTGCCGTTTTTAACTACGGCTGCGAAGGTGTTGAGCTGGTTGGGGATCATATTGCTGTAGTTCCGTTTTGGTCTCAGGAGCCATCATCCGGGTGAGGTGATGGTCCTCGGACTCATAATAGCGCGAAGGGGATCATCGGGAGCTGAGCTTTCGAGTTATTTCTTTCTCATCAGTAATCAATGATGATCGTAAAGCGACTTATGCCGTGCTTCGCTGTCCAGCAGTAACTGCTTCAGCTCGTCGTTTTTCTCCATAAGATGTTCCAGTCTGGAACGGCTTAGTGCATACAGCCGCGCAGGTGTTTGGGCGACGACAGATATATCCGGATGACTCTCGCCCAGTAATGCGGATTCACCAAAGGAGTCACCTGCAATCAAGGTGCTCAGGGGGTGCTCAATACCCTTTGCATGTTGCTGGAGTTGAATGTTGCCGCGGCTGACAATGAACAGGTGCTTGCTCAGGGAGCCCTGTCGAATCAGGTATTCATGCTTTTCCAGTGTAATCGGTTCGCATTCCTCTGCAATCAATCGAAGCAAGCGCGGTGGCAGTTGTGCAAACAAGGGGACGCGTGCCAGCAGCAGTTTGGGATCATCATGCAGCTGCTGAATCGGTTGGCCACGCAGGGCTTTCAAACGCCGGTGCAGGCTTGAGATGATTTCATCACCCACCCCTTTGGGTATTGTGCCCAGGTTTACCTGCTCGGTAGTGGTGTCCAGCTCTGCCAGCAAGACAATGCGCTGGCCAAGCCTTTCCTGAGTGAGCAGGGCAAACTCAGGGAAATCATGGTTCATGCGATGCAGCTTATCTATTGACAGTCGGTTCCATTGACGATATTGATCCAGTACTCGTTTCACCACCTCGGAAGGCGTGGACTCAAGCCCCGCCAGTCGCTCCAGTGAGTGGATGACATGGTTGCTGCCCTGGAAGTGCCCCCAGGCGAGTTCATAGTAATGACCGATGTGGGAAATGCGAACTCGTTCCACCAGCCTGTGCAGTAAACGGATATTGCCAAAATGCCGGAACAGCCAGTGTTCAATGTACTCATACTGATGATGGCTGTTCACCTGATGGAAAGCGTGGTCATAACGCAGGTGATCCACCTGATGATTCAGGATACCCAGCAGCCGGCGTGTCGTACCTTCGCTGAGATGTCCCTGATCGTACATGCTGTTGTAATAGCCTTTTTCTTCGGCCAGTGCGCGCAGGAAAAACAGGTTAAATTCCTGCTCGGGTGAGAGTTGACGAGTTCTCAACGTACTGATTTCGGCCCGTGCCTGAGCAATGGCCTGATGGCTGCGCAGGTTTAAGCGGTGTCCTACACGGCTGGAGAACAGCCCACCTTTCTGTAACGTCGGCAGGCGTTCAAGTGCGCACTGTTGAGATCTCAGCTTGCGCTCAAGCAGGGCCAATTGGTCAGCCAACGGCGGTTGATCCAACTTCAGAGCACGCATTGCAGGTTTGATGGTCAACCCCTGCACCAGCAGCGTAAACAGGACTGCTCCTGTCACCAGCGCAATAAACAGCTCCTTGAATGGATAATCCGGCAAACTGAGCACAATCGCCAGGGCGATGGCGCCACGCAGTCCACCCCAGAACATGATGAAGCGATAGCCAAGGCTAACGGGCTCTACCCCTGGCAGTCGGTTAAACATGGGCAACAGACCAAAAATCACCAGTCCACGTGATACCAGCATCGCCAGAATAACCCACAGCAGCAGATCCCAGGAGGCCAGCAGTGCTGGCAAATTAACCTGCATTCCCAGTAACAGGAACAGCAGGGCGTTGGCGGCAAAAGCCAATACGGTCCAGAACTGTTCCAGATAGGCTCTGGCTGAGTGAGCGATACGCAGGCGCCCCCAGGTACCCAAAGTCAAACCGGCACCCAGGGTGGCCATGATTCCGCTGACATGAAGCCACTCTTCCGCGGCTAAAAAAGCAAGATAGGCCAGCACGATGGTCAGGCCGATCTCCAGAATAGGGTCGGAGTCCAGCCAGCCAATCAGCTCGCCACTCAAGTAGCCAACGACGACGCCGAACAGCAAACCACCGGCAAAGAGCACACAGAAATCCAGCAGACTGCTGCCCAGTGCCTGACTGGAAAAAACACCGGTTGCGAGTACTGCCAAGAGAATTTTCGACAGCACCAGCGCCGTTGCATCGTTAAATAGACTTTCGCCTTCAATCAAGGTGGAGAGGCGTGCCGGGGCACCAACCTGCTTGAATAAGGCGATCACTGCGACAGGGTCGGTGGCACTGAGAATGGCGCCGATCAGCAGTGCGGCCATCAAATCGATACCCAGCGCTTGCCAGACAATAACTCCAATCAGCCCTGTGGACAAAAGTAAGCCCGGTATGGCCAAAGCGAGCACCTGCACCGAGTTGCGTTTCAACTGTCCGGCATCGAGGTTGTAACTGGACTCGAAAATAAGAGCGGGCAGGAATACGTACAGAATAAGATCAGGAGAGATTTGCAGCGCCTGCTCGACTTTGCCCAAAGCGGGAATCTGGCCACTGGCAAGGCTTAAGCCGATCCCGGCCAGTACCAGCAGTACGGTGAAGGGAAGCCCAGTGTATCGAGCCAGCTGGTATATGCTCAGCGCGAGCAGTAGAAGGGTAAAAACTATACCAACTACTTCAGAGACAGGGTGAATAGCGTCCACTGCCAGCCGTCCTCCCGGTTTGCCCGCAGCCAACTGCAGGGCAGGCGGTTTAAGATGCACAGCGTCACCAACCCAGGAATGCCTGGGCAGGGCCGCAATTACACTGATAGCCTGCAATGTACCATTCGGAATGATCTCCAGTCATCCGGCACGGTGGATAGCGGTCGGAGTGCCGTTTTTATGTAGCCTCTGGACTACATAAGAATAATTACATACAGTTTCTTGCCGATGAGTATTCCCACTGATCAGGATCAACAGGGCGTTTTACTTTATCGGCATAATAAAACACCTGTATTACTGAACCCCCCAGGGTATTGCCCTTCAGGCAGGAGGCCTATTCGTATGCCAAATACGAAACTCATGGACAGTAGCTCCAAGCGAACCGTTCTAATCAGCATTGTTATGCTGGCGCTGTTTTCCTGGCTGGCATTCTGGACCTACACTCAGGTATCCGTACATACCACTCAAGATGCGCTTTCAAGCCAGTTGCACCAGCAGCAGCTGTATCGATTTGATACCGCGTTGGCCTCCATTAATCAGCGCGTTTTCCAACTGGAGCGTCAGGCGCAAGGGCTGGTTGAGCAGTATTCACAACAGCCGGCACAGGCGCGTTTAAAGGGCCTTCAGTCGGGCTTGGAGCAATTGCTGCGGGGGGCAAACGACATAACGAGTACTGCTTTGTATTCCGGTTGGCCCAGCAGTCAAGCGCAGGCTGTCTGGTTTCGTAAGGGCAGTCAGGTACAGCGTATTCAGTCCCTGGCGATACCTGGCTGGCAGGTGCTGGATCAGGACGAGCTGAATAAGGCCTTGAATAAGGGAGCGCGCTGGTGGAGTCCCATGTATGTTCATCCACAAACGGGTGAGCAGGTCGTGACACTGGTACAGCCCGTACTGTCCACTCAGAAGCAACTGCGCGGGCTTATTACACTGGACTGGAATGTCTCAGCAGGGTTGGATTTGGTTCAAGGGGTTTCGGCAACACCTGAAACCCGTTTCTGGCTCTCTGATACCCTGGGAAAGCTGGCTTACCATCCCTCGGCTGACTCTGTTCAGGCTCAGCAATTAATGGCTCAGGCGAATGCGCTGACGCCCATGAATATTTTTCTGACCGGCTTTGACCATATAAAAATGGAGGAGGCCGTTTATCCGATAGAACTCTATTACGCGCCAGTCAACAACAACCTGAGGCTGTCGGTTGCCGTGCCTTTGGCGGATATGACCGCACCTCTGGATGCCCTGTCGGCAGAGCATCAGCGCTATTTGTGGGGATTGGGGCTGGTGATTCTGGCGCTGACACTGTTGGGGCTGTGGAAACTGATCCCTGCGCTGCATAATCTGCGCAGCTCTAATCTCGATAAGCTGACAGGGCTGCCGAATCGTCTGCGCCTGATGCAGGACCTGGAAAAGGATAGCTCCGTCAGTCTGGTGCTGCTGAATCTGGATCGCTTCCGCGAAGTGAATAGCCTGTTTGGTGATAGCTGTGGTGATCTTATCCTTCGAGAAGTCGCGCTGCGTCTGGAGTCGTTCCTGTCCGGCATCGATCATAGTGGCGCACAGCTTTATCGTATTGACGCTGATGAGTTTGCCATCGCTTTGCCGCGTCGTCGCCCGGAAATGGTTGGCGCGCAGCTGGAAGAGATGCTGGCCTGCATTCGTCGCGATCCTGTCCTCTGGCAGAACCATGAAATTGGCTTGAGTGCCACCATTGGCGCCGTGGTGCCCTGGTTTGAAACGCCACAGGAGCACAGCCTCTATATTCATGCCCGCGAAGCGCTCAGAGAGGCACGTACTCGCGGCCTGCATTGCCGTGTCTATGATGGTTCCGAAACTCTGACGCAAGAGTTTGAACACAATCAGAAATGGGCGGGCAAGCTGCGCGATGCACTGGATACTGAAGGTTTGGTGGCCTGGTATCAGCCGATTCTGAACAACACCACCGGTCGAATCGACAAGTATGAATGTCTGGTGCGCATGCTGGATCAGGAGGGCGGTGAGGTCATCAGCCCCGGCAAGTTTCTGGGCGTGGCCGGCAAACTGCGAATGGAAGGGCATATCACACGCGTAATGGTGGAAAAATGCTTCCAACGCTTTGCCAATACGGCGACCCAGTTCTCGATCAACCTGTCATACTCGGACTTGCTGCAGGAGGACCTGAAAGCGTTCATCCTTCAGCGCCTGGATGAAACCGGTGTAGGTCCGCGTGTGATCTTCGAGCTGTTGGAAACCGCTAATATCGAAAACTACGAGCAAGTACGTGCCTTTGTTGGTGAAGTGAAAAAACGCGGTTGCCGCATCGCCATTGATGACTTTGGCACCGGTTATTCCAACTTCGAGCATCTGCTGCAGTTGCAGGTGGACTTTCTCAAAATTGATGGCAGCCTGATCCGCAATCTGGATAAAGACCCGAACTCACGACGCGTGGCACGCGGTATTGTCGGTCTGGCACGCAGCATGAAAATCGAGACGGTTGCCGAGTATGTGCACTCGCCCGAGATTCAGATGGAAGTACTGCGCTTGGGGATCAGTTTCTCTCAGGGCGAACTCATTGGTATGCCTGAACCCGAGTTGCGCGTCAGCATTCCCAAGGAGCTGACACGCCTGTCCTACTCCGGCCGTAATCTGGCTAAAAGCGTTCTTAAGGTCTGAAGCTGACTTTTTGAGATAGAGAGCAGCGGTAGAGTAACGAGATAAAACAAAGCAGGCCCCGGAAGTTGGGGCCTGTTGCGTTTCTGATCAGAGAAACCTAGTTGGCTTGCTTGGCCATCTTGTTTGCCAGCGCCTGATAGGCCGGAATGCTGTAGCAGTCGTTGGCACTGTTGCTGGCGATCGGGTGAGAGGCAAAGCGAGCAATCACCAACTCGGCAGCCGGGTCGATATAGAGACTTTGGCCATGAACACCTCGTGCCATAAAGGCCTGATGCTCGTTACCGGTGACCCACCACATGCTGCGGAAGCTCCAGCTTTCCATGCTGGCGTCAGCAGGCTTTTTGAAGGCCGGGAACTGGGCTCCCGCACGAATATCCTTCACCACATCCGGGTGAAGAATCTGTTCGCCGTTGTATTCACCGTTATTACGCAGCAGCTCACCCAGACGCGCAATATCACGCAGGCTAGCATTCAAGCCACCACCGGAGAAGGGCGTGCCCAGCATATCCACCTGGAATTGGGCTGCCCGTTCCATGCCGATTTTGCTCCAGATTTTCTCTTCCAGGTAATCTGCCACTGACATGCCAGTCACACGTGCAACCAGCCAGCCGATCACTTCGGTATTCACAGTGCGGTAGTTGAAGTCTTCGCCATGTTCTCCCTGTTTTTGCACCATGGGAATGTATTCATAGAAGCCATTGGGGCCTTTGTAGCCGGGGGGCTTGGGCATATGGCTGCCGGAGGCTGAGAATACCCAGATTTCGGATTTCGGATCAGAGTAATCCTCATCGAAGTCGATTCCCGTGGTCATATCAAGCACCTGCTTGACCGTGGCATCGCCAAAGCCGGATGACTTGAGCTCTGGAATGTATTCAGAAATCAGTCGGTTTTCGTCAATCTTGCCTTGCTTGATCAGATCCAGTGCCAGGGTGCCGACAACGGCCTTGGTCATCGACATCATCAGATGACGCTGATAATCCTTGAAACCGCCCAGATACTGCTCATACACCACCTGGCCTTTGTGCATCACCAAAATGCCATCCGTGTAGGTTTCGTCCAGCATCTGTTTCCAGCTGATGGCCTGGTCACTGCCCCAGGGCGTATAGGTCAGCGTTTCCAGTTCGCTATCAAGTGCATAGGGCAGGGTAGATGGTGCTGTATTACGGCGGCTCACCAAGGTAGTGGGTACAAACTCACTCATATGCCCGACGCTGTAGCGAAGCGCGGGAAACTTGAAGAAAGAGCTATCGGCCAGCTTTACCCGCTTGTCGGCCGGGGGAGGGCTGCCCTGCATCCACTGCATGATTTTCGGTGCGGAATCCTTGGCAGACAGGAATTTACTGTTATCCAATTGACATTCCATGGCTTGAACCGCCAATGGCAGGCCCAAAAGGGCTACTGCTGCCAGGTGTTTTACTGCTCGCATAGAGACTCCGTTATCAGAACTGACGTGCGCGGACCATAGCATCCATGCCGCCATCGACGAACAGAACGCTGCCACTTATAAAGCTTGCCTGATCTGATAACAGGAAAGAGGTTGCAGAAGCAATTTCGTTAGGTGTGCCGGCGCGGCCCATCGGAGCGACAAAGTTGCGCACCGCTTCGCCAAAACGCGGGTCATCAATAGACGCCTGATGCAGCGGGGTTTCGACGGCACCGGGTGCGATAATGTTCAGGCGCATGCCCTGACGGCTCCACTCCACGGCCTTGCGACGGCCATAGACGGTCACGGCATATTTGGAGGCAGCATAGGCTGTATGGGGCTCGCCACTGTCATCGGCGATCTCACGTGCCTTGGCCTCATCATTTTCCAGCATGGCTTCGGCCATGGCATGGGGCGCGGCAACCTGATGGCTACCGGCAACGGAACCGATGATTACGGCCTTGCCGCGACCACTGGCCTTGAGAGCTGTTTCAAGGCCTTCGAGGTACTCGGCCACACCGAAATAGTTAACGCCCACTATCAGTCCAACGGATGGCGCCGTTACCCCTACACCTGCACAGGCGACAACAGCATCCAGCGATCCACCGCACTGCTCAAGGGTTGCCTGAACCGCTTGTTGGCGCCCTTCAGGGGTGGAAAGGTCCGCATTTACATCGGCGTTGGCACGGTCAACCCGGATCAGGGTGTGGCCTTCGCTTTCCAGCTGAGCACATACGGCGGCGCCAATACCTGAAGCTGCACCGGTGACTGCGATAGTTGGCATGTTCTAGTCCTCGTTGTTATTAGTGTCTGTTGATGACTATGCAAGCGAGCCCCGTATGACTCTTCGTCCATTCAGACTAGGACTGCGGTCTCACGGGAGGGCGCTGGTTGGGACACACGTGTTACCACGAAAAGCATGACCATGGCGAGGAATGTTGAACTGCAACCGAACAGTAGAGAGTAGCGTAGTGACTCTGCACCCAGTACAGGCGCCATCAAGTCACTGAGCGCACCTACGGCCAAGGGCCCAATGCCAACCCCCAGCAGGGTGACCAGTACCGTTTGGCAGGCCATCGCTACAGCCCGACTGTCGGGTGAGACCAGCCGCGTGATCATGCTGAAACAGGGGCCCACCCACCAGACCGAGAAGAAACCGTTCAGTGCACACCAGATCATGGCAGTGGGAACTTGATGTCCAAACAGCAGCATTGTGCTGTCAGCCGGCCAGAGCAGATAGGTTGTCATGGCGATAATCCCCATGCCGTGGCCAAATTGTGGAATCAATAACTGCCAACGCGGATGGGCGCTGATCAAGCGGTCGGTCATCCAGCCGCTAAACAGCATGCCCAAGGCTGCAGTACCGCCACCGACAAAACCGGCCAGAATACCGGCCTGCTGCAGATCCAGACCGTGTGAGCGGACCAGAAAGGTGGCATTCCACATGCCGTAGGCATTGGCACCCAGAGTACTTAAACCGGCAGCAAATATTAGATAGCGGTAGGGGCGCAGATCCCAAAGGGACTTCAGGGTTTGCATTAGCGACAGTGAAGCCTGCTGTGTTTCCTGAGGATGATCCCAGGTGCCGCGCACCGGTTCTTTGACCATCAGGATCACTGCCGCAATCAGGCTGGTTGGAATCGCCACCAGGATAAAACCGGTGCGCCAGCCGTACTGTTCCACCACCCAGGCGCCTGCACTCATGGCAATGATAACCGCCAGTGTCGGGGCGGTGCTGAAGCAACTGATGGCAAAGGCGCGTCGGTTGGCCGGGTAGAGGTCGGCAATCATGGATATGGAGCTGGGCGTGACCGCCGACTCACCTATAGCTACCAGCATGCGTGCCATCACCAGCACAACAAAGCCGGTGGCGTAGCCGCACAAAAGCGTGGTGCCACTCCAGATCAGCGCACTGGCTGCCAGCACATGGGTACGCTTCATGCGATCGGCCAGGCGGCCGGCACCCAGACCGAAGAAGGCGTACACACCCGCGAATGCCAGCCCGGAAACCAGTCCCATGGCGGTATCGCTGGCGTCGAACTCCTGCTTGATCGGCTCGATCATCACCGCCATGATCTGGCGGCCAATAAAGGTATTGGTATAGAGCAAAGCCAGCAGCAGGAGCATACCATGTCGACGCCATACCGGTGTATGAACTGCAGGATTGTTCGTCAACATGGGGGCTCCTTTTGAGTCTGCTGTTAGCGCAGCACTGGCAACATAAAGGGTATTAAATGAGGCCTTTTTCTTTCGCCATGGTCAGCGCCAGATCCTCGATCATATCTTCCTGACCGCCCACGGTACCGCGGCGACCCAGTTCGACCAGAATGTCACGGGCCTGAATGCCGTACTTTTTCTCTGCGCGCTGGGCGAACAGCAGGAAGGATGAGTAAACGCCCGCATACCCCAGAGTCAGCGCATCACGGTCGACGCGGATCGGCTGATCCATGATCGGGAAGACACGGTCTTCGGCCACATCCATGATTTTGTAGAGATCGATACCGGTCTCCACGCCCATGCGATCCAGCACCGCACAGAATACTTCCAGTGGCGTATTACCGGCACCGGCACCCAGGCCAGCAACAGAACCGTCAACGCGCGCAGCACCGGCTTCAATGGCGGCCAGCGAGTTGGCAATACCCATGCCCAGGTTGTGGTGACCGTGGAAACCGATCTCCACATTGGCAGGCAACTCCGCGCGCAGCAGACCGATCTTGGCGCTTACTTCATCCGGCAGCATGTAACCGGCGGAGTCGGTAGCATAGATACAGTTGGCACCGTAGTTAACCATCAGCTTGGCTTGCTCCAAAATTTTCTCCGGGCTGACCATGTGGGCCATCATCAGGAAGCCGACGGTATCCATTTCCATCTTGGCGGCCATGCCGATGTGCTGTTCAGACACATCCGCTTCGGTGCAGTGAGTGGCGACGCGGATGGTAGACACACCCAGATCTTTGGCCATCTTCAAATGATCGACCGTACCGATACCCGGCAGTAGCAGTGCGGAAATCTTGGCGTTCTTCATTTTCGGAATGACGGCGCTCAGATACTCTTCATCGCTATGAGCAGGGAAGCCGTAGTTCACGGATGTACCACCCAGGCCGTCGCCATGGGTGACTTCGATCAGCGGCATACCCGCTTCGTCCAGACCGGTCGCGATGTTGACCATCTCGTCCAGGCTGATCTGATGACGCTTGGCATGCATGCCATCTCGCAGGCTCATATCGTGCAGCGTGACTTTTTTACCGTTCAGATTCATGTTTCTTTCCTCCGTTAGCCACGCTCAGGCAGGCTGATGCTGCCGTTGGATACTTCTTCTGCAAACATTTCAGCGGTGCGCAGACCGGCTGCCGTCATGATGTCCAGGTTACCGGCGTACTTGGGCAGGAAGTCGCCCAGGCCTTCCACTTCCATGAAGCAGGTGACGCGGTTGCCGTCGAACACAGGACCATTCACCAGGCGATAGCCGGGTACGTACTTCTGCACCTCTTTCACCATGGCGTGGACGGATTCGGTGATGGCGGCCTGATCCGGTTCGCCTTCGGTCAGGCAGTGGATGGTGTCACGCATGATCAGCGGCGGCTCGGCCGGGTTGATCACGATGATCGCCTTGCCTTTCTTGGCGCCGCCAACTTTCTCCACGGCACCGGCAGTGGTGCGGGTGAACTCGTCGATGTTCTGACGCGTGCCCGGGCCGACAGAGCGGGACGATACAGTGGCGATGATCTCACCGTACTCAACCGGCTGTACGCGGGAGACAGCAGCGACCATCGGGATCGTCGCCTGTCCACCACAGGTCACCATGTTGACGTTCATCTCCAGGTTCTTGGCATGGTCAGCCAGGTTCACCGGTGGTACGCAGTAAGGGCCGATGGCCGCCGGCGTCAGGTCGATCATGATCACGCCCAGCTCGTTCAACTTGCGGCTGTTCTCAGCATGAACGTAGGCGGAAGTGGCATCGAAGGCCACGCGAATATCGTCCGCGATGACATGTTCCAGCAGACCGTCCACACCGGTGGCGCAGGTCTTGATCCCCATCTCTTCGGCACGCTTGAGGCCTTCGGAGGTCGGGTCGATGCCGACCATCCAGACCGGCTCGATCCACTCGGAGCGTTTCATCTTCATCAGCAGATCGGTGCCGATGTTACCCGGGCCGATAATGGCCGCTTTCAATTTCTTGGACATGTTGTAATTCCAGCTAGTCGTGATCGGTCATGAATCAGGGGGCAAAACTGATTGAGCAGCTGCCCAGGCCTTCGGCGGTCAGGCTGAACTGATCGCCAGCCGCAGCCGGGATCAACGGCGCCAGTGCACCGGATAGAATGATCTCGCCTTTACGGAAGGGGATGCCGTATTCACCGAGGGTATTGGCTAACCAGGCCACGGCTTCAGCCGGGTGTCCCTGCACCGCAGAGCCAAGGCCGGAGCCGGCGGGCTCGCCATTTTTTTCGATCTGCATGGCAACGGCGGCCAGGTCCAGGCTATTGGGATCCGTATGGGTTTCACCAATAACGAATACACCGCAGGAGGCGTTATCCGCTACGGTATCCACGATGCTGATGCGCCAGTTATCAATGCGGGAATCGACGATCTCAAAGCAGGGTGCTACCCATTCAGTGGCAGCGAGAACGTCCTCGGCGGTCACGCCAGGGCCGGTCAGGTCTGCCTTCAGACAAAAGGCGATTTCACCCTCCGCCCGCGGTTGTATCAGGCCTGTTTTGGACAGGCTGACTTCAGCGCCATCGGCAAAATGCATGCGATTGGTAAGAAAACCAAAGTCGGGCTGGTGCACATTCAGCATTTCCTGAACGGCTTTGGATGTAACGCCGATCTTCTTGCCAATGACCCGTTCGCCATCGGCTTCACGCAGTTTCAGCGTGTGCAGCGAGATATGGTAGGCATCGTCGATGCTCAATTCAGGGTAACGCTCGATCAGGGGTGACAGCGTGCTGCCTTCTTTGAGCGCGACATGCAGCTCGCTACCCAACTGGTTGATCAGGGATGTGTTCATCATTGTCTCCTTAGCCCCAGACACTGCCTTCGGCACCGCCATCCACTTCGATTACCTTGCCGGTGACCCAGCTGGAGGCCGGGGTTGCGAAATACAGTGCCGCAGCAGCGATATCTTCAGGCTCACCAATGCGCTTAAGCGGTGTGTTCTGAGCCATTTTGTCCAGCATTGCGGCAGGTGCTGCGTTCTCCAGTGCCGCTGTGCGAATGGGCCCCGGTGCGATGGCATTCACACGCACATCCGGCGCAAAATCCTGTGCCAGCAGCTTGGTCAGATGGGTCAGTGCGGCCTTGGCCGTGCCGTAGGCACTGAAATGCTGCTGGATATAACGGGCGGCACCGGACGTGATGTTGATAACATTGCCACCACCGGCCTGACGCATATGCGGTACACACAGCTGAGTCAGCGAGTAAGCTGAAGTCACATTGAACTCAAGCACACGGCTGAATTCGTCTGGTGTCATCTTGAGTGGATCGTTAGGGCCAGAACCACCGGCGTTGTTGACCAGGTGAGTAATCTTGCCCATGCCTTCAATCGCTCCGGCTACCAGCGCTTCTCTCTGAGCCTGATCATTCACATCACAGCTGATGGCCAGCGCACGGCGGCCCAGGGCACGGACTTCATCCGCCACTTTCTCCACATCCGCCAGAGTGCGAGCCGAACAGACAACATCGGCACCGGCTTCGGCGTAAGCCAAAGCAATGGCACGGCCAAGACCGCGACCGGCACCGGTAATGACGGCGACCTGGCCGTCCAGAGTGAAGTGTTGCAAAAGCGACATGAAATCTCCTTGGTTTTCAGGGGGCTGGGGGAGGTACCTGCCTTTGACAAAGGGCAGGCACGGATCAGAGATCAGGCCGATACAGACCAGAGGTCAGGCAGGCCCGGGTCGGTACCCTCGATGACACGCTTGAGCAGCAGTTTGAGTGCCATGGCATCGCCAAGTCCCAAGGCTTCAACCACGTCCTGTTCGACGGCTTTCGCCTGAGCGATCTGATGCAGCGAAGCTTCACGGCCATCCGCCGTCATGCGGTAGCGACCGTTCTCGATCACTACATGACCGCCCTGAATCAGCACTTCCATATCCGCTTGATCCACGGTAGAGCCGGTATAGGCAATATATTCATTGATACCTTCCAGCGTCAGGCTATCGCGGATACACAGCACCGACAGGATGAAAAACTGCGGCTGATCCAGGCCCTGGTCACTCAGCAAAGATTGCAGGCGGTTGATCATCTGGAAATGAGCACGGCCCAACAGGTAGCCAAGCAGGTCTTCTGTGTAGCTGCACTCCGGTGGTGGCTCGCTGCGAGTCAGGCGAACCTCTTCGCGAGGCTTGAGAGCTGCCAGTGCATACTGACCGCTCTGGAATACCAGAGGCGGGAGATCGCTCTGGTCAAAACTGAGCACTTCACCGATGAAAATGATGTGATCGCCGCCGTCATGGACAAAGGCAGTACGACACTGAAAACGGGCGGTACAGCTGGGTAGCAGAGGCGCATTGGTCAGGCCGTCATCCAGCTCTATACCCGCAAACTTGTCCTCACCACGGGAGGCAAAACGACCTGAAAGTCCTTCCTGTTCCACGGAGAGTACATGCACGTTCCAGTACTTTGACTCGTTGAATACCGGCAGGCTGTTGGCGTTTTTGGCCAGGCTCCAGAGTACCAACGGCGGGTCAAGTGAAACCGAGTTGAAACTGTTGGCGGTAATTCCGACAGGCGTTCCATCCTGGGCGGTTGTGGTAATGATCGTGACACCTGTAGTGAACGTGCCCAGTGCTGTACGAAAGGCTTTGGAGTCAAAATTATTATTAGTCATTGTATGCCTCTGCTGGCCGGTGAGTCTGAGGCGAGTATTGCAGTGGCCACAAGGCCCATCATCGTCTTTATGGACTAAGACTCAAAACGGCCAGTCGTCCATCCGGACGAGGTATTCATGCGATTCAGAGGGTAGTAATGTGCCAGTCATAACAATAAAAGCAGCCCTCTCAGTGGCTACCTAACACCAAGGAGAAAAGAATGACTGCAGCTCTGAAAACCGGCGCCAGCATCCAGGCGCTTTTGAGTGCCCAACAGCAGGCTTTTAACCGAGAAGGTGCTGTCAGCGCCGAAACCCGCAAGGCGCGTATTCAGCAGGTAATCGATCTGCTGGTGGATAACAGCGATGCCCTGGCCGATGCTATGGGCGCCGACTTTGGTGAAGGTCAGAACGGTGGTCGTCCGCGCGCATTCTCGATCATGAACGATATTCTTGGCTCTTTGGGATCGCTCAAGCACGCCCGTGATAACCTGGAGGCCTGGCTGCAAACCGACTCACGCAAGCCCTTTGCACCCTATGACCAGCTGGGGGGCGAAGCTAAGGTGATGCATCAGCCCAAGGGCAGCGTCGGTATTATCGGTACCTGGAACGCGCCCCTGTTCACCCTGTTCAGTCCTCTGGCCTGTGCACTGGCAGCGGGTAACCGGGCCATTCTCAAGCCCTCGGAAGTTGTGCCTCAAACCGCCGCGCTGGTTGCCCAGTTGGTCAGCGCTCACTTGGACCCGGAAGTGGTGGGGGTGGTGACCGGTGATGCCGAGGTCGGTGCCGCCTTTGCTGGTTCGCCGTTCAACCATCTGGTCTTCACCGGCAGCACTGCTGTCGGACGCAAAATCATGCGTGCCGCAGCCGAGAATCTGGTGCCTGTTACCCTTGAACTGGGGGGCAAGTCGCCGGTCATTATGGGGCGCAGTGCCGATGTTGATGACGCCTGCCGTCGTTTGGCCATAGGCAAGGGCACCAATGGCGGCCAGATCTGTATCAGCCCCGATGTGCTCTATGTGCCCGCCGAGAAACTGGAAGCAAGCATTGCCGCGTTGAAAACCCATTTCTGTGCACTCTATCCAACCGTGGACGACAACCCTGATCTGGTCGCGGCCGTGAACGACGCTCATCTGGAGCGTGTAGAAGCCTATCTGTCTGACGCTTCAGCCCGAGGTGTGCGCATTGAGTCCTCCCATCCGGATGCAGATTTGAACACACGTAAGCGTCCTCTGCGTTTGGCCATCAATCCACCGGCCGACAGCCAGATCATGCAGGAAGAGATCTTCGGTTCAGCGCTGGTGATCAAGACCTACAACGAGCTGGCCGAGGTGTTTGAAGATATCCACAGCCGTGGCCGCCCGCTGGCGCTGTACTACTTCGGGCAGGACAAAGAGGAAGAGCAGCAGGTACTGACTCAGACTCTTTCCGGTGGTGTTACCGTCAATGACCTATTGATGCACGCCGCCATGCACGAAGCACCCTTTGGTGGTGTGGGTGCCTCCGGTATGGGCCACTACCACGGCTATGAAGGCTTCCTGGAATTCAGCCATGCCCGCACCGTCTTCCGCGCACCGGCATATGATCCGCGTGCAGAGTGGGGCATGTTGCCGCCGCATCATGACCAGTTTGAAATGATGATGCAGGCACAGGTCACCAAGGACTAAGACCCATGAGTACACTTCTGCAAACTCTGGAAGAGGGCGTTCTCAGCCTGAGGCTCAATCGGGCCGACAAGCGTAACGCCTTCGACCGGGAACTCTATGCGGCTCTGACCGAATGCCTGCATGCCGCTGACCTGAATGCGGATGTGCGGGTAATTCGCCTCTCTGCCGAAGGTGCGTGCTTCAGCGCCGGCAATGATATAGCCGACTTCCTCGTCGAACCTGAACAGGGCCGTCGTACCGATCCGCCGCTTTATCTGCTGCGGGCCTTGCGCGCCTGTCGCAAGCCTATCGTTGTGGAAGTGCGCGGTAAGGCAGTGGGCATAGGTGCTACGCTGTTGTTGCACTGTGATCTGGTGTACGCCAGCGAAGGCTCTGCCCTGATGTTTCCGTTCGTGGCATTAGGCCTTTGTCCGGAAGGCGGTAGTAGCCAGTTGCTGCCGCAATTGGCCGGGCATGTAAAAGCCTTCGAGTGGCTGGTGTTGGGCCAGCCCTGTTCCGCAGCGGATGCCGCTCAATGTGGCATGATCAATGCTGTGCTGCCAGAAGAGCAGCTTTCGGAGCAGGTGAATAAAGCTGTTCGCAAGTTGGCGAAACTGGACCCAGAAGCGGTACAGCAATCTCGCCGTCGTTTACAACAGGCATCCGGCGACCAGTTGGATGCGCTGATGAAAGCGGAGATGGATCTGTTTGAAGAGCTGTTACAGCGTGAGGCTGCACAGCTGGCGCTTAATGCGTTTATAAAGAGATGAATTACTTTATAAATATTTGTGCATCTGAACGGCCAATCACTTGAGTGGCCGTTCAAAATGAATTCGTGGCTTTGTACGTTGAAAGACCGGTGACAGCATGCTGGTTGTGCAGTGCATCACGTAAAGCCAGATAGCACTAACGGCAGTGCTAACTAGCAGCACCAGCACTGCAGTTTCTATCGGCCATCTTGCTACTTGGGAATGTCACTATAACTAATTATATTATTTATTGAAAAAAGACGAAGCTCTTTTTAATATTAAAGTGTATATTAATACGACTGAAATAATATAAATAGTAAGTGTGAACGCCAAAATATAGCCGTTGCTTATTCTATCTGTTATTACAAAGATACCGTAAATTGAAGAAGCCCAATATATAAACCCGAATATTTCACCAATGAATGCTAGCTTTAATAAAAAAACATCTAGGATTTTTATTATTCATGATTTGAATATCCATTTATATATTACTGAAACCACAATTTTTCTTGGAGAACAACACGATAACCATCAAGGTCCTCGAAGGTTTTACTCACCAGGTTCCAATAATCGTTGTCTGCAGGTACGACGATAAAGCCTGTTTTGTCAATTCTTTCGCAACATTGAGTAAAAATCTCATGTTGAGGCATATAGAAAATGAGTAAACTGTCTTGAGTAGGGGTTGAACCTACAACGCTACCTCTATGATGGATAAACTCAAGATGATAGGGATGACTTTCATGACCAATAATCGATCCGTCAAAGCCGTTATGATCTTCACAAGAGCCCAATAGTCTAACCCCCAAACCATTGACGTACATGTCAGTAATTTCATTCAGGTTGTCTGTTGGGCGAGTGACTCGGAGTATCGCAGACTTAGGGACCATTGAATTGTCATTGTCGGTTCATTTACAGGTTCAATTCTAGTTTTGCTTTAGTACTTAATGTTTCGCATGCCTTGCGATAAGACCAGTCTATAAGCTCGACTAAGTAATCTGAGTCAATGTCGTTAACATTCACAATTGTGACCCAATGAAAACGGGCCATAAAACGAGCAGGCTTGATGCCGGGTTGATCCGTTAGCTCCAGAAATCTTTCCGGGGACACTCGGATGCTGAAGCGCCACCGTTCGGGTTCGCTGGTTTTAAAGTAGGCGAAGTTTCGCCCCTTAACCTTGTAGGTAAGCACATTCGCGGGTTCACCTCTTTCTGAAACCGTGGCTGCCTTCATTCCTGCACAAAAACTCTTTAATGCAACTACATCCATGATTACTCCAAAGTTTTAGCCTGTGTTTCGGACATCCTACCGGTAGTGAGGAGACCCCAGCAGAAAAAGTGGACAAGCAAAATGTCCTCCTTAAACACTAATACTTCTATGCCAATCAAGAGTGTCTATACCAGCCCTTAGTGACATATGGGAGGCCATAAATCAAAGCCGCGTTTCTCGGTCCCAGCTACCGGCGGGCGCGAGTGCTACGGTTTGTTACGCACTGAATACTTCAATGAACCATTTGGGGTGCATTTCATCGAAGTCATTCCGAATATTTGATGGAAGGTAACTTGCTGAATCTAATACTAAATCTAGTTCATTCTGACGTTTGAAGACAACCCAGTGCCAGTAATTTTTACTGCCCTCCCTGTGATGCTTGATGGAGAGGAGTGCCAGATCAGGAAGGCTGTCCCATGATTCAAATGGGATTTCATCAGGAGATGTCTGGACCCCTGCACTCGATAACATCTCTCTTACATACTGGGTATCAGACCAAAGAGATGTATCTTCTGCGTAGATGCCCATAGCATTCGCGACGGCCTTCATTTCCGAGTAGGTTTTGCCCAGAATATTGGCTACAGACGCAATGCCACAGCCTGTAGTTTCTTCCTGAAATACGGGTTTCATCATGCCTCCTTCTTTATTGCATAACACCTTGCATTACCAGTAGTAAAGGGAATAGGTACTCACGTAGTGAGCATCCGACGTAACGAAGTTGTTCGAATTTAAAGTGCTTGATATGCATTTGCCGTTGCAACTAAATGAATACTTTTAACACCAGCCACCTTAGGCTCATTTGACCAAACATCGAGCTCGCTACAAATATCACCAGTTAAAACCCAACCTCTGCCAATGGCTTGAGCCAGTTTTAATGATTCAAGTACGATATCTGACCACTTTTCTGATTTAGGAGACATACGTATTGAGCAAGTGAATCCGCCTTTTGTATAGGCCTCTATCTTTAACGTATCGCTTTCAGCTGCCAGCCTTTTAATCACGTCATTCATGACTTTTGTTGCCTTTTCTGGCGTATTTGCGCCAGTAAATATTTTCCAATGCATTGAGTGCCTCATGATGAATTATGTTAACAATAACGGCCGGAAAAACGCGTAGTAATTTGGAGGTCTGACTCCCTAGGGCGTTCGTTGATTTTCTTGTTAGAGTACCTTGATCATGCTCATAAAAGCCTCGGCATGTAAGAGTGGAGGATGTGATAGATTAATGGCGCTAAAAAACCTAAGCCTGCGGCCCTTAGGCCTGGCCTGTTCTTTTTGAGAATCAGCAGTACAGCACTGGATACCAGCAAAAACGCACCAAAACCTAAGAGAGTAAAGTAGAACATCAGCTCCAGAATGTCCCCCAGGCCAGCAGACTCACCGGGCTCGACGGGGATGTGCCAATAGAGAGTGGATCGGAAGATCAAGCCAAACCCAGCAAGGCCTAAAGCAAGGTTACCTGCGGTTTTTGTTATTCCTTCAAACATTCCGGCTGTATCCATACTTGGTTACCACTAATGCGGGTAATGGGCACCAACTAAATGCGGCGTAGTTGGTGTCTTGTTGACCAGGTTATTACATATTTTAAATATGTTCGGTATTTGGGTAGCTAAGTTGAGCGCGCAGTGCCTCAAATTCCTGTATTTGTTAGTCTGAGGAGTTCATTTCGGCCTATTTCCCCAGATATAATTCCTTTTAAAAGTTCAATAGTAAACTCTTCGCTATATTCTTCATCAGCTTCGTATATAAAAGCCTCTTTAGCGCCAGAATTTTTGGCTAAATATCTAAATCCGCTCAATTCAAAATAGGTTAATTTTCCTTCTAGTTTATCCATGGGTTGCATAATTACGATTGGAGCAAATAAAAAAGAGCTTTTTGTTTTTTTGAAAGCGAATTTTAAAATTTCTTGAGCGGCTATTACGTCGGCTAGCAGCATTCTAGGGTGAGAAAATGGATTGTATGAGACGGTATTATTATCTGATATGGATAAGGCATCATTGCCATATGCAGTTATCTTTTTGCCACCTTTAACTTCTGTTTTTATGGCGATGTTATGGGCTTGATCTAATGTTTTTTGGTTCATTATGTTCGTTACTTTAAGTCTATTTTCCCATATCTGTACATATAAAATTCCTCTTAAATTTATAAATATTTTTCTATACATAACGAATAGTGCCTAATCAAATTATTTCGTCCTATTCCAGCTGTAAGATGAAAAATAATAATTCAATCAGCTAATGCAAGAGCTTTAGAATATTTAATTACCTTCTTCATCCATGAACTCACTTATTAACCTTAAGGCCCATTAATTAGGGCTTACACCTCAAAATACTTATTAGCAGGTATGCCTTTTAAATTGATAGAGTTTGTGGAACATTATCGCAAGCTAAAGATATATATCGAGAAAGCTTCTAAAACGGTATTTCGAAGCCTGTATAGATCGCTCAGAAGGTACTCTTGGCAACAGAGTCCAAGAAGCGCATAGAGGTGTAACATGAAAAGCAGTCGTCATCCTTAATGTTCCTTCATTAAGTGCGGGGTATCCAACCGTACTGGTTATCTGCCAGCTCGATATTCCTTTGGATCCATCGTCCTACTATAGACAGTCTTATCTCAGGTGAACATTACACCAAGGTAAAAGTTTGATTTATGTACTGAGTGAGTTGCTATCTCTATCTAGCTGTATGGCTGCAACTCAAGCTTTTAGCCCGTATTAGAGCTGATAAATCTTAGACTTGGGAGCAGTGCATTAGGCCCCACCTACCCAAAGGAAACCACTCGAAAATGTGGATTGTCTGCACAGGCTTCCATGCGACTAATCTCATCCAGCACCACCATACTTTCCTCTCCCGCGATGGCGAGCTTGATGCATTCCTGCCGTGCTGCGTTGCGCTGAGTATCCAGTGCCTTGCCTTCGATAATTTCACCTGAGCTCAGTGTCAGTCTGACCGGGTACCTGAAGGTGCAGGCGATTTCGATATAGTCATGCTGGTCACAGCTCATCATGGCGTTTACCTCTGTGGGGGATGATCGGTGCTGTAATGGATCAGGTATTCAGAATAGCTTAGCGGAGCGGTCTGAGCCGGTCAGGATGACCGGGTCAGACGTACGACCTGACTGGTAATCAGCATAATCATCAGTACTGACGCACCGAAAGCATAGAGCCCGGAGTGTACTTCGATACTGGCGATGGCGCCGAGTTTTACGGTGACGATCAATATCGCAACGACCAGAACGTCCAGCATGGCCCAGCGGCCATAGCTGTGCATCAGGTGCAGGTAGCGCTGGATTCTGGGGCTGTCGGTCAGGCCCGGGGAGCTGAGTTTGAACAGCACACCGATTTTCAGGATCGGCAGCAGGATACTGAAGCCCGCCACAACAATACCGAGCAATAACTGACCATTGCGAAACAATTCCAACACGCCGGTTATGACCGACAGCGAGTTCTGCACGACCCAGAACTTGCTGATGGTGATCATGGGCAGATAGATGCCAATCACAAACAGCAAGGATGCTATCAACAATAGCGCGCGCAGTTGCCTGGCTTTGCCGGGTGGAATCACGGAGTGCTGAGAATCATGGAGGGAAGGCGCGTTCATCTGGCCCCCTCCCAACCCAACTGCAGGCAGTTCAGGCTCACCACCCTCAAGCAAGCCCCAGGGTTTCAGCGGCGCGGTTGGCTGAACACTGCAGCAAGTACTGGGTAATCTGGTGTGCGACACCCGGTTCAGTATCCAGGGTGACCTTGGCGCCCAGGCTGGTCAGACGTTCGTAGGCGGCGCGAGCGTGGTCGACCAGAATTACATCGTCGTCTTCGCCGTGCATCAGATGGATACTGGTTTTGGTCGGGGCCTGTTCAGGCAGCGATGCATAGCGACCGGAAAAGCCCAGTACCTGTCCGGCCAGTCCATCCTGTGCCTTGATCGCTTCCAGCGACATGATGGTGCCCTGTGAGAAGCCGACCAGTACGGTGTGTTCGGGTGAAACGCCTTCGCGTACCTGCAGGGTTTCAACCATTTCGATAAAGCGGGGCAGGGCTTCGGCGACGCGCTGAGGGCGGCTTTCTTCGGTGATGTTTTGCAGCGAGAACCACTGACGTCCGCCGAAGGGACCGTCAAATGGGTCAAAGCCGTCGACCACCAGGCAGCAGGCGCCCGGAATGGCCTGGTTGAAGGCTTCACCCAGAGGCGCCAGGTCTTCTTTGTTGCTGCCAACGCCGTGGGCAAAGATAAACAGGTACTCGGTGGTGCCCTGTGCCGGGAATTCGATCATGGCCGGTAACGTCATATTAACTCCTTGTGGATCTGACCCCTGATGCGTGAAGAGATGTTGTTGGGGTCAGAGCATTGGAAAATGATACGCGTGCAGGCGGCAAAGGCACAGTGCAGTTGGCTGATGCTTTCAATCAGGGTTTTGAATCCTTGTCCCCATTTTCGGGTGACAAAGGTTTTCTCGTGTTCACTTAGGCTTAGCGCATCAACACAGATCTATGGCGGTGGGTTACGCACCCGTACGCCAGCCAATAATGATAAGAGGATAGGGCGATGCAGTATCACCTGAATGGCTTCAAACCCGGCAACTACGAAATTCCTGATGCGGCCCGTGAGCCCTATGCGATTCCGCCGATGGCGGATCTGCCCAAAGAGGTGGATGTGCTGATCGTGGGGTGCGGCCCTGCAGGACTGGCACTGGCACGTCAGCTGTCGGAGTTTGCCGATATCAAAACCTGCATCGTCGAACAGAAACCGGGTCCCATGCTGTTTGGTCAGGCCGATGGTATCTCCTGTCGCACCATGGAGATCATGGAAGCGTTCAACAGCAGCGAGATGTTGGCAAAAGAGTGCTACCAGTTGCGCCAGAATGCCTTTTGGGAGCCGGATGCCGAGAATCCGGCCAACATCAAACGCACCCATAAGGTACGCGATGCTCGACTGGGCCTGTCTGAGTTTGTGCATGGAGTGGTGAACCAGGCCCGTCTGCATGAAATCCTGCTGGATGGCATGGAAAAATCCGTGACCCATCTGGTACCGCACTATAGTCGCCGCCTGCTGGAATTGGCGGTAGACCCGAGCCTGACTCAGGACCTGGACGCTCACCCGATCACTGCCACCTTTGAGCGCAACGATGAGCCGTCCGTCAAGGTGGAAACCATCAGGGCTCGTTATGTGGTGGGCTGTGACGGAGCCCGCAGTGCGGTGCGCCGGAACCTGAACATCGCGCTGGAAGGCGATTCCGCCAACAAGGCCTGGGGCGTGATGGATGTGCTGCTGGTCACCGATTACCCCGATGTTCGGGTGAAGAGCTTTATCCAGTCCAGGGAAAACGGTGCTGTGATGCTGATCCCGCGTGAGGGCGGCTATATGGCGCGCATGTACGTGGAGCTGGACCTGCTGGACAAGGATCAGCGCGCCTCCGCACTGGACCTGACCGCAGACGATATCATCGCCAAGGCGCAAACGATCATGCATCCCTATAAGGTGGACGTGAAGGAAGTGGCCTGGTGGTCGATCTATGAAGTGGGGCAGCGTGTGGCCGAGCGCTTCGATGATACACCGGTGGGCAACCCCGATGGTCTGATTCCGCGTGCCTTTGTGGCCGGTGATGCCTGTCATACGCACAGCCCCAAGGGTGGGTGGGGCTTGAATACGTCCTTGCCGGATACTTTTAACCTGGGCTGGAAACTGGCAGCGGTGCTGCAGGGCAAGAGCGATCCTAAACTCCTGCAGACCTACGCTACCGAGCGCCGCAAAGTGGCACAGATGCTGATTGATGCAGACCGCCAGATGTCCGCACTGGTAGCCACCAAGCCGACCGCCAACAAGGATGACAGCAAGCCCAAAACCACCACGGCGGATATCGAGAAGTTCATTGCCCGTCAGAACGGTTTTATCGCCGGTACGTCCATTGGCTATGATGCGTCTTACATCGCGACCGGCCAGGAAAATCAGGCGCTGGCGACCGGCTATCCCGTCGGTCAGCGTTTCCATTCGGCTGAAGCCGTACGCCTGGCCGATGGTTGCCCGGTACATCTGGGTCACCTGGTTAAAGCCGATGGTCGCTGGCGCATCTTCGTGTTCGGCAACAGGCAGAATCCGCTGGACGGCAACTCAGACGTGCGCAAACTGGTCGAGTTTTTGGAACAGGCCGATCAATCGCCGGTGAAAAAATACACGCCGGAAGGTGCCGATATCGACTCGGTGATCGATGTGTACACGGTGTTCCAGCAACAGGGACTTGCGATTGACGAGATGCCGGATTACCTCTGGCCGGTCAAAGGCAAATTGGGCCTGCGCGATTACGAAAAGGTGTTCGAAGCCGATGAAGCTAAGGATATTTTCGACATGCGCGGTATCGACCGTGAACAGGGATGTATGGTTGTAGTGCGTCCGGATCAGCACATCGCCAACATCCTGCCCCTGACGGCGCATGAAGAGCTGAGTGCCTTCTTTGACGAGTTTATGCTGGCGCCTTAATCCCTGAGGCTACGAGTAATTAACGCCCTGCCTCTAATGAAACAGGGCGTTTTTGTTTTGAACCTGTGCAGGCCTTAGAGGCTTCAGTTCACTCGGTCCTTAATCGACACTATCCCACCGGTAATACCGACATACAGGGTGCCATCAGCGGCAAGTGTGATGGGCGCCCAGTTATTATCAAACTGGCGGCCCGACCCGGTCAGAATCTTGTAGGCGGTCTCACCGGTTTCATAATCCATGGCGACCAGATACCAATTGTTATAAGGGCTGCCATCCTCCGCCGTCATCTCCTCGAAGGTGTAGATAAACACCAGACCGGTTTCTGTCGAAAGCTTGGGCACATTGGACGGTGCCTTCTCGGGCGAACGCCAGATAACATCACAGCCCGACTCATCTTCACGCAGATCAATGCGCCATACACCACCTGCAACACTGCTGAAGTCGGTTTGCTGGATGCTGTTGGAGTAGCCACTGTTGTTCTCGATCACAATGGATCGATTGACCGCGATCATGGAGTTATCGGTAGCGGAGTGTTCAGGTTCAAACAGCGGTACCTGGCACAGAAGGCGCTGGCCCTCGGCTTCCGGCAGGCGGTTGAATACCAGCAGGTTGATCTGTTCGTCCGCGTTATCGGTGATGGTGATATAGCGTTCACCCATCAGCGTGGGGGTGGTGCCGCTGCCCTGGTTGATGGAACCGACCTTGTGTGATGAGCCGAGATCATAGGCTTCGCGCCAGACAATGGACGGCTTGTCATCGGCGTCACGTTTCATGGAATACAAGGCGTGGTCAGAAACGATGTAGAGGCTCTTTTCATCCACGGACATGCCGTTCTGAATCTCTTCACCCAGCGCAATTTTGCGCACTTCCCCGGTTTCAGGGTTCAGGGTGCCCACGCGGCCCTGTCGAGTAGTCCACCAGATATAGCCGTCAAAATCGGGCATGACTGAGGTAATCGGGTCGCACTCGCCTTCAGGGTTCGGGAACCAGTTGGTCGGCGTCATACACTCTTGAGGCACATGGGGGGACAGGTCCCACTGATCATCAATATAAAACTCCCAGCTGCCATCATCGAGCTTGCGGTGTGCCAGGCGGAGCAGGCGTTGTTTGCTGTCCGCCAGTACGACACGGTCTTTATGGTCCAGATAGTAATAGGCTCCGCCTGAGGAGTCGGTCATGACGATCGACTTGTCACGCTTGACGATACTTTCAAAGGTGGACGGGCGGGCAGGCAGATCAAAAGTGGCCAGCAGGCGCAGGCTGGTGGGCTCAAACAGGTTGATATTGAAGCCCAGAATGCTGCTGCACAGGGTGACCGGGAAGCCAGCACTGTTGAACGTCATGGTTGCGCATTGGCCTCCGGGCAGGGAGGTGGTATCGCGGCTCACCACTTCAGGGTTGATCCCCAGCGGGGTTGGGAAGTTGTTCACATCGGAGTTCCAGCCGTCGGAATGCATGGTACTTATTCCTGGTGGGGCCATGAAGGGATGCGGCGTATTCCGAGTGGTCGAGATGGGCTTGGCGACAGCTGCACTACCCAGCACTTTCGCCGGTTCGGTCGGCACCTGATGTTTGACGGGCTCAGGAGAGATACTGGCCTGTGTTGAGTAATTCCAGGCTCCCATCACGAGGATGCCTGTGCCGAGCAGGGTAAAGAGAGACTTACGCATATTTTGTTATTCCTGTTGTTATCAAATACGCAGGGTGTCTTGGGTCAGTTGGATACTTAAACGGCATACTGTCTTCGCATAAAAAACCGGCCTCAGAAGAGGCCGGAACGAATGAAGAAGTAATGGGGTACAGGTTTAGAACGCGTACTTCACGCTGAGTGAAATATTGTCGCGATCGGTCAAGAGTTTCTGCTTCACAGGGATGTCGGCATCGGCATCGCCCATGTACGTCAGATAGCTCAGGCCCACCTGAAGACCGCTCTGGTGAGTAAAGTCAGCGCCTACACTGAAGCGGTGATCGCCTTCGCCACCGATACCACCTGTCAGCGTACGGCCACTGATCTGGTGTGAGTAGGCCAGGGGCACATTCAAGTCCCAGGATTCAGTGATACCGGGGTAGCTCAGTGACAAACTGCTGCTGAACGCCAGGCCATGATCATCGTAGTACAGCTCGTCAGTTGAGCTGCCGGCTACACCGGCGATACCCACAGACTCCACATCCATGATATCCACATAGGACAGCTCAGCTGTGAGGTTGGCGGTGTCCGCCAGCCAGGAACGGCCAAAGTTGACGATGGCGTTCACGTTGGTCTGCAAAATGTCAGCACGCGCCGGTGACGGCATGGCTCTGCCGAAGAAGCTGGTGTTGACCAGTGCCGGAGCACCTTCTTTGTAAGTTACTTCCGCTGCGACAGATGCCATGCCCAGTGAGGTGGTCATGGTGGCACCGTACAGCTTGATGTTATCGAAGTAACGTACGCGGTAGTCAGCACTGAAATCCGGGTTGATCGTCACTTCCGTCAATGGAATACGATCATGGTAGTTCATGAAGTAAAGACCCCACTCGGTTTCCAGGCTGGAACGGAAACGGGTACCCACACCCCATTGACCCATCTCGTCGGGCTCAATATCGCCACGGCGATTACCGAAGTAACAGGGCTGGCCGGGAGCAGCACTCAGGCAGGTAGCGCCTTCACCCACGGCTTCACTGGTGCTCAGGTAACTGCCTGGCTCAGGTACCTGAACCGGGTGCCAGTTGTACTGAGCATGAGCGAGCAGAGACCAGTTGGGAGTCACCTCGAACTGAGCCGATACCTGATCTTCCGGTAACAGAATGTCTTTTACTTCAATGCCAGGAATACCGGTTTTGGTGCCATCGGATGGGCCTTGCGCCAGAGACATGCTGGGCATGAACAGGGCTTCACCCCAGGCAACTACGTGTTTACCCACACGCAGGTCGAGATAGCTGCCGTCACCCACTTCCGTGTTGATATAACCGTACAGGTCCAGCAGGCGCGTATAGCCGCCATGGTATTTCTGCGCATCGTCACTGAACTTGTCATCATCCTGATAGACATCGTCGTAGAAGGTACTGGCCGACATCACAAGGCCCTTGTTCCCCGCACGCAGGTGACCTTCCATCAACAGGGAGAGACGGTTGGCGGTCATGTCACCATCGTCAAAGTTTTGGTTACCGCTACTGGTCAGGGTTGGATCGCGGTCTTCCAGTCGCGCGGCGGCGCTATAGCTGAGCGTACCTTTCCAGTCCAGGGTCATATCGTTGCCCAGGTCGATTCTTTCACCGGCCTGAACTTGAGTTGCCAAACCGGCACCTAGGATTGCGAGGGCCAGCAAATTGGGTTTGAAATCTGTCATTTATCTTTCCTCGCAGAATTTAGTGGGCGTTTCGTCGCAGAGCTGCCGGGGTGAACATGTCCGGAGACAAGCCGCCCGCGTTCAGCACAGGACCTTTTTCCAGATCCTGGAACAGGTTGTAAGCAACGTAACCGCCCGAAGCGAGGTCGAAGTAGACACTGGTGCCTGCATGCCAGGCATTGATGTCATAGGCGTAGTAGTAGTTCAGCAGGCCATGGTTCACCAGCTCACCACGGGTGTCGTAGTAATCGCTCAGCACGCCATGCCAGGTATCTTCATCAATGAACAGCACGCGCTTGCCGAACTTGTGACGATGGGTGCTTTTCAAAGTGCCTTCCAGTACCCAGACACGGCGCAGTTCGTAACGCATGAAATCCGGGTTGGGATGATTCGGGGTTAGCAACTCGTCGTAGGAGACATCCTTTTCATGGATGCGGTAGGCGTTCGCTGGCACATAGATCTCGCGTTTACCTTTCAAGGTCCAGTCAAAGCGATCAGGAGAGCCATTCATCAAGCGGTCCTGATCGATGACGATCTTTCCTGAGGTGCCTGCTGAGGGGGTATCATAACCGTATTCCGGCAGCTGTCGGACGCGTCGGGTGCCAGGGTTGTAGGTCCAGGCCAGGCGCTGGCCTTGAGCAAAGTTGGCAGGCTCTATAGAGACGGTACGCTTTCCTTTGTCTCGAGTGGGCAACAGAGTGCCGGTGTCGTTATATGCCATGATGGCATCGACCGGCTTACCAATGTTTTCTGGAGCGTTCACCACACTGAGACCGCGGTTAACAGTCTTGCCCCAGGTGATGGTGCCGTCGGAGTTCACGTTTGCCATATCACGCTCGTCCATCACCTCGCTGGAAGCGCGTGCCGGGAAGTTGTGATTGGCCAGTACCTGCATGGCAATGTTGTCACCACTGGGGATGGGGAACGGAATTGCTCCCATGTAGCCCGTGAATCCCATCCCCTCGTCAACGAGTTCGGCAGCGGTGGCGTTATGCTTGGCCACCTCGCAGATTTGTTCCGGGTAACCGAAATCGCGTCGACCTTCGTAAACGGGAATGCGATAGGTATCGGGGAAGCGCTGCAGGAGTGCAATCTGGCCTTCGGTCAGGTTGTTCTTGTATTGCTCCCAGTTCTGGCCAGTGATTTGAAAAATGGGTTTGTCATTCGGGTAAGGGTCAACCGGGTGCTGACCTACGTGTGGAGTGTATTCGACTCCCGGTGGGGTTCCTTGCCATTTACCGGAAAACGGTGGAATGGTGCCTGCTTCATTGCCAGCGGCTAAGCCGCCCATGCAAGTCAGTTCATTGCCAAGTTTGCTGGCTTCATCAGATGAAACCTTGGCATGGGCGGATGCGGATAGTGCCAGGACGACAGAAGCGGCTAATGGCTTCCACAGTTGCTGCTTTCTCATCTTGCCTCCAGATGTGAACCCAACCGTTTAGGCAACCTGTCTCGGATTGTCTGCTGCCAACAGAGGGTTTTTTTTGTTGTTGTCTGGTGATTGTTCTGGAGTCGGTTGGATAAAAAATCGTCTGAATAGACTAGGGTGATAAATTAGCGTTTTTCTTTTATCAAAGGTTGAACTCGGGTGTAATAGATATCTTGAATATCCGGGTGTGATTAGATCCAGAGAGATACCACTGATATTATTCCAGTGGCTTTGAATAGGCGTGCTACCTGAGCACGAGAGAGCATATGTAAAATATACATATTCAGATGTTTGTATAAATGTCCTCTGGAGTGTTGTGATCAACGAAATAAAAAAGGATGAAGGCAGGTTTATGCCTTCATCCCGATCAAGCCGTTATTCCTTCCAATTATAGAAACGCCCTGTTATCTGGCATTTGTCATTACTGGTCATCGACTCCTGGATACTGCCTTTAGGTTGTGGGCAGTCATACAGCAGTCGGCCACGCTCGCCATGCAGGTAATCCAGGTAACGCATGATCGACTCACTGGGGAATACACCGACGGTCTCTTTATCTTGCAGGCTGTCGATAGGTCTGGGGTAGTTTGCCCAGTCCTTAGGAGGACGCCAGCCCGGTGGCGGTGCCAGCGTTGCACGTACCGCATTGATGGGACTGAGGGCTCGCCATTCCTGAATCATTTTACTCATCTCGGCGACCCGTTCCGGATGCTGTTCGGCCAGGTTGTTGTTCTCATAGGGGTCTTCAGCAATGTGGAACAGATAATTGGTGACACGTGTTTCCAGCTGATCCTGCTCCAATTCCTGTACCAGCTTCCACTCATCGTTAAAGACCGTCAGGTTGAATTGGCCGTAGACCGGGATTTCAGACGCAAAATAGAAGTACTTTTCGCGCTTCTGGATTTCTCCGCGGGTGATGGCAGACCACATGGAATCGCCATTAAATGGGCGACGATTATGCGGCTCTATACCCGCTGCTTCAGCCAAGGTCGGGAATATATCCATCACGGACATGCGTTGCGTCATTTTCTCTCCGGCCGGCACTTTCTCAGGCCAGCGGATCAGTGAAATGACACGAATGCCACCCTCAAATGTTTCACCTTTGCCGCCTCTCAGAGGGTAGTTGTCGGCCCCACCGTAATGGTAGGCGGCGCCACCGTTATCACTCATAAAGACCACTATGGTGTTATCGGCAATGCCCTCCTCGTCCAGAGTTTCAAGCACTTTGCCGATGGCTTGGTCCATGCCATCCAGTACCGCAGCGTACATGGGGCGAGCGCTTGGAGTACCCCGCATTTTGGCCAGCTGGCGCGACTGGTCGGCACCCTTGGAGCGAGAGGGCGCCAGTTCGGTATTGATATTCTTGTACTTGTCTACCAACTCCTGCGGAGCATCGAGCGGGGTATGTGGTGCCAGGAAAGGCAGATACACGAAGAACGGTTTCTCTTTATCGCGCTCACGAATGAAGCGGTTGACCTCATCGGCAAGCAGGTAGGTTTCATAGCCCTGATCGTCAATGGATACGCCATTACGCTGGAAGTCTTTTCCGCCCTGATTACTGAACGGCGGGAAGTAACCAACCTCGGTATGCAGGTGGCCATAAAAATGTTCAAAGCCACGTTCGTTGGGGTGGAAGGTTTGTTGGGAGTGGCCCAGATGCCATTTGCCCACCATGGCCGTCTGATAGCCAGCCGCCTTAAACGTTTGAGGCATGAAGTGCTCATCAGGGTGCACACCGTTATTGTCCCAGGGTAGAACGACGCTATAGGCAACACCCAGCTTCATAGGATCTCGCCCCGTCATCAGTGCTGCACGTGTGGGAGAACAGATGGGGGTGGTGTAGAAGCGGCCCAGTTGGGTGCCTTCATTTGCCAGACGATCCAGTGACGGTGTTTCGATATCACCACCGTGGAAGCCGACATCATTCCAGCCAAGATCATCGGCAACCATCACAATGACATTCGGCTTTTCACTTGCCTGCAGACAGGGAGAGAGTAGCGCACTCATCGCCAGTAGCGATGTGGCTAATAGGGAGGGTTTCATTGGTCAATTCTCCTTATTATGTTTGACCGGATGATCCTGTTATTAATCAACGCACCTTAATGACCATTTGAGTGACAGGCTTGACCGAAGCAACATCGGTCACGTCAAAAGAAATTCATAGTGGGCTTTACCGGTAGAGGCCAAACCGATGTGGCCGGTACTTTTTTGATTCTGAAGTGCACACGCAAGCAGGGCATACTCTATTTGGACGATAGATCTATAAGGCGCTGAATACTCTATAGAAGGCTACCTAATAAAAAAGCCTGAAAATGTCTTTTCAGGCTTTTTATATTAACCAACAGTTTTCGGTTTTTTGGATGTTAAATTATTGCTCGGTGTATGCGGGTATACCCTTGGGCACATAAACCCCATCGACTTTGTCCACAAATTCAGCCCGGCGGTCACGTGGATTGTAGAACTGCTTGTACCAGATACGTGCCTTCATAAAAGGGCCGTCACTGGGGAGAAATAGTCCGTTCAGGCAGGGGGCCTTGTTGGTCCAGACTTCAAAGTCCTGTGCAAACGCCAGACGGCTGGATTCCTGGAACTGGGCTGCCGCAATTTTGTCTTCGATGGTCACTTTCTCGTTGCCATTGGGTGATTTCACCAGCAGCGCGTGCCAGACACGGATGGAGCCATCTTCCACCGGTGTATGGGTAATAAACAGAATGGCTTCGTACAAGCCGGTCAGGTAAGACACCAGTACACCCGGCCCATGGTAAGTCGTGATGGTGTGCAGTACCGGGCTATGGCCATCGTCACCAACCAGTGTACGGTGCGGACCACACTGGCGCTGAATCGCCAAATGACCTTTAAACTCATTCTCGTAGCGCTGCACGGTAGAGCCGTGAATCGGGCTCAGGTGGCCGTAATCGCAGATATTGTCGATCACTTCCTGTGGGTGCTGTTCCAGCATGCCGAGATCATCATATTTCCACTGTACCCAGGACTCGTCGTCCCACTCCGGCAGAGACGGATGATGCCACTCTGGCTCACCCCCTTCAGGGTCGTGCCATACCCAGATGGCGCCCAGGCTCTCTTTAACGGTCCAGGACTTTACGCAAGCCGTTTTGGGGATAGGGCCGTCATGGTAGGGAATATCATCACACTGACCATCAGGGCCGAAGCGCCAGGCGTGGTAAGGACAGCGAATACTGTCGCCCTCAATATTGGTACCACCGCCGTCGATGATGACATAAGACGTATCGTTGGGCGCGGCCAGGTGGGTTTTCATATGCGGGCAATAGGCATCCAGTAGAACTACCTTACCGGTTGCCTGACCACGGTAAAGCGCGAAGTCGCGACCGAAGAAGCGAACCGCCAGCGGCTTATGGGTGTTGATTTCGTCTGAAGTTGCAATCATGAACCAGCCGCGTGGAAAGGTGTAATCACCGAGCCGGTAGTCCTGAGATGTTGCCATGGGGAAACTCCTGGGTCTTGTTGTTATCACCCGGTCGATTCTGAATTTCGACTCGGATCGGGACATACCCTGTTTGGACGATATGGCCGTATTCGGGCCTGATCTGGATCAAGTCCAGCTACTATTGAATATTGGAATCCAGCTGTTGCAGGCGACGTTTATAGGGAGTGATCGCCAGTCCATAAAAGAAGGCGCTCAGCAACAGCAGGCAGAGTACGGTTGTCAGTGCCCAGCGCAGCCCGTCTGGCCCCATTGTTTGGGTGTATGCATCGCTCAGCGTCCCTGAAAGAAAGGGCCCAAGACCTGCGCCAACCAGCGTCATGAAGAGGTTGATAAAGGCAGCACCAAGCGCGCGCTGTGAGCTGGTGAGCAGGTGGCTTGCGGCGGCAAAGGTGAGGGTCGGCCACCAGCTTTGAAAGAAGGCAAAGGCTGCACAAAACAGCATGGCATAGGGGATATCAAAACCTGCCAGCTGGAAGCTCGATGTCTTGGGCCAGAGCAAAAAGGCGATGCCCATCGGCAGGCTGATCAGAATCCCGGTCATGGGCAGGGCCAGCTGCCAACGTGTGTCGCGGCGAATCAGGCGGTCACAGATCCAGCCGCAGAACAGGGTGCCCAGAATGGCAAAGATGCCGCTGGCCATACCAAACAGGAAGCCGGCTTGTGCCAGTGGCATTTCATAGGTGCGCAGCAGGAATGTAGGGGCCCAGATGCCAAAGCCGTAGCCGACTACGCCGGTCAGAGAAACACCCAGGCACAGAAAGACAAAAGCGCGAATCTGAAAGATGCTTTTGATCTGGGAGCCCGCTTTGATATTGCGTGCGGCCTTGGCCTGGCGTCGTTCTTCCTCGGTATCGAACACGCCACGGCCCGGGTCACGGGTGAATAGCCAAAGGGTTGCGGCCAGCAGCACGCCGGGAATACCGAATACGATAAAGGTGGTACGCCAACCGTAGGTCTGAGCGATATAGCCACCCACAACCATGGCAATCAACAGACCGACCTGTGGGCCCAGCATGAAGATGCTCAGGGCAGTGGAGCGGCGGGATTTCGGGTAGAGGTCTGACACCATAGAGACCGAAGGTGCCATGCCGCCTGCTTCGCCAACGGCTACGGTCATGCGTGAAATCAACAGTTGCCAGAAGTTGCTGGCCATACCGCAAGCCATGGTTGCCAGGCTCCAGAGGCCGCAGCAGATGGAGATCATCTTGCGGCGGTCAGCACCCATATCCACCATGCGCCCCAGCGGAATACCCAAAATGCCGTAGAGAACCGCAAAGGCCAGACCGGTCAACAGACCCATCAGCGTATCGGACACGCCGAATTCCTGTTTGATGGGCTCGATCACGATGGCAATCACATTGCGATCGATAAACGAAAAAATGTAGACCATCGCCAGTAGTGCCAGGGTGAAGTGACTTCTGGGGGTGACCTTGGGTGGCATGATCGACATGTCAGGCTCCAGTGATCGTTATTGTTGTGGGGCCAGACTATCGGCTCGGTCAAATTGAGCATCGTCCTTTTGGACGTGGTCCGTGCTATGGGGAATAGCGTCAGATGTCAGCATAAGAAGAGGTGTGCCCATGCTGCCACCTGCCAATAAGGCCCGCTGCTGATTAGAGGCCGCCATTGCACAAGGAGATTCGCATGTCACAACCCGAGACCGAAGCTGAAGTACGTCAACGCAAGGCGGCTGAAAAGGAAGCCCTGGACTATCCTTTCACCATCCCCGAGGCGCCAGGTGACGTGACCGAGGTAGCCTCCGGCGTCTATTGGGCGCGCATTCCGATGCCGATGGCGCTTGATCATATCAATGTCTATCTGCTGGATGATGTGGATGGCTGGTATCTGGTTGATACCGGGCTGAATACAGAAGCGTCGCGAGAATGCTGGCGTTTGCTCGCGCAAAAGGTTTTTCCCGGTAAGACACTGAAAGGCGTGATTTGTACCCACTTCCATTACGACCATGCCGGGTTGGCCAGTTGGTTGATGCAAGAGTTTGATGCGCCGCTGTATATGACGCACGGTGAATATTTCACCATGCGGGCATTGGCCAGCACCAATACCGAAGTGAAAGAAGACTCGCAACGTGCCTTTTTCCTGCGTGCGGGGATGCCATCCGATCGCTTTGATCGCATGTTGAGTTCTCATCGCCGCGATCCCTTTATCCCGGATTTCCCGCCCAGCTTTATTCGCTTGCGTGAAGGTGAGGCGTTGGATATCGGTAAACGCAGTTGGCGTGTGGTAATAGGCGAAGGGCACTCGCCAGAACATGCGTGTCTGTATGCTGCGGAGGATCAAATTCTGTTGGCGGGCGATCAGGTGCTGCCGGGGATCAGTTCCAATGTACTGGTCAGTGATGTGGAGCCGCGCGCCAATAACTTGAAGCTCTGGCTCAAATCCTTGGATCGTCTGCACACCCTGGCCGTCGATACGCTGGTGTTACCGGCGCATGGGCAGGTCTTTCGTGGGCTGCATACGCGACTGGATCAGCTGCACCAGCATCATCAACGGCAGCTGGATCTGCTCTTGACCCAAGGGTATGCACACAAGGTCTTTACGGCCTGGGAGGCGATGGGGTGGCTGTTCAAGCGAGAGCTCAAATCGATTGAGTTGATGCTGGCGTTGGGTGAGACCCTGGCTCACCTTAACTATTTGATGAGTATCGGTAAATTGACCTGCCAAACCGATGAGCAGGGGCTGGACCGCTATCGCACAGAGTGATTGAATTGCTTAAAAAACAATAAAAGGAGAAGTCCATGACCACCAGTGCTGAACCCAACGCAGCCGAACCCTCCGTAGTCGAAAAAGCGGCAATTGTAAGCGCCCAGCTTACCTCCCCCGGCGCGCCCTTCGAACTCGCCGAAATTGAAACCCGTCAGGGCATGCAAAAAATCTACAAGAATGCGCCCGCCAACCTGGTCGAAATGTTGGCTCAGGCCCGCCGAGAAGATGATGACTGTTTTCTGGTCTATCAGGATGATCGCTGGAGCTACCGCCGCTTTTATGCCCATGTGGATGCACTGGCATCCTGGATGTACTGTGAAGGCGTGAAACCCGGTGATCGTGTGGCTATCGCCATGCGCAATCGCCCTGAGTGGGTGGCGGTGTTTGTAGCGGCAGCTCGATTGGGGGCTGTACCTGCACCCCTGAACAGTTTTGGTTTGGGTGAAGAACTGCGTGATGCGCTTGATGGGCTCGATGCCGCCGTACTGGCCTGTGATACCGACCGTCTTGAGCGCATCGAAGCCGGTGCCGTGGATGCCAAAACTCGTATTCTGTTGGTAGGACCTTCGCCTGAAGTGGGCGCCAGCCGATGCCAGCGCTTTGATGAAGTGGTTGTGCGTCCGGTAGGTGCCTTGCCAGATGTAAAGCCTGATCCTGAAGACCCTGCACTGATTCTGTTTACCTCTGGTGCCACCAGTCGTGCCAAGGCAGTTGTCTCCAGTCACCGTGCGGTTTGTCAGGCACTGTTCAATATCGATTACATCAGTGCTGTGTCGGCGATGACCTCTCCGAAGGCGATGGCGCGTATCCAGGCGATGCAGCGTGTGCCGGTAATTCTGACCGCGGTGCCGCTCTTCCATGTCAGTGGCTTGCATGCTCAGTTACTGACGGCTGTTCGTACGGGCCGGCGTTTGGTGTTTATGCACAAGTGGGACCCCAAAACCGCTGTGGATATCATGGCACGGGAGCAGGTGGCGCAATTCAATGGCGCGCCGTCCATGGTGATGCAGCTATTGCGTGAAGAGCAGTTCCATACCGATGAGGTGAAAGGCGGACTGTTCGGACTTGGTTTTGGTGGTGCCGGCCTGCCTCAGGGGTTGATCGATGAGGTGTTGGATGCCTTGCCGGATCAGCTGGTGGGTATTGGTTATGGCATGACGGAATCCAATGGTGTTGGGGCCGGTATCTCGGGTGATATTTTCCGATTCCAGCCTCGATCTTCAGGGCTGATGTCTCCCTTGATGGAAGTCCAGGTAGTCTCGCCTGAGGGGCAAGTGCTGCCTCAAGGTGAAGATGGTGAGATCTGCCTGCGCTCGGTAGCGCTGATGACCGAGTATCTGAATAGCCCTGAGGCCACCGCAGATGCCTTGCGTGATGGCTGGTTACATACCGGCGATCTTGGCCATGTGGATCAGCAGGGAATGATTTACATAGTCGATCGTCTCAAAGATGTTATCAACCGCGCTGGTGAAAACATTGCTGCGGCTGAGGTGGAATCCTGCCTGCTGCGTCATCCCCTGGTGCGTGAAGCTGCGGTCATGGGTGTGCCCGACGAAGATACCGGGGAAGCCGTTGTTGCCGTGGTTGCTATCCAGGCGGGCGAAGAGTTGGACGAGTCCTATTTGCAGGCGTTTGTTGCTGAACACCTGGCCAGTTACAAGGTGCCTTCACTGATCTCTGTGCAGCAGGACAAGCTGCCGCGAAATCCGGCTGGCAAGTTGCTTAAGCAGCAGATTAAAAAGCAGTTTTTCCTCTGAAATTCCTTTTCTGATACACATCCTGCAACACCTCAAGCAGTGGGCGTTCTGCCCGCTGCCGTTGCTCTCCAATAAGGTTTCCAATTAGTCCGCTTTGACGATGCTGGCCCCTGTCTGCGTTGCGCATTATGGACCCCAAGTGCCAAAGGTTTTGGCCATGCAGCTCCCGAGCTGTCCGGGTTGAGAATAATAAAATGGAGAGAGCAGATGACTTCACAGGCAAACGTCACCGACACCTATGATGTGGTGGTGGTCGGGTCTGGCGCCGGCGCCATGTCCGCGGCAATTTTTGCAGCCGATCAGGGGATGAGTGTGCTCATCGTCGAAAAAAGTGACAAGTATGGCGGCACCTCGGCCTTGTCTGGCGGTGGTATCTGGGTTCCCAACAACCATTATTTCAAAGCCAAGGGCGGCAACGATAGCTATGACCAGGCGCTGACCTATTTGAAAGCGTCTACCCAGGGGACGGTCGACGAAAAACGTCTGCGTGCCTATCTGGATAACGCGCCCAAGATGATGCAGTACCTGCAGGAAAATACTCACCTTAACTACACCGTGGCTGAGCGTTATCCTGATTACTACCAGCACCTGCCGGGCTCCGCACCGGGCGGACGCACGCTGGACCCTGAACTCTTTGATACCAGCAAGCTGGGGGATGAAGTCGAAAATCTGCGTCCGGCATCTCCCACCACCTTGCTGCTGGGCAAGATTGCCTGGACGGCGCGCCATGCACATAAGGCGATGTCCAAGGAGCGAGGCTGGCGCCTGATGATTGTCTGGCTGATGCTGCGCTACAAGCTGGATTTCAAATGGCGACGCAAAACCCGCAACGATCGCCGCGCTGCGCTTGGTAATGCATTGGTTGCCTCGCTGCGTGTGTCCCTGATGGATCGCAAGGTGCCGTTGTGGCTGAACACCGATTTTCAGGAGCTGATCGAAACCAATGGTCGCATCAGTGGTTTGATTGTTAAGCGCAACGGTAAGGAGCAGATCATTCAGGTGCGCAAGGGCGTGATTCTGGGCTCGGGTGGTTTCGAGCAAAATCAGGCGCTGCGAGACAAGTACCTGCCGAAGCCGACACGCGTGGAATGGAGTGCGACACCCCCGGGTCAGAATACCGGTGCCGCACTGGAAGCGGGTCAGGCCCTGGGCGCGGCAACTGCCATGCTGGATTGGGCCTGGTGGGCGCCCACTATCAGCGTACCCAAGGAAGACAAGGCGCGTGGTGTATTTGCCGAGCGTGCTTTCCCTGGCGCTATCGTCGTGAATGGTGAAGGCAAGCGCTTCGTGAATGAGGCGGTTGGCTATCTCGAGTTCGTCGATGAAATGTACAAGGACAACATCAAGACCAATGGCAAGACGGTTCCTGCGTGGGTGATTTTTGATGCTCACTTCCGCTTCAACTATGCCATGGGGCCATTGATGCCCTCGCAGGTGATGCCGGACATGCGCTTACCCAAGTCATGGCTCAATTCCGTGTATTGGAAAGCTGAAAGTCTGGACGCCCTGGCGGAACAAATCGGAGTCGATGCGTCCGGTTTGAAAAGCACGGTCGAACGTGTAAATGGCTTTGCCGCTTCGGGTAATGATGAAGATTTCCAGCGCGGTGGCAATGTGTTTGACCGCTACTACGGCGACAGCAATGTGAAGCCCAATCCTTGTCTGGCACCGATCAGGAAAGGGCCTTTCTATGCCATGCGGATGGATGCCGGTGATATTGGCACCAAAGGCGGGCTGCTGACCAACGAGCGCGGCTGCGTCGTCCGTGAAGACGGCAGTGAGATCAAAGGCCTCTATGCCATCGGTAACTGTTCTGCTTCGGTGATGGGCACCACTTATCCTGGTGCTGGTGCGACGCTGGGGCCTGCCATGACCTTCGGTTACATCGCTGCCCATGATCTGGCGAAGCAGACAGCGGATGAAAAGGTGATGTCATGAGCGCCGAGGCTGGAAGTGCTGCCATACAGACTAGTGTCACCTCCATAGACGAGCCTTTGTACATCGCCTCGGCGGACCAGCAGCGCTGGGACCAAACCTGCGATGTGCTGGTGGTTGGCTGGGGGGCCGCGGGGGCCTGTGCTGCGATTGAAGCGCATGACCAGGGAGCTGATGTCATTGTGGCTGACCGCTTTACGGGCGGTGGGGCCAGTGCCAAAAGCGGTGGTGTGGTATACGCCGGTGGCGGTACTCAGCATCAGCAGCGAGCCGGCTTTAAAGATACACCCGAGGAGATGTTCAAGTATCTCCAGCATGAGGTTCAGGGGGTGGTCTCTGACGACACCCTGAAACGCTTCTGTGACAGCAGTGTGGATAACCTGCATTGGCTGGAGTCGATGGGCACGCCCTACACCCATACAGTTCCACCGGGCGGCAAAACATCCTATCCGCAGAACGGCTACTACCTCTACTACTCCGGTAATGAGTTGGTACCTGCCTTCAAAGGGAGCTTGCCGCCTCCTCCGCGTGGCCACCGGACAGTGGGTAAAGGGCACGGTGGTGTGGTGCTTTATTCGCACTTACAGGCCGCCTGCGTGAAGCGGGGTATTCGCACCCTGACTCAATCCGCCGTGCGTCGTCTGGTGATGAGTTCGGACGGTGTGGTTGTGGGCGCTGAACTTTGGTCATTGCCTGCGGGAAGCAAGTTTGCCAGGCTTCATGCCAAATGGGCTCAGCGTGCAGAGAAACTGCAAAATCTGGCGCCGGGTTACTGTAATCGCCTGCGACAGAAACTGGCCGCACTGGAGCAGCAGCGTGCCCGGCCAGTATTGGTGCGTGCACGCAAGGGTGTGATTCTTAGCACCGGCGGTTTTGTGTTTAACAAGGCGATGATCAAACAGTATGCGCCCAAGTACCGCCGCAACTTCAAGATTGGAGCCACGGGGTGCGATGGCAGTGGCCTGCGGCTGGGCCAGTCTGCCGGTGCTGCAACCGATCACCTCAACAATGTTTCCGCCTGGCGCTTTATCAACCCGCCACAGAAGTGGCCCAAGGGTATTGCGGTCAATGCCAGCGGGGAGCGTTTTTGTAACGAAGAGGTTTATGGCGCCAAGCTGGGCTATGCCATTTGCGAAGAGCAGGGTGGCAAGGCCTGGTTGATCCTCGATAAGCCTCTACGCAGCCAATCCATTCGACAGGCGGCCTTTGGTCGCTACTGGTGGTTCCAGTCAGTACCGGCGCTGGTGATGATGCTTCTGGGTGCCAAAAAGGGCAAAACTCCGGCAGAACTGGCACGTAAAACCGGTATGGACGTCGCAGCGCTGGAAGCCTCTCTGCGTGAGTACAACCAGGCAATCCGCGATGGCCGTGAAGATCCTCAGGGTAAATCCTCAGGATCCTGTCAGGCCCTTAGACAGGGGCCTTTCTATGCGCTGGATATATCGGTCAGCTCTGGTGTCTTGCCGCTGGGAGCGCTGACGTTGGGCGGGCTCAAGGTCGATGAAACCAACGGTCAGGTTCTGAGCGAACAGGGCACGGGTATCCCAGGCTTGTACGCCGCAGGCCGAACGGCCGTCGGTATCCCTTCAAATCTCTACGTAAGCGGACTGTCTCTGGCGGATTGCGTGTTTTCTGGACGCCGTGCCGGAGTGGCTGCAGCCAAGGCTGCTCTTCCCCGCTCGGAACAGTCTTCGCCGATGATGGCTAGTGCATAAGGATCACATGAATGACAACGTCAATGGATAACAAAGTCGCTCTGGTAACCGGTGCGGCAGGTGGTGTGGGGCTGGCGGTCGCACAAAAACTGATTGCAGCGGGGGCGCGCGTCGTTCTCACTGATCTGCAGGAAGCCAAAGGCCGCGCTGCAGCCGAACAACTGGGCAAGACAGCCCGCTTTATGAGCATGGATGTGGCCGACCCTGATGATTGGGACAAGGTACTGAACAGCATTCGAGAGCAGGAAGGTCGGTTGGATGTGCTGGTGAATAATGCGGCCATTCTGAAACCGGGCACCATAGAAGACACCAGCCTGGAAGATTGGCAACTGCTGCACCGGATCAACTCCGACAGTGTGTTTTTAGGCTGTAAAAAGGGCCTGGAACTGCTGAAAGTTCATGGCGGCTCGATCATCAATATTTCGTCCATCGCCGCCTTGGCCGCCCGTATGGATTACCTCGCGTATAGCGCATCCAAAGGGTCGGTAGCGGCGCTGACGCGGGTGGTAGCGGCGCATTGCCGCAAGCAAAAATACCGTGTGCGCTGTAACTCCGTTCACCCCGATGGTGTGCTGACGCCCATGACCCTTGCTTCCTACCCCGAGGGTATCGACCCGAACAACTTCACTATTGACCGCGACCCCATGCATCGAATGTGTCAGCCAGAAGATGTTGCTGCTGCCGTAGCCTTTCTGGCCTCGGACGATGCGCGGGCCATCAACGGCATAGAGCTGCGAGTTGATAGCGGCCAATTCATCATGAGTATTTGATATGACCAGCATGCAAACACAACTGGACCTCCCGCTACGAACAGCCACCACCGCCGAGCTGGTGTTGGAAGCCTCACGTCGCTTTGCCGATCGTGCAGCCATTGAAGATGCCGGTGAGCGAATCGATTATGCGGATTTGGCTACGCGTGCACTGGATGTGGCCCGTGGCTTGATCCAGCTGGGCGTCAAACCCGGTGATCGAGTCGCCGTATGGGCACCCAATTGCGCCCGCTGGATTCTGGCAACCCTGGGGTTGCAGATGGCGGGTGCGGTGCTGGTTCCGATCAATACCCGGATGAAAGCCGCTGAGGCCACCGACATTATTGTGCGCAGTGGGACCCGGGTGCTGTTTTCCGTGGGGGACTTTCTTGACACGGATTATCCGGCACAACTGGTGGAGCCCTGCGCTAACCAGCTGGATATGACCATTATCATGAGTGCCCGCAAGGGCGCTCCTCTGGCCAAGAGTCTGGACTGGGATGCCTTTATTGAACAGGGGCAGGTGGTCAGTGAATCCTGTGCTCGGGTCCGTGCGGCTGAGCTTACGGAAGACAGCCTGGCTGATCTGATGTTCACCTCCGGCACGACCGGCAAACCCAAGGGTGTGATGAGTACCCATGGTGCGGGGCTGAGAGCCTTTGCAGAGTTTGCCAAAACACTGGGATTGGCGCCGGATGATCGCTTCCTGATTGTGAACCCGTTTTTCCACACCTTCGGTTACAAGGCCGGTTGGCTGTGCAGCTTGATGTGCGGTGTAACCATTCTGCCGCACCCGGTATTTGATGCCGACGAAGTACTGGAGCGGATTGAGCAGGACAGGGTCTCGGTATTGCCGGGGCCACCTACACTCTACCTGTCGCTGTTGGCGCATCCCGAACTGGCCAAAAAGGACCTCAGCAGTCTGCGTGCGGCATCTACCGGATCTTCATCCATCCCACCGATTCTGATTGAACGCATGCGCAACGAGTTGGGCTTCAAGGTTGTGACTACGGCCTATGGTCTGACTGAGTGCAGCGGCATCGCCACCATCTGTGACCCTGACGATCCGGCAGAGGTTATTGCAGGCACCAGTGGCAAGGCGATTGCGGGCACTGAAGTGGCGATCTTCGATCAGGACGGGCAGCAGTTGGGTCCGAACGAAGATGGCGAGATCTGCGTGCGCAGTCCCAACATCATGCTGGGCTATTACCAGAACGAAGCCGCCACGGCTGAAGCCATCGATGCGGATAATTGGCTGCACACCGGTGATGTAGGTTCGCTGGATGAAAATGGCTATCTGCGCATTACCGGCCGTCTGAAAGACATGTTCATAGTAGGGGGCTTTAACTGCTATCCGGCTGAAATCGAAGCCGCTTTGGTGGAACACCCTGAAGTGGCTCAGGTTGCGGTGATCGGTGTGCCCGACGAGCGCATGGGTGAGGTCGGTTGTGCCTTTGTCGTCAAGAAGCACGGCAGTCGCTTGATTGATCAGGACCTTATCCACTGGTCGCGCGAGAAAATGGCCAACTACAAAGTCCCGCGCCAGGTACGCTTTGTCTCGGCACTGCCGGTGAATGCGTCCAATAAGGTCGACAAGCTGGTGTTGAAGCGGGATTACGACAAGGCCTGAGAACACTAAAACAAGAAAGGATTGCATGATGAGCAATACCCAATCGCGTGTAGCGGTCGTAACCGGAGCCAGCCGCGGTGTCGGCAAAGGCATCGCGATCGCGCTGGGGCAGGCGGGTTTTACCGTCTATTTGACCGGCCGTTCACTGTCTCAAAGCAAAATGACCCTGCACGGCCAGGCTCTGCCCGGTACGCTGGAAGAAACTGCCGATGCCATCACCCAGGCCGGTGGCAAAGGGATACCCGTGGCCTGTGATCATGGCGATGATGAACAGGTACGTGAGCTCTTTGCCCGGGTTGAGCGGGAACAGGGGCGTCTGGATCTGCTGGTGAACAATGCCATCGCTTTGCATGAAAACCTGATCGATTCAGGCCCGTTCTGGAACAAGCCGCTGGATATGACGCGTATGCTCGATGTGGGTCTGAAGTCATCCTACGTAGCCAGCTACTATGCTGCGCCCCTGTTACTGAAAACGGGCAAGGGGCTGATTGTGTTTACTTCGTCTTACGGTGCCGGCTGTTATATGCACGGACCTGTCTACGGCGCTCAAAAAGCCGGTGGGGACAAGATGGCGGCGGATATGGCGGTGGATTTTGAAGGCACCGGTGTCGCCAGTATTTCGCTCTGGCTGGGCCCTCAGCGAACGGAACGTTCGGCGATTGCAGCCAGCGCTCGCCCGGATGCCTATGCCGACATCATGCAACAGGGTGAAACACCGGAGTTCAATGGTCGCGTGATTGTTGCCCTGTTGGACGATCCAAAGCTTGAAGAGCTGTCAGGCCAGACCCTGATCAGTGCTGAATTGGCGCAGGACTATGGCATTCGTGATGTGGGTGATATCCAGCCCCCCTCATATCGGCAAATGTTGGGTGCTCCGCTGAGCTGGCACCCGGCCCGGGTCGACTAGCCGTTCAAGCGCTATCCGGATAATCCCCGTAAACGCTTCGATGTGATAACAATAACAAGGAGATACCCATGATCAGTGCACAACGGATTCAGGAAATCATGCAGCTGTATATTGAGCGTGTGGATGCGATGGATGTGGACGCGATTCTCGAACTGTACGCTGAGGATGCGGTAGTGGAAGATCCCGTCGGAGCGCCTTGCCATGTTGGCAAAGCTGACATCGACCAGTTCTACCGTGAAGGTCTGACGCGTTCGAAAATGCGTGCCAGTCTGCAAGGCCCGGTGCGCGCCACCGATGCGGGCAGCGGTGCCATGGCTTTCAGGGTGGATGTGCTGGATGGCGAGATGCCCGGCAGCATCGATGTAATCGATGTGATGGAGTTCAACGAGCAGGGGCTGATTCGTTCCATGAAAGCCTACTGGGGCTCCCGCAACTTTACCCCAGCCAAGTCATGATCGAACTGACGCTTGAACAACGTCTGCAGCGCATGGAAGCGCTGGAGTCGATCCGCCAACTCAAGCATCGCTATCTCAACGCCTGAGATCTGAAGGAAGAGAAGACCATCCGGAACTGGTGCAAAGGGCGTAACAGGTTTCTGGTGTTGGCTTTTGAAAGCTTATCAGAGCAGGGTAGTGTCCAGTGAATTGAATTGCTTATTCACTGACCCGCACACAATTGCGCCCTGCCCCCTTGGCTGCATAAACAGCGCTATCGGCACGCGCAAAAAGCCCTCGGGCGTGATCGCCCTTCTGTGCCTCTGTGACACCAAAAGAGATGGTGATATGCACCGGTTGGCCCTGGAAGTTAAAGGGGCTTTGCTCAACAGCCTGGCGGATTTTTTCGGCAGCCTGGCGGGCACTTTCCACTGAGGTGGAAGGCATCAGCATAACGAACTCTTCGCCGCCATACCGTGCTACCAGATCCACGCCTCTCAAGTTTTGGCGCAGGATCTTGGCAACCAGACGCAGTACCTTGTCACCCGCCAGATGGCCGTATTGATCATTAATGGATTTGAAGCGGTCAATATCACCCACACAGAGCGCGAACGGGGTGTCATAGCGCTCAAAGCGCTCCAGTTCATCGGCCAGACGTTCATCGTAAACACGACGGTTCGGCAAACCGGTTAACGGATCGGTACGGGATTCGACATGAGCATCTTCGGCCTGTTTTCGGAAGCTCTCGGCTTTTTGCTCCATGTCGTTAAGACGGGCAATCAGTCCTGCCTTTTCTTCCTGTATCTCCTTGAGATGCTCTTCTTCATGAATTTTGTGATTATTCATGGCTTGTATAATGCTGGCGAGCTGAGCATTGACTGATCTTTTTAACTCATTGATATCATGAGTATTTTGTACGGTTTGATGAATCTGGTTTACATCCTGACGTACCGTCTGATCGAGCAGGTTGTTGCGTTTTCTCTGCTTAAGCTCCTGAGTATCCGCACTGTCCACAAACTGGCGCAGGTACGAGAGTTGTTCATTCAGATTCAGCAGGTAGTTCTGGATGTCTTCTTCGAGATTACCGCCACACAGGCGCATAAGGTCTGACATTTCCTGCAGGCAAGTTTCCAGCGCATCAGGACGGCTGGCTGTCTCCAGTCGTTTGATCAGCAGGTGGGCGCGCTTGGCATACTGGCTGGGAACATTCATCTGCTGCAGTAACTCAAGCATGCCAGTGGCAAGACGGGCGCTGACCACATCACTCAATTCAGACAGGTCGTTGCCGGGTTCTGCAACAACCTTGGGTGAGCTCAGTTTCTTTTGCACTGCCAACAGGGAGGCGACCATAGCCGGCATATGATCCAGCGTACCGGTACCTGTTTCCAAATCGTGTTTGATATCGTCCAGGTCAGTGCTGTAACGCCCTTCGGAATCTTGCAGCAGGAGAAGGTTGGACCAGTCTCTTAGCTGTTTCAGCAGATTGTCGATGGACTTCGCGCGTGCCCCTTCAAGTTTGAGCACCTGTTTTTCTGTCTGGCGCAACAGGTCTTGGACCTTATCGAGGCGGTCGGCATCCAGTTCAACCTTTAGCTTATTTAGCAGCTGGTCGAGCTGTGTCGACTGACCATGCAGTGCCAGATCTAGCTGCATTGAGAGGCTGCGCATCTGGACGAGTGCGCGTGAAGCTATTTGTACATGCTGTTCGGACTCACGTACCAGCGCTTTGTATTTACTCTGCCAGTCGTCTTTCTTGCCAAACATTAAGTTGAATTCTCGTGTCGGAAATGGATACGAAGCTCTGCAGGCATCCGCTGACAGGCAGTGGGGGAATGTTATTTCCCGCTGCCGGCGTCAGTTGATGTTACTAACGAAGATAGAGGTTTGAATGTCGGTTGGCCACTACACAATCTGATATATAGCAACAAATCCAATTATCAGAATCTAAAGTAAAGATAGGTATACATTCATCAGGTGGGATTTTATGAAGGCACTCTTCATTTCGTTGGGAGCTCTACTGCTGGCCGGTTGCACACAACTGGGCCTGGGATTGGCCAATTTGCCTGCTCGGATTGGGGATACGCTGATTGCGCGAGATCTCTCATATGGGCCGGATGAACAGCAGCGCCTGGATATCTATCGCCCCGATGAGACTGGTGAGCCGGCACCTGTTCTGATGTTTTTCTATGGTGGACGCTGGACCCATGGTGATAAATCGATGTATCCCTTTGTCGGTCAGGCGTTTGCGAATCAGGGATATGTCACTGTTATTGCCGACTATCGTAAATATCCACAGGTGCGCTTCCCTGAATTTGTGCATGATGGTGCTCGTGCACTTGCCTGGGTGCATGATCATATCGACCGTTTTGGTGGCGACCCGGAACGGCTGTTTATCGCGGGGCATTCATCCGGTGCCCATATCGCCTCTCTGCTGGCAGCGGATGAACGTTATTTGCAGGCACAAGACAAGCCCATGGACATTATCAAGGCCTTTGCAGGTCTGGCGGGGCCCTATGATTTTGTGCCGGACGAGGATGATTTGATCGATATGTTTGGACCACCGGAGCGTTATCCACAGATGCAGGTGACGACTCATATCGATGGCGATGAGCCTCCCATGTTACTGCTGTGGGGGGAGTCGGACTCTGTCGTCTGGCGGCGTAATATGGATCGGCTGAGTGAGCGTATTAAAATTCATTCGGGGCAGGTCGTAACCCGAACCTATGCCGATATCGATCATGTGGGCATCATGGCGAGTCTCACCTGGATGTTGCGCGATCGCCGGCCGGTCTTTGTGGATATGCTCAAGTTCTTTGAGCAACATGATGCCCAAACGACCGGCCTGAAAGCTGAACGCGGCGAGGAGCAGGACGCTGTCGCCGCAAGGGTTCAGGGCTCAAACATTTAATACTGCTTCAGCGGAAAGTGAATGCTCACCTCCAGTCCCTGAGGTCGCAAGTTGTGCAGTCTCAATTCTGCCTGATGGATGTCGCAGACCTGACGCACAATCGCCAGGCCCAACCCGGTTCCGGGAGTCTGCTGATCCAGACGAACAAAACGGTCGGTCACCGTTGTCAGTTTGCTGTCTTCAATGCCGGGACCCTGATCCCGCACGCAGACCCAGCCAGAAGCGTCTGACCAGCCTTGAGCGGACGTGATCCCGACTTCGACCGTAATCAATCCAGGCTTGGCGTTTTGACGACCATACAGCAGTGCGTTGTCGATTATGTTGACCATAGCTCCGGTGAGCATAAGGCTGTCCGCCAGAATGTAGATCGGTTTTTCCTTATCACAGATGAACTCAATCTCTCCACCCTGCTGATAGATACGCGGAGCCTGTTGCATCACCAGGTCCCGGCAGAACTGCCCCAGCTCCAGTGGCTGTAGCATCTGTTGATCCATCAGGCTTTGCCGGGTTTTCGCATAGGACAGTAGCTGTTGTGTGGTTCGGCTGAGGAAGTCGGTAATCTGTTCGATCTGTTCAAAGCGGGCCAGTTGCGACGGAACGTCGGCAGCCTCTGTTGAGGGCGTCTTCAAGTCTTTTTGAGCCAGCTCCGACAGGGTTTTGATCTCGGCCAGAGGCGTACGCAACTGGTGTGACACATCCGCATTGAAATACTGAATATGCTCAATGTTGTCGCGTACCCGTTGAATCAGATAGTTGATGCTGTCGACCAGCGGCTGTACTTCCGGTGGAACTTCCTTGTGCAGTGGCCTGAGTTCTTGCTCCGCACGCCGTTTAATGGATTCACTGATCTGCTGTAGCGGTGACAGCCCTTTGCTCACGGCCAGCATGGCTGCGAACAGGGTTAACAGCATGGTCAAAAGCGCCATGATCGTCAGGACGCCGAGAATATCGAAGGTAAAAGCGCTGCGACCGTGCAGGCTTTCGGCCACGATAATGTAGACCTCTGTACTGGGGCGGTTGCCGGGGATGCGGATAAACACGGCGCGCAAATCATTACCGGCAAACACCGTGTTGTAGTACTGCGGACTTTTCTCAAGCTTGTCTGGCATGGGCAGGCCGTTGAAACCGGCCAGCAACTCACCGTCCACACGCTCAACACGGTAGAAAATCTTCTCGGAGGACGCCGACTCTATGGTATCCAGGGCAAAGTAGGGCATATCCAGTTTTGCCTGGCCATTACGCACTTCCAGTCGCTGCTCAATACTGTGTGCGGCACCCAGCAGCATGCGATCGAACACTTTTTTGGCCTGTGCGGATAGCAAAGAAGAAGTCAGTAACAGGGCCGCCAGCCCAATGGCGGTCATGGGCAAAGCCAGCCAGAGAATCAGCCGAACACGGATGGAGTTGAAGTTAACGGCCAGCATCAGCGCTATCTGCCTCCAGCAGGTAGCCCAAACCGCGGATGGTCTTCAGGGTCAGAGCGCCTTTAAGCTTTTTGCGTAACCGCGACACATAGGTTTCGATAGCGGTGGCGCTGACATCGTCATCAAAGGAGCTGATGCGTTCAGCAATCTGCTCCTTGCTCACAACGCGACCGGTATTGGCCAGCAGGTATTCCAGCACCGCCAGTTCACGTCGATGGAGTTCTATTGGCGCGCCTTCCAGACTCAGGGTGTGCGCACGGGTATCCAGTTCTATGGCGCCATGACGAATCAGGTTGTTGCTTTGCTGCTGGCTGCGTCTGAGCAAAGCACGCACGCGCGCAAGCACTTCTTCCAGCTCAAAGGGTTTGCACAGGTAATCGTCGGCGCCCAGGTCCAGACCTTCTATACGCTGGTCTAACTGATCACGGGCAGAGATAATCAGCACTGGAAGGTCCTGTCCCTGTTGGCGCAACTGTTTGAGAATTGTGCGGCCGTCAACGCCGGGGAGACCCAGATCCAGCAGCAATAGGTCGTAGAGTTGCTGGCGCAGCAGTGCCTGACCCTGCGAGCCGTCGGCCAAAGCATCAACGGCAAAGCCTGCATCCGTCAGGACCTGCTTAAGGCCGTTGGCCAGCGTTGGGTTGTCTTCAATAATTAAAATCCGCATTCCGATCTCCTGCATGAACCTTCTCGGCTTGTGCAAGCTTCATGACAGTTTAGGGCGTTAGATTGTCAGTTCGAATAATGCACTAACGCTAACCTAAAACTATAAGAAGAGGATTTCCTCATGCTGATGAAAAAGCTGCGCAAACTGCTGGCGGCCAATACGCTACTCGCTTCTGCGACGATTGCAACGGCTTCTGCTGCTGTGATGACCACCAGCACGGCTTACGCCAGTGACTACCCCAACAAGCCTCTGAACTTCGTTGTAGGCTTTGGTGTTGGTGGCAGCGCAGATCGCATGACGCGAGCCATGTCCAGCTTCCTGGCCGATGAGCTGGGTGAGCCAATCAAGGTGATCAACAAGAAAGGTGCCGGTACTCAGATCGCGGCCAACTACGTACTGAACCGTCCGGGCGATGGCTACACCGTATTTTCATCGACTTTCGCACCTTATCTCAGCAACACTATTCTGGACGGCAACGCCAGCTACACCATCCAGGACTTCAGCTACATCAACTTCCAGTGGTTCGACATGGACCTGATTGCGGTGAACAAGGAATCTCCATACCAGAGCCTGCCGGAAGTGCTGGAAGCGATCCGTAGCGAACCGAACAAGGTACGTGCCTCCGTTGTACAGGGTTCTGCCGGTCACCTGATGTTGCGTCTGCTGCTGGATGTGAACAATATTCCGCAGGAAAACCTGGCGCTGGTAACGTACAACAGTGGTGGTAAAGCACGCTCTGCTGTTGCAGGTGGTCAGGTTGATCTGGTTTCTATCAGTGCTCAGGGCAGTGAAGGTATCCGTGAGTTCCTGCGTCCGCTGGCGATTGTTAGCGAAGAACGCAGCAACAAGTGGGATGCGCCGACAATCAACGAAGCACTGAAGCCGATGAACGTTGAAGTACCGGTTCTGCCGGGCTCCATGCGCGGTTTCGCAGTCAGTACTGAGTTCAAACAGAAGTATCCTGAGCGTTACAACAAACTGAGCCAGGCAATTCAAAACACCCTGGCCAGCAAGGAAGTCCAGAGCTTCCTGAACAAGAGCGATATCGGTGGCGTTTGGGTAGGTCCTGAAAAAGCCGATGCGCTGATGGCGCAGAACTACGAAATCTTCAAAAAGTATGCGCACCTGCTGAAGAACTAAGCCTGATCCCTCCGGTTTGGTTAGATCCCTACAACTGAAGTGCCCGCACTGGCCGGGCCTCCCGCCTCTCTGCTCGCACTAGGAGAGGTGGGGCTTCAGTTGCTCTGATTCACGCTTCAGACGGATCTGAGCCTCGAGTTGACCTCTCAGAGTAAATGCTCTGCTGAAACGAGACCCTCACTATGACGCTGCATAGAAAAATGCTCGCTGACCTTGCCGTCCTGGCGGGACTGGCTGGTTTTACCATCTGGTATCTACTGGATGCCTGGAATGCCTCGGCCAGTGCCGAAAACCTGATTCTGATCGTGCCAATCGCCACGATTGTCCTGTCGCTTTGCCTGTTGGATCTGATCACTCAGCTCAGATCCGGTGTCACCAAAGAGCACTCAGAGCGCGAACCTGTGCTCAGCATCATGCCCGTGATGGGGCTCTTTGCCGCTTATGTACTGACACTTGAGTGGCTGGGATTTGATCTGGGTACCACCTTGTTCGTGGCCATTTTCCTGCTGTTGCAGGGAGAGCGACGCTGGGTGTGGGTGTTGGGTTATAGCCTGTGTTTCGGTTTTCTGGTGGCGCTGTTCTTCTCGAACATGTTGCCTTATCCCATGCCGATGATGCTGTTACCGACCGATTACTGATTCAGGAGACGGACGATGATCGATTTTGCTGCAGCCGCTGATGCCGTCAGCCTGCTGTTTTCAAGTGCCACCCCTTGGCTGGTGGTCGTTCCCGGCATTCTTATTGGCCTGATTTTTGGTGCGATTCCGGGTCTGCAGATCTCAATGGCCATGGCGATCTTCCTGCCCATGACACTGTATATGGACTTTATGCAGGCGATGCTGTTTCTGACAGCCATTTTCACCGGTGGCTCTTTTGGCAGTGGTGTACCCGCTATCCTGATGAATATTCCAGGCACCTCGTCGGCCATAGCTACGGCCTTTGATGGCTACCCGATGGCGCGCAAGGGGGAACACAACCAGGCCTTGGGGCTGGCGCTCGGCTCTTCCAGCTTTGGTGTTTTGCTGGGATACCTGATTCTGTTTGCGCTGATTCAGCCCATCTCCGGTTTGGTGCTCAAGTTGGGACCGGCAGAAATGTTTGCTGTGATCCTCTGGGGTATGACGCTTATTGCCAGCCTCAGCGGCACCTATATGGTCAAGGGCTTGATCGCCGGTATGGTGGGCTTGCTGGTGGGCACCATTGGTTTCAGTGAAGCCGGTATGCTGCGTGGCACCATGGGCAATGAATACCTGCTGGACGGGGTCCCGGTGATTCCGGCCATGATGGGGATGTTTGCTGCATCCGAACTGCTGCGCCTGGTGAACACACCTTACCTGGTAGAAAACGAAGCGGCGCGAAAAGTGAATATTCGCCTGATCATCAAAGGGTTCTTCCAGGCGTTTCGTTATCCGGGTGTACTGCTGCGTGGCAGCATTATAGGGGTATTCATCGGTGCCGTGCCCGGTGTGGGCTCTTCGGTATCCAATCTGCTGTCGTATATCGAAACCAAGCGCCGCGATCCTGATCCGGACAGCTTTGGGGAGGGTAATCCCAAAGGCGTTGTCGCATCCGAGTCTGCCAACAGCACTTCAGAAGCCGGCTCCATGGCGACTTTGCTGGCGCTGGGTATTCCGGGCGGCGGAGCAACAGCCGTAATGCTGGCAGCTTTCGCCATGCACAACATCACCGGTGGTCCTCAGTTTATCCGTGAAGAAACGGACGTGGTGTACGCAATTATCTTTGCCAACTTTGGTCAGGTCATTCTGCTGATGGCGCTGGCGCTGATGTTCTTGCCGATGCTTGCCAATGTGGTGAAGGTGCCCATGCGTTACCTGATTCCTTCTGTGTTGGCATTGGCCGTGTTTGGCTCTTTTGGGTTGACCGGAAATATCGCGGGCCCCATGACCGTGTTGATCTTTGCGGTTATTGGGTGGATCTTCCGCCGCTACAACTTCTCGGTGCCTGCCGCTGTAATCGGCATTTTGCTGGGAAGTATGGCTGAAAGTTCATTGCTGCATACTTACCAGATCAGTGGTGGCGAGCTGAGCTATGTGCTGGAGCGTCCGGTCACAATTCTGATTCTCTGCTTGCTGGCGCTTTCCCTGTTCGGCAACAAGTTGATGAAATTCTTTACATCAAAGCGTTCGGTCAAGGTCGAAGCCTGATGCCTTTCGACAGTCCGCGTATATTTCCGCGGGCTGTCATTTTTCCTCTCTGGCTTCTTTCTTCAGTAGTTGTTTCAAAACTCATACAAAACAGGTAAATGCGGTTTTTATAATTAAGCTATTGCTTATATGAATGTGTTTCTATGATTTTGACTGTCCCTGTTTTACTCCGAAAATATTCAACATCCGGCTTAATGTTTCCGATATTTCCATTTTTGAAAAACAGCTAGATTAAAGCTTTTAGGCTTGTGGAATTAGCTTCTATACTCCACTGACAGCAATCGAAAGATGTAGTGGGAGTACGCGTATCATGGATAGCTCGTTGTCTCTTCATAATGCTTTGCTCAGATCTCCAATTGCCAGTGTTATCGCCGCGTTGCCTTTGGCAGGTCTGACCAGTCTCGCCTCAGCACAGAGTGCTGACGATCTTGCCAAACAACTCGCTAACCCTGTATCCAATCTGATCAGCGTTCCTATCCAGCTGAATATGGACTTTGGTGGAGGTAAGGGGGGCGATGGTTTCAAGTCTGTGACTAATATTCAGCCAGTTATCCCTTTCTCCATTAATGATGACTGGAATCTCATTTCCCGCACCATTCTGCCGCTGACGTACCAAAAGGATTACGCCAACGATGGGGGCTGGAGTCAGAGCGGTACGGGTGACGTGGTGCAGAGTCTTTTTATATCGCCCAAGGAAACCGGTGAGGGTGGCCTGATTTGGGGCATAGGCCCTGCATTTCTGATTCCCACTGCCAGTAATGACAGCCTGGGCAGCGAACAATGGGCTGCGGGCCCAACCGGTGCTGCACTGGTGCAGCAGGGGCCCTGGACCTTTGGTGTATTGGCCAACCACCTGGAAAGCTTTGCCGGTGAAGACAAGCGTTCGGATGTGAGTGCAACCTTCGTGCAGCCGTTTGTTAACTACGGTGCAGGTGGTGGTGTGAGCTATGCGCTTAATCTGGAAGCAACCTACGACTGGGAAAATGATCAGGAGTCCGTGCCCATGAACCTGATGGCGACCAAAGTCACCAAGCTGGGTGATCAGATGGTCAGCTATGGGGGAGGGCTTAGAGCCTACCTGGCCGGTCCAGATTCGGCGCCTGACTGGGGTGTGCGTTTTGTTTTTACCCTGTTGTTTCCGAAGTGACAAATAACGGGGAATTGTTGTTTGGTCGTAATCTGAAGGTATTAGCTTTTGCGTAGAATTTTTACGTTCTACAGAGTGCCATGGATTGCGGCTAAAGCAGATGTGGAAAAAACAACCGAAAAAACTGTTCGGGGGACCTATGACAAGGAAAGATGTTTTGAAACCTCTAACGTGGATGTTATCCATTCTTCTGGGCGTATTAGCGCCTTCAGTATTCGCGGCAACTGACGCGGAAAAACCCAATATCCTCATTATATGGGGCGATGACGTAGGCATGTGGAATATCAGTGCCTAACACCGTGGAATGATGGGCGGCTCTACGCCAAACATTGATCGTATCGCAGACGAGGGCATGATCTTTATGGATCACTATGCTCAGGCGTCTTGCACCGCGGGTCGTGCAGCTTTCCTGCTGGGCCAGTATCCCATGCGTACGGGTTTGAGTACGGTGGGTTTGCCTGGGGCCAAAGAGGGTATCCAGGATTCAAACCCGACTCTGGCAACCATGCTGAAAGCAGAAGGCTATGTGACCGGTCAGTTTGGTAAAAACCACCTGGGCGATCGCGACGAGCACCTGCCGACCATGCATGGCTTTGATGAGTTTTACGGCATCCTCTATCACCTGAACGCCGGTGAATATGAAGAGCAATATGACTATCCGAAGGATAAGGAAACTCAGGAGAAATTTGGCCTGACGCTGCGCGGTGTGACGCACTCCAAGGCATTGCCTGAGGGTGGGCAGGAGATCGAAGATCTGGGGCCTTTTGGTGCTGAGCGCCAGAAAACGCTTGATAGCGATGTGATGGTAGAGTCCAAGCGTTTCATTACCGATGCTGTTGAAGCTGGTAAGCCTTTTTTCGTATGGCATAACACTACGCGTATGCACTACCAGACCCACCTGACTGAAGAGTACGACGGTGTGACGGGTTATGGCATCTACGCCGATGGCATGAAAGAGATGGATGATGACGTAGGTGAGCTGCTCGGACTGCTGGACGATCTGGGCGTTGCCGATAATACCATCGTGATGTTCTCCACCGACAACGGTGCCGCATCCAACTCCTGGCCGGATGGCGGTAACCAGCCGTTCCACGGTGAGAAAGGCGTTGGTGGCTGGGAAGGTGGCTTCCGCGTTCCTGTCGTCGTTAAGTGGAAAGGTCACATTCCGGAAGGTGTTGCTACCGGCGAATTCATGACCATGGAAGACTGGATGCCGACCCTGATGTCATGGGTTGGTCAGAAAGACCTCAAGGCTGAACTGCTGGAAGGCAAAAAAATAGGTGGCAAGAAGTACAAGGTTCATCTGGATGGCTATGACCAGAGCGACCTGCTGCTGAATAACGGCAAAACCAAACGTAAGGACTTCTACTACTTCACAGAAGCGACCTTCCACGGTATGCGCTGGGGTGACTGGAAGCTGATCTTTACCGATCAGGAAGAATGGTTCCGTGCTACTCAGCAGCCGATGACCACTCCTTTCATTATTAACCTGAAGCTGGACCCGTTCGAGCGTTTTGTTCAGGCGCGCGGTTACGACGAATGGGCTGAAAACCGCAGCTGGATTCTGGGACCTGCCGGCAAGCAGATTGCCAACTTTGTGAAAACATTCCAGGACTTTCCGCCGAGCCAGGCAAGCATGTCTACTTCGGTTGAGAGTGTAAGTAAGATGATCAACTCGCAAGCGATGAGTCGATAACTTATATTCTGGTTATAAAAAACGGGCTTGGCCTTTCGGGGTCAGGCCCGTTTCACATTAAAACAGTCTAGGTTCAGTGTGGCGCACTGATAAGGTCGTTGATGAATACCCATTCCAAGCTCATTGTACTGCTGCCGTTTCTGCTGCTTCTTTTCGCCGGATTAAGTTATGCACAGGACGTCAAAAAGAATGAGCCTGCTGCCGAATATGTCGGTGGCCAGCAATGCGTGCAGTGCCATCAAGCCGAGTACGATGATTGGAAAGGGTCACACCATGATCTGGCCATGCAGGAAGCGACCGCTGAAACCGTGCTGGGCGATTTCAACAATACCCGCTTTGATTACTTCGGCGTGGTATCCGAATTTTATCGCAAGGATGACAGGTTCTTTGTCAAAACCGATGGGCCTGATGGCCAGCTGACGGAGTATCCCATCGCCTATGCCTTTGGGGTGTATCCTTTGCAGCAGTACTTGATCGCTTTTCCCGGTGGTCGCTTGCAGGCACTGAACATTGTCTGGGATACGCGCAGCAATGAGGAGGGGGGCCAACGCTGGTATCACCTCTACCCGGATGAACCGATCAAACATGATGACGAGTTACATTGGACCGGTTTGAATCAGAACTGGAATTTCATGTGCGCCGACTGTCATTCCACCAATCTGCAGAAGAACTACAAAGCCAACTCCGATAGCTACGACACTACCTGGAGCGAGATCGATGTGAGCTGCGAGGCCTGTCATGGACCGGCTTCGGAACATATTCGTTGGGCTGAAGCTGATGCCAAGGGCGCGGCTTCAGCCTATGATTGGGGCGCGCACAAGGGGTTTACTCTGGCCTTTGATGAGCGCAAAGGCGTAGCCTGGAGCATGAATCTGGAGACGGGCATCGCCCATCGCAGCGAGCCGCGTACCACGCAGAAAGAGCTGGAAACCTGCGCCGCCTGTCACTCCCGTCGCTCAACCGCTCACCCGAATGCCAAACCGGGGCATCCCTTTGGCGACAATTTCCACTTGAGCCTGCTAAGAGAGCCTCTGTATCACGTGGATGGTCAGGTTGATGGCGAAGTCTATGTCTACGGTTCTTTCCTGCAGAGCAAAATGTTTCAAGCCGGTGTGACCTGCTCCGATTGCCATAATCCGCACAGCCTTGAGTTGAAGGCGGACGGTGATCAGGTCTGTGCCCAGTGCCATTCTCCGGCCAAGTTCGCACAAAAATCGCATCATATGCATGAGCCGGAATCAGAGGGTGCGAGCTGCGTTAGCTGTCACATGCCCGAGAAGAACTTTATGGGTGTGGATGCTCGAAACGATCATAGTTTCCGAGTGCCTCGTCCGGATCTGTCCGTCAGCCTCGGCGTTCCCAATACCTGTACCGCTTGTCACGACGATCAGGATGCACAGTGGGCTGCAGACAAACTGGAACAGCATTTTGGCAAGCCGGAGCAGGACCATTATGCCTGGGCGCTTGCCGCAGGGCAGAGTGGCATTCCTCAAGGCGAGAGCCTGCTGTCACGTCTGATCATGGATAAAACCAAACCTGAAATTGTGCGTGCCACCGCGGTGACACTGATGCCGCAGTATCTGTCACAGCAGTCCGCCCAGTTGCTGCAGATGGTGGCGCAGAGTGATGAGCCTTTGATGGGGCTGGCGCTGGCGTCGGTTGCCGAGCAGATACCGGCACAGTACCGTCAGGTATTTACTGTGCCGCTGTTGTATGACGACAGTCGAGTAACCCGTGGTCTGGCAGCCCAGTCGATGGTGGGTCTGTCGATGGATCGCCTGCCTGAGCGTGTCAAACAGAAGTACGAGGAAGGGCTGGATGTGTTTGTGCATTCCAACCAGTACAACGCTGATCGTCCCGAGTCACTGACGAACCTGGCAAATTTCTACCAGCAGCAGGGCATGCCCGATGCGGCCGAGCGTTACTATCGCCGTGCCATCGAGATGTCGCCCTATTTCACGCCAGCCTATATCAACCTGTCTGAGATCAGCCGTCAGCAGGGCGATGAACAGGCCGTACGTCAGGTGCTGCAGGAAGGGCTGGCAACGGCACCTCAGCCGGCGGTCATTCACCACGCGCTGGGTCTGTCCTATGTGCGTGAAAAGAACATGACCGAGGCGTTGAAGTACCTCAAGCTGGCAGCTGAAGCACAAGGCTCTTCGGCACGTTACATCTACGTATATGCCGTTGCCTTGAACTCAAACGGCAAGCCGCGTGAAGCCATTGAGGTGCTGGAGCAGGGGGTGGAGCGTTATCCGGCAGATGCCAGCCTGCTGTCGACGTTGGTGTCACTCTATGAAAGTCAGGGTAATGCCAAGATGGCGGAGTATTACCGTCAGAAAATGAGTCGGCTTTAACACAAGGATTTGAGAGTAGCTGAAAGGAAATGCAGGGTGGTGGCCTGGCACCACCACCCTGCGAGCTGATTCCAGCGATCAGAATCAGGTATCAGAGGTTGCGACGGCTTCGGTTTTTGCCATGCTCGGAGCAGGACGAGCGCCCGTTGTTTTGGGCTGAGTCGCGGCTTCCGCTTTTGCAGCAACCGTTTCAGAGACCTTGCTCGGCTGAACATTCAACCAGCAGGCCAGTGCCGGCAGCAGGAAGATCGCGCCCAGCACATTCACCATGAACATGAAGGCCAGCAGGATACCCATGTCGGCCTGGAACTTCAGCGCCGAGAACGCCCAGGTACCGACACCAATGGTCATGGTAACGGCGGTAAACACTGCGGCAGTGCCGCGCTGGCGCATCGCTTCATAGAAGGAGGTGCGCAGATCCACGCCTCGCTTCAGGAAGTGCTGCATCTGTTCGTAGATATAGATGCCATAATCCACACCCACGCCCACACCCAGTGCGATAACCGGCAAGGTGGCGACCTTCAGGCCGATACCCAGCAATGCCATCAGGGCATTACACAGGATAGTTACCAGCATCAACGGCACAATCACGCAGAGCACACCACGCCAGGAGCGGAAGGTCATCCAGCAGAGCAGCGTGATGGCGCCAAAGATAGAGGCGATCATCTGCACTTCGGCAGTTTCCACCGCTTCGTTAGTGGCAGCGGCCACACCTGCGTTACCCCCGGCCAGTCGGAAAGTGACGCCTTCCACATTCGTGTCATCGATGAAACCTTGAATCTCGCCGATAACGTGCTTCAGGGTGTCGTTCTGGTGGTTATCCAGATACACCATCATATTGATGGTTTTACAGAGCTCGTTGTTCAGGCCCAGCTCCGGGTTGGCTGCCTGACTGCCGGAGCGCAGTGCATTGGAAGAGCGCTGCAGGGTACGCCACAGAGGATTACCTTCGTTATTACCTGATACATACAGCTTGGCCATGCCGGCAACGGTGCTGACCGACTGCACACCGGGAACACTGCGCATGTGGAAGTCAAAACGATCCACTGCGTTCATCACGTTCCAGTCCAGACAGGCTTCGGACTCGCGATCGGTTTCAACGTAAACCGAAAGCACATCCATGCCGATAGAATAGTCACTGATGATCTTGTCGTTGTCCTGGTTGTAGCGTGAATCGGCACGCAGTTCAGGTACGCCGCTGCCGATATCGCCGGTCAGTAAAGAACGTGACTGCCAGGTGCCCGCCACCAGAAGAATCAGCATCACACCCAGACTGATCAGTGCGGGACGCGGCTGAGACAGTGCAGAAATACTCCACCAGAGCGGATGGCGCCCTTCGCGGCCGTTATCTTTCAGGGCGATGGATTCCAGTTTCAGGTAGGACAGGATGATCGGCATGAACATCTTGTTGGTGATGATCATCAGGGCCACACCCAGGCAGGCGGTAACACCCAGTTCATGCACCATCGGAATGTCGATCACCATGATCACCATAAAGCCCAGCGCGTTGGCCAGCAGAGCGACCGTACCGGGAATGGCCAGCTTGCGAATGGCGCTCTCGGCCGCTTCTTTCGGTGTCATGCCGGACATCACATCCAGCTTCCAGGCGTTGGTCATCTGAACTGCATGGGAAACGCCTATCGAGAAGATCAGGAAGGGTACCAGTACCGACATGGGATCAATGCCATAGCCAATCTGGGGCAGGATACCCAACAACCAGACTACGGGCAGCAGCGCGACCACGATTGCCAGCAGCGTCAGGCGCAGTGAGCAGGAATAGATCCACAGCAGGGCAAAGGTAATGGTGAAAGCGACGGTGAAGAAGATCACCACCGTCATCAGGCCATCCATTACATCGCCCATCACTTTTGAAAAGCCGATGATCTGGATAGTGATGTTGTCGTCGCCAATCTCGCTACGGATTTTTTCCAAATGACTGGCAACGGCCGCGTAGTCGGTTTTGAGCCCGGTTTCAGGGTCCAGCTCAAGCAGCTCAGCCTGAACCATGGCGGATTTCAGATCATTGGAGACCAGGTTGCCGATCTGACCGGATTTATACACATTGGATTTAACCTGAGCCAAGCCTTCGGCATTGGCCGTGAACTTGGACGGAATCACCACGCCACCGGTAAAGCCGTACTCGGTTACCTCGATATAGCGTACTTCCGGTGTGAACAGTGAACGCACAGTGGTGCGGTTGATACCCGGCGTGAAAAACACCTCATCCGTAGCCTGGCGCAGTTTATCCATGAACTCGGCGTTATAGATATCGCCTTCACCTTGCCATTCCAGGCTCACCATCACACGGTTGGCTCCGGTGAATTCAGACGAGTGCTGAAGGAATGCCTGCATGTAATCATGCTTGAGCGGGATCAGCTTGTTGAAGCCGGGGTCGAAGCGGGTATTCACCGCCGAGAAGCCCAGCATGATAGTGATCAGGATAAACAGGAAGCCCAAAGGCTTGCGCCCGATGATCAGAAGCCGGGCTGAGGTGTCAACAAATTTTTGCACAGGAGAAGCGTGTTTATGTGACATGATCAGGCTCCGGACGAGTTTTTCAATTGGTCGAGCGTGAAGGAGGGCAGAAGGCCGCTGTCACTGCTCATGATCAGCTCGCCAGATCCCAGTCGGGCGATATCGGTCACCGACATGCGGCCGCTCTTGTGCAGGAAAGTGAAGCTGCGGCCATGATCTTTGCTCAGCAGCAGGATGCCGCCCTGACCACCTAAAAGGATTTCGCCACTATCCAGTACCTGATGGGTAAACAAGGATGCCGGCAGGTCGCCGCCAATGCTGTCCCAGCTTTGGCCGTTATCTTCACTGCGGAAAATGTTACCACGCATGCCATACACCACCCAGGTATCGCCACCCAGGTGCAGGCCACCATACAGGGAGCCGTTGTAGAACTCGGGAATGCTGTCCCAGTGTTCGCCACCATCCGTTGAACGGAATAGAGTTCCGGCTTCGCCGACGATCATCCAGGTGCGGTGATCCTTGCTCGGCAGCAGGTTGTTCAAATGCCAGTCGGTACCGTTCGGCGGTGGCATATCAGACCAGCTCAGTCCGTTGTCGTTGGAAACCAGCGCCTGTCCGAAAGCCCCAATCGCCATCCAGATGCCGGAAGGCAGCTGGTTGACGCTCATGAGCGGCTCGCCACCGGGGTTGAAGGCAACTTCATCCCAGTTACGTCCACCATCAGTGGTACGCAGGATCCAGCCTTCATGGCCAATCGCCAGGCCCGTTTTCTCATCCGTGAAATGCAGGCGAGTGATCAGTGCGTAGCGTTGATGGGAAAGTCGGGCTTCGTTCCAGCTCTTGCCTTGATCCGTAGAGATCAGGATATGACCCAGTTCGCCAGCAGTCACCAGCCCTGCATCGGTCTCGACGATGCTGGTCAGGTTCATGTTGTGCACCGGTATCTGGCGGGGGCCCAAGGATTGGGTATCCCGGTGAGAGAACGCGAAAATGCCGGCAACTGCCACTAAAAGTGAAACAGCAACGCCCAGGGTTACGCGCATGGCTAAACTCCTTTGGTCTGAGGCCTTCAGGCGGATTTATTCTTGTACTGCTGGCCTGGATCTCGACGAGTACGCTTCCCATTATTCTCAGCGGCAGGGAAGCAACATCGTCCAAATGAGCTAGGGGAGGAGTGGGTGGCGTTGGTGGTTTAACACGGGTTTTGCGTCCGTGGGCGTTAGTCCGAATTGACGATGAGCGGGGTTGTTTCTCTGTGCAAATCTGCCACCGGTGAGGAGATGGTCGGTGCAGCCGGTCATGCCCGAAGATTCAAAATAATAATCGAGGAGACTCGTTCGATGGGCGTGTTAACAAACAATTTTGTGGCAGCTAATCAGGATGATGATTACATGACCCCTGAAGCCATTCAGTTGGTAAAGGCTGCCGAAGAGCTGGCGCCGCGACTGGCTGAACGTGCCAAAGCTGCCGACGATGCGGGCATGGTACCGCGTGAATCCGTTAAGGAAATGGCCGAGGCTGGTCTGTTTCGGGTACTTCAGCCCAAACGCTGGGGTGGCTATGAGCAGGACCCGCGTGTGTTCTACCGTGTGCAGATGGCCCTGGCCAAGGGCTGTATGTCCACCGCCTGGATCTATGGCGTTATCGGTGTACATAACTGGCAGCTGCCGCTGTTTCCCGAGCAGGCTCAGCAGGATGTCTGGGCAGATGGTAACGACGGTACGCTGATCGCCTCGACCTATATGCCGGTTGGCAAGGCTGAGAAAGTAGACGGCGGTTATCGTTTCTCCGGTCGCTGGGGTTTCTCCAGTGGTGTCGATCACTGCGACTGGATCTTCCTGGGTGGCCTGCTGCCCAAGCAAGACAATCCGGATGAGTTGGAGCACACCACTTTCCTGTTGCCGCGCAGCGATTTCCGCATTGAAAAGAACTGGGACGTACATGGTCTGCGTGCAACCGGTAGTCACGATATCGTCGTAGAAGATGTGTTTGTGCCTGAACACCGTACCCAGCGCACCAACAATCATGGCGACTCCGGTTGCCCGGGCCGAGAAACCAATCCGGGCTGGATCTACCGCATTCCGTTCACCCAGGTATTCCAGCGCGCTGTGTCCTCTGCTTGTCTGGGCGCGACCGAAGGTGCAATCGACGAGTTTCGTTCTCGTGCCGCCGCCCATATCGGCAAGCATGGCGCCAAGACCGCTGAAGACCCCAATGCTCAGATGGCGGTTGCTGAGGCAATGATCGCAGTGGATCAGCTCAAGCTGGTGCTGTTCCGAAACTATGCCCGCATCGTGCATTGCGCCCAGACCGGCGAGCAGATGCCGGTGGAAGAGCGTTTGATGCAGCGTGCTCAGGCATCTCTGGTGCCCAAGTTGTGTGCTGAGCGTGTGAATGAGCTGCTGCGTGCCTGTGCTGCATCGGGTCTGTACCGCAACAACCCGATTGAGCGGATCTTCCGTGATATCCATCAGGCGCGTGGTCACATTGCCAATAACGCTGATGCCTATGCTCGTGCCAGTGGTGCGGTGATGTTGGGAATGCCGAATATGGATCCATACATCTAAGGCAGGCAGCTAAGGAGCCATGATATGAGTACGTCTCGCTACCATCGTCTGCGCGTTGAGCAGGTGGTCCAGGAAACGGCTGATGCTGTCTCCGTTCAATTTGCCCTTGATGACGATCAGGTGGAGCGTTTTCGCTACCGGCCTGGTCAGTTCCTGACCTTGCGTCTGCCCTGGCAGGGTGAGCATCTGCTGCGCTGCTATTCCATGTCGAGTGCGCCAACCGTGGATGCTCAGCTCAGGGTCACCATCAAGCGCGTGGTAGAGGGGCGTGGCTCCAACTGGGTTTGCGACAATGTTAAGGCTGGCGATTACATTGAGGTGATGCAGCCCGCGGGTGTGTTTGTACCCGATTCGCTGGATGGCGAGTTTCTGCTGTTTGCCGGCGGCAGTGGTATCACTCCCGTGTTTTCTATTCTGCGTTCAGTGCTATTGCGGGGGAGAGGTCAGGTGCGCCTGGTGTACGCCAACCGTGATGAGCAATCCATCATTTTCCGTGAAGCGCTGCAGGAGTTGCTGGAGCAATATGCTGGCCGCTTTGATGTGATTCATTTGTTGGATTCGGTGCAGGGTCGGCCGACGGTTGATCTGCTGAAGCGACTGGCACGCGGTATGGAAAGTGCGCGGGCCTTTATCTGCGGCCCTGGGCCTTATATGGATGCTGCCGAAGCTGCTTTGCGAGAGCTGAAGCTGCCGGATAGCCATATTCATGTGGAGCGCTTTGTTTCCCTGCCGTCTGAAGAGTCCCGTGACAAGGATTTGCAGGCCGCGCTGACCGAGTCTGCCGAGGTGGAAGAGTCACAAGTCTATATCGAACTGGACGGGCAGCATTATGAGTTGCAGTGTCAGGGAGACGAGACCATTCTGGATGCGGCGGAACGGGTGGGCATAGAGCTTCCGTACTCCTGTCAGGCCGGCATGTGTGCATCCTGTATGTGCGAAGTGAAAGAGGGTGAGGTCAAGCTGCTGCACAACGATGTGCTGGATGAGCGTGATCTTTCCAATGGTCTGACGCTTACCTGCCAGGCCGTTCCAAAAACGGCAAAAGTCCGTCTCAAGTACACCTGATCCTTATTCAAGACACTTTCTTTACTTTCAAACAATTAAGAGCGGCCTGTCCGCTCTGTCCTGCTTCGTCTCGGTCTTTCCGGCTTAGTCTTCTTGGACGATGGCAGCCAAACGTCTCCCTCTTAATCTGAAAACACTGACTGCGCAGGTGTAAACCGCCTGTCTGTCGAGTGCCACGTGCACGCGGCAGCGAGTCTGTTCTCTGCATAACAACTATTAAGGAGACACATTATGCAAGGCTGTCTACAGGGCAAAGTCGCATTCATTACCGGTGGTGGCAGTGGTATCGGTGCCGCAACCGCAGAACGTTTTGCTCAGGAAGGGGCACGTGTGGTGATCTGCGGACGCCGCATGGAGCCTCTGGAAGAGGTTGTGAAAAGCATTCGTGCTGGTGGCGGTGATGCTGCCGCCATGCAGGTGGATGTCAGCAACGAACAGCAGTTTGTCGGCGCGCTGGAAAAAGTGGCGCAGGAATATGGCCAGCTGGATGTGCTGGTGAATAACGCCATGGCGTTTACCTGGGGCAGCATCGAAGAGATGGATACCGAGCAGTGGCGCTCAAACTTCACCACCTCGGTGGACGGTACCTTTTGGGGTACGCGTACAGCACTCAAGCTGATGAAGGCGCATGGCGGCTCCATTGTGAACCTGTCATCCATCTGCGGTGAGTTGGGTACGCCCTGGATGTCCGGTTATTCCGCATCCAAGGCCGCCGTGACCAACTTCTCCCGTGCTGCCGCTGCTGAAGGCGCGCCGGATGGCGTGCGCGTTAATGTGGTGATTCCGGCGGTGGTAGAAACTCCGGCTACTGAAGGAATGCTGTCGGATGAGAGTTCACGCAAAAATACCGAAAAACTGATTCCGATGGGCCGTGTCGGTCAACCGGAAGAGCTGGCCAATGCGATCCTGTTCCTGGCCAGTGATCAGTCCTCCTATATCACAGGTGCGACGCTGCCAGTGGATGGTGGTCGCTCGGCAGTGCTGATTACGGCGCTGGATTGAGGTAAGGCATATGCAAACAGCACAACAGGACACACTGGTCGGGACTGAACCGTTGTTTGCACCGGTCAAGATCGGTGCGATCGAACTGGCAAACCGGATTGTCATGGCGCCTATGACGCGCAACCGCGCCGATGCAGATGGTACGCCTAATGAACTGATGGTCCAGCACTACTCCGAACGTGCTGAGGCAGGACTGATTGTGGCTGAAGGCACCTGGCCCAGCCAGGCCGGTCAGGCCTATTGCCGTCAGCCCGGTATAGCAACTGCTGAGCAGGTGCGCGCCTGGCGTAAGGTGACGGATGCCGTGCATGAGAATGGCGGCAAGATCATTCTGCAGATCATGCATTCAGGCCGTATTGGCAGTGCCAGGATCAAGCCGGAAGGTGTGGAGACAGTCGCACCTTCTGCACTGCAGGCGCAGGGTGAGGTGTTCACCGATGCGGCGGGCATGCAGCCGTATGACCAGCCGCGTGCGTTGAGTACCGATGAAGTGGTGGCGGTGGTTGAGGAGCATCGTCAGGCTGCAATCAATGCGATCGAAGCTGGTTTTGATGGCGTTGAGCTGCACTGCACCAGTGGTTATCTGCCGATGCAGTTTCTCTGTACCGGCACCAATCAGCGTACAGATCGCTACGGTGGCAGTCAGGAAAACAGAGTGCGCTTCGCAGCTGAATGTCTGCAGGCGATGAGTGAGGCGATCGGCGCCGACCGCGTCGGTTTTCGCATCAACCCCGGCAATACCTATAACGACACTTCCGATGAGGACAGCGCAGCCAGCCACGCGGCACTGTTGCGAGAGGCCAGCCGTATCGGTGTTGCCTTTGTCCACATCATGCGCGCCCCGGTGGCCGAGATTGATGCCTTCGCGCTGGCGCGGAAGTACTTCAAGGGCAGCCTGATTCTGAATGACAGTTTCGAGCCTGAATCTGCGGCCGAAGCCTTGCGTGACGGCCAGGGTGAAGCGGTTTCCTTTGCCCGTCACTTCATTGCCAATCCTGATCTGGTGACCCGTATTCGTCAGGGACTGGGTCTGGCGCGATTCGATCGCAAAACCATCTATACCCCAGGGCCGGCCGGTTATACCGACTACCCCAAGGCGGCAGAGTAATTCGAGGATAAGCGTATGAAAGTTCTAGTTCCGGTTAAGCGCGTCATTGATTACAACGTGAAAGTGCGTGTGAAGTCTGACGGTACAGGTGTTGATCTGAATAACGTCAAAATGGCGATCAACCCCTTTGATGAGATCGCGGTTGAAGAAGCCGTGCGTTTGAAGGAAGCCGGTACTGCAACAGAAGTTGTTGTGGTCAGTATCGGACCCAAGGCGAGCCAGGAAGTGCTTCGCACGGCTCTGGCTGTGGGTGCGGATCGTGCCATTCATCTGGAATCTGATGCCGATCTGGAGCCGCTGGCCGTGGCCAAGTGTCTCAAGCAGGTTGTCGCTGATGAGCAGCCGCAGCTCGTGATCTGTGGCAAGCAGGCCATTGATGACGACTCCAACCAGACCGGTCAGATGCTGGCCGCGCTGCTGGGCTGGCCGCAGGGCACCTTCGCTTCTGAAGTGTCGCCCGAAGGTGATGCCATCAAGGTCACCCGTGAAATCGATGGTGGCCTGGAAACCCTGCAGCTGAACCTGCCTGCTGTGGTAACCAGTGATCTGCGCCTGAACGAACCGCGCTATGCCTCCCTGCCCAATATCATGAAAGCCAAGAAAAAGCCGCTGGACTCCAAACCCGTCGCTGACCTGGGCCTGGATGTGGCACCGCGCCTGACGGCCATTAACTTCGCGCCGCCGGCTGCACGCAAAGGCGGTATCAAAGTTGCGAATGTGGCTGAGCTGGTTGAAAAGCTGCGTAATGAAGCCCGTGTGATCTAAGGAGACCAGACATGAAAACGCTTGTAATTGCCGAACATGACAATCAGCAGCTGAATGCGGTTACGCTGAATCTGGTCGATGCTGCCACCAAATTGGGTGGTGATATCCACGTACTGGTCGCGGGTCAGGGCTGTGCCGCTGTTGCCGAGCAGGCTTCCAAGGTCAGCGGTGTGCAGCAGGTGCTGTTGGCTGAAGCAGAACACTTTTCTGCTCAGCTGGCGGAAGAGCTGGCGCCGTTCGTTGTTGCGCAGGTGCAACAGTCCGGCTATCAGGCCGTGCTCTCGCCCAGCTCTACGTTTGGCAAGAATCTGTCGCCGCGTGTAGCCGCGTTGCTGGATGTGGCCCAGGTGTCTGATGTTATTGAAATTAAAGCAGTTGGCAGCTACGTAAGACCCATATATGCTGGCAACGTCATGTTGACTTTGGAGTCAAAAGAACCGGTTCAGGTGTTGACCCTGCGTCCAACTGCATTTGATGCGGTGGGGCAGGAAGGTAGTGCCGAGGTTGTTGCAATTAACGCAACTGAAGCAATCGGGATCTCTACCCTGATCGGTCGAGAGTTGAGCAAGTCTGATCGCCCAGAGTTGGGTGCTGCCGAGACGGTTGTCTCCGGTGGCAGAGGTCTTGGCGATGGCGACAAATACATGCAGGTACTGGAGCCGTTGGCGGATACGCTGGGCGCAGCCCTGGGTGCGTCACGTGCTGCAGTGGATGCAGGTTTTGTTCCCAATGACTATCAGGTGGGTCAAACCGGCAAGATTGTAGCCCCTCAGCTTTATGTGGCTGTGGGTATTTCCGGTGCCATTCAGCATTTGGCTGGTATGAGTGACTCTAAAGTGATCGTGGCAATCAATAAGGATCCGGACGCCCCCATCTTCCAGGTGGCCGATTATGGTCTGGAAGCGGATCTGTTTGAAGCGGTACCCGAGTTAACCCAACAGCTGGGCTGATCAACAAGCCCGGCAGTGAGCCCGTCGCTTCTTACTGTGCAAGGTTCTTTCAGGCACGGGCTCAAGAAACACCCTAAGAAAATACAATAACAGGGGGTAATAAAATGATGCGATTGGACGTGGAGCAGTTTGATAGTCTGCTTTCTGCCTTGTACGACGCTTCCATGGATAATGTCTACTGGGAAGATGCCCTGGAGCAACTGCGTGCACTGTTTTCAGCCAACTTTGTGACGCTGATTTTGAAAATGCCGGATAGCCAGGATGAAGATGATCTGGGCTTGATGGTATCGGTGGGAGATTTAAAGGACTCCGGCAAGGTGGTCTATTTCCCTTATCGCCATAACCTGACACCCTTCGTGAACCAGCCGCCGGACAAGGTGTTCACCGAAGAAGACCTGATGAGGCCGGAAGAGTGGCACGAAAGCCCTTACCGCATTCACTGGTGTGCCTGTAACGATGTGTATCATGTCATGGCGGTGGATATCTCAACGCCTGATTCGGGTAGCCTGCGTTTTCGTATCACCCGTCCTGAGAGTTCGCCTCCGTTCAGTCAAGATGATCGCGAGCTTTGCCATTACCTGCTGCCCCATATTCGCCGCTCGCTCAGTATTCGTAATTTGCTCGATCGCAGTCAAACGCTGGGTACGCTCTATTCCAAGGCGATCAGCCGCTTGTCGATTGCGACCGTCCTGATTGACGAAAACGGCCTGATTCTGGAGCAAAACGTCTTCGCCAAGGAAATTCTTGAGTCTGGCGATGGCTTGAAGGTTGTCGGTGGTCGTCTGGAAGCCAGTTATCCCAGTGATAACCGGGATCTGCGCCGTCTGATCAAGGAAGCCTTCGAAAACAATACCCGAGACAACGTTGGTAAGGTCCCTGAGGCCATGTCGGTGACGCGGCCCTCCGGTGAGGTGAGTCTGGGGGTTGTGGTTGAGTCCATTCCTTCCACCGCCTGGGCGGAAGGCAAAGGACAACCGGCGGCCATGGTGTACATTCGCGATGCTGTGGGCAAGTCTCAGGCCAGCAACGAAGTGGCCAAGAAGCTGTTTGGCCTGACACCGGCGGAAACGGCATTGTCGATTCAGCTGTCCAACGGTCTGTCACTGGAAGAAGCGGCGGAGGCTCTGAATATTCGTCGTAACACCGCCCGTGCACATCTGCGCGCCATTTTCTCCAAAACCGGCGTCCGTCGTCAGACCGAGCTGGTGCGGATATTCCTCAACAGCGTGGCGCCGTTGGGACAGGGAGATCAGGAAGACTGATTCCCAGCCTCGTCTCCATGGAGTATGTGATCTGTCTCCGTCTGTAGCACTCTGAGTGCAACTAGAGGAGAGACAGAAATGGGACAGGTCGCATTTATTACCGGTGCCAGCCGTGGCATCGGCCGCGCTACAGCCATCGCCTTTGCTCGTGCCGGATACAACCTGGCATTGAGTGCCCGCACCCTGGAAGAGGGTGAAACCCATACCCACGCCGTTCGCCATGCCGATGGTACCGCGTTGAGCGGAAGCCTTAACGCAACCGCAGCAGAGGCTCGTGAATACGGTGTTGAGGTCAAGGTCTTCCGTATGGACCTGTTGGATACTGCATCCGTGACGGCTGCGGCCGATCAAGTGGTGGCGCATTTCGGTCGTGTGGATGTATTGATCAATAATGCGGTATATCAGGGTTCCGATTTGAACCTGCCGTTCATGTCTTTGGAGGCAGAAACCCTGGAGCGCGTAGCACAGGGCTACATTCTTGCTCCCTTCCTGCTGACTCGTCGCCTGATGCCGCAAATGCTGGAGCAGGGGGGCGCCACCATTATCAATATGACCTCAGGTGCCGGAGAGAGCGATCCACCTGTGCCGGCAGGCAAAGGTGGTTGGGGCTATGCCTATGGAGCAGGCAAGGCCGCGGTGTCACGTTTATCCGGGGTGCTTTGCCGTGAACTGGGCGATCAGGGTATTCGTGCCTTTACCGTTAATCCTGGTGTCGTGACGACCGAAACCCTGAAAGCCACCATTGGTGATAAAGGGCTTGTTGCGCTGCGTAACGGATCGGCCCCGCCCGAGCTGCCCGCTCAGGTTCTGCTGTGGTTGGCTCAGCACCGGGAGGCTGATGCCTTTCAGTACCAGACCATTCAGGCGCAGCCATTCGCGCGTGAACAGGGAGTAACAGCTGAGAGTTGATCCGGGCTGCCGGGAAGGGTTCAGAGAGTCACTAGTCTGTCTGAACGATGAGCCTTTTCGTCAGCTGAACGAGCATGTTAGTAGGCCGCAGTGCGGCCTAACACAACAACAATAATGCTCACTGGAGGGCAGGAATGGCACTTTCAAAGACCCCCACAGGATCCAAGCGGTTTCTGCCGCTGGCCCTGGCGCTGGCTGTCAGTCAAGCGCAAGCGTTTGAAACCATCTACATGGATGGCGGCACTGAAGTCAGCAGTTCTCTGACGCTGTCTTATACCGCTTCGGTACGTACCTCAGATGCTGACAAGGTATACCTCAATAATTTCAATAATGACGATGCTACGCGCAATTTCGACCGTGGTAGCCTGATCAATAATCGTGTGAATGCGCTGGGCGAAATCCGTATTCGTCATGACAATCTGGGCGCCATGCTGCGCGGCAGTGTGTTCTATGACGATGTATATCGCAGCAGCAATGACAATGATTCACTGGAAACGATTAACAAAACCGGCGCGGTGAATCACTTCAGCGACGAGACGCGAGAACTGAGCGGTTATGACCCGCGTCTGCTGGATGCCTTTGTCTACGGCAACTTTGTGGTGGGTGATAACAACTATCTGTCGGTGAAAGCCGGTCGCCATATTGTGGCCTGGGGTGAAAGTCTGTTCTTCCCCAATATCAGTCAGGGCCAGCTTCCGGTCGATGCAGCCGTGTTCAACGTGCCGGGTACTGAGGCCAAGGAAGGATATCTGCCGGTGGGACAGCTTTCGGCCAGTCTGACACTGACCGACAATTTCAGCCTGACCGGCTTCTACCAGTACGACTGGGAGAAGACACGTCTGAATCCTGTGGGTGATTTCTTCGGTTCCGATACCTTTGGCCCCGGCGCCCAGTTTATCCGTATGGGCTCGGGCGTCATTGGCAGTCTGCCAAGTCCTGCCGTAATCAACTATGCCGGCGAGATCCGTCCGGATGATGATGGTCAATGGGGTCTGGGGGCGCGTTACCTCCTGGGTGACAGCACTGAAATCGGACTCTTCCACTACCGCTACCACGACCGTGTTGGTGCCCTGTTTACCGATTTCACCGGGGATACCCGTTACTCCTCCTTCGATGATTTCAAGGGGTGTACCGCCAGCACCAGTGGCAATGGCTGCTACAAGCTGGGTTATTTCGACAACATCAAGCTGACCGGCATGAGCATTACGTCCAAGGTGGGTGATGTGCAGCTGGGCGGTGATATCAGCTATCGCGACGGTGCCCCGGTGTATCTGGACAACGGTGCCCCGGCCCGCGGCAGCTACCTGCAGACCAATATCAACGGTGTGTACATTCTGGGACCAAGCGCTCTGGCTCAGCAGACGACTTTCATGGCGGAGCTGGCGCACCAGCGCATTCATGATGTGGACACCCTGACGGTTACACAGGCGGGTATCAGCTCCAGCAGCGACACGTTTGAGTATGACGGCCAGTCCCGCAATACGGCGGCGTTTTCGGCCGCTGCATTCATGGACTATCCGAGCATTGCCAATGGCTGGGACCTGACCACCAAGGTGATCTGGACCCAGAACGTAAATGGTAGCGGTTTCTCCGGTATGGGGCGTGATGAAAAGCGTCTGACACTGGGTGCTGAGTTTGAATATCTGGGCAACATGCAGCTGGGTCTGACCTATGTGGGGTATCTCAGCTCGGCCGATCTGGCTAAGGGCCGCACCATGGCTGACCGCGACTATGTGTCGCTCAGCGCCAAATACTCATTCTGATCACAGGGAAGTCGTTATGAAATTCAAGAAAAACATACTGGTTGCCGCTCTGGCATTGCACACAACTGTGCTTAGCGGAACTGTACTGGCGGCTGCTACCGCTGAGGAAATGGCTGCGCTGGGAACCACGCGTACCTGCGTAGGGGCCATCAAGGCCGGTAATGCCGAGGGCACTATCCCTGAATGGAGTGGCAAATGGCTGGGTGTACCTGAACACGTCAACTTTGAAGGCACCGGCAACCATCCCATAGATGCTTACCCGGATGACAAACCTTTGTTCGTCATCACGGCGCAGAACATGGCGGAGCATGCCGACAAGCTGTCAGCTGGCCAGAAAGCCCTGTTCGAAAAGTACCCTGATAGCTTCCAAATGCCGATCTACCCGTCACGCCGTGACTTCCGTTTCCCTGACTCCGTATGTGAAGTAACACGTGCTAATGCTCAGGGCGCCAAACTGGTGAGTGATGGCGAAGGGGTTGAAGCGATGACCGGCGGTATCCTCTTTCCCTTCCCGAAAACGGGGCTGGAGTTGCTGTGGACCTCCTCCTTCTTCACTTACCGTCCCTGGACTGAAGAGCTGATCTCCGATAACGCCTACGTGCTGGAAGACGGCAAGATCAACTGGGGCCGCGTCAAGTCACGTAACCTGGCACCTCATCTGGAGCCGGGCAAGCAGGGCAATCCTCCGGCGCAGTCTTCGTTCTACCTGAACGAAACCCTGCTGCCGGAGCGCGACCGTGGTGAAATCAACACCGGTATCGAATTCTGGAACCATAGCACCGACCCGCGTCAGAGCTGGCGTTACGATCCGGGTACTCGCCGAGTGCGCCAGTCGCCGGAATATGGTTTCGACATGTCCTTCCCGGGTACGGGCGGCTCTATTACGGTCGATGAAGTGCGTATCTTCAACGGCTCACCCCAGCGCTATAACTGGGAGATTGTCGGTCAGCAGGAGATGTACATCCCGTACAACACCTACCGCCTGCATTCCGCCGATATCAGCTATGACGAGCTGCTGACACCGGGGCATGCCAACCCTGAGTTCATGCGCTACGAGTTGCACCGTGTCTGGGTTCTGGAAGCCACTATCAAGGACGGCTATCGCCACATCTATGGCAAGCGCCGCATGTATGTGGATGAAGATAACTGGTTCATGGTGATGGGGGATAACTATGACGCCCGTGGCAACCTCTGGCGTACCTCCATGGTGAACTACTTCTACGCCTATGAAGCTCAGACCTGGCAGGCCGGTGCCGGTTTCTACCATGACCTTCAGGCGAGCAGTTATCAGGCGTTCAACCTGGTGAACGAGCAGCCCAAGGCATACACCCTCAACGTGGGTGATCTGACCTCCCGTGATTTCGGTCCTCAGGCCGCACGTCGCGCAGGTCTTTGACACACATTAGTTGAGACAGCGGGTGTCCCTCGGGGCACCCATTTCCAAACACTTGCTAGGGAGCGACCACTCATGGAGTTCCGCTTTACTGAAGAGCAGCAGATGATCCGCGAGACAGCGGCCAGCTTTCTGGCGGATTGCTCAACCTCCGCCGCCGTTCGCGAGGCCATGGTGACAGAAGCCGGTTATGACACTGGATTCTGGCGTCAGATATGCGATGACCTCTACCTGCATGCCATCACTCTGCCCGAAGAGCAGGGCGGAATGGGACTGGGGTATGTGGAACTGGTCGCCGTCATGGAACAGATGGGCCGCTATCTGGCCTGTGCACCTTATTTTTCCACTGTCTGCCAGGCAGTGCCTGCATTACAGCTTTCCAAGAGCGAGCACGCATCAGGCTGGCTGGAAAGAATTCTTGGTGGTACGACTGCGACCCTGGCCTGGATGGGACAGGAAGCAGCCGGGTGTGATGCGGTTACGGCAACCTTTGATACGACTGCTGAGGGCTATCGCCTGCAGGGCGAGTATCAGCTGGTGGTTGATGGCCACAGTGCAGAAATCCTGGTGCTGGCAGCACGCCAGCCCGGCACAACCGGTGCGGAAGGGATCGCGCTTTTCGTCGTTGATGCAGGTACAGCAGGTATCTCACGTCAGTGGACACCGACGCTGGACCAGACCCGTCATCTGGGACGCATTCAGGCTGATCTGACACTGCCGGTTGAAGCCTGCTTGGGCGAAGCAGGACAACTGGGCTCTGTGCTGGAGCAGGTGCTTCATCTGGCTACCGTGACCCTGGCCGCCGAGCAGATGGGCGGGGCTCAGCAGGTGCAGGACCTGGCGGTTGAATACACCCGAGAGCGTGTGCAATTTAACCGTCCCATCGCCAGCTTTCAGGCGATCAAACACAAGGCTGCAGACATGATGCTGCGCACTGAAGTCGCGCGTTCTGCCTGTTATTACGCCGCCTGTATTGCTGATGAAGCCTGGAATGAGGGTGAATTGGCAGCCGAGTTGCCGGAAGCCGCTGCGATCGCCAAGTCCTATTGCTCGGATGCCTATTTCAGCAACGCGGGTGAAGCACTGCAAATGCATGGCGGTGTCGGTTTTACCTGGGAATATGATGTGCACCTCTACTTCAAACGGGCCAAGGCCAGTGAACTGATGTTAGGCACAGCAAGCGAGCACCGCGAAGCCCTCGCCAGTTTGCTGCTGGATACTGATCAAACTGAAAAAGGAGCCCTGTCATGAAACTGAGTTTCAGCGCTGAAGACGAACAGTTCCGCACTGAGGTGGCCCGTTGGCTGGCTGCCAATCTGACAGGTGAGTTTGCCAAACTTAAATTCCGCGGCGGCCCCGGTGATGAACACAGCTTTCCCGAAGAGCGGAAGCTGTGGGAGCAAAAACTGGCCGAAGGTGGCTGGACCTGCGTAGGCTGGCCAAAGGAGCAGGGCGGTCGTGGTTGTTCCATTGAGCAGCAGGTTATCTTCTTCGAAGAATATGCCCGTGCCGGTGCGCCCGGCCGCGTTGGGCATATAGGTGAAGGGCTGGCTGGCCCGACACTGATCGCGTTCGGCACCCCAGAGCAGCAGGCAAAATATCTACCGGGAATTCTGGCCGGTACCGAACTCTGGTGTCAGGGCTATTCCGAGCCGGGTGCCGGTTCCGATCTTGCCAACGTGAAAACCAAGGCCCGTTTTGATGCCGAGCGCAACAAGTGGGTGATCAATGGTCAGAAGGTGTGGACCTCGCTGGCGCACGAATCCGATTACTGCTTTGTCATCGCTCGAACCGATCCAGACTCTGTTGCCCATAAGGGGCTGGGATTTTTCCTGGTCAAAATGGATCAGCCGGGTGTGGATGTTCGCCCGATCGAACAGATTACCGGCACCTCCGAGTTCAATGAGGTGTTCTTCGATGATGCCGAGTGTGATGCCGGTGATATCGTCGGTGAACCCGGCGATGGCTGGAAAGTAGCCATGGGTCTGTTGGGCTTCGAGCGGGGTGTCTCTACGCTTGGGCAGCAGATGCAGTTCCAGAATGAGCTGGATGAGGTAATTCGCGTTGCCAGAGAGAACGGCAAGGACCGAGATCCTGTCATTCGTCAGCGTATTGCCAAGGCTCATGCTGAACTTAAAATCATGCGCTACAACAGTCTGCGCATGTTGTCAGGCCAGAGTGGCAGTGATGGCAGCCTGCAGGGCGAAGCGCTGATCTACAAACTGTTCTGGTCCACCTGGCATCGTAGCCTGGGTGAGCTGGCCATCGATGTCTGCGGCCAGCAAGGGCAGCTACTTGAGAGTGCGCCCTATGAGCTGACACGCCTGCAGTCGCTGTTCCTGTTCGTACGCTCGGACACCATTTATGGTGGCAGCAACCAGATTCAGCGTAACATCATTGCCGAACGTGGGCTGGAAATGCCCCGTGAGCCGAAGTGGACCTGAGGATTACGCACATGTCAGATCATCGACAGCAGGCCTTTACCCCTTACCAGCTGGGTCCGATCACTTTGAGGAATCGCTTTATCCGTGCCGGTGCAAATGAGGCGATGAGCCTTGATGGCGTGCCGACAAAGGCGTTGCTCAAGCATCATCGAGATATGGCGCGTGGTGGTGTCGCGTTGACCACAGTGGCCTATGGCGCTGTGTCCAAACGCGGCCGCACGCTGCCGAACCAGGTCTGGATTCGGCCTGAAATTCTTCCTGACCTCAAAGCCATGGCGGATGCAGTACACGCTGAGGGTGGCAAAATCTCCATGCAGCTCACACATGGCGGCTCCTTTGTGACCTCCATTCGAGTAAAAGGGCGCACCATCAGTGCATCTTCTGGCCTCAACAAGGCAGGATTGATGTGTGGTAATTTCCTGCAGCGGGGGATGAAAGAGAAGGATATGCAGCAGGTGATCGATGAGTTTGTGCGTGCTGCCGAACTCTGTCGTGAAGCCGGTTTTGATGCAGTGGAACTGCACATGGGGCATGGGTATCTGCTTAACCAGTTCATCTCGCCGCTGTCCAACATGCGACGGGATGAGTACGGCGGTAATGCTGAGAACCGTGCCCGTTTCCCGGCGCGCGTCCTCAAGGCGGTTAAAGATGCTGTGGGTCAGGAGCTGGCCGTTCTGGCCAAGATCAATGTGGCAGACGGTGTGCGTCGAGGTGCCACCGTGGAGGATGCCATCGTTACCGGGAAGGCGCTGCAGGAAGCCGGTGCCGATATGCTGGTGCTATCGGGTGGGCGCAATATAGAGTCTGGCTGGTTCATGTTCGGCAGTAACATGAACCTGGATGAGATGAGCAAGGTTCTAAAGAACCAGAAACTCACGCTCACCATGATCAAGCTGTCGCAGAAGGGCGTGCCACAGGTGAAGTTCCGTCCCATGTACTTCCTCGACTATTCCCGCCGTATCCGCTCTGCGCTGGATGTACCTTTGGCCTATCTGGGTGGCGCCCGTTCCATGAATGATGTGGAACAGGCGATGTCAGAAGGCTTTGAGGCCGTGACCATGGCTCGACCACTGATTCATGATCCCGAGCTGGTACGCAAATTCCAGCAGGGGCTGATCAGTACCAGTGGCTGCACCAACTGTAACGGCTGCGTGCCCTATATCTATCATCCGGGCGGCACGCGCTGCATTGAGAATCCGCCCAATGATGTGGCGCTGAATCAGCAGTTTGCGCGACTGGAAGCGGTATAGCTTAGGTATACGGAGCTCGCTCCCGCATTTAAGGTAGCGCCTCTGTGCGCTGGATCTGTGGGAGTGGGCTCTGTGATCGAATGTTTCTCTTCACGCCCAATAAAAAAGACCCCCGGGGTGTGCGGCCGCCGAGGGTCAAAAACCATGTGAGATGGTTCAAGTGCAGGGTGTGCAAATCCGATGATGGGTCTGTTCAGTCTCCTGTGTTGATCTGTCGAGCTAAATCTCGCGGTTAATCCCCAGTGAAGTTGGGATGGCGCTTTTCCAGAAACGCCTGCATGCCTTCCTGTTGATCCTTTGAAGCAAACAGCATGGCGTTGGCCTTGCGCTCCAGGGCCAAGGCACTTTCAAGCGACGCATCCATGCCGTGCAGGATGCACTCTTTGATCTGTTCAACCGCCAGTGGTGGCATGCGGGAGATGGTGCGTGCCGTTTTCAGGGCGGTTTCCATTACTTCATCGTCAGCACAGACTTCGCTGACCAATCCAGCTACCCAGGCTTCATGCGCACTGATGGGGCGTCCGGTCAGGGCCATGCTCATCGCCTTGGTCTTGCCAATGGCGCGCACCAGGCGCTGGGTGCCACCGATACCGGGCATGATGCCAATACGAATTTCTGGCTGGCAGAAACTGGCGCTTTCACCGGCGATCAGGATGTCGGCATGCATGGCCAGTTCGCAGCCGCCGCCAAAGGCATAACCACAAATGGCTGCGATCACCGGTTTGGGACAGTGCTGAATGGGAGCCCAGACCCGCTCGGTATGGCGTTTGTAGATCTCAATCGGGTCGGCGTCGATTAATCCGGTGATGTCCCCGCCTGCGGCAAATACCTTGTCGCCACCGGTCAGTACGATGCAGCGTACACGCTCATCGGTCGCCAGCTCGGTAAAGCGGCGGTTGAGCTGTGCTTGCAGCTCCAGACTCAGAGCATTGGTGGCCTGGGGGCGATTTAGCCGTAAGACCGCGATGCCCGGTTCCGGGAATTCCAGCAGCAGTGTTTCTTCGGGATGTTGGGAGTCGGACATCTGTTCGTCTCGCTGACAAAGATTCATAAACGGCGATTCTGTCAGCTGACGCCAGATAATCATCGTCCGTTTAGACGAAGTGTGAGTCTCCACGCGCTTATTAGACTGGCTGCATTGGATATAGCAGGAGACGCAGCTAATGCAGTCAGTTCACTTCGATTACAGCGGGCAGGTGGTATTGGTGACCGGTGGCACTAAAGGCATAGGTGCCGGAATTGCTCGCGCGTTTTTGGGCGCGGGTGCGACCGTCATTGTATGTGGCCGCAGCGAACCTGAGCAAATGCCAAGCGAAAACGGACTTGAAGCTGTTTTCATGCCATTGGATGTGCGTGACTACGAAGCCTCTGAAGCGCTGATGCAGACGATCGTGAACGAATATGGTCGCCTTGATGTGCTGATCAACAACGCCGGTGGCGCGCCTCACGCGATGGCGGCTGAGGTTTCACCTCGTTTCCATGAAGGCATTCTGCGCCTCAACCTGATTGCTCCCCTGAACCTGGCTCAGCTGGCTAACCGCCACATGCAGCAACAGGCTGAGGGTGGCAGCATCATCTTCATCGGCAGTATCAGCGCCCTGCGTGCTTCTCCCGGCACTGCGGCTTACGGCGCGGCCAAGGCTGGCGTACTTTCATTGGCTGCTTCGCTGGCGGTGGAATGGGCGCCCAAGGTGCGGGTGGTTGCGGTAAGCCCAGGCCTGATCGAGACCGAGCAGTCACATTTGCATTATGGCGACGCAGCCGGTGTGCAGGCCGTAGCCGACACCATTCCGGCAGGTCGACTGGGCCGTCCTGATGATATCGGTAACGCCTGCCTGTATATGGCATCGCCCATTGCGTCCTATACCGGCGGCAGCAACCTGCTGCTCAACGGCGGTGGCGAGAAACCCGCATTTTTGCAGGCCGGTAAGGCCAACGACTGACATAACCCGGCGCCGCCCGCGACCGGGTGGCCCCATTGTTTGAAAGGAGACGTATCTTGACTGATTACGCATGGTTATCGGAAGTACGTTCCATGGTGGGGCGGGAGTATGGCCGCATCTACGCATGGGATACTGTGAATTCCGCAATGGTTCGACAGTGGTGTGAAGTCATGGGTGTGGATAACCCGCTTTACACCGACCCCGAGTATGCCGCGACGACCGAGTTTGGTGAGATTGTAGCGCCGCCAGCCATGCTTCAGGCCTGGTGCCTGGAAGGCTTGCACATGAACAACTATCCGCCGGGCTCCACCGATGAGAATCCTTATGAGGTGCTTAGCCTGATCGAAGCCCAGGGATACCCGGCAGTTGTGGCGGTGAATTCAGAGCTGACCTTCGACCGCTATGTGCGCATGGGTGAAAAGCTTTACTACACCACTCTGGTGACTGAAGTCAGTGAAGAGAAAGCGACGGCTCTGGGTACCGGCTTTTTCGTGACGCTGCTGATGTCCTTCTTCTCCGAGAAGCCTGAGGGTGATGAGAAGGTCGGTGAACTGATGTTCCGTGTGATCAAGTTCAAGCCTGCCAATCAGCCCAAGCCGGTGGAAAAAAGCGAATCCGCGATTCCCAAGATCAAGCGTCCCAAGCCTGGCATCAGTGATGACACCCGTTTCTTCTGGGAAGGCTGCGAGGCGGGCGAGCTGCGCATTCAGCAGTGCAAGAGCTGCGAGAAACTGCAGCACCCGCCAGGCCCGGTGTGCAGTCACTGCCACAGCTTTGAGCTGGACTACTTCGTCAGCAAGGGCAGCGGTGAGCTGTACTCCTTTGTTGTGATGCATTACCCGGAAGTTCCGCCGTTCGACTATCCCAACCCCATCGGTCTGATCCAGCTGGATGAAGGCGTGCGTCTGCCGGCGGGTCTGGTGGGCATAGAGCCCTCGGAACTGAAGATCGGCCAGCGCGTGCAGGTCGAATTCCACACCTTTGATGATGAACTGACCCTGCCGTTGTTTCGGCCGGTGTCTGCCTGAGGAGGACGCATGGACTTTTCATTGACCGAAGATCAGCGCGCCATTGCCGATATGGCGGATGGACTGTTCACGGATTTTTGTACCGACGAAAAACTGCGTGAGTTTGATGACTCCGGCGCCACACTGATGTCGGAACTCTGGCAGACCTGTATCGAGACCGGTCTGCACTCGCTCTACATCCCGGAAGCGGCTGGTGGCAGTGGCCTGGCCATGACCGAGCTGATGCTGGTGCTGGAAGCCCAGGGCAAGGGGCTGGGGCTGGTGCCGCTGTGGCGTCATCAGGTGGCGGCTGCGGCTCTGGCCGAGTTTGCACCTGAGCACTTTGCCAACCTGCTGGAAGGCGCTGCGTCCGCTGAACAGGTACTGACTCTGTCTGCCGGTGATCAGAGCCGTTCAACCGGACTGGCCCTTACAGCCGAGCAGAATGCCAATGGCTGGTTGCTCAACGGTATCGCTCATGCGGTACCGGGTACGGCTGAAGCCTCCGCTGCAGTGGTGCTGGTCGAGACCGGGCAGGGTGTCTGTCCTGTCTGTGTCAGCTTTGATACCGCGGGTGTGAAACTGGTTTCAGGTGTGATGACGCAGGGCGAGAGCGTTGCCGATCTGGAGTTCGATCAGGTGCAGTTGCCGGCTGAAGCTGTGCTGCCAACGAATGCGACCGAGTGGCTGGAAGTGCGCGCCATCGCCGCTCAGGCGGCATTGCAGCTCGGCGTTAGCCAGGAGCAGATTCGTCGTACTGTCGAATACGTCAACGAACGCACCCAGTTTGAACGTCGCATCGGTCAGTTCCAGGCGGTGCAGATGGGCATGGCGGACTGCCATGTGGCCGTCGAAGCGCTGCGCTCTGCGCTCTGGCAGCTGTGCTACCGCATTGATGCCGGTCTGCCGGCGCCGTCCGAAGCCCTGGCAACTGCCTGGCTGGCCTGCGAAGCCGGTCATATTGTGGGCCACAAGGCGCAACACGTTCATGGCGGCATTGGCGTTGACCTCACTTATCCGATTCACCGTTTTCTCTACTGGAGCCGCGCCCTGAGCCTGGGCCTGGGCGGCAGCCGTGCAACGCTTGAGCGTCTCGGCGATTGGTTGGCAACTCACGATACTTTGGGATGGAAATATGACCTCAATGAAAACCAGACGTTTTGAAGATGTCAGTCTCGGTGAGCAGCTGCCGGCACTGGAGATTCCTGTCACCGTGGCACTGATTACCGGTGGCGCCATCGCGACCCGTGACTACTTTCCGGGTCATCATGACAAGGATGCGGCTCAGGAACTGGGCTCGCCTCATGTGTTCATGAATATCCTCACCACCAGTGGTCTGGTGGAGCGTTTTGTCGAGGGCTGGTGCGGTCCTGAAGGTCGCTTCAAGGATCTGAAAATCCGCCTCGGCGCGCCCAACTATCCGGGCGATACCATGACCTTCAAGGGCGAAGTGACGGCGCTGGATGCGGACAGCCGCACCGCTGAAGTGACCCTGAAGGGCAAGAATTCCATGGGCAACCACGTCACCGGTACGGTGGCGGTAACGCTGCCCTGAGCCGGAGGAGAAGGCAATGAATGAACTGATCAGCAACAAGGCCGCCATTGTCGGTCTTGGCGCCACCGAATTTTCCAAGAACTCCGGCCGTACCGAACTGCGTCTGGCGATGGAAGCGACCCTGGCGGCTTTGGAAGACGCCGGTATCGATCCATCCGAAGTGGACGGTTTCAGCAGCTACTCCGTGGACAAGGTCCCTGAGTACGAGATCGCCCGTCTGCTGGGCTGCAAGGACGTGAAGTTCTTCTCCCAGATTCCGCACGGTGGTGGTGCCGCCTGTGCGCCGATCATGCATGCGGCCATGGCGGTTGCGACCGGTGTGGCCAAGACCGTCGTCGTGTATCGCGCCATGAACGAACGCTCCTGGTACCGTTTTGGCACCGGCAGCTACGGCTTTGCCGATACTCCGGTGTTCGAGAACGTGAACTACGGCTGGTATATGCCGCACGGTTTCCACACCCCGGCGGCCTGGGTTGGCATGTTCGCTCAGCGCTACATGCACACCTACGGCGCCACCTCCGAAGACTTCGGCCGTGTCGCGGTGGCGGTGCGTGATTTCGCCGCCACCAACCCCAACGCCTTCTTCTACGAGAAGCCGATTACGCTGGAAGAGCACCAGGCGTCACGCTGGATCTGCGAACCGCTGCACCTGCTGGATTGCTGTCAGGAGTCCGATGGCGCCGTGGCCATGGTGATTACCAGTGCTGAGCGTGCCAAGGATATGAAGCAGAAGCCGGTACTGATCAAGGCCGGTTCTCAGGGTATCGCTGATGGTCAGCAGATCATGACGTCCTACTACCGCGAAGACATCACCGGCCTGCCGGAGATGGGTGTGGTGGCTCGTGAGCTGTACAACCAGTCAGGCCTGGGTCCGGATGATATCCAGACTGCCGTGATATACGACCACTTCACGCCGTTCGTGCTGCCGCAGCTGGAAGAGTTCGGTTTCGCCAAGCGTGGTGAGGCGAAGGACTTTATCCGTGCCGGTCATCATGCCCGCGGCGGAAAGTTGCCCATCAACACCCATGGCGGTCAGCTGGGCGAAGCCTATATCCACGGTATGAACGGTGTCGCTGAGGCGGTACGTCAGGTTCGCGGCAGTGCAGTGAACCAGGTGGATGATGTTGAGAACGTGCTGGTTACAGCAGGCACCGGTGTGCCGACCAGCGGTCTGATTCTGAGCGCGAGCTAAGGAGGTCACATGTTTGTCGATCTGACACCCGAGCAGCACGCGCTGCGACTGAAAGTACGTGATTACTTCAGCAATCTGATGACCCCTGAACTGCGCAGCTCGCTGCGCGGCAAAGAGGGCGGCGACGAGTTTCGCGGTACCATCCGCCAGATGGGTAAGGATGGCTGGCTGGCCGTGGGTTGGCCCAAGGAACATGGCGGTCAGGGCTACGGTCCGACCGAGCAGCTGATCTTCTTTGAAGAGGCCAACATCGCCGGTGCTCCTCTGCCATTCGTAACCATCAGTACCGTTGGCCCTGCCTTGATGGCACACGGCTCCGAGTTGCAGAAAGAGAAGTTCCTGCCCGGTATCGCCAGTGGTGAAATCAACTTCGCCATCGGATACTCCGAGCCGAATGCTGGCTCCGACCTGGCGATGCTGCAGACCTCGGCTCGCGTCGAGGACGATCACTTCGTCGTCAATGGCAACAAGCTCTGGACCTCCGGCGCCGAGTCAGCGGACTTTGTCTGGCTGGCGGCACGTACCGATCCGGATCTGCCCCGTCACAAGGGGGTATCCATCCTGATCGTGGATACGCAGAAAGAAGGTTTCTCCCATACGGTGATCCCGACCTGCTCCAACCCGACGGCGGCAACCTACTACGACAACGTGCATGTTCCGCGCGAGATGCTGGTGGGCGAGTTGCATGGCGGCTGGAAACTGATCACCGCGCAGCTGAACCACGAGCGTTTGGGCCTGGGCTCCTGGTCTGACAAGGTAGCGGGCTTGTTCCGCCGTGTATATCTGTGGGCCAAAACGAAGGATGAGAATGGTCGCTGCGCCATGGATCAGGCCTGGGTTCGCTCTGCGTTGGCCGAATCCTATTCGCGACTCGAAGCGATGCGCCTGATCAATTTCCGTATCGCAGCGGGCCTTGATGCCGGTCAGATGGATGTGGCGTTGGCCTCAACCACCAAGGTATATGGTTCAGAGTCCGCCATTGAGATTCTGCGTCGGCTGATGGACGTCGTCGGTGCTAACGGTATGATCCGTGAAGGCTCAGCCGCATCACTGTTGATGGGCGAGCTTGAATTCGAAGTCCGTGCATCGGTCACGTTGACCTTTGGCGGTGGCACTAACGAAATCCAGCGCGAGCTGATCGCTCAGTTTGGATTGGGAATGCCCCGTACGGCACGCTGATACAGGCACGAGGAGATAAGAATAATGAGTGCTATTGAAGATTTTCGCGCCGAAACCCGCGCCTGGCTTGAGGCAAATTGCCCTGAGTCACAGCGCGGTGCGGCTGCCAGTGGTGATCTGGTGTTTGGCGGCTCCAAGGTGGAGTTTGCCAGTGAGGGGCAACAGCTCTGGTTTGAGCGCATGCGTGATCGCAATTGGTTCTGCCCGGACTGGCCTGCTGCCTACGGTGGCGGCGGCCTGTCACCGGAAGAAGACGCGGTGCTGCAGCAGGAGCTGAAGCGCCTCAAGTGCCGTCCGCCACAGATCAATCTGGGTATCTGGATGCTGGGCCCTGTGTTGCTGGAATTCGGCACCGAGGAGCAGAAAAAACGCCTGCTGACGCCGATGACCCGAGGTGAGGTGCGCTGGTGTCAGGGGTTCAGTGAACCCAATGCCGGTTCCGACCTGGCCAACATCCGCACCACTGCGGTCGATGCAGGCGACCATTATGTGGTCAATGGCAGCAAAATCTGGACCTCCTATGGCGACAAGTCCGATTGGATGTACGCGCTGGTGCGTACCGATAGCAGCAGTCCTAAAAAACAGGAAGGTATCAGCCTGCTGGTGCTGGATATGCACGCCGAGGGCGTTGAAGCCCGTCCCATCGATCTGATCAGCGGCAAGTCCTCTTTCTGCGAAGTCTTCTTCGACAACGTGAAAGTGTCCAAGGACAATCTGATTGGGCCATTGAATGGTGGCTGGACCCTGGCCAAGCGTCTGCTTCAGCACGAGCGCAGTGCCATGTCCAAGTTCGGTGAGTTCAGCCTGCCGACGCACTTCGACCTGATGAGCATTTTGGGCGACTACCTGCCTGATACTGATGCCCCTTCTGACATTGCACTGCGTGCCCGTGCGCAGGCCTGTGCACTGGATGAGCATGCCTACAACCTGACCGTGCAGCGCATGGGACAGCAGGCCCGAGCGCGTCAGGATGTCAGTGGAATCGCGGCCATCATGAAGCTGGCACACAGCGAGCTGGAAAAGCAGAAGTTCGAGCTTCTGGTGGATGCCATGGGCCATCGTGCTCTTGGCTGGGACGGTGACGAGTTCAGCGATCAGGAACTGGCGATCAGTAAGGCCTGGCTGATGAGTTACACCCAGACCATCGCCGGTGGTTCGTCCGAAGTTCAGCTCAACGTGATTGCCAAGCGGGTGCTGGAGTTACCCGATGCTCCCAAAGGAGGCGCCAAATGAACCTGATCTATAACGAAGAGCAGCGCATGCTGCTGGATACGGCGCAGGAATTCTTTGCCGAGCGCAGTCCTGTTTCGGCTCTACGCGCCTTGCGTGATCGCAACGATGAATTGGGGTTTGAACCTGAGCTTTGGCAGGAGATGACTGAGCTGGGCTGGACCGCCATTCCTTTTCCGGAAAGCCTGGGTGGCCTTGAGTTCGGTTACAAGGGCATGGGTACGGTGTTTGAGTCAGCGGGCCGTCATCTGAGTGCGTCCCCGATTCTGTCTTCCGTGGTGCTTTGCGGTTCCATTCTGGAGCAGGCAGGCAGTGCCGATCAGCAGGAAAAGTGGCTGGCGGAACTGATTGCCGGCAGCAAACGCCTGGCCCTGGCTGTCGATGAGGGTGCGCGGCATAACCCGCAGAACGTCGCTCTGAGCGCTGTTCGCACCGAGACCGGGTTCCAGCTGGATGGCCAGAAGGTGATGGTGGTCGATGGTCTTCAGGCCGATGGCTGGATCGTCGCGGCACGCACGGGTGAAGCGGAAGAAGCCATCAGCCTGTTTATTGTGCCTGCAGGTACGGCAGGGGTTGAGCAGAAACGCCAGAACCTGATCGATTCCCGCAATACGGCTCGCCTGACCCTCACCCATGTGCAGGTTGCGCCTGAGCAACTCATTGGGGAGCTGGATCAGGGTTCAGCCATTCTGGAACGTGCGCTCGATCGCGGTCGTGCCTGCATTGCTGCAGAGCTGCAGGGAGCCTGCGAAGAACTGTTCAAAACCACACTTGAATATCTGCGCACTCGCGTGCAGTTCGATGTGCCCATCGGCTCCTTCCAGGCGCTGCAGCACCGCGCGGCCTGGATGCATGTGGATCTTGAATTGGCGCGTACCAGCCTGATGGCGGCACTGGATGCAATCGACTCTGACGACGCCCAGGCGCCTCAGCTGGTGAGTCTGGCCAAATGGAAGGTCGGCCAGATGGCGGATAAGGTCAGCAGCGAAGCGATCCAGATGCATGGTGGCATAGGTGTCACCGATGAGCTGGATGTGGGCCTCTATTTCAAGCGTATCCGTGTGCTCCAGGCATTGCTGGGCGATGCGGATTATCACCAGGCACGAGCGGCGGAGCTGTTTAACGCTGCCTGAGGAGTGTGTCGTGCAGACATTGGATGGACGCGTGGCACTGGTGACAGGGGCAGGTCAGGGCATAGGGCGAGGTATCGCTCTGGCCCTGGCCGAGCAGGGGGCTCAGCTGGTGATAGCCGATATCAATGCGGCGACCAGCCTGGAGACCTGTCAGATGATTCAGCAACAGGGTGGTCTGGCTGAGGCGATTGGCTGTGATATAGCGGACCTGACCAGTCTGGCGAATCTGTTGGATCAGGTGCTGACCCGCTTCGAACAGGTCGATATCCTGATCAACAACGCCTATTTGCCAACGTCACCGGGGCCGCTTGAACTTAAGCCATTGGCTGATTTCAAGCGTGCCATGAGCGGTAGCCTCGAAGCACCGTTGGTGCTGATGCAGGGCGTGTTTCCCGGAATGAAAGCGCGGGGTTGGGGGCGCATCATCAACCTGTGCTCACTCAATGGCGTCAACGCGCACATGTACACCGCGGACTATAACGTCAGCAAAGAGGCACTACGCTGCCTGACGCGCAGCGCTGCACGGGAATGGGCGCAACACGGTATTACCGTCAATGCGATCTGCCCCGGTGCGCGCACGCCAGCTTATGAACGCTTTGAAGCGAATTCACCGGAAAATGCTGCTCAATTGCTGAAGCAGAATCCGATGGGGCGTATGGGCGATCCGGAAACCGATATTGGTTCCGTGGTGCTGTCCATCTGTGGCGAGGGAACATCTTACATGACCGGCAATACGCTGTTTCTGGATGGTGGTTCTCATATCAACGGTGTCAGCTGGCAGCCCAGCCAGTAATCCATTTCTTTCATTTCAAGCGTCGCCTTCAGGGCGGCGTTTTTGTCTGTTTGTTTTGCTTAAAGGGGAATTCAATGAAAATAAAAACAAAATTTCTCACCCTCTCCATTGTTCCGATGATGCTGGTCGTACTGGCGGTCATGCTGGTGGTGCAGTGGCAGTTGCAGAAGCTGGAAGAACAGGAAGTCGGCAGTATTCGTGGTGAGATGCTTGAAGCCCGCCAGCAGGAACTGCAGAACTATATCGATATGGCGATGGGGGCGATCAGGCCTCTGCAGCACCGTTTGGATATGCGCTACAACGAGAAAATTGCTCAGGCCAAGGAAGTACTGAACGGCATGACCTTTGGTGAGCATGGTTATATTTATGGCTACGACCTGGATGGCAACATCGTATTCCACTCCGGTAACCCTGAGATGATCGGCCAGTCGGTACTGGATTTGCAGGATGCTGACGGCAAGCCATTTGTTAAGGATATTATTGATACCGCAATGGATGGTGGCGGTTTCGTTCAGTTTCGTTGGCCTCGTGTGGAAGGGGAAAAGCCGTCTCCGCATCTGACCTTTTCTCGTGAAATTGAAGTCTGGGGCTGGGTCATCGCCACTGGCTTTTTCATCGACGATATTGATACCGAAGTGGCGCGCCGTGAAACCAATATTGCCAATACGGTGACACAGATGATGATCTGGATTCTGGTGTCCGGGGTGGCGCTGGCGCTGCTGGTGAGCGCGGTCAACCTGTTGCTGTCTCGCCGTATGCTGGCGCCTCTGCAACAAACCGCTAAGGCATTGCTGGATATTGCAGAAGGCGAAGGTGATCTGACCCGGCGTCTGGATGTACACAGCCGTGACGAAGTGGGCGATGTGGCACGCGGGTTTAATGGTTTTGTCGAGAAAATCCACCAGTTGGTGCAGGAAGTCCAGAGTGCGGTTAGCTCGTTGAGCCAGTCGACCGCCTCCATGACCGATGTGGTCAGCCAGACCCAGAACGACACCCGCCGCCAGCGGGAAGATACCAGTCGCACAGCTGCGGCGATTCAGGAAATGGTTGCCGCGGTACAGGAGGTCGCATCCAGTGCTGCTCAGGCTGCCAATGCTGCACAGCAGGCGGATGGCGATGCCAGCGAAGGTGATCGCGTGGTGGCTGACACCATCGGTGCCATCAACCAGCTGGCGGAGGATGTGCACCGCTCGGCTGAAGTAATTTCCCGTCTGGGTCAGGATGCAGACAATATCGGCAGCGTAGTCTCCGTTATCAGTGATATTGCCGAACAGACCAATCTGCTGGCGCTCAATGCGGCCATTGAAGCGGCCCGTGCCGGTGATCAGGGCCGAGGTTTCTCGGTGGTAGCGGATGAGGTGCGCAATCTGGCCAGCCGTACGCAACAGAGTACGGATGAGATCCAGCAGATGATTGAGCGCTTGCAACAGGGCGCCCGTGAGGCTGTCGCCGTGATGGCCAACAGCCGAGAGCAAAGCGGCGCCACCACGGAAAGAGCGGCCAGTGCCAGCCGATCCCTGCAGCAGATCACCGCATCGGTGGCGACCATCAATGAAATGAACACTCAGATCGCCGGAGCTGCTGAACAGCAGACAGCAGTGGCCGCTGAAATTGAAGGAAGTGTCCAGCAGGTGGCCGAAATTGCAGACAAGGCGGAACATAACGCCAGCGTACTGGCTTCAACAACCGCCAATATGGGGGAGCTGGAGCAGCGGTTGAGTAAACTGGTGATGGCGTTCAGGGTTTAAAGTGCCAGCCCCCTTCGTCGTTTGGGGAGGGGGCTGTTTACACTGTGCAGGAAGGATCAACTACCGTTTATTGATTTGGAGCGCGTACATATCAAAGAGATTATGTATCTTTGAGTAAAAACGTCTCAAGCGCTTCTTGGCTTAGAGGGCGTGAGAAATAGTAGCCCTGGAAAAGATCACAACCTGCGGCTTTTAAACACTCGAACTGTTCAGCTGTTTCAACACCCTCTGCAAGCACAGTAGACCCATAGTTGTGCCCAATGGCTATTATATTTTCGGCCATTTTGAGTGCGGTTTTTTCATTCAGGATGTTATCAACAAAACTCTTGTCTATTTTTATTTCATTCGGCTGTAGATGACTTAAAACACTGAGTGAAGAGTAACCCGTACCGAAATCATCCAAAGAGACTTTGATGCCTGCCGCTTGAAGTTCAGTTAATTGCTGTTTGACACTATCCAAGTCTTCAATCAAATGATTTTCAGTGATTTCGATAGTGAGGTGAGAGGGCTCAAAGCCGCTTTTTTGAGCTGCTAAAATTAGCTTGTGGGCAAAGCTTTCATCCAACTGTCGTACTGAAATATTGATTGAAAGGCTGAAGTGTCTGCTGGATTTTATATACAGCTCTGCAATTTGCTGTAAAGAACTCTCGATAATAAAGTGTCCCAGCGTGGGCATTTGGTTAGTGGCTTCTGCTACTCGAATGAATTCTTCAGGTGAAACAAAGCCAAGTTCGGGATTGTTCCATCGTACCAGTGATTCCACTCCATGGAGCCTGCCGAACTTGTCAAATTGAGGCTGGTAGTTCATCGATATTTCATTGCGCTGAACGGCCCCTCTCAACAACTGTTCTACTTTCCCCAGACGCAGATAATGATCAAGCAACTTGGGTTGGTACAGACGCATGCTATTGCGCTCTTTTTTCGCTTCGTACATGGCGATATCCGCTGCACGCAGGAGCTCATCCAACTCTGTACCGTGCTCAGGATATCGAGCAACACCGATGCTGCAGCCTGGAGAAAAAGACATTTGATCAAGTTGAATATCTCGGCAGGCCTCATAAATTTTTGCACACAGGTAGAGTTCATTAGCTTGTGTATCATCAAAACTGCTGATGAGAACAAACTCGTCACCACCATGTCGTATTAGCAGCTGATCCGGCTTTAACATGCTTTTGAGCCGTTTGGCCAGTTCGATAAGCAGACGATCGCCAATGCTATGGCCAAAGCTGTCATTGATACCTTTAAAGCTGTCCAAATCGATGTATAAAACGGAAAATTCTTTTGATTTCTTTTGCAAATCGTTAAAGAGCTGAAGCAAAAAGTTTCGGTTTGGAAGTTTGGTGAGCGGGTCATGGTTGGCCTGAAATTCCAGCTCAACGCGGCGCCGTTTGACTACCTGATCAATATAACGGATGAGGAAGAACATAAAGAGTTGGAAAATGACCAGAACGACTACATATTCCATGAACGCGCGAAGAAACTGATTGGTCAGATAGCTTTCTTCAATTTCCGAGATGAGCCAAAACTCATAGCGGGGGTTATAAAGTGCAGTGCCTAATACATGACCTCGATGATCATTGGTCTCACGCTCAAAGGCGATGACCTGTTGCTGCCTCATCGCTTCCTCAAGAGAGTAGGGAAGTGCTCTACTGAAGGCATCAAGCAGATTCTGATACTCCGCGTCGGAAACAGGGTTTGAATGAAAACCATCAATAGGCTCTCCATCCGTCGCATACTGTATGTACCGATCACGGCTTCTTAACACAGTGATACGATTGAACTCTCCCAAAACGCTGTTTAGTGCAAAGAACCCTGAATTCCCTTTTAGACGTAATGCACCAGTCATTACAGCGATCACCTTGCCATCAGCATCCTTGATTGCTTTTCGGGCCGGTATGACCAGACGGGGAGCAGGGTAGGTTCGACCAAGTATCATTTTGTCGGAGTGCAAGGTGTATTCGAAAGAATCCCGTGTCTGCGGCAGCTCCAGCAGGTTGGGTATCTTGGCTTGGGCCAGATTGCTGCTGTATTCGAGCACTTCTCCTGAGGGTGATATCAGAGCAAAGCCCGAGAAAAATTCCGGGTTCAAACCTATCAATTCATCGAACTGTTGCTGCACGGGCTTTACGAGCGCATGTTCACTCAGGGCTATTTCCTGACCGACCAGCGTAATGATGTTTTCCTGCTGCTCGAGTAATGAGCTAAATCCTCCAAACCACTGCTTGAGCAGGTTCTCCTGGTTGTTCTGGTAGTGCTGAATCAGTCCATCCCAGCGCATGAAGGAAAGAACGGCCAGAAGCAACATGCTGCTTATGAACACTGTATAGAAAAGTAACCAAATGTTTTTTCTGAATAACTGCATCTGTCACTCGTACAGGGAACCAACCAGAATAGTTAGGCACTTCAATGTGCTGGTGCAGGAGTCCTTTCATGTCAGTCTTAAGAGTGGCTCTTGCAGCGACTAACCTGCCGGGTTGGCCGTTAACAGATAGATTGCTGCGGTCACGGGCCTAGAGTTGTTTATCTCAAGTGTAGTTGCAAGTCTGAGACACTGGATTATTGCTTTGTATGCTCAGGAGTCTATCTGAATGGACATAGTCAAGTACGACTTCCATGTGCTCTCAGCAGGGCTGGAGGCTGTGGCTAGTATGGCAGGCGCTGGCCGATACAAGTATCCAGTACGGCTTCCATGCTTCGATACTCACATAAACTGGCTTCAATACTGGCTTGCATCCAGGGCCCGGGCTCGACTGGCTCCCAATCGACTTCAAAACCGGCATTAATGATCAGGTGGTCGCACCAAAGTCTCAGGGTGCGGCCATTGCCTTCCCGAAAAGGGTGGACCATGTTCAGGTCACCCATGATTTCAGCCAAGGACTCAATGAGTTCATCCCTTGAAAGACCAGCCAGCCAATCTCTTTTGGCCAAGGCTGCAAAAAACTTATCTGCCTCAGGTCTAATGCGTGGCACCGTACAGAAGAGGGTATTTCCCTTGGCGATATCGCCGGTTCGAATCTCTCCGGCCCAAGCGTACACCTCGGCGAACAGTTGACGATGCAATGTCTGCATAAACGGCAAGTCATAAGGCGGCAGGCAAAATTCGATTTCGTCGGCTGCCAGACTGGTCAAGGCTTGCTCTGCAGCCTCAAGGGTAGTGGCATCGGTAATATTGAGTTTGTTGATCAGCAGGTATGAGTCCGGGTAACAGTAAGGATCTTGATGGGGGCTTTTAACGTCGGAGTCCTGAATAGTGGTTTTGCGTGCATAACGGGCAATTAACTCTGCGCGATCGGAGGGCTGTTGACTGCTCCCGCTGCTGACAGGAAAGCCTTCCAGGCGAAGGCTTGCCCGGTAGTTGCTATGCCGGGTACGGTTAAAAGCGGCTGACTTTGCAGCCAAAGAAATCTGGGGCATGGGGGCCGTCCCTGAAACGAAGAATTGTTGTCAGTGTTCTGACGCTTGATCAGCTCACGCGCTTACACCAGACCTCTTCCGTCGGCAGTGATACTCAACTTGCCGTCATCTGAAAACATCAAGGCGATCTCGGGGTAGCTGCGATTATCACTCAGCAGGTGACTGTACTTATCGATAATTGCGTCAATCTCTGCCTGGTTTTGTGCCTGGGCGTACTCTTCGTGGAAGGGTTCCAGTTCCTTCAATGCTGCCAGGTGTGAAGATAGCGCATTAGTGGTACTCAATTCCCGCGCCATCGCCGGGTTTTCTGCCAAGGCTGCCTTTAACTCATCGGCATAGGGGTAATCGGCCGGCAGAACCATATTGCCACTATTGTCGTATCGAATGCTGTCCGGTGCTTCTGGAATGTCGTTAGCAGCAAGGAAGTCAGGAAATACCTTTGATATATGTGCTTGTAATGCTTGGACATTTTTTTCAGTTGGCATCAGAAGGCCGTCAAGTGACAGCGATGGGGTGGAGTAGCCGCCCGCAAAATAGGTACTCAGGCTTAGATTCTCCTCACCCTTGCCGGTATCCATTTGATAGACATCATCAGCCGCTGAGACCCTTTGTCCCAGCGCGGACAGCTGGGCCGAACGGTCAGTATTTTCCGCAGGCCGTTCCGGTTGGGGGAGCGTATTTGCCGTTCCCGGATTGGGTCTGCTTGCAGCGGTGGTTGCTGAACTATTGAAAACATTGAGGTAATTCTGAGCGTTACCAAATTGAATCGCCATAACGGACTCCCTTTCCTATTGGTCGTTTATGGGAATTAGCAATGTTCAGGCCAACTGAAGCAGCATGTTTACTGAATGGGGGGAGTAATAGGTGTGCTTTTTATGTGGGCTTCAATATCTTCACTGGTCATGACAAGTGAAGCACCGGTGGCCTGTACTTAATTCTGAAAATCAAAGTAAAGCTTAATGAGAAATATTACATTTAACATGTAAGGCGCAACATGAATGAAAATAACCAAGTTTCACCTTTTCCACAAAAAAATAATGATGCTATTTCAATATAAGCTTTTGTTTTATTTGAGCTAATTTTTTTGACAAAAAACTCTGAGGATCTTGGTCTGCGACTTGTATTTAATATCCAGAAAGCGTCGCATAATATGAACATCTATCTGCTTTGGACTTGGTCTCTATGAGAAGGGCATGACTCTAAAAATCCGTCTGATCATTGGTTTCGTTGCCATCGCTGTACTCATGAGTATTTTCAGCCTGTTGCTTGCGCGCAGCGAAGCGATTGCCGTCCGAGGTTACGAAAGCCTGGTCGAGCTTAATGGTAAGGAAACCTACCATGCCGCACGAACCAGCATGCTGTTGCAAAGGGTCAAGTCCAACCTGCGCGAACTCATGCTTGAGGTCTCCATTGGTGTTGATAAGAATGAGATTACTCAATCCATCGATGTTGCCCACGACTCTTTGAGGGAGCTGGAAGCACTTGGCTTCAGTTGGTTGGAAATCGTCAATACCGACCTGGCTCATTCGGATGAATTCGATGCGGAGCTGGCTGAGGAAGAGAGAGAAGAGCTTGAGCAGCTTCATGTCATCCGGATACAAATGGAGCAATTCATCGCAGCCAGCAGACAATTTCTGACGCACTATCAGCAGGAGCAGGATAATTTGCCCTTGCTGCACATGTTTTTTGAGGATCAGCTGGAAAATCCGTCGCGCCTGCTACAGGACAATCTGCAGGATCTCTGGGACGATACTCAACATGAAGCTGAAACCGAAAGTGCTCGTTTCGGCCAGTCTCTGGAAGATATTTTCTACCTCGCTTTTGCACTGTCGCTCATGGCGATTCTTGTCGCCGCGGTTGCCGGTATCAGTTATGCACACTGGATTACCCGTTCGCTCAATCAGGCGATGTCGGGTATCAAATCGATCCAGCAAGGGGACTACGAGGTTAAGTTGCCTGTCAGGGGCAAGGATGAAATCGCTCAGCTATCCAAGGCCGTTAATCTCCTGTCTGATCAGCTCAGCCGGCAGATTGAAGTGCGAGAGCAGGTTGAAGAACGCCTGCATCTGGTGAATCAGGAGCTGGATACCATTCTTGAAAATCTGCCGACGATGCTTTTTCTGAAAGATGCCGAAACACATGAATTTTTGCGCTTGAACAAGTTTGGGGAAGAGTTGCTGGGTATGCCTCGTGACCAGATTATCGGCAAGACTGTCTTTGATCTTTTCCCCGCACATCAAGCCAAACAGTTCGCAGAAATTGACCAGGAAATACTGTCGAGTCAGAAAGAAGCAGTAGTCGATCTGAAGATAGATACGGTATCAGGCCCTCGATATCTGCACACGCGCAACATCGCCTTGAGAAACAATGCAGGCCGGGTTCGTTTTCTGCTGGGCGTTGCTACAGATGTAACGGAAGAAAAGCATCTGAGGGATGAGCTTCAGAACCTGGCCAGTCATGACTCGCTCACCGGAATGCTTAACCGCAGGGTTGTGATGGAAAGACTCAATGCTGAAGTGGCACGTGCGACGCGCTATGGCAGTGAACTGAGCCTGATCATCTTCGATGTGGACCACTTCAAACAGGTGAACGATACCTATGGGCATCAGGCCGGAGACCGGGTTTTACGTGACCTTGCGGAAACCGTTGGGCACGTAATTCGTGCCAGCGATATTGTCGGACGTTATGGCGGCGAAGAGTTCCTGCTGGTATTGCCGATGACGGATAGCAAGAGCGCCGAAGAGTTGGCAGAGCGAATGCGCAAACGGATTGAAGATATCCTGATCAAACAGATGTCGGAGCCGGAATACAGTATCCGCATTACCATCAGCCTTGGCGTTGCCAGTCTGACAGCCGAGCGCAAGTCTTCTGCAGAACTCATTCATGCCGCCGACGAGGCGCTGTATAACGCCAAACGGGAAGGGCGTAACCGGGTGTGTGTGGCGGGTTAGAAGCCTCAAGGGTTTGGTTTGTAAACAGCAAGAGCGCAGAGGCTCTTGCTGTTTCGGGCATCATGCATTGATGACGGCCAACATCCCCGATTTCAAAGCTCCTTCAATGTAGGCTACTTCGGCACCATCGCCGATGTTGGTGACGGGAATGCCCAGCCCTGCCAGCGAAGTACTGAGGCCGGTATTGGTTTCGGCACCAATCGCCAACACGACCGAGTCAGCCTCCAGCTCCTGGCTGTTGCCTTCAGCGTCGGTGTAGCTGAGAGCCTTCTTGCCAATGCTGTGTACCTGAGAGTTTTTCTCCATGGCTACGCCGTGGCTTTCAAGGTTATGCAGTACCTTCCAGCGACGCACGATGGACAACTCCGCACCCAGGTTCGGGCCGGGTTCCAGCACATGTACCCGGCGACCGCGTTCAACCAGAAACTCGGCCAACTCCAGTCCCACCAGGCCGCCGCCGATAATGACGACATTTTTGCCCAGCGGCATCCAGAGCCTGGACAGGCTTTGCATCGCTTCGGTGCTGTTGGTGACACCGACCAGTGAACCGGACTTCATCATCACCCGTTGGGTGACGCTGAGTTTGCGCTTGGCAATCTCTTCGCCTTCACCGGTCATGAGCTTGCGCAGCTCGTCACCGGACCAGACATGCTTCTGGTCGGCACCGGGAATTGCGGGTGCATTGCGGCGAGCGCCAACAGCGACAATCACCTGGTCAGGATTGAGTTCGCGCACCAGAGCTTCGTCGGCCAGGGTGTTGAGACGCACATCGATCGGAAGATCGCGGACCTGCTTGATCAGGTAATCCAGCAGGGCTCCATTCTCGGGATAGGCAAGCGCAGCAAAGAACAGGGTGCCGCCCAAGCGGCCGCTGCTCTCAACCAGTGTCACCTGATGCCCGCGCAGGGCGCTTACACGTGCGGCTTCAAGCCCGGCCGGACCAGCTCCAATCACCAGAATTTTTTTCGGGAAGTCAGTGGCAATCAACTCCAGTTCCGACTCATGGCCGGTCTGAGGGTTGACCGCACACTTAACTCGCTCGTTAACAAAAATCTGGCTGACGCAGGCGTAGCAGTAGATGCAGGGACGTACGTCGGCCGCGCGATTTTCCATTAACTTCTTAGGCAGATCCGGATCGGCCAGCAACTTGCGCCCCATGGCCACGAAATCACATTTGCCCTCGGCAATGGCCTTGTCAGCAGCCTCGGGGTCCAGTCTGCCCGCGCTGGTCACCGGAATACTGAGGTGCTTGCGGATATGAGCCGCCCAATCCAGAAAACGGCCACGGTCATGGGGAATGGGTGCCTGGGTAAAGGCGTTGCCGTTTTTAAGGTTGGCATAGGCTGAAACGCTGACCAGGTCGATGCCGGCGTCCTGAGCCATCTGCGCTGTACGGGTGGCATCCTCCAGACTGATACCGCCGGGCAGATCCAGTTCGATAGCGTCCATGCGCATCCAGACCGGATAATCACGACCAACACGTTCACGCACGGCCTGAATGACTTCCAGCAGCAGGCGGGCACGGTTTTCCAGTGGGCCGCCATACTCGTCTTCACGCTTGTTGTAATAGGGCGAAAGGAAGCCCGCGATGATATAGGTGTGACCGGCGTGGATTTCGACGCCATCAAAGCCTGCTTTTTGTGCTCGTTCGGCAGCGTCGGCAAACCAGCGAACCATCTGCTGGATATCATCCTTTTCCATTACGCGGATGCGCACACCACCTTTTTCGCGTCCCTTGGATGAGCTGATGAAACGGCCCAGTTCGGACTGTGTCAAAGCTGCGAACATGTCCGTGTTGGCGGCCGGAGGCATTGAGGGGACCCAAAGTTCTCGCCCCTCAGCCAGGTCACGCACGGAGGTTTTACCGGCATGTTGAAGCTGAATTGCGATCTTGGCTCCGTGCTTGTGCACACGGTCCGTCAGTTGCTTTAGTCCCGGGATGAAATCATCCGAAGAGATGCCGACCTGATAGGGCTCGGCAGTGCCGGCAGGATAGGCGATGGAGCCGACACCCATGGTCAGCATGCCTGCTCCGCCCTTGGCGCGCGCTTCATAAAAAGCCTGAATGCGCTCGCCACAATGGCCGGTGGATTCCGCCATGTTTGACCCCATGGGGGCCATGAGAATCCGGTTTTTCAGCTCAAGTGAACCGATCTTGCCCGGCTTTAATAGATGTTCAAAAGTGGCCATAGGCGTTACTCCTGAGTCTGTTCAGAGCAGGTGCTCGTGGTAACGGGGTTTAGCCGTGTTGCAGGAAATCGATGCAGGTGCGGTTGAACAGGTCGGTATGCTCAACCTGAACCCAATGGCCACAGCGATTGAGAACAGTGAAGCGTGCCTCAGGTGCATTGTCCATGAACTTGGCAACACCCTCGACCGGGTTAAAGCGGTCGTTGCTGCCCCAGAAACCCAGAATCGGACAGCGCAGCTCGCTCAGGCGCTCGGTCATGTTCGGTACCAGCATGGTCGAGAACAGGTTGGCGGGCTGCAGCACGGCAACGGAAGCGCGTTCAATGAGAAGTTCCTCATCCAGCTGCGAAGCATCAAACAGCTGCAGCTGCATCACATGACGCATCTCTTCGACGCCCATGGGGCCCTGACCGAAGACTTCTACCATGCGTACGATCCCTTCCATCTGGAAGTAGGTCTCTCGCTCTTCAACGCCACCCGGCGCCATCAGAATAAGGCGTTCAACCGTATCAGGGTGTGCCAATGCCTGGCCCAATGCGATAGCACCTCCCAGAGAGTTGCCCAGCAGGGTGCAGCGCTCAATGCCGGTGGCCTGCAGGAACTGGTTCAGGCAGGTAACGAAAAAGTCCAGATCGTAGAAGGCGTCTTCCGGCTTGCTGGAGCGGCCAAAACCAGGCAGGTCGAGCACGATGTTGCGGAAGCCTGCTTCAGCAAAGATCGGGTAGTTGGTCTTGAAGTTGCTGAAACCGCTGGCGCCGGGGCCGCTGCCGTGCAGCCAGATGACGACCGGGCCTTCACCAGCCTCCATGTAATGCAGTGTCAGGCCGTTTTCGAGTTGTGCGTACTGGCCGATGGGCAATGGCAGGTCCAGATGGTCCATGGTGTTCTCCTTATTATGGCGCCGGCACTGGGAGCCGACGCGGACAGATCGGGTCGCATTAATCCTCTTATCCACTACCGCCAACAGCATCGTCCATTCAGACCAGTTGGAACATCTGCGAGGCTTAGTCTTGATGGACGATGTCGCGCTTGCAGGGCTGGTCGAATATGCATCACACAAGAAGAGTTTGAAGCGATATGCCTGCGGGTACATGGGAGAGCGTGTGATGAAACATCAGGGCAAAGTGGTATTCGTAACCGGCGCCGGTCAGGGCATGGGCCAGGCCATTGTGAAGCAGTTTGCAGCTGAAGGTGCCAAGGTGGCTGCCATCGATATCAACAAGGAAGCGGCAGAGCTGACCGCAGCTGCGTGCGACGGTGAAGTCATTGCCATCGCCTGTGATATCTCTAACGGTGAATCCGTTCAGGGTGCCATGCAGCAGGTGAAAGAGGCTTTTGGACGCCTGGATGTGGTGGTGAACAATGCCGGCACTGGCTCTGTGGATGAGTTTCTGAACACTCCAGACGAAAACTGGGACCGTGTAGTCGGTGTGAACCTCAAGGGTACGTTCCTGTGCTGCCGTGAAGGTGCACGTCTGATGCTGGAAAGTGGTGGCGGCGCCATCATCAACGTCTCCAGTTCCGCTGCCGTTTCCGGTGAAGGTCCAAGCCATTACGTTGCCTCCAAGGCAGGCGTAATGGGTCTGACCCGCAGTATTGCCCGTGAGCTGGCGCCCAACGGTATTCGTGTGAACACCCTGGTGCCAGGTGCAACCAACACGCCGATGATGCAGGGTATCCCGGAAGAGTGGATGCAGCAGATGATCAGCGCGATTCCGATGGGCCGTATGGCGGAGCCGGACGACGTAGCCAAGGTGGCGTCTTTCCTGGCCAGCGATGATGCCGGTTTCATGACTGGTCAGAACATCGCCGTCAATGGCGGCATGGTGTTTATCTAAGGTGATGCAGATGGCAGAGATGACACTGGAACAGCGTATCGACCGCCTGGAGTCTACCGAGGCGATCCGTCAGTTGGCGGGGCGGTATTCGCTGTCACTGGATATGCGAGATCTGGACGCCCATGTAAACCTTTTTGCCCCGGATATCCGTGTGGGACGAGAGAGAGTCGGGCGTGAGCACCTGAAAGCCTGGGTGGATACCACGCTCAGGGATCAGTTCACCGGAACCTCACATCATCTGGGACAACACATCATCGAGTTCATCGATGCTGATCACGCCATCGGTGTGGTCTATTCCAAGAACGAGCATGAGACAGGCCCCGAGTGGGTGATCATGCAGATGCTGTATTGGGATGATTATGAGCGCATTGATGGCCAGTGGTATTTTCGTCGTCGCTTGCCGTGCTACTGGTATGCCACCGATCTGAACAAGCCACCGATTGGCGATATGAAGATGCGTTGGCCGGGCCGAGAGCCCTATGAGGGCACTTTCCATGGACTCTTCCCATCATGGAAGGCGTTCTGGAGTCAGCGCCCGACTGAAGGCGAGTTGCCACAGGTAGCCGCTCCAGCGCCGATAGATGCTTTTCTCCAAACCATGCGCGGTGATACACCACCGCCGAAAATCCGGGTACGCTGACCTCGGCGGCCCATAACATAACAACAAAGGAAGCAGCGCATGAGTGCCAATTTATCTGCGCCATCACCCGCGGTGGTGCCGCGCGAGGAAACCCAACAGAAGTTGAACCGTCGGGCTCAGGCCGCGGGTCTGATCAAACCCTCTGATCAGTACACCATTGCCGACCGTGTTGAAGAGAAAGCTGCGGAGCTGGGCGATCATCCGTTCATTATCTATGGCGATACCCAGTTCAGTTATGCCGAGGTCAATGCCCGCGCCAATAAGGTTGCACATGCTGCATTAGCCTGTGGTCTTGCACCCGGTGATGTCTGCGCCATGGCGATGGAGAACCGTCCCGAGTTCTTTTTTACCTGGTTTGGTTTGACCAAAATCGGTGTGGTGGTTGCGTTCATCAACAACCAGATCAATGGTAAGCCGCTGCAGCACGCTCTGGAGTCAACCAAGGCCAAAGCCGCCATTGTTGGTGAAGAGTGTGCGCATAACTTCGCACAAACAGCGGATCTGAATGTCCCGCTTTGGCTCCTGCCGGATGCAGAAAAACCGGCGGAAGATGCCGACCTTCAAGGCTTAAGCAGTGACTTTGTCGTGGCGTTGGAGAATGCCTGGGGCACTCAGGTTGACCGCAGCTATCGCAAGGGCATCACCTCTGAAACGCCGACGCTGTTGATCTTCACCTCTGGCACTACAGGCCTGCCAAAGGCTGCTATCTACAGCCACATGCGTTGGCTGTGTTCCGGTGATGTGATGGAAGTTACCATCAACTCCACGCCGGAAGATGTGTTCTATTGCTGCCTGCCGCTCTATCACGGTGCTGCTGCAACCTCGGTTACCTCTACTGCTTTGCGTTCAGGCTCAACAATTTTAGTGCGACGAAAATTCAGCGTTAGCCGTTTTTGGCAGGACGTACGCGACAACGGTGTCACAATTTGTCAGTACATCGGCGAAATTTGCCGTTATCTTCTCAATCAAGAGGTAGAAGCGGGCGAGCACAAGTTACGTTGCATGATGGGGGCCGGTTTATCCGTCGATATCTGGAAGCGATGGATCGAGCGCTTTGGCGAGATGGATGTCTACGAAGGCTGGGGGTCCACCGAGGCCAACACCAACCTGATCAATGTGGATAACTATGTTGGTTCCTGCGGCCGTGTACCGGACTGGAACACCACCAACTTCCGTCTGCTGCGCTATGACATGGAAAACGATGCCCATGTGCGCACTGACGATGGCTTCTATGTGCTCTGTGAGCCGGGCGAAGTGGGTGAAGGTGTCGGCATGATCATCAACCACCCGGAAATCGGTGGTGGTCGTTTTGAAGGCTACACCAACTCTGACGCGACCGAGCAGAAGATTCTTCGCAACGTGTTCACCGAAGGTGATAGCTGGTGGAGTTCCGGCGACCTGCTGCGCTATGACGAAAATGGCTACTTCTACTTTGTTGACCGTGTGGGTGACACCTTCCGCTGGAAGAGTGAGAACGTATCCACTCAGGAAGTCGCCAGTGCATTGGGTGACCTTCAGGGCGCAGAGCTGATCAACATTTACGGTGTTCAGGTGCCGCAGCATGAAGGCCGTGCCGGTATGGCGGCGATCGTGATGCAGCAGGGTCAGAGTTTTGATCCTCAGGCCCTGTATGACCTCACCGAAGAGCGTGTTCCGCGCTATGCCGCACCGCTGTTTGTGCGTGTAAGTGCCGCTGCGGACATGACCACCACCTTTAAGCTGCGCAAGGTCGATCTGCAGCGTCAGGGCTATGCCCCTGAGCACTGTGCAGATCCGCTGTTTGTGCGCGATGATAAACTCGGCACCTACCGCCCCTATTCAGCTGATGTCCTGGCTGAAGTTGGGTTGCCGCCGTTCGAATACAAATAAGAAGGCGTAGGGAGATGACAATGGGATTGAGAGGAGATGCCGCGATTGTTGGCGCGGCACAGTACAAGCCTGAGAAATACAGCACAGCGCCACAAATGTTCCATCTGGAACAGGTGGCGGATCTGGCCGCTCAGGCACTGGAAGATGCAGGCCTCAAGGCCAGCGATCTGGATGGTCTGGTGATTAACGGACCCCAGTTTCACGAAGCTTCGGTGTTTGTACCGGCCATGGCGGCCGAATATCTGGGCATCGAACTGAACTTCGCTGAAGTGGTGGATCTGGGTGGTTGCACCCCGGTCGGCATGATCTGGCGTGCGGCTGCGGCCATCGAGCTGGGTCTGTGCGAAGCCGTGCTGTGTGTGATTCCGATGAGAATCGCCCCCTTCGGTCCAGAAGAAGATCCGGCCTGGATGGCGCGTGCCATGCGTTTCGGTGGTCACAGCACCGCTTTCGGCGCGCCTGAAGCCGAGTTCGATCTGCCCTATGGTCACATGGGTCAGAACACCGGTTATGCCATGATCGCCCAGCGTTATGCGGCGCAGTATGGTTATGATCAGGCTGCCATGGCCAAGATCTGTGTCGATCAGCGTACCAATGCGCAGGCCAACCCTGATGCCATGTTCTACGGCAAGCCGCTGACCATCGAAGAAGTACTGGGCTCCAAGATGGTGGCAGATCCGCTGCATGTACTGGAGATCGTAATGCCGGTGGCTGGTGGGGCTGCGGTGATCGTGACCTCAAAAGAGGTTGCTGCACGCACCAAGCACCGTCCGGCGTTTGTGAAAGGCTTCGGTGAGCGACTGTCGTTCAAGTCGCCGTCCTATGCCAAGGACATGACCGTTACACCGGTCGCAGAAGCCGCTAAACGCGCCTTCGCGATGGCTGGTCTGAAGCCGCAGGATATGGATGCGGCACAGATTTACGACTGTTACACCATTACTGTTTTGCTGTCGCTTGAAGACGCAGGCTTCTGTCCGAAAGGGGAGGGGATGCGCTTCATCAAGGAGAACGACCTCACCTTCAAGGGCAACTTCCCGCTCAATACGCACGGTGGCCAGCTCAGCTTCGGCCAGGCCGGCAGTGCCGGTGGTTTCTCGCAGGTGATCGAAGCCTACACCCAGATCGCAGGACGTGCAGATGCCCGTCAGCTGAAGCGTTGTGATCAGGTGTTCGTCTCCGGTACTGGCGGCGTGATGAGTGAACAGGGCGCATTGATTCTGCAGGGGGGCTAAGTCATGAGTGTAAAACCGATGCCAGTAATGACCGAGATCTCCAAGCCCTTCTGGCAGGGCCTGAAAGAGGGTGAGATCCGTATTCAGCAGTGTAATCAGTGTGATGGCTGGGTGTTCTTTCCCCGTCGTCACTGCAGTCACTGCATGTCTCATGATCTGGAGTGGAAGCCGGTCTCCGGCAAGGGCAAGCTGTATAGCTATACCCTGACACGTATTCCGACGCTGCCCGAGTTTGCTGACGAAATGCCCCAGGCATTGGCCGTGGTGGAGCTTGAGCAGGGCGTGCGCATCAATACTACCCTGGTGGGCCTGGAAGAAGAGCAGATCAAGATCGGCATGGAATTGAAGCCTGTGCTGAATCAGGTGGATGCCAAGGGCAATACGCTGCTGCGTTTCACCGCCGCTGACAGTGAGCTGGACAGCCTGCCATTCGTCAATCCGCTGGACAGTCTGCCGCGCAACGACAAGGGGCAGGTACTGGTGGCTGTGGATAACCCGGTAGGGCTGCAGGCGCTGGTCAATGATGAGTTCACCGAGTGGAGCAATACCCTGGTGGTGGATCAGGAGCTGATCAACACCTTCGCCGAGTTGTCAGGTGATAACTACTGGATTCACACCGATCCTGAGCGTGCTGCCAAGGAAAGTCCTTATGGTACGACCATTGCTCACGGCTCATTGGTGCAGATACTGCAGTCGCGCCTGAGTTTCAGTCTGCCGTTTGAAATCACAGGGTTCCAGACCATGGTCAACTACGGTTCAGACCGACTGCGCTTCCCGTCACCCGTTCCGGCCGGGTCTGAGGTTCATGCCCGGGCGCGAGTGAAATCAGTCCAGCAATCCTATAAGGGAACTGCACTGACCCTGGAGGTCCACACCCATGTCGTGGGTAATGACCGCCCATCAGTGATCAATGATCTGGTGATCTTTTATCGCTGATGCTTTTTGTTCATGCTGTGCGCTTTGTTTTGCCGCCCCTCTTTTGATGGGCGGCTTTTTTATTTTTACGCGACTGGAAACCGGTGATGAATTGGTTCAGTATCAGGGGCGGTAGGAAAAGTCGCTGCAGGCACACTCATTCACGAAAAAACAGAAATATACACCTGCTAATAATGTATGTATTAGCCTTGGTTAACTGTTTATCCTTTTAAAATATATGGGTTTAATCCTATTGCCAGCGCTGTTTCTACGCGTGAGTACGTTTTATATCCTTTTTAATGTTGAGGGTTTGGCGTCATGGGGCAAAGGTTTAAAGCGTTATCCGAACAGCATATGGATTTCATATCCAGCCAAAAGATCTTCTTTGTTGGCACCGCCACTGCTGAAAGTTTGATAAACATTTCTCCCAAGGGAATGGAGTCTTTCAAGGTTCTGGATAGCAAAACCGTTGCCTGGCTGAATGTAACCGGCAGCGGGAATGAAACAGCAGCGCATGTTCAGCAGCATCCCAGAATGACCATCATGTTCGTCGCATTCGAAGGTCGTCCAATGATCTTGCGTCTCTATGGTAAAGCGGTTGCTGTTCACCCTTATGATGCCGAGTGGGATGAGCTCTATAGCCTCTTTCCACCCCTGCCGGGTGCCAGGCAAGTGTTCAAGGTTTCCATAGAGTTGGTGCAAACATCCTGTGGCATGTCGATACCACTCTTTGATTATGTAGCCGACCGAGACCAACTGAATAAATGGGCGATTAAAAAAGGTAAGGAGGGCGTAAAGGACTATTGGAAACAGAAAAACCAGCTAAGCCTCGATGGTATACCGACCAATATATTAGGGGACGAAAGCTAAGCTTAATATTCTAAATTGCTTCAGCCTGGGGATACCCCTCGGGTGAGCTTTATGTAAGGGAATGCATTAAACATGGACAACCTTCTTCAATATACAGGTGCTATCGCATCGATCTGGATCGTACTTGGTATTTATATTGCCTCTCTGTTTTATCCAAACTTCAGTCATTCAAGGCAATTCTGTAGTGAACTGGGGGCAACAGGAAGCCCCACGCAAAAACTATCGCCTGTGATTAATAATTACCCTCTGGGCCTGCTCTTTATCCTCTTTGGCTACTACCTGGTAAGTCTTGAAGGCGCGTCATACGCAACAATTTCAATTGGTGCGATGATCATTATCCATGGCTTGAGCACCTGGGTCTGTGGTTTCTTCCCCATGGATGCAGACCCTTATACAGAGACGCCCACGACGACGTGCAATATCCACTCCATATCCGGCGTGTTCCTGTTGCTGTCGTTGATTATCGCACCGGCCATTGTTGTCTTCTCCAGTGAATATTCAACGGTGCTCAGAGTGATTTCTGGAGCCTGCCTGCTGGGGTGTTTTTTCTTCACATACAAGCTGGGTATGGCGTTCAAGGCTAAGACCAATCCGGGATTGCATCAGCGTTTGAGTTACGGTTTTCAGATACTTTGGCTGTTTGTTTACTCTTGGTTCGTCGCGTTTTAACACGTACCCCATTAGCTCTTGGCAAGGGCAAAGCCTGGTCGGCTTAGTCGACCAGGCAAAATGGCAGGTGCTGTTTTACTCAGTAGTAACAGTATCAACCGCTACCTACCAAACATCCCCGAAACGATCCCGGTGGCACAGGTACAGGCGCAGCTCAAACTCCAGCTGATGATAGTCCGGCTCCATATAACAGCAGAGGTTGTAGAAGGACTTGTTGTGCTCCTTCTCACGCAGGTGCGCCAGTTCATGGACCAGAATCATGCGCAGGAAGGCCTCGGGAGTCTTGCGGAAGAGGGAGGAGATGCGGATCTCGTTCTTGGCTTTCAGTTTTTTACCCTGTACCCGTGATACATAGGTGTGCAGGCCAAGGGCGTTGTTGATGACGTGAATCTTGTCGTCGTAAATGACCTTGCTGATCGGGGACGAGCTACGCATGTATTCGTTCTTGATCTCTTGAGCATACTCGTACAGCGCTTTTTCTGAACTGAGCTTATGTGCCTCCGGGTATTTCTTCAGTAGCCAGGCTTCCGATTTGTTCGCATCCAGCAGTGCAAATGCCTGTTGCTGAACCTGCTCGCTGTAGCAGTTGAGGTAATTGAAGGTTTTGGGCTGGTTCATTGGCAATTCACGAATTTTGTACTCAATGGTTTGGCAAGGGCGCAGCTTGAATACGCTCTTCAGCATTAATTCTGCCTGACAGTTCCGGGTTTTTCATCCTGAGCAACGCGTGAGGGCGACCTTGAAGAGTGTTTGGTTAGCCGCTCAGTCCGTGATCTGTGCTCTATTCCCCTTAATCGCACGTATTCAGGGGTGTAGTTGTCATGTGATTGGACTACATTCAGCTAATGCGCAGGGCTTTTTCCAGTAATTACAACTCAATAGTTACCATCTGGTAAGATAAGCCCTGAGTCACCTATTCTATCTGGACGTAAAGAATGCCCACTTCAGTGGATGAAACTGTAGAAAAGAAACCTCGTCGTCGCTCGCGTATTCGTGAAGCACATGAGGCAACTGTACTGGGGGCTGCCGAAGAGCTGTTCGCACGGAATGGCTATAACGGTACACCCATCGAAGCGATTGCTGAAAAGGCAGGAATGTCCAAGCAGAACCTGCTGTATTACTTTCCCTCGAAAGAGGTTCTGTACCATCGCGTTTTAGCCAATATTCTGCATCTCTGGGTCGATAAGATGCAGCTGCTTGAGCAGCAGGGCAAGGAGCCTGCGGATATGGTGCGCAACTATATCCAGGGCAAGGTGGAGCTGTCTCGCTCCAATCCTAATGCTTCCAAGGTGTTCGCCATTGAAATCATCAACGGTGCGCCTTACTTGCGAGAGTATTTGAAGAATCACCTGCTGCCCGTACTGGAAGAGGATGTGAAGCTGGTACGCAGCTGGATCAAAGAGGGGCGTATAGACCCTGTTGATCCCTATCATCTCTTCTTCCTGATCTGGTCTTCTACCCAGACTTATGCCGACTTCTCGGCACAGATCAGTCTGTCGCTGGGTAAGGAATCGCTGGATGATCAGGATTTTCAGAATGCCGTCGATTTTCTGACCCATGTGATCATCAAAGGATTGGGCCTGAAGTAACGGCGCCAGAGAAATCCTTTTGGTACCAAGCCGGTGTCTGCTCGATTAGAGTGACACCGGCTTTTTTATTGCCTCCTGTGTCTGCTGTGAAGCCATCATTTCGCTGTTGCGCACTCAGCCAACACCCACAACTGCTGAAAAATTTTTTAGACCTGTGTGCCAATCACACTTCCTGCCTGTGATTATTTTATTTAAATACAATGACTTAGCTTGTCTTTTAAAGGCTGTTAAATTTTTCTTTCTAATTCTTGACCATTTGGCAAAATTTGATCTAGTATAACTTTACCGTTTGGTAAAAAGTTTGTAGCGAAAACCTGACGCCGAGAATAAGAATAAAGACGGAGATAGGGTGTGATGGAGTTTGGTATATACCGCTTCCTCACAAGACGCGCATGATTTGTATTATGCAAAGGCAAAGTATCTTTGCGCCTGAATTATGCGTCGCTGACTTCCTTTCTAATCGCCTTATTCATGTTTATTCCTGTGCAGTTATTCCAGGACTGGTTCAGACGTTTATTTCCTGCCTGAACAGGATAGCTACGTCTTTTCTTAGGTTTCATTTAAACGTGTTTAAGGAAAGAATCATGAATGCTCCCAGTGTTTTAAGTCTGAGAACGGATAAAACTGAACACCACAAACTGCTCCGGATGTTCGCTGGGATCAGTTCGCCGATTCGCCATATCCTCAGTTCTGTCTTGGCCGGTATAGAGCTTTCAGAGGCCGATGCCGTCACCCTGTTCAAGGTTGAAGGGGCCGAGCTGGATGCACTGATCGCAACCGCAGACTGCCTGCGCAAGCAAGCCGTGGGCAACCAGGCCAGCTTCGTGATTACCCGCAACATCAACTACACCAACGTCTGCTACATGGGATGCAAGTTCTGCGGCTTTGCCAAGCGCAAGGACGAGCAGGGGGCTGAACTGCTGAGCCTGGATGAAATCGCCCAGCGTGCTCAAGAAGCCTGGGACCGTGGCGCGACCGAAGTCTGTATTCAAGGCGGTTTGCATCCTGATATTGATGGCACTTTCTACCGCGATATTCTCAAGGCCATTAAAAAACAGGTTCCGGCGATGCATATTCATGCCTTTTCGCCGTTCGAAATCTGGTTTGGTGCATTAAAAAGTAAAGTCAGCGTTGCCGAATTTATTCAGGACCTGATTGATCACGGTTTGGGGTCAATGCCCGGTACCGCAGCGGAAATACTGGACGTTGAAATTCGTCAGCAGCTTACCCGCGATAAACTCACGACAGAACAGTGGGTTGAAATAATTACCACCGCGCATCAATTAGGCCTTCCGACCACCGCAACCATTATGTATGGCCATATTGATAGCCCTGAACATTGGGCAGCGCATATTGGCAAAATTCGCGATATTCAAAAACAGACCGGTGGTTTTACCGAGTTTGTTCCTCTGGGCTTTGTGCATTACGAATCCCCGCTTTATGTCAAAAACGGTCATGTAAGACCCGGCCCTACTCCAGAAGAAAATATCCGTATGCATGCGGTTGCACGGCTCATGCTTGATGGCTGGATCGACAACATCCAGGCCTCCTGGGTGAAACTGGGGCCCGAGTATGCCCAGCAAATGCTCAAGTCCGGTGCCAACGATCTGGGCGGCACGCTGATGAACGAGAGCATCTCCCGTTCGGCCGGTGGCAAACATGGTCAGGAAATCGTACCCGAAGACATGGTGCGCATGATCGCTGAAGCCGGTCGTGACCCCGTGCGTCGCAACACCCTGTATGACGTTGTACAAAGCTACGAATACACCCCTGAAGTGCACAGTCAGGCGCTCATGGCAGCCAAGGTGAACGGTATGCAGTTGATTGCGACCAGCCGGGGAGCCGTCTGATGAGTGCCCTGAAGCATCTTCCGCATCAGCCCAAAATCGTGTTGCTCAGTGGAGGCGTCGGCGGTGCCAAAATGGCCGAGGGCTTTGCCTTCAGCCGCTATGTCGATCAGTTCAGCATCATCGGCAATGTGGCAGACGATCAGGACTTCCACGGTCTCTGGGTGTCACCGGATATCGATACCCTGACCTACACCCTCACGGACAACATTGACCGGGAAAAGGGCTGGGGGCTGGTGGATGAAAGCAACCGTGTGCTCGATCAGCTCAAGGCGCTGGGAGCCGACACCTGGATGTATCTGGGTGACAAGGATTTCGCCACGCACATTCTGAGAACCCAGCTGCGTCACCAGGGCGTTCGCCCCTCCGAGATCGCCGGTCGTATAGCACGCTCACTCGGGTTGGATATTCCCATCCTGCTGCCCACCGATGATGTCATTCAAAACCAGGTCAAAACCGAAAGCGGCTGGATCGCGTTCCAGGACTTCTTTGTCAAATGGGGCTGCAAACCCGAAGTGCTTGATTGCCGCGTCGAAGGTATCGAGCAAGCCAAGGCCACACCGGAAGCCCTGCAGGCGATCGCCGAGGCTGACCTGCTGGTGATCGCGCCCAGTAATCCCATCGTCAGTATCCGTCCCATTCTTGATGTACCGGGTATCCGTGAGGCCCTGGATGCCTCTTCGGCCTTCAAGGTGGCGGTGTCTCCGCTGATTGGCGGCAAAACCGTGAAAGGTCCGGCGGACAAAATGATGCAGGCGGCAGGTTTCCGCGCCGATGTGGAAGGTGTTGCCGACATCTACGAGGGGCTGATCGACGGCCTGGTGATTGATCAGGAAGACCGTGACTGCCTGCCGAGACTGCAAGGCCGCGTCGAGCACCTGCTGGTTACGGACACGCTGATGTTTAACCGTCCCAACAAGATCCGCCTGGCGGAAAGCCTGGTGCATATGTACGAGTCGGTTATTAACCAGCAGCTGTCTGCCCGTTCACACGAACCCGCTCTGCAGCGTGTTGGATAAGGAGAGGGAGTCCGTGATGAAGCTCTCAATCGTGATTCCGATGAAAAGCCCTGAGCATGCCAAGGGGCGCCTGGCGGAAGTGCTGGGCCAGAACGAGCGCAAGGCGCTGGCGCTGAAGCTGTTCGAACGCAACCTGAAGTTTCTCAGACGCGAGTTCCCGGCCATCAACCTGTTGGTGGTGACCACGTCGAGAGAGGTACAGCAGTTGTCCGAAGCGAAGGGGGCTGAAGTGCTGCTGCAGTCCGGGCCGGATACGGGCCTCAACAATGCCGTTGATGCTGCCGCGCGCTTCAATACCGGTCGTGGTTTTGAGTCTCAGCTGGTGATTCCCGGCGACATTGAAACCCTGGATCGCGGCGAACTGGCAACCCTGCTGGAGCAACCGCGCCAAAAGGGCTCGGTAATCGTCTGTCCGTCCTATGACGGTGGTACGAATGCACTGCTGACCACGCCACCGGATGCACTGCCGTTCAGCTATGGTCCCCAGTCCTGTCAGGTACATCTGCTGACTGCGCTGCAGTTGGGGCTGCAGACCAAACGGCTTTATCTGAAAAAACTCTCCTTCGACATCGACCGTCCCAGTGATCTGTTTCGGATCGGGTCGGACGCTGTGATGAAAACGGCTTAGAGGGACTGCCATGAATACGCAGACACGCAATGAAGTCCGTATCCAGACTGTTGATGGCATCCCGGATATTTACCCGGGTGACGATTTGCCGGAGATCATTCTGGCCGCCATGGATACCCAGCGTCAGACACTGGATGACGGCGACATCCTGGTCATCGCCCACAAGGTTGTTTCCAAGGCCGAGGGCCAGATCGTTGATTTGAGCACTGTTAAACCCTCCGCCGAAGCCTTGCGTTTGGCGGAAGAGCTGGCCAAGGACCCGCGCAAGGTTCAGGTAGTGCTGTCCGAGTCCAACCGACTGGTGCGCACCTCCAAACGTCCCGAACAAAACGAAGGCACCATCATCGCCGAGCACCGGTTGGGCTTTATATGCGCCAACGCAGCGGTGGATGAATCCAATGTGGATGCGGCGGGCAAAGTGATTTTGCTGCCGAAGGACCCGGATTCAAGTGCCCGCAACATTTGTCAGGCCCTGGAAGCGGCCAGTGGCAAACAGCTGGGCGTGATCATCACAGATACCTTCGGACGTCCCTGGCGCATGGGCCTGGTCAATGTGGCCGTAGGTCTGGCCAACGTCCCAAGCAAGATTGATATGGCAGGCGAACGGGATGCCTACGGCCGAGTTTTGTCGGTCACGGTACCGGCGCTGGCCGACGAGATTGCAGCGGCCTCAGGGCTGTTGATGAGCAAAGAGGGCAAGAAGCCGGTTCTGATTTTCAAAGGCATTGATTGGCAGAAGAGCGAAAGCTCGGCGCGCGATCTTGTCCGACCACAACAAGAGGATCTATTTCGATGAAGATAGCTATTTTGGGCGGTACGGGCCCTCAGGGTAAAGGATTGGCACTGCGTTTTGCGGCTGCCGGGATTGATGTCGTACTGGGCTCTCGCGATGGCGATCGCGCCGCCGAGATCGCGGAAGAGCTGAATGCCAAGCAGGGTGATGTAAAAGGTCAGATCACCGGTGCCGGTAATGTCGAAGCGACTGCGGCAGCCGATGAGATTGTCATTCTGGCAGTGCCGTTCTCGGCCCATAACGCAACGCTGGAAGCCATTCGTGAGCCGCTGGCGGGCAAGATTCTGGTCGACATTGTTGTGCCTCTGGCTGACGGCGATCCAAAAGCGGTCGATATGCCGGCTGAAGGTTCTGCTACCGAAGCAGCCCAGGCGCTGCTGGGTGATGAGATCCCGGTAGTTGGTGCGCTGCATAACGTATCGGCCGCCACGCTGAACAATCTGGGTCATGCCATCAACTGCGACATTCTGGTGTGCGGCAACAGTCTTGAAGCCAAAGAGAAAGTGATCGATCTGATCGCCACTCTGGATGTGAAAGCCTATAACGCCGGTCCCGCGGTCAATGCACGCTGCATTGAAGCGATCACACCGATTCTGATCCGTCTGAACATTTCCAAGAAAGTGCCCTTTACCCATGCCGGTATCAAGATCTGGGCACCCGACCACTAACGTCAAAGACGCAATACTGAACAATTAGGAGAATAATTATGGATTTCGGTATTACTTTCAAAGGCTTCATCAGCCCTGAACGCGCGCGTAACCTGGCTAAACAGGCTGAAGAAGCCGGTTTCACCCACTGCTGGTTCTACGATTCGCATGTGCTTTGGCGTGAGTGCTACCCGGCCATCGCCATGTGTATGGAACACACCTCCAAAATCAGCTTTGGCCCCTGCGTAACCCACCCGAATGCCCGTGACTGGTCGCAGGCGGCAAGTCTGTTTGGCAGCCTGGCGCTGCAGAGCGGTGGTCGTTTCCATGTGGGTCTGGGCCGTGGTGACAGTGGTGTACGTGTACTGGGTAAAAAACCGGCCAACCTGGCCCGCGTTGCAGAGTTTACCCAGGCCGTAAAAGGCATGGTGCGCGGTGACGAAGTACAGTACGGCGAATGCCCGGCACCGGTTAAATTCCCCTGGGCGGAAGGCTACGAGCTGCCGGTTTATATCGGTGCTTACGGTCCTAAGGCATTGGCGACTGCCGGTGAATACGGTGATGGTGTCATCCTGCAGATCGCTTCTCCTGCACTGGTGAAATGGTTCACGGATCAGGCACTGGCAGCCGGTAAGGAAGCCGGTCGTGATATGAGTGACTACCAGGTCATCGCCTCGGCTCCGGCTTACTTCGGTACCCGTGAGCGTTGCATCGAAGCCACGCGCTGGTTCCCGGCCATGGTAGGCAACCACGTTGCCGATATCGTTGAGCAGTACGGTACGAACAGTGGTCTGGTGCCCGAAAGCCTGACCTCTTACATCGAAAACCGTAAGGGCTACGACTACTCCAAGCATGGTCAGAGCGATAACCCTTACCTGGACTTCATCACGGAAGACATCGTGGAAGACTTCTGTGTACTGGGCACCGTGGATGAGCACATCGCCAAGCTGCGCCATCTGGAAGAAGCCGGTACCACACAGTTCAACATCTACCTGGATAGCGGTGACGAGGAAAGCATTGTCGAGAAGTACGGCAAGCACATCATTCCTCACTTCAACAAGAAGTAAGGCCGCCAGGGCACTGCCTGTTTATGAGTCAGGCGGTGCCGGTTTTTAAAGCCGAAGCGAAAGATTTAAAGCAGGAGCGAGTAGGCGATGAAAAATATTAAAACCAACCAGCAGCGACTCTGGGACAGTTTGATGGAGATGGGTGAAATTGGTGGCACCGAAAAAGGTGGCTGCTGCCGATTGGCCCTGACCGATCTTGATAAACAGGCCCGTGACCTGTTCATCAAATGGTGTGAAGACGCCGGTTGTACCATCCGCATCGACAAGATGGGTAACGTCTTCGCACGCCGTGCAGGTACGGACAACAGCCTGCCGCCAGTGGTCATGGGCAGCCATATCGATACCCAGCCGACCGGCGGCAAGTTTGACGGTGTCTATGGTGTGCTGGCGGGTCTGGAAGTGATTCGTACCCTGAACGACAACAACATCGAGACCAAACACCCGGTTGAAGCCTCCATCTGGACCAACGAGGAAGGCTCCCGTTTTGCTCCGGCCATGGTGGCCTCAGGTGTATTCGCGGGCGTATTTGATCTGGAATATGGCCTCAGCCGTGCCGATCTGGATGGCAAGACCATGGGTGAAGAGCTGCAGCGCATCGGCTATGCCGGTGAGCATGAAGTCGGCAGCCCGGTGAAAGCCTTCTTCGAAGCCCATATCGAGCAGGGCCCGATTCTGGAAGAGGAAGAGCGAACCATTGGTGTGGTTACCGATGCTCAGGGCCAGCGCTGGTATGAAGTGACGCTGACCGGTCAGGAAGCCCATGCAGGCCCGACACCGATGCTGCGCCGTAAGGATGCGCTGGTGGGTGCCGCACGCATTATCAACGAAGTGAACCAGATCGGTCTCAGCAATCAGCCCAATGCCTGTGCCACCGTTGGTTTGCTGCAGGTGTTCCCGAACTCGCGTAACGTAATTCCGGGTGAAGTCTTCTTCACCATCGACTTCCGTCACCCGAACGATGAAGTGCTGTCGAAGATGGATCATCAGCTGCGCGAAATCAGCGCCCGTATCGCTGATGAGCTGCACCTTGAAATGAAGTTCGAGCAGATTTGGTACTCACCGCCAGTGCCGTTCGACAAGGGTTGTGTTGAGTCTGTACGTCAGGCTGCAATCGACGCTGGCTACAGCCACCGCGATATTGTCAGCGGTGCCGGTCACGATGCCTGTTACATCTCACGTGTAGCGCCCACCGGTATGGTCTTTGTGCCCTGTGAAAACGGTATCAGTCATAACGAAGAAGAGAATGCAGATCCGGCCGATCTCCACGCCGGTTGCAACGTGCTCTTCCAGGCGGTGCTGAACCAGGCAACCAGCTGATTTCACTTTCGGAGGCCGTAAGTGGGTCTACGCATCCCGGACCCGTTTATGGCTTCCACCTACGACTCTAAACAATAAATCTAAAAAAAGCCGAGTCCGCTCCCGACTAAATCCTTTCTGACTGGTTTGTTTTTGCGCGTATCTCACGTGCAGGGCCTTCTGTTGTCTGAAGAAAGGGGCGGCTTGGGGAGAGTGAACAATGAAAATTGGTATTCCCAAGGAAACGACCTGCAACGAAACGCGCGTCGCACTCACGCCGGAAAACGTTCAGCGCCTGGTAGCCAAGGGGCTGGACTGTGTCATCGAAACAAACGCGGGCAAGGCCGCAGGCTTTGACGATCAAGCCTATCGTGAAGCCGGTGCCGACGTTTTGCCCAACGCTGAAGCCGTTTACGCGCAGGCAAGTACGATTCTGCGGGTAAACCTCAGCGATGACGGGCTTACTCAGTGCGCTGACGCACTTAATGCCGGCCAGATGCTGATCGGCATGATGGACCCGCTCACCCAGTCCGAAAAATTCCATACACTGGCTGCCAAGGGCATCAACGCACTGGCCATGGAACTTATTCCTCGCATCAGCCGTGCCCAGAGCATGGATGTGCTCTCCTCCATGGCCACTCTGGCCGGTTACAAAGCCGTACTCCTGGCTGCAACCTCATCCCAGCGCATCTATCCGATGTTGATGACCGCTGCCGGTAATCTCAGCCCCGCACGGGTTTTCATCATGGGCGCGGGTGTGGCTGGCTTGCAGGCGGCGGCAACGGCCAAGCGTCTGGGGGCAGTGGTTGAAGCCTATGATGTGCGCCCGGCGGCGCGTGAGCAGATTCTGTCGGTCGGTGCCAAACCCATCGAGCTGGACCTTGAGGCTGAAGCCACCGAAGGGCAGGGCGGTTATGCACAGGCGCAAAGCGATGAGTTCCTGCGTCGCCAGCGCGAGCTGATGACCCAGGTTCTGTCCGAGCAGGATGTGGTCATCACCACCGCGGCCGTGCCGGGCGCTCGCTCTCCTGTGCTGATTACCGCCGACATGGTCAAGGTAATGAAGCCCGGCGCCATTATTGTCGATCTGGCCTCCGAGCGAGGTGGCAACTGTGAGCTGACGCGCCACGGTCAGGTTGTGACCGAAGCCGGCGTCACCATTATCGGCCCGGACAATATCGCCTCCACGCTGGCGCACCATGCCAGCCAGATGTTCGGTAACAACGTCGAAAACCTCCTCAACCTGATGCTGGAAAATGAATCGGGTGCCGCGCTGGACTTCGACGATGAAATCATCCAGCAGGCGGTCGTCACGCATGGCAACCAGATTGTGAATGAGCGCATCCGCAGCATGGCCGGACTTGAACCTTTGGTCGACGAATCACAGCCGGAAGACGGTTTGACTGAAGAGGTTGTGGCTGAGGACGCCCGAATGGAGGAGGTTGCCTGATGGACGCATTTATCATTTTGCTGTCGCTGTTTGCGCTGGCCGTTTTCCTCGGCGTTGAACTGATTACCAAGGTGCCGCCAACGCTGCACACGCCTTTGATGTCGGGCAGTAACGCCATCTCGGGCATCACCATCGTGGGCGCAATTCTGGCCGCCGGTTCGGGTTCAGAAGCCGGGGTGCTGGTTCAGGTACTGGGCTTTGTCGCCATCGTCTTTGCCACCATCAATGTGGTCGGTGGCTTTATGGTGACCAATCGCATGCTGAGCATGTTCAAGCGGAGGGGCTGAGAATGAATGCCATGGTAATTAACCTGTTTTACCTGCTGTCTGCCCTGCTGTTTGTGCTCGGCATCAAGGGACTGACGCGCCCTAAAACGGCGCTAAGAGGTAACCGTCTGGCAGCCATCGGCATGCTGGTCGCCATTGTCGTGACCTTGCTTGACCGTCAGGTGATTAACTATCAACTGGTGGCAGCGGGGCTGGCGTTGGGGGCTGTGATCGGTGCCCTGATGGCCAAGCGCGTGCAGATGACATCCATGCCACAGATGGTGGCAATTCTGAATGGACTGGGCGGCGGGGCTTCTCTGGGCGTGGCCGCTGCCAGCTATTTCAGCGTGATTGCGCAGGGCAGTGACCTGAGTGGATCGGCCCTGCTGGTGGCGAATGCTGCGGTGATGCTGGCTGTCCTGATCGGTACGGTTACCTTCTCCGGCAGTGCTGTCGCTTTTGCCAAGTTGCAGGAAATCCTGCCCGGTCAGCCCATCGGCTTCAGTGGCATGAAGTTCATCAATCTGGGGCTTTTACTGCTGGCGCTGGGCAGTGCCTCGATGCTGGTAACAGGGCAGATGGGTGTGGGTGGCTTCGTGCTGCTGGTTGCCGTGTCTCTGGTTCTGGGTGTCACTCTGGTGATGCCGATCGGTGGCGCCGATATGCCGGTGGTGATTGCGCTGCTGAATTCCTATTCCGGTATTGCTGCAGCCGCTGCGGGCTTCATCATGGGCAACAACGTTCTGATTGTTTCCGGTGCTCTGGTGGGTGCTTCAGGGATCATTCTGACTCAGATTATGTGTGTCGCCATGAACCGATCTCTGGCCAATGTGCTGTTTGGCAAAATGGCTGAAGTGGATGCCAACAGCATCGATGCGGATGAGGTTTATGCCGGCAAGGTGACCTCCTCGTCACCGGATGAGGTCAGCCTGTTGCTGGAAGATGCCAAGCGCGTGGTGATCGTGCCGGGCTTTGGCATGGCGATGGCGCAGGCGCAGCATGCGGTACGTGAGCTGGCGGATACCTTGCAGAGCCGTGGTGTCACCGTCGAGTTTGCCATCCATCCTGTTGCCGGGCGTATGCCGGGCCATATGAATGTCCTCCTGGCCGAAGCCGAAGTGGAATACGACGCCATGAAAACCATGGAACAGTCCAACCCCAACTTCAGCAAAACCGATGTGGCCATCGTGATTGGTGCCAATGATGTGACCAATCCCATGGCGCGTGAGGACAAGGGCAGCCCCATTTACGGCATGCCGATCCTGAATGTGGATCAGGCCCGCAACGTGGTGATTGTTAAGCGCAGTCTCAGCCCCGGCTTTGCCGGGCTGCCAAACCCGCTGTTTGCCATGGACAATGCGGTCATGCTGTTCGGTGATGGCAAGCAGGCCATCATGGATCTGACTGCAGCCCTGCATGAAGCGGCTTGATTGAAAGCACCGGTTCGCCATTAGAGATGTGTGGCGAACCGGTGCCCATTCTGTACGATTTGATTATTTTCCTTGCATCGCCTGCTGATCCAGCGCAACCGCGATAGGCACCGTACGGGTGCTCAGCCAGTACACCAGTCCGCCCAGGAAAGAACCGGTAAACCAGCCGTACTGATAGAACCAGCTCAGCTCACCCGTCATCAGCGAGAATACTGTCAGTGCAACCGGTACAAAGAAGGCGGTCAGGCCGTGGCGGTTGAAACCGCTGTAGGCGCCGTGGGTTTTGTACAGCTCCGGCAGTTCATAGGTCTGACGGCGCACCACGAAGTAATCCACAATCATGATGCCGGCAATGGGGCCCAGCAGGGAGGAGTAACCCAGCAGCCAACCACTGTACATCGCTTCCACACTGACATCGGATTCGATCAAGCCCAGTTTTTTCAGCAGCTCCCAGCTCATCAGTAGAATGCCGATGGCACCGGTCAGCAGTACGCCGCGGGTCTGATTGATCTTTTTCGGTGCGATGTTCTGAAAATCATTGGTGGGTGAAACGATATTGGCGGCGGTATTGGTCGACAGGGTAGCGATGATAATGACGATCATGGCGATCACCACCCAGAAAGGGCTGTCGATCTTGCTGATCAGTGTGACCGGGTCGGAAATGGTTTCACCGACCAGTACCGGAGACGCCGCAGTCATCACCACACCCAATGCAGCAAAGAAGAACATGGTCAGCGGCAGGCCCAGTGTCTGACCGATGATCTGGTCTTTCTGTGAGCGCACATAACGGCTGAAGTCAGGAATGTTCAGCGACAGCGTGGCCCAGAAGCCTACCATGGCCGTCACACCGGCAAAGAAATAGCCCCAGAAGGATGCGCCTTCCGGACGGTTGGCCGGTATGGACAGCAGTTCCTCATAGGACACTTTGGGGCTGGCCCACATCATCAGGCCGATACCCACCGCCAGCAGCAGTGGAGCAGCCAGGGTTTCCATGATTTTGATGGACTCGGCGCCCTTGATTACGATGTAGAGGTTCAGCACCAGGAAGGCAAAGAAGCCGATCACTTCACCGGTACCGCCCAGCGATTCCCAGCCCGGCAGAATATTGGACAACAGAATGTGAATGGCGAGGCCACCAAACAGCGTCTGGATACCAAACCATCCACAGGCGACCAGCGCTCGGATCAGGCAGGGAATGTTGGAGCCCAGCATGCCAAAGGACGAGCGCAGCACCACCGGGAAGGGAATGCCGAACTTGGTGCCGGGGAAGGCGTTCAACGTCAGCGGAACCAGCACAATGATATTGGCCAGGAGTATGGCCATCAGGGCTTCCGTGACCGAGAGGCCGAAGTAGGCGGTCAGTACACCACCAAGGGTATAGGACGGAACGCAGATCGCCATGCCCACCCAAAGGGCGGCCACGTTCCACAGGTTCCAGGTACGCTCCTTCACCTGTGTGGGAGCGATATCCTCGTTGTAATGCAGGCTCTGTTCGAGATCGGCTCCAGCACTCAACTCATAAAACGCGCCCACTTTCCTCATGGACGATGACGCTTTTGCGTAATGTTTCATATGCCATCCTCTGATGCAGTAGAAAACAGATACACCTTCTATTGCAGGGGATATGCCATTTTTTTACCTTTTGGAAAAATATATTGAATTATCTCCAACCAATTGATTTTTATTGATTTTATCTAGACGGGCTGAAGCTATGAAAAGTAAGGGGATGTTGTAGGTGATCGGAAAGTGATCAGAGATGGGGCAGGCTGTTCTGTGCTGGTGCAGGCAAAGGCAGCGCAGTGCTGCCTTTTGTTTGGATAACGCTTAAAAGCGGTGCGTCAGAAAAGCACCCACGGCCACCAGTCCGATACCGGCCAGGCGCGTCAGGCTGGTTTCCGAGGCTTCGTATCCGGCCAGACCGAAGTGGTCCAGCACCACGGCCGTTACAAGCTGCCCGGCGATGATCAGCGCAATCAGCGTTGATGCGCCCAGTTTGGGGGCAAACATCGCCATGGCGGTGACGAAGAACGCACCGAGGAAACCACCGGCCCATGCCCAGAGCGGGGCATCTTTCAGCTGCAGCATGCTGGGAAATGAAGTACGCAGCGAGGTATTTACGGCAATCAGTACCATACAGCCGATCATGAAGGAAAAGGCCGAAGCCCAGAGGGCGCTGCCGCTGAAGCGGGCGAGGTGGGAGTTGATACCGGCCTGAAGAGGCAACATGGCGCCGGCAACAAACACGATAAACACACTGAACATAAACATGGCAAAGTGCCTCACACAAGAAAGGGGCCCTCGGCCCCTTTAGTTATTAAACACTGGAGAGGTGGTTTAATTTCGTTTTACCGGCTGGGGAGCATTCAACTCGGCCTGTTTGTTCAGCGCATCGAACACCGGATTGAAGGCCGGGCGGTCGATGTAGCGACCCGCACCTTTCTCGACGTTCAGCTGGCCATCGGCCCAGACAAGCTTGCCGCGGCTGATGGTGTGCGAGGGGATGCCTTTAACGGTACGGCCTTCAAAAATGTTGAAGTCCACGTTCTGGTGATGGGTCTTGGCGGAGATGGTACGTGTACCTTCCGGGTCCCAGACCACCAGATCGGCATCGGCGCCGATCGACACCGAACCTTTCTGCGGATAGATGTTGAAGATCTTGGCCGCGTTGGTGGAGGTGACGGCGACAAACTCGTTGATCGTCAGCTTGCCGGTGTTGACCCCTGAATCCCACATCACGGCCATGCGGTCTTCTACGCCCGCAGTGCCGTTGGGAATTTTGGTGAAGTCATCCTTACCGGCGGCTTTCTGTTCGGCACAGAAAGCACAGTGGTCCGTCGCGGTGGTGTGCAGGTTGCCGCCCTGAAGGCCTTTCCACAGTGCCGATTGGTGCTCCTTGGAGCGGAACGGCGGGCTCATTACGTGTGCCGCGGCAAACTCGAAGTCTTCGTTGCGGTACACGCTTTCGTCAATTACTAGGTGACCTGCCAGACACTCACCATACACCCGCTGGCCGTCGTTACGGGCACGGGTAATGGCGTCCAGAGACTCCTTGCAGGAAACGTGTACCAGATAGATCGGCACATCCATCACCTGTGCGATTTGAATGGCGCGGTTGGCCGCTTCGCCTTCCACCACCGGTGGGCGTGACAGCGGGTGCGCTTCAGGACCGGTAATGCCCTTGTTCAGCATCTCCTGCTGCAGCTGGAACACCAGTTCGCCGTTCTCGGCATGCACGGTCGGGATTGCACCCAGCTCCATACAACGGCGGAAGCTTTTCACCAGGGTTTCATCGTCTGCCATGATGGCGTTCTTGTACGCCATGAAGTGCTTGAAGCTGTTTACCCCGTGATGTTTCACCAGGGTTTCCATATCCGCATGCACAGATTCGTCCCACCAGGTGATGGCCACGTGGAAGCTGTAATCGGCCGCGGCCTTGCCGGCCCAGTCGCGCCACTTGTGGTAGGCATCCATCAGCGGTTCCTGCGGAGCAGGAATCACGAAGTCGATGATGGTGGTATTACCGCCCGCCAGGCCTGCGGCGGTGCCGGTAAAGAAGTCGTCACTGGCAACGGTGCCCATGAAGGGCAGCTGCATGTGGGTGTGAGGGTCGATACCGCCCGGCATAACGTACTGGCCAGAGGCATCGATCACTTTTGCGCTCGATGGCACATCAAGGTTAGGGCCGATGGCAACGATCTTGCCTTCTTCACAGTAGATATCGGCACTAAACGTCTGGTCAGCATTAACGATAGTGCCATTACGGATAACAATGGACATAGGCACGACTCCTCAATCAAGTCATAAAGTGCAGAGCTAAATCTGCGTGAACGGGTCTGGTTTACATCTGAATGGCTGCCCTGTAGCGGCAGGGCAGCGCATTAATCAGTCGTTCTGGGGCACCAGTCGAGCAACCGGGACACTGCTGCTACGCGCAACGAACCAGTAGATCAAACCGCCGCTGATGGAACCGGTGAACCAACCGTACTGGTAGAACCAGCTCAGCTGTCCGGTCAGCAATGAGTACAGGGTGAAGGCGACGGGTAGTGCAAAGGCGATCAGGCCATTCATGTTGAAACCGCGGTACGCTCCTTCGGTCAGGTACAGGTCCGGCAGGCTCAATTGCTGGCGCTTGATCAGGAAGTAATCCACGATCATGATCCCCGCGATGGGGCCAAGCAGTGACGAGTAGCCCAGCAGCCAGCCGCTGTACATGGCTTCAACACTGACATCGGATTCGATCACGCCCAATTTCTTCAGCAGCTCCCAACCCATCAGCAGAATACCGATCAGGCCAGTCAGCAGTACGCCGCGGGTCTGATTGATCTTCTTCGGTGCCAGGTTCTGGAAGTCGTTGGTGGGGGAGACGATGTTGGCAGCGGTATTGGTAGAGAGGGTGGCGATGATAATCAGGACCATCGCAATCACCACCCAGAAGGGGCTGTCGATCTTGCCGATCAGGGTAACGGGATCGGAGATGGTTTCACCCACCAGCGTGGTGGACGCAGCGGTCAGAACCACACCCAAGGCGGCAAAGAAGAACATGGTCAGTGGCAGGCCAATGATCTGACCGGCAATCTGATCCTTCTGAGAGCGCACATAGCGGCTGAAGTCAGGAATGTTCAGCGACAGCGTGGCCCAGAAACCGACCATGGCGGTCACACCGGCAAAGAAGTAGCCCCAGAAGGAGGCGCCCTCGGGACGGTTGGCCGGGATGGCGAGCAGTGCTTCGTAAGAGATTTTCGGGCTGGCCCACATCATCAGACCGATACCGACCGCCAGCAGCAGCGGTGCCGCCAGGGTTTCCATGATCTTGATCGACTCGGCGCCCTTGATCACGATGTAGAGGTTCAACACCAGAAAGGCGAAGAAGCCGATCACTTCACCGGTACCACCCAGAGATTCCCAGCCGGGTACCAGATTGGACAGCAGGATGTGAATGGCCAGGCCACCGAACATGGTCTGAATACCAAACCAGCCGCAGGCAACCAACGCTCGAATCATACAGGGAATATTGGAGCCCAGCATGCCGAAGGATGATCGGAGCAGAACCGGAAAGGGAATACCGAATTTGGTGCCGGGAAAGGCGTTCAGGGTCAGGGGGATCAGAACAATGATGTTCGCGACCAGAATCGCGACCAGGGCTTCGGTTACCGACAGGCCGAAGTAGGCGGTCAGTACACCACCCAGGGTGTAGGTCGGAACACAAATCGCCATCCCGACCCAAAGTGCGGCCACATTCCAGACAGTCCAGGTACGTTCTTTTACATGGGTGGGGGCGATGTCTTCGTTGTAGTGGGCGCTATTGGCAACGTCACTACCGGTTTGGAGTTCGTAGAATTCACCTACTCTGACTGCAGATGAAGCCTCGGGGTTTTCGTTCTTCATTTTACGTCCTCTTATTCTTATTTTTACAAGGTTCCGAATGGAGCCTTTCGTGTCGTGAAGAGTGCCGCTAATGGTGTATGAAACTTTTACCGTGCGGTCAACATAAACCCTGTTTTTCTTGTTGGCAAGTTTTCTTTCCCGATTGGTAAAATTTTTATTTAAGCCCGACAAATTCCGCTTTTTTGTATTTAACTGATTGAAATAAATGAATTTAAATCGGATTTAAAACGGGGCCGGGTTTGTTTGTTTTCAACTATTTAGCTCGCCGCAATCTCTGATTGCAGGGCATCAAGAAAGTTGGACAGTATCAGGTTTGGCGCCAGATCCTTGCGTGTCAGAGCAGCATAAGGGGTCTCGAAATTAAACTCGCCCGGCAGCAGTGCACGCATCATCCCTTTATCGATCCACTTCTGCGCAAAGTGGGTGGGTAAATACCCGATGTAACATCCGGTAAGAATCAAAAACGCGATGCCTTCACGGTCCGATGCCTGGGCGCTTTTGTGAAACGGCTGGAAATGGCTGCGCACCTCGGGAGACTGCTGGTAAGAGGGAAACACCATATCGCAGCGGTAGACCTGCTCGGGCGTCAGCTCCTCATCGGGGTAGTCGAAGAAGGGATGTTCGCGGCTGCAGTAGAGGTTGGATTGTTCGTCGTAGAGGTGGATGTAATTCAGGTTGGGGTTCTTGCTCAGCACCGGTGCAACGCCGGTCTGGATACGACCATCGAGTACCGCTTTAACCACATCGATGGCCGGAATCATCTCGATATTGATATTGATCTCCGGCCCCCGCGATTTTAACGCCTTCAGAGAATCCGTAATAAACATGCGCGGCAGGGTAACCAGACAATCGGTAATGCCGATATCCAGGTCTCCCTTCAGTTCGGCGTGAATACTGTTGATCTGGCGTTGAAACTCCTGATGAGAAGACAGCAATTGCAGGGTCGCCATATACACCTGCTCGCCTTCTTCCGTCAGCGAAAAACCACTGCGGCCACGGCTGCAGAGTTTGAGTGAAAGCCGTTGTTCCAGATCCGAAATAGCGATGCTGATCGCGGCCCGGCTGATATTGAGTTCTGACTCCGCGGCGGAGAAACCGCCGCAGCTGACCACCGTCTTGAATATCCGCAACATGCGGATGTCGGCCCCAGCAATGTTTCCCATTATTTTTGTTTTTGACATATACGCCTCTCAAAGCGATCGGGTCCATGTGTGGGTTAAACCATAAACCTGTTTTTACCTTTTGGTAAGTATTTGGTTAACCGAAAGTAAGATCTTTGGAATTTATCCCCGCTTGCACTGGCTGGATTATGGGTGTCCAGAAGGCTTGTCTGGATGTGAAGAGTGCTACAAGCCTTTTCTGCATAGCCTGATGAGGGAATGAATATGTTTGACGTGGATATGCGTAAATCGGCTGGCCTGAGCCGGGATCAGCTGGAAGCTTACTGGATGCCTTACACGGCCAACCGCCAGTTCAAGGATGATCCGCGAATGTTCGTGGAAGCCCAGGGCAGCTACCTGACCGATAGCACTGGCCGTAAGGTATTTGACGGCTTGTCCGGACTCTGGACCTGTGGCGCGGGACATTGCCGCCCCGAAATTGCTGAAGCCGTTGCTAAGCAGTTGCGTCAACTGGATTACGCCCCGGCGTTCCAGTACGGCCATCCCAAAGCCTTCGAACTGGCCAACCGCATCAAGGCGGTCACGCCGGACGGTCTGGACCATGTCTTCTTCACCGGTTCCGGCTCTGAAAGTGCCGATACCTCGTTGAAGATTGCCCGTGCCTACTGGCGCAAGAAGGGCATGCCGACCAAAACCAAACTGATTGGCCGCAGCAAGGGCTACCACGGTGTGAACTTTGGTGGTTTCAGCCTGGGTGGCATCGGTGCCAACCGTGCGCTCTATGGCCAGGGTGTTGATGCAGACCATCTGCCGCACACCTTGCTGAAAGAAAATGCGTTCAGCCAGGGCATGCCGAAAAACGGTATCGAAAAAGCCGACGAGCTGCTGGAGCTGATCGCCCTGCATGATGCGTCCAACATCGCCGCTGTGATTGTCGAGCCGATGGCCGGTTCTGCCGGTGTTATTCCGCCGCCAGAAGGTTACCTGCAGCGACTGCGTGATATCTGTACCCAGCACAACATTCTGTTGATCTTCGACGAAGTTATCACCGGCTTCGGCCGCATGGGTTCCTGGACCGGTGCCGAAGAGTTCGGTGTGGTACCGGACATGATCAACGTGGCCAAGCAGCTCACCAACGGTGCTGTGCCTATGGGGGCGGTGATCGTGAAGAACGATATCTACCAGACTTTCATGGACAACGGTGGCCCCGAGTACATGATGGAAATCCCGCACGGTTATACCTATTCCGGTCACCCGGTGGGCTGTGCTGCGGCATTGGCATCGCTGGATATTCTGGAAAACGACAAGCTGATTCCGCGTGTTCGCGAAATGAGCAAGATTTTCGAAGACGCCTTCCACAGCCTCAAGGGTACGCGCTACATCAGCGATATCCGTAACTACGGTCTGGCCGGTGGTCTCACCATTGAGTCAGCACCGGGTGAACCGGCGCTGCGCCCCTACCAGATTGCCATGAAGTGCTGGGAGAAAGGTTTCTATGTCCGTTACGGCGGCGACACCATCCAGCTGGGTCTGCCTTTTATTGTCGAACGCGAAGAGATCGACAACGTGATCAACGCCATCGGCGAATCGATCATGGAACTGGACTGACACCTGACGTTTTCCCATTTGAATTGATAAATAAGAATTAGAGGTAAGCATGAAAACAATCGGCCATCTGATTAACGGTGCCATGCGCACTGATGCTGAACGCACTCAGGATGTGTTTAACCCGTCCACCGGCGCTGCTGAAAAACAGGTCGCGCTGGCCAGTGTTGCAACAGTCGAAGAAGCGATTGCCGCCGCTCAGGCTGCTTTCCCCGCCTGGCGTGAAACCCCGCCGGCCAAGCGTGCTCAGGTGATGTACCGCTTCAAGCAGTTGCTGCATGACAATGCTGATCGTATCTGTGAGCTGATTGGTGAAGAGCACGGCAAGATTCATCACGATGCACTGGGTGAACTGACCCGCGGCATCGAGAACGTGGAATACGCCTGTGGTGCGCCTGAATTGCTGAAAGGCGAGCACAGCCGCAACGTGGGTCCGGGCATCGATTCCTGGAGCGAGTTTCAGCCGCTGGGCGTGGTGGCCGGTATCACACCGTTCAACTTCCCGGCCATGGTGCCGCTGTGGATGTACCCGATGGCGATTGCCTGCGGTAACACCTTCGTACTCAAGCCGTCCGAGCGCGATCCTACCTCTGCCATGTTCATTGCTGAGCTGCTGCACGAAGCAGGTCTGCCGGCGGGTGTCCTGAACGTTGTGAACGGCGACAAGCAGGCAGTCGATACGCTGTTGACCGATGAGCGTGTGAAGGCAGTGAGCTTCGTGGGTTCTACACCGATTGCCGAGTACATCTACGGTGTCGCCAATGCCAACGGCAAGCGCTGCCAGGCACTGGGTGGTGCGAAAAACCACGCCATTGTTATGCCGGATGCGGATATGGATAACGCGGTTAACCAGCTGCTGGGTGCGGCCTTCGGGTCTTCCGGTGAGCGCTGTATGGCGCTGTCGGTTGCGGTAGCTGTGGGTGACGAAGCAGCGGAAGCACTGGTTGGCAAGCTGACCGAGGCCATGGCGCCGCTGAAAGTGGGTGCCTTCAGCAACAGCAGCAACGACTTTGGCCCGGTGATCACCCGCGCGCATCAGGAAAAGGTAAACGGCTATATCAGCAGTGCTGAAGCCGATGGCGCCACCGTCGTGGTGGATGGCCGTAACCCTGATGTACGCGGTTACGAAAACGGTTTCTTCGTGGGCGCAACCCTGATCGATAACGTCAAACCGGACATGCAAAGCTACCAGGAAGAGATCTTCGGACCGGTGCTGCAGGTGATGCGCGTTAACTCCATGGAAGAGGCGATGCAGCTGATCAACGACCACGAGTACGGTAACGGCACCTGCATCTTTACCCGTGACGGTGAAGCGGCACGTTACTTCTCCGATCATATCCAGGTCGGCATGGTGGGCATCAACGTACCGCTGCCGGTGCCGGTGTCCTACCACAGCTTCGGTGGCTGGAAGCGTTCCCTGTTTGGTGACCTCCATGCCTACGGTCCTGACGCGGTTCGTTTCTACACCAAGCGTAAAACCATCACCCAGCGCTGGCCGTCCAGCGGTGTGCGTGAAGGTGTGAGCTTCTCCTTCCCGAGCTAAGCCCTCGTAAAGCTCCCCCGTGTTGCGGGGGAGTTGCCTCCTCACGATTGCAGGAGTGATCAGATGCGTTTCAAGAAAATAATGCTGGCTGATCCGAACGCCCTTGCCCGAGAAGGACTCAAGCGAATTCTCGGTGGCTATGACAGCGCGTTGATGTTCGTGGATGTGGCCAATGACGATCTCTTTGGCAGTACCGATTACAGCCCTGATGCCTTCGACCTGATTCTGGTGCATGCCAGTATGCTGGCGGTGGGGCAAAGCCCCAACCTTAACGCCTACCTTTATAAGACCAAGACCAGCATCATCCTGCTCTGTGATGAGCTGACTCCAGCGCTGGACGCCAAGATCAAGTGTTTCGATATAAAAGCGGTGCTGAATTGCCAGGGCGCTATCGGCCAACTGGAAGCCAAGATACAGGATATTCTGGAGCAGGAAGCCTTTGCCGAACTGCTGCTTGAACGCCTCTCACTGACCTCGGCGGCTACCGGTCATACCCGTATCTATTCATCCTTACCGGCACAGCAGGTCAGTCTCTACCATCGCCTTGAATCTCTGACAGCCAAACAGAAAGTCGTGCTGAGCTATCTCAAGGCCGGTTTGATGAACAAGGAAATTGCGTCAGAGATGGGGATTCAGGAGTCCACCGTTAAGCGCCATGTGTCAGATATTTTGCAAAAACTTGAATTAAAAAAGCGAACTCAATTGATGACGGGCGTAACTGTTTGATTCGTATAGAACGGCCTGTTAAATAATAATTTGACCGCATGGTAAAACAAATCTATATTGAGGTTCAGCTTCACTGAAGCGGTCACCAAAAGGCCCTTCGGTCATAACAAAAATAATGTAGGAACCCCGCAGTTAAAAACTGCTGTTCTTTTTGCTGGCGCCATCTCCTGGCATAAAGAATAAGACCACGTCCGGGTTTCTGGGAGAATCGATTATGATGTCCGCTGAGCAGGCTTATCAGTTCGCCACCGCCGATAGTGATGAAATAATGGCATTGCGTAATCAGGCTTCGGCTTTACGCGATCTCCACTGGGGCGACGTGGTTACATATTCCCGCAAAGTTTTTGTTCCGCTCACAAATATGTGTCGCGATACCTGCGGCTACTGCACCTTTGTAAAACCACCCGGCTCACCCGACGCCCATATAATGTCGCCGGAAGAAGTGATGGCGGTGATTAAGGAAGGCGAGCGCCTGGGGTGCAAGGAAGTCCTGTTCAGCCTCGGCGAAAAACCTGAAAAGAAATACCCTGAAGCGCGTGCCCGTTTGGCCGAGCTGGGGTACGAAACCATGGTCGATTATCTGTGTGCCATGTGCCAGCTGGTGATTGATAACACCAACATGTTGCCACACGTGAATGCCGGTACCCTGTCGGAAGAGGATGTGCTCAAACTGCGTCCCGTTTCAGCCAGTATGGGCATGATGCTGGAGAACATCAGCCGCCGTTTGATGGAAAAGGGCCAGGCGCACTACGCCTGCCCGGATAAGGTGCCCGTCCAGCGTCTACGCACTCTGGAGTTGACCGGTAAGCACAATGTTCCCTTTACCACCGGCATCCTGATTGGCATCGGCGAGACCTGGCAGGAGCGTGTCGACAGCCTGGTAGCGATCAACGAAATGCACCAGCGTTACGGCCATATCCAGGAAGTGATTGTGCAGAACTTCCGCGCCAAACCGGGCACTGCCATGGCCAATGCGCCCGAGCCGGAACTGGAAGACATGCTGCTGACCCTCGCTGTTGCGCGACTGATTCTGGACCCGACCATCAGCCTGCAGGCGCCACCGAATCTGCAAGAGCATTACAAGGATTACATCTTCTCCGGTATCAATGACTGGGGTGGTGTTTCACCCTTGACCATCGACCATATCAACCCGGAACGCGCCTGGCCGAAAATTCAGTCGCTTGAGTTTAAAACCTCTGAATGTGGTTATCGTCTGCAGGAACGTTTGGCCATTTATCCGCAATATCAGAATCTGCCTGAAAAATATCTCTCTTCCGAAATGAGTCATCGTCTTGATGTACTCGAATCACAAAGAGCCCCCCGATATGCATAGTGTTTCTCCATGCGTATAGCAATGCCGGAAGATCATTCGCCCGCTTTTTAAGCGGGCTTTTTTTATGCCGTTTTATGCTGAATAAAATACAAGGAGTGCACTGAAATGTTGCACTCATACTCTTGGTTAATTAAAAGGATAACTGATCGTTTTATATAGTTGCTATATGGCTACAAGGTTTAATTGACCAGATGGTAAACAGTTATTTTAATGGAGTAGCTTTATAAAAATATTACGCTTTAGACCTGAGGCAATAAATGAAAACTAAAACAACAAAACTCGCTTGTGCGCTTGGTCTTACCCTGGCTTCTGCGGGCGCTCATGCCCAGCAACAATGGAGCGATTTCAGTATCAGTTACCTGAACGGTACTGACTTTGAATTGGGTGACGAAGACCGCCAGTATTTTACCTTTGAACATGCCAGTGGCCATGACTGGGGTGACACCTTCTTCTTCATCGACCGAGAGATGGGTGAAAACGACACCGACTCTTTATATTTTGAATTCTCCCCACGCCTGAGTCTGGGTCACCTAACCGGTAAGGACCTGTCCTTCGGTCCGGTAAAAGATGTCCTTATCGCCGGTACCTGGGAGGGCGGGGATGGTTTTGATAACGTCATGGCCGGTATCGGCCTGGCTTTCGATATTCCTGGCTTTCAGTACGCCAACGCCAACCTCTACCGCGTTAATAACGAAAACTGGGACGACGACACCATGGTCACACTGACCTGGGGTGTGCCGTTCAAACTGGGTAGCGCAGAGTTCCTGTATGACGGCTTTGTAGACTGGTCCGCATCCTCCGATACCAACAATGAAGAGATCAACTTTACCTCCCAGCTGAAGTGGAACGCCGGCAAGTTGATCGGCACCTCTGCGCCGTTGTATGTGGGTATCGAGTACGCCCACTGGACCAATAAGTTCGGCACTGATGTGGACGAGCGCAGCCCATCGTTGCTGCTCAAGTGGCATTTCTGATTCAGTAAATGCGTTTAGGGCCTGATAAAAATATCGGGTTCTGATGGGGCAGGGGGTGTCTTTTTCCCTTTCACACCCTTTGCTCTAGCATATAATGCTGAAGATACTGTATGAGTTTTTTCAATGTGTAGTCTATTAGATACTAAATAACATAGATAAGAGAATATTGTTGTCTGATTTTTGTATTTTGGTTATGTAGTGCTTGGGCTCATAGTGGTCATTTCTTTATAATGCTTATCTTGTTTTAGCTTTAGTGTTAGTGAATTATTTAACTAGGCTTTACGCATGGAGAGGAAATGACGAAGGAAGGTATTAAAGAGTCTAATGGTAATCTAGCGTTATATCTAAAAAATGGAAAATCTTCGATTGAGAAAATTGAAAACATAAAAGATGTTTACTGTCTCCTAATTGGCAGTGATGTTCAAGCAAACGATTCTGCGTGCTTTTTATTGGTTTTTGAAAAAGATATGTGGATTATACCTGAAGACATTAGAGATGCGATTATTCTAAGAAAAATAATAAAGTCAGAATTTAAAGATGAGCAAATTGTGATTGCTCATATAGACTATTTGCCTTTTAACTGGAGGAGAAATCGATTTTTATTGGGCATGGAGGCTAGGTTGGCAATTAAAGAAAAATCTGCTTTGGCCGAGGTCAGTAAGTTTTTTTCGAGAGTGGAAAATGTAAGTTTTAGTGAAATCTATTAGTTTTTAAGGGAAGTTTATAATGGACTATATAAATGATAAAAACATGTGTGTACCGCTGCCATCGAATTCTGCCGATGATGGCGTTAGTTTTCTTGAGGGCATAGCAGCTGGAAATTTGGGAGCTGGTATGAAAATATCAGCACAGGGTAAAACTATTCCTCAAATTCGTACTGAGTATAAAAGTTTAATTGAACAGTTTGAGAGAGATCTCAAGAGAAAAGTAGAGCTTGGTCTATCTTCAAAGGAGTTAGCTCGCTGGGCAGTCAATGAAAGAACCCGAATTGCTAGTTTAATGAGGCGAAAACAGGGTATAGAGTCTAAAATAATTCTAGATTTGCGTGATAATATAAAATACGGACTTGGTGGCAGAAACTACTCCAACCTTGAGAAAAGGAAACTCAATCAAGGTTTTGATAAAAGTTCGGTAAACGATGAACTACTTAAAAGTGCAGTTAAGCCTAATGAAGCCATAAGTGATGCGGCTGTTAAAGGAGCTACTTTCTTAAAAAATGGAGGAAGAGCAATTGTTTTTGTCTCTATATCTGCAACAGCCTATATGCTTTTGACAGCTCCTGAAGAAAAGTTAGAGCAGATGTTGTATGAAGAAGTTGGTGGTGTTGCCGGTGGTACCATTGGCGGTGGTGCTGGTGTAGGGATATGTATTGCATTCGGCATTGCTACCTCAGGGTGGGGGCTTTTAGCTTGTGGCGTTGTTGGCGGTGGTGCAGGCGGGCTTCTGGGGGCAGAGGTCGGAAACAAAGTTTATCTAGTTAAAGAAGAATATATGAACAAATCTCGAATTGTCAGAAATGGTGGCATTGAAGAGTATGATCCAAATAAATTTATGAAAGCCCTTCCATAAATAATTTCCAATAGTAATCTTACCAATGTTTAGCGAAGCTTAATTAGCTCGTCATTAATAAGAGCAAGCCGGATGATTCGACGCTGTACCAGCCGTTCAACAGTTATAACACTGCTAGCTGCCCCAGTTGGGCGGCCACTGTTGATATTGACATTACTGCGCCAGTTGAAACGTGGCCTGTTGCTGGTTGCGACGCTTAAGGCCTGGTTGAGTCATCCGTTTTGCCGCACCAATACACCTCCCGTTTTATCCTCCATTTATCTGTATAACCTCAAGCAAACCAAAGTTTTTGCCTTTGTCCCTATTGGGGCTCCTGAATTTTCCGTTCGTTAAACGCGGCACCTGAATATCACCGGTCCCTTTTGTTGGCATTATTTGCGCATGCCTGACAGATGGTGGCTGAAGGTTTTCTGTGCCTGACTGACAAGTTCGAAAATCAGGAGCTAACCATGCTCGATATGCTGGTACGCAATGTCGTGCTGCCCGATGGGCGCAGCGGAATGGATATTGCCGTTCAATATGGAAAAATTGTGCAGGTCGACAGTGCCATTCAGGCCGAGACACGCACGGAAATCGATGGCCGTGGCTATCTGATTTCACCGCCCTTTGTCGACAGCCACTTTCATATGGATGCCGCGCTAAGTCTGGGTCAGCCACGCCTGAATCAGAGCGGCACGTTGCTGGAAGGGATTCAGGTCTGGGGTGAACTCAAACCTGACCTCACCGTTGAGTCGATCAAACAGCGTGCGCTGGAGATGTGCCGTCTGTCGATCTCGCGTGGTGTGCTGGCTATCCGCAGTCATGTGGATATCAGCGACGACCGACTGCTCGCCGTTCAGGCGCTGCTGGAAGTGCGCGAGGAAATGAAGCCTTATCTGGACCTTCAGCTGGTTGCCTTCCCGCAGGATGGCTATCTGCGCTATTCCCGCGCCCATGAAAACCTGATTCGCGCACTGGAGATGGGTGTAGATCTGGTGGGGGGCATTCCCCATTTCGAACGCACCATGGCCGAAGGGGCCGAGGCCACGCGCACATTATGTGAGCTGGCTGCGAAGCGCGGCCTGCGGGTGGATATGCACTGCGACGAGAGTGACGACCCTCATTCGCGCCATATCGAGTCCCTGGCTTACGAGACCCAGCGTCTGGGCATGCAGGGCCGGGTGACCGGTTCGCACCTCACCTCCATGCACTCCATGGATAACTACTACGTCAGCAAGCTGATTCCGCTGATCCGCGAAGCGGGCGTGCATGTGATCGCCAACCCGCTGATCAACATCACCCTGCAAGGCCGTCACGATACTTACCCCAAACGCCGCGGCATGACCCGTGTGCCGGAGATGATGAAAGCCGGTATCAACGTGGCCTTTGGCCATGACTGTGTGATGGACCCCTGGTACAGCCTCGGCAGCCACGACATGCTTGAAGTGGCCTCCATGGGCCTGCATGTGGGCCAGATGACCGGACTGGACCAGATGCGCCAGGCCTTTGCCGCCGTTACCGAGAACCCGGCCAAAATTCTCGGTCTGGAAGGCTATGGACTGGAGCCCGGCTGCAATGCCGACTTCGTCATCCTGCAGGCAACCAGCAGCATTGAAGCCCTGCAGCTCAAGCCAAGCCGCCTGTATGTGGTACGCCGTGGCGAAGTGATCGCTCGCACACCTGAACAGGAACATTTCATCTCCCTGGGGGCAGGGGAGGAGCGAGTCAGCTTCTCGAAAGGCCTCTTCTGAGTTTTCGGTCGATGTGTTGACCTTAAAAAAATAAAGGAACACGACAATGTCTGAACAACAACGCGAACAAAACTTCGCCGCCGCCCACGATGATTATGCGCTGGCGCCGGTCCCTGAAAATGCCCGCCGTGGTCTCTTCTCCATGTCGGCGGTCATGCTTGGCTTTACTTTCTTTGCCGCCAGCATGTGGACGGGGGGAACCCTGGGACAGGGCTTCAAGCTTTGGCCGGACCTGTTCATCATCATTCTGGGCGGTAACCTGATTCTCGGTGTGTACGGTGCGCTGCTCGGTTACGCTGCTGCCAAAACCAACCTGTCCACACACATTCTGGCGCGCTACGCCTTTGGCCGCCTTGGCTCCAAGTTGCCTTCGACCATGCTGGCCATTACCCAGATCGGCTGGTTCGGTGTGGGTGTGGCCATGTTTGCCTACCCGATCAACAAATTCCTTGATGTGCCCAACCTGCCGCTGATTATCGGTGGCGGTATTCTCATGACCTACACCGTAGTGATCGGCTTCAAGGCGATTGAATGGCTCAGCGCCATCGCCGTTCCGGCCATTCTGGTACTGGGCTGCATGTCCGTTTATACCGCCATCTCGGATACCCAAGGTGGCATGGATACACTTCTGTCACTGACGCCGACCGAAACGCTCACCTTCGCCATGGGCATCTCGCTGGCGGTGGGCTCCTTTATCAGCGGTGCCACCCTGACGCCCGACTTTGTACGCTACGCCCGTACCCGCAAAATCGGTGTCTGGGCGACCGTCATCGGTTTCACTTTCGGTAACAGCCTAATGTTCATCTTCGGTGCTGTCGGCTCTGCCGCGACCGGCATGTCGGATATTGCTGAAGTGCTGGCGCAACAGGGTCTGCTGGGTGCCGGTATCGCACTGCTGGTGCTGAACATCTGGACCACCAACGATAACGCCCTCTACGCCTCCAGCCTGGGTTTGGCGAACATTACCGGCCTCAAGCGCGTGCATCTTGTGATTATCGCCGGTGCAATCGGCACCGTTCTGGCGGACTTCCTGTACAACAACTTCGTCGGCTGGCTGGTCTTCCTCAGCGTATCCCTGCCACCGATTGGCGGCGTGATCATCGGCGACTTCTACCTGCGCTGCAAAGCCAACTACGCCAAGCCGGATGAGCATCAGTTCAAGGAGATCAACTGGGCGGCCATGATCGCCTGGGCTCTGGCCATTGGTGTGTCATTCGCATCACCGGATACCGGCCTGCTGAGCATCGCACCGTTGAATGCGATCTTCACCGCCATGCTGGCGTATGTGGTGCTCTACCGCGTGATGTATGCGGCGGATTTGAGCAAGGAGAAGGTGACGGCGGGGTAAGCAAGTCCTCACTTTAAGCCTTAAAAACCGGTGCCCTTGTGGCGCCGGTTTTTGTTATTGGACGTGAATTTTGAAGAGAGCGGATAAAAGGTTTAAAGCTGATGAAACTCCCGCAGGAACTCCTTGCGGTCCTGCGTGAACTTGCGGTGCTCCGGGTGATTCAGCGGACGTGTTTCATCTTCAAAGGCAGGGGCAACCACACCCCAGTTGGAGTTGCGGGCAAAGTACACCACCACATCCACATTGCTGCCTTTCCAGGCGTTATGCACCACATGATCCTCGCCACTGGCTTCAACGGTCTTCACCTGAATGCGGTAGTAGCTTGGCCCGTCTGAAATCAGAATATCGGTCTGGTGCCCGTGGTCCAGAATCGGCAGGAACACCTGCCAGCCATCCTGCATCAGCCAGCTCACCACCATGCTTTCATAGGAGGTGTTCTTCATCGCCTGATGGGTGCCGGGTTTGGTTTGCGTAAGCCGTCTTGGCATAGTGTCGTCCTTTGATGGTTATGCAGTACCAAACATCATAGTGTATTCAGGGCATCCGGTGTGCTCATCGATCTGCTCGCTGACCGTCTTGAAACCCTGCGACAGGTAAAAGAAACAGCTGGCTTCGTTCTCGGTGTACACCGACAGGCTGAGCGTTGGCCGTTGTGTCTTGGCATGATCCAGCAACTGCTTGCCGATACCCTGGCCTTGCAGTTCTGGCCGTACAAAGATTGCCGCCAGGCGGTCTTCATGCAAAGAGTAAAAACCAACAACGTCCGAGTTCTGCTCGAACACGAAGGTTTCAGAAGCGGGGATATAGAGGGTACGCATATCCTCGACCTGAGCTTCCCAAAACTCATCGGGTACAAAGTCATGCGCCTTGATGGAGGCCTTCAGCCAAATATCCAGAATGGCTTCAATATCGCGATCCGTGCGTGGTCTGATCATGGGTGTGTCCTGTCCTGATTGTCAGTGGTGTTGATGTAACAAGTTTGGTTTCACAAGCCTTCTTTGGCTCGGGCGATAGCTGCTTCAATCGCTGCTTTGGCCTGTGGACTGTTTTTCCAGCAGGTGGTGCGCAGCATGGAGGCTACCTGTTCGGCGATCTCATCAGCATTGTAAGTGGCCAGTTCAGCGAGGGAGCTGATACCGATCTCTTCAAAGCGTTTGATAACGGTGGCGCCTACGCCTTTGACGGCGAGGAGGGCGTCGCGTTCGGGGGCTGAGAATGTCATTTGAAAAGCTCACAGTGGTGGTGGGGGGAGGGTAGGGTAGCAGTAATTGAGTTGTAGGTGTGATGACTGCTGTGCGCACATATCGGACGTTAGAGGGGATGGTCCTTGACCTTTTCCCCTGAATGTCGCTATCGACGCGAAGCTGATGGCGGTTCAGGCCGCTGTCTAAGGTCAGCTCGTGAACTAGTGGGGAGGTTTTTCTAGGTAACGATAACTGATTGTGCTGAAACCAGAGCTTCAACCTTGGTACGAACCTCATTGTAGAGATCAACTTCAATCTGCTCAGCATTGATTTGAATAATGAGTGAAAATCTTGCTTCTGGAAGCCCCTTCTTCAGCAAGGTTTTCGACTTCCACCATCCGGTTACAGGATGCACTGCGATCAAGTTGCGACGAGCGAGGTCAGAAGCTCGACAAGTAAGCTGGTCGATGTGAAGTGAACCTACATCTCGCCTATTGCTCCCGAACTCCCATAGATCATCTTCATTGCTTCCTGGGCCATCTGGTTTTTCCGCAAGTTTGCTGATCCTTGCCATAAAGCCTTCTGCTTTTTCATCGGCTCGGTTCAGCTTGAACCGTAAGTTATGGGATGCATATCGATACTTGGATCCTCGAGACGACTCTGAGGGGTTTGGTGCAACGAATGAGCTTAGTGTTACACGCAATGTAACCTGAGCATTCCCGAGTTTACGCAACTCTTCTGTCGGCCATGGAAGCGTGAAGAGCTTCATTTCGTTATGAATGTCTCTTCCAGTTTTTTCCGATAAGCCATAAGGCGTAATTGTATCTTCGACAATCAATGTCAATGAATTTGATGCACTACGCTTTGCCCTGTTGAGGTCCGGTACGCCGTATCCGTATCGCTGGAAGAGGGGAGCGTAGTCGCCTTTTTGGGGGCTGGGTGGCAGATGGGACTGCATTTGGGATGTCCATCGGGCGGACGAAATGTAAAGTCCACGGATGGTTTCCGGCCAAAATGAAGGGAACTCAGACCAAAGTTCATTGATATCCTTTGCGGCCAAAGCCGTGGCGGCGCTCGTATCGCCAGTGAAAGTGAAGGAGCGCCTCGGATAATTGTTGTGTGTTGAAAGTAGCGATAACCAACCATGTGTCATTGGGGGTGGGAAAGCGCTTAATGACCAATTTCCGCCTTCCATGACTACATCAGGTTTTATTGGCCATGTTGAAGACCATGAGGCGGTGCGTGAAGCGGGCGATAAGTCTCCGAAGGGAGCCACTGCTGACACTGCTTCGTTAGTTGGAAGTGATGTTTTCTCCGTAAATGCACCTACTGCTATCGCGTTCCATGCTTGGGCTGGAGATTCGATTTCATTGTCATCGCTGTCACAGGTCTCAAGGTAATTGTCAGCGCCAAAAGTGGTATTGTTTGTATTTCCCGCTGAAATCAGAAATAGACGCTTTTTATCAAGGTGACCGGATACGCCAGAGGCGAGTTGGTCAATCTCACTCGACCAAGATGTCGGTGCCCCATCGTGTGGAGTATCCTCGGAAGTAGTCACTGCCATTGCGAATATTCGGCGGCGTGAAGCGTTCTGCTCTACGATATCGACCGCCTTACATGTTATCGAGCCATATAGGTGGTGATTGTTCTCTCCTGCATCTGGAATTAACTTAACAGACTCTAATTTATTGCTGACAATGACAGCATTAGATTGATGCAGTTTTGGGGTCAAATCGCCATAAAGTGCGAGGCCAGCCATTTGAGTTCCGTGGCCCTTTATGTCCTCTAGACCCCACGCGACGTTTGCAGCATGCCGGTCAGCTGAATCAATGGCGGGCTTCAACAAAGGATGGGCGCGACTTATACCAGTATCAAAAAGTGTGATGAAGCCGGGGCTTGGATGTGGTGGAAACTCTGTTCTTTGTAGTAGCTCATCAACCCATTGCGATTGTTCCAGCACATCCATCCCATCAAAAAAATCAGCTGTCACCGTTGGTGCAGCTAAGGCGCGTACTCCGCCAACGTGGCGAATCACACTGGCCAGTGCTTCGTGGTTTCCGTTGGCAATGACGACGGTATCTTCGGGGAACTCTAGGCGCTCCTCTCCGATAACAACCTTGTGATCTGGAGCGCGTTGGCAAAAAAAATCGACGGCGGAGGGTTCTAACCAAACTTCCCAGGTAGCAGTATCCGAATCACCCGGAAACTTGTCTGCGGGGCTACGCCAAAGAGCACGAAGCCCAGCCTCTGTGATAGCTGCGATGCTTTGAACAAGGTCAGCATGTTTTGGTCGACCAGGAATAATCTCGCCGTTTTTCTCTCGGTCCGCGGTATCCTCATTCTCGAATTGCTTCAACTTTTTGCGAAGGTTTTCTATTCCTCGGGCTGTCGCAAACACGGTTGCATGCTCTTGATAGTTAGAGCTAATTGAACCTTCATCGTAGCGTAGAAGTGTAAGGTCGCTTTTATCAAGCCTATCTCTGAGGAGTCGCTCATGGGGGCGTGACGCAAACTCTAGATAGACTCCAGGAAGGTTGGCGTCTTGAACGTTTGGAAGAGCATCGAGAGCTTGGAGTAGGGCTTGTGCATGTGCGACCCTGTTCGGAACGTCGCTTGGCCTTTGTGAGCTACCTCCCCCCTTTGCTTGGAATGGGCGCGGTGTTCCTAAATTACGGAGATAGAAGTGGGGAAGGTCTCTTGGCATTATCTTTGTCGCTCCCTATTCCTTGTAATGAGCGACGGCGTTCAATTGCATCAATCAAGTCCTTTGTCGCAATTTTGTCTGAGTCTAACAGTACTGCGCGTCTAGCCGCGTCTTCAGCAGCGGCTATCACGTCAGCGGTGGATAACCCAAGAGCATAGTCTGCTACTCGTTTCCAGCTGAGTCTAGTTGTCGAAAAACCAATCAAACGGCGCTCAAGTGCTTCTTTGATAGCTCGAGAGTCAGGCATCTCATATGGAAGTACGACATCAAATCGACGCAGCACTGCACGATCTAGGATTCCTGGCAAGTTCGTAGTTGCAACTACAATTGAAGGTCCCGTGTCATCGTCAAGAAATTGTAGGAAAGAGTTGAGAATGCGTCGCGCTTCACCGACATCATTTTCTCCGTCCCTCGCAGCCGCTAGAGCATCAATTTCGTCGAAGAGATATACACCACGTGTTGTTTTAATCGCATCAAAGAGCTGATTGAGCTTTTGGGCCGTTTCTCCCATGTATTTCGTCACTAAACCATGGAGCATCACGGAAAATAGCGGGAAGTGTAGTTCTCCAGCGAGAGCCGATGCACTCAAAGTTTTTCCTGTGCCGGGCTGGCCTGATAGAAGCACGCGGCTACGAGGTTTAAGCCCCTTTTCTTCGAGTTTTTCCCTGAGTTTGATTTCGGCCACGATGTGAACGAGCTCATCCTCAAGGTGTTGAGGAAGAATAACGTCATTCAGCCGTTCCGCAGGATAGGTGGCAATAAGAAATTGAGCTAAATCGCCACGAGGTGCTGCCAAAGGCGTAATTTCCGGCTTCTGGGAAATAGGTGCCTGTTGCCCAGCTTCAGCCCATTGGCGCAACTGCTCAGCTAAGCGGGTATGCCCCTTCTGCTCTTCGCTCGCGGAAAGCTGCATCGCCAGATCATAAAAGCGATCAGCGTCACCTTCAGCGTGACTCTTTACGAGTCCAATGAGTTGTTGAGCGGAAGCCATAACTGCTAATTAAGCCTTGATTTAGGATTCTAAAATTTGCTTGCCAATATACCCATCCTAAGAGGATCAATCTAGGAGATTTGGGCGAGGTTGATGAAACATACATGCTGATTGGTAAAAGTATGCTTCAGAATACTCGGCTTCCTCTCAGAGAGTGGAGACTGACTTCTTTACATTCATTATAGCGCGCCCTCAATTTAGCAAGAGCGTTTCACAAAGCTGGCGATTTTGCGGTTAAGTTCCAGATTACGTTCCTAGGTATGCAGTACATAGTCATCAACATCGCGAGTGTGCTTTTCCGGGGAGAGTGCTTGCCACTCAGCATGTGATTGGCGGGCCTTGTCCTGATCTTCACTGTACAGAGCATCATAGCATCGGGGTCTGAGTAACATCCCTTACACCCAAAAGCTCGTTCTGGCTAATGTCTGCAAAGGGCCACAAGCAGACCCTCTCAATGTTCTTTTCTTCAAGGCTGCTTTTTACTTAAAGCAGCCTTCAGTATTCCCCATCAAAGTAACTCCAACTACACGTAACATATCCAGCCCGCACACTCCCAGCCCCTCCCCATTCATTTTCCCGAATTCTGTTTAGTCTCAATGGACGATGAGACGCTGTACCACCCTTCCGATAATGGGCAAAAGAACAAGACCCCGGAGGGATGTGATGATCGATATTCGCGAGTTGGGCTACTTTGTGGCTCAGGCCGAAAGCCTGAAGGAATGGCAGGACTATGCCGAGAATGTGCTCGGCATGATGACCACAGAAGCGCCGGAAGGTGGGCTGTACGTCAAGATGGACGCGCGTCCTTTCCGTATGCTGATTCTGGAAGGCAGCGAAAATCGCTATCTCGCTTCCGGTTGGGAGCTGGCATCTGAAGAGGCTTTCGCCGCTGCAACTGCCGAGCTGGATCAGCGTGGTATCGCCTGGGAAGCGGGTGATGCGGTGCTGTGTAATCAGCGCGGTGTTCAGGCGCTGGCGATCCTGCGCGACCCGGCGGGCAACCGTCATGAATTGTACTGGGGCCATCGTTCCGATTTCCAGCCGTTTGTATCGCCGCAGGGCGTGCCGCGTTTTATCACCGGCAATATGGGCCTGGGCCATGTGGTGCTGCCGGCACCCAACTTCGACGAAACCCGAGCTTTCCTGAAGGATGTGCTGGGCTTCGGTCTCTCCGACACCATGAATCACAAACCCGCGCCGGATGCCGATCCGCTGCGCATCCATTTCATGCACTGCAATAACCCGCGTCATCACAGCCTGGCGATTGCCGAATTCCCGGTGGCGTCCGGTTGTGTCCACGCGATGGTGGAAGTGGATTCCATGACCGAAGTGGGCCGCGCCCATGACCGTCGTGAAGCCCATGGCGTGAAGCTGTCCGCTACCCTGGGTGAGCACCTCAACGACCACATGACTTCCTTTTATATGAAAACCCCGTCCGGCTTCGACATGGAGTACGGCTGCGGTGGTTTGCAGGTGGATTGGGACGAGCACAGCGCGTTCGAGTTCACCCGTGTGAGTGTTTGGGGTCACGACTTCTCGGTCGGTTTCAAATAAGCGGTCGGTTGCAACTAAGGAGTATTCAATGAACAAGCAGATAACGGCCGCAGAAGCGGTAGCCCAACTGCGCGATGGCATGACCATCGGCTTTGGTGGCTGGGGGCCGCGTCGTAAACCCATGGCGGTGGTACGCGAGATCCTGCGCTCGGATGTGAAAGACCTGACCGTTGTGTCCTACGGCGGCCCTGAGGTGGGCATGCTGTGCGCCGCTGGCAAGGTGAAGAAGCTGGTATTCGGCTTCGCCACCATGGATGCGATTCCGCTGGAACCCTGGTTCCGCAAGGTGCGTCAGGCCGGTGAAATCGAAGTGATGGAGCTGGACGAAGGCATGTTCCAGTGGGGCCTGCGTGCCGCCGGTATGCGTCTGCCGTTCTTGCCGACCCGCTGTGGTCTGGCCACCGATGTAATGAAGCACAACGACCTGCGCACCATTCAGTCGCCTTACGACGATGGCGAAGAGCTGCTGGCGATGCCGGCGCTGAATCTGGATATGGCCTTTGTGCACGTCAACAAGGCCGACAAGCTGGGTAACACCCTGATCACCGGCAGCGATCCTTATTTCGATCATCTGGTGGCCCGCGCCGCCGAGCGTTGCATCGTTTCCACTGAAGAGCTGGTCGACAAGCTGGAACTGGATGCTGCCAGCGCACGTTTCAACACCTTCGAACGCTACCTGGTACAGGGCGTGGTGCACGCACCCAAGGGCGCTCATCCGACCATGTGTGCCCCGGACTACGGCTGGGATCTGGCTCACATGAAACGCTACGCAGCCAGTGCGACTCAGGAAGATGGCTGGACCATCTACCTGGACGAGTTCGTGAACGGCGGTGAAGACGCCTATCAGGCCGCTAATGGTGGCGCCGATGCGATGGGCGCGCTGCCCTTGCCGACATTCTGAGGAGAGTCACAACAATGACGACCAACTGTGAATTTACGCTGGCCGAACTGATGATTGTGGCCGCTTCCGATGCTTTCCGTGGCGACGGTGAAATCCTGGCTTCGGGCCTGGGCATCATCCCGCGTCTGGGTGCCAGTCTGGCCAAGATGACCCACGCGCCGGAACTGATGATGACCGACAGCGAATCCCTGCTGGTGGAAGAACCGATCCCGGTCGGTCCGCGCGGTGATTACGTGCCCAAATACTCTGGCTATATGTCGTTCGAGCGCGTGTTCGAATGCGTCTGGGGTGGCAAGCGTCACGCCATGATCGGCCCGACTCAGGTGGACCGTTACGGTCAGACCAACCTGTCTGTTGTGGGTGATTACGACAAGCCCAAGGTGGCGATGCTGGGTGTGCGCGGTCTGCCGGGCAACAGCATCAATCACATCAACTCCCTGTTTGTGCCCAGCCACAACACCCGTGCCTTCGTGGCCGGTGAAGTGGATATGGTCTCCGGCGTTGGTTACAACCCGGCGCGCTGGAGCAAGAACATGCGCCAGGACCTGATGGAGATCCGCCATATCGTCACCAACCTGTGTGTGATGGATTTCGGCGGCCCGGACCACGCCATTCGTGTGCGTTCACTGCATCCGGGTGTGACCTTTGAAGAGGTGCAGGAAAACACCGGTTTTGAACTGCTGAAGGCACCGGATATGGGTGAAACCGCGCATCCGACCGCTGAACAGCTGGCGATCATCGCCCAGCTCGACCCGCACAACCTTCGCGCCCGTCAGCTCAAGGATAACCCGCCGGGTATCCGCAGCACGTCCAACGACCAGTAATCAGGAGCCTGTCATGACAGCAGCAGCTAACACTCATCAGGAATTCGTACAGCGCGAAGACAAGGCCGTCTACGAGACCGAGCAGCCGGTGCTGTACAGCGTGGAGAACGGTATTGCCACCGTCACCATGAACCGTCCCGGTTTCAACAATGCGCAGAACTCGCAGATGACCTACGCGCTGGACGCAGCCTTCCGCCAGGCGGTTGATGACGACAGCGTTAAGGTGATCGTGCTGCGCGGCGAGGGCAAACACTTCTCCGCCGGTCATGACATCGGCACCCCCGGTCGCGATATCAACAAGGAATTTGAGCGCAATACCCTCTGGTGGGATCACACCAACAAGCCGGGCGGCGAATACCTTTACGCCCGTGAACAGGAAGTCTATCTGGGCATGTGCCGCCGCTGGCGTGACCTGCCCAAGCCGACCATCGCCATGGTGCAGGGCGCCTGCGTGGCCGGTGGTCTGATGCTGGCCTGGGTGTGTGACCTGATCATCGCCAGCGATGATGCCTTCTTCCAGGACCCGGTGGTGCGCATGGGCATTCCCGGTGTGGAGTACTTCGCGCACCCCTATGAACTCAACCCGCGTATCGCCAAGGAGTTCCTGTTCCTGGGTGATCGCATGAGCGCCGAACGTGCCCGCGAAATGGGTATGGTCAACCGCGTCTTCAGCCGTGATGAACTGGCAGAAGCGACCTATGACATCGCCGCCAAGATCGCACGTCAGCCGCGCATGGGTCTGGCGCTGACCAAGCAGGTGATCAATCACGTGGAAGATCTGGCCGGTAAGCGCAGCGGAATGGAAGCGGCCTTTGCCTGGCACCATTTCGCCCATGTGCATAACGAACAGATCTCCGGCGACCTGCTCGGTGGCTATGACGCCAAGGGCATGGTGAAAGCGAACAAGGCAGAAGCATCAGCCAACGGAGAGAAAGCATGAGTCAGCTGTTGCAGACCGAGCTGACCCGCCGTTTGGGCTGCCAGTATCCGATCATCCAGACCGCCATGGGCTGGGTGTCGGACGCCAATCTGGTGATCGCCACGACCAAAGGCGGCGGCTTTGGCTTTCTGGCCGGTGCCACCATTGAAGCGTCTCAGCTGGAAGGCGAGATCAAGAAGGTGATCGACGCCACTGGCGGCAGCAACTTCGGCCTCAATTTCCACATGTTCCAGGAAAACGCCATGCAGTGCGTGGAACTGGCAATCCAGTACCGCCTGAAAGCGGTGAGCTACGGCCGTGGCCCGGACAAGCAGACCATCGCACGTCTGAAGGCGGCAGGAGTGCTCTGCATTCCCACTGTGGGCGCTGTGAAGCACGCCATCAAGGCAGTGGAACTGGGCGCGGACATGATCACCATTCAGGGCAGTGAAGGCGGCGGCCACACCGGTGGCGTACCGACCACCATTCTACTGCCGCAGGTGCTGGATGCCGTGAGCGTTCCCGTTATTGCGGCCGGTGGCTACTCCACCGGTCGTGGTCTGGCCTCGGCACTGGCTGCCGGTGCTGCCGGTATCGCCATGGGCACCCGTTTCATGATGACCTCTGATTCGCCCACACCAGAGAAAACGCTGGAGCGTTATCTGGCGGTACAAGACCCGCAGAAGATTCGCGTCACTCTGGCGGTGGATGGCATGCGTCATCGCATGGTGGAAAACGCCTTTATCCACAAGCTGGAAGGTGCCAGCCCGATTCGTAAGCTTTGGATCGCGCTGAGCAGCGCACGCCAGTGGAAGCGTGAAACCGGCATGACGTTCGGCCACATGCTGAAAACATTCTTCAAGGCTGTAAAAGAGGACCCGGCGCAGATGTCGCAGGTGGTGATGTCCGCCAACCAGCCGGTCCTGCTGCAGCGTTCCATGGTTCAGGGCTTCCCTGACGAGGGCATTCTGCCCAGCGGCCAGGTGGCCGCCGCCATCAATGAATTGATAAGCGCGCCGGAGTTGATCGCTCAGATCGCCGGTGATGCTGAAACCTGCCTGGACGCGCTGGTTGCCCGCGCGAACGGTCAGGCTCTGGAGGAGGCTTCCTGATATGAGTACTGCGTTTACGACCCAAATTGAAAACGGTGTTGCCGAGCTGGTGATTGCCAAGCCGCCGGTGAATGCGCTGGACAGCCGCGAGTGGTTCGAGCTGGCCGAGGGCATCGAAACTCTGGGCCGCAACCCCGACGTGCGTGTGGTGCTGATTCGTGCCGAAGGCCGCGGCTTCTGCGCCGGTGTGGATATCAAGGAACTGGATCAGCACCCCGAGCGCATCGTCGCCGTGAATGGCGGCAACTACGCCACCTTCAAGGCGGTGCACCGTTGTGAAGTACCGGTGATCGTGGCCGTACACGGCTTTGTGCTGGGTGGTGGCATCGGTATTACAGGCGCAGCCGACATCGTCTTCGCCTCCGAGTGCGCCACCTTTGCGCTGCCGGAAGTGGACCGTGGTGCCATGGGCGGCGGTGCTCACCTGCAGCGTCTGTTCCCGGTGCAGAAAGTACGTCAGATGTTCTTCACCGGTGAAACCGTGACCGCCAGGGAAGCCGACCGCTACAACTTCATCGAAGCGATTGTGCCCAAGGAACAGCTGCGTGAAACCGCACTGGCCACGGCTGCAAAAATCGCTGCCAAGAGTCCGGCCATGATCCGTATCGCCAAAGAAGCGCTGAACGGTATCGAGGACGGCAATCTGGAAGACAAGTATCGCTGGGAGCAGGGCTTCACCCTGCAGGCCTACACCAGCCCTGACTCGGCAGAGACCCGTCGGGCCTTTGTCGAAAAACGTGACGCCAGTTTCTGAGGTTCGCCATGGATCTGAATTATACCCCCCGCCAGCAGGCCTTCCGCGAGGAGGTCAGAGGCTGGCTCAAAGAGAATCTGCCAGCCGAGAAGCTGGCCAGTTATGACACCCGTGAAGGGTTCGAGCAGCACCGTGAGTGGGAGCGCAAGTTGTTCAAGGCGCGCCTGTCCATGGTGATGTGGCCGGAAGAGCTGGGCGGTCGCGGCTGTGACCTGACCGAGTGGCTGATCTTCGAAGAAGAGTATTACGGTGCCGACGCGCCCATGCGTGTAAACCAGAACGGCCAGCTGTTGCTGGGTCCGACCCTGATGGAGTTCGGCACCGAAGAACAGAAAAAGCGCTTCCTGCCGCGTATGGCTGCCAGCGACGACATGTGGGCCCAGGCCTGGTCCGAGCCTAACGCCGGTTCAGATATGGCGGCGATCTCCTCCAAGGCGATCCGCGACGGTGATCATTACATCATCAACGGCCAGAAAACCTGGTCGACCCGCGCCATCTATGCCGACTGGGCCTTTGGCCTGTTCCGTTCCGATGCCGATTCCAAGCGTCACCACGGCCTGTCGTTCCTGATGGTGCCGCTGGATGCCGAGGGCGTGACCATTCGCCCGATCAAGGCGCTGAACGGCAAGGATGCCTTCGCTGAAATCTTCTTCGACAACGTGCGTGTTCCGGTGGAAAACCGCATTGGCGAAGAGGGCAGTGGCTGGCATGTGGCCATGGCTACCGCCGGTTTTGAACGTGGCCTGTTGCTGCGCTCTCCGGCCCGTTTCCAGCAGCCGGTGCGCAAGCTGATTGAACTGTACAAGGCCAATCAGGAAGCCGCCGACCGTGATCCGAGCATCCGTGATGCGGTGATGGATGTCTGGTCCGGTGCCGAGTCTTATGCGCTGTCGGCTTATCAATCTGTGGGTCGTCTGGCCCGTGGCGAGAAGATCGGTGCCGAGTCCAGCATCAATAAGATCATCTGGTCCGAGCTGGATCTGAAGATCCATGAAACGGCGATGCGCATTCTGGGCGCCACGGGTGAGTTGCTGAGCAGCGCGCCACAGAGCACCGATGACCACGGCTGGCTGGAGGGCTTCCTGTTTGCCCAGGCCGGTCCGATCTACGCCGGTGCCAACGAGATTCAACGCAACATTATCGCCGAGCGTGTGCTTGGCCTGCCGAAAGCCTGAGGTGCGCCATGGACTTCACTTTTACCGATGACGAACGCGCCTTCCAGGATGCTATCAGCCGCTTCCTGATGACTGAAGCGGCTCCGGAAGCCCTGCGCGAAATCTGGGAAACCGATGCAGGCCGCTCGCCGGACCTGCGAAACAAAATGGCGGAGCAGGGCCTGACCGCGCTGTCCATTCCTGAAGAGGCCGGTGGCCTGGGCATGGGCGATCTGGTTTGGTCGCTGATGACGCAGGAACTGGGTTACTACGGTATCCCGGACTCTCTGGCCGATACTGCCTATGTCAGTGCCGGCTTGATTTCAGCGCTGCCGGACTCCGTCAGCGACCGCAAGGGCTGGCTGGAGCAGATCGCTGAGGGCGGCGTACGTGTGGCCATTGGTCACCCGGTCAACCCGCTGGTGGCGGATGCCCATCTGGCCGATTTCACTCTGCTGAATCACGAAGGCGAGATCCACGCGGTGCCGCGCTCGCTGATCGATGTGGAGCAGAACCCGAGTATCGACTCTTCTCGTCGCCTGTGCCGCGTCATGTGGGAGCCAAGCAGTGCCACCCGTATCGCCGATGCCGAAACCGGCGCGCCGATCTGGGACGAAGCCCTGAACCGCGGTGCCCTGTCGGTGGCCGGTCAGTTGCTGGGTCTGGCCCAGCGCATGCTGGATCTGTCGGTGGACTATGTGGCCCAGCGCAAGCAGTTCGGCAAGCCGATCGGCAGCTTCCAGGCGGTGAAACACCATCTGGCGGATGTGGCGAGCAAGATCGAATTCGCCAAGCCGGTACTCTACCGCGCGGCCTATTCACTGCAGCACGGCAATGCCGATGCCTCTCTGCATATCTCTCAGGCCCATGTGGCTTGTGGCGAAGCCGCGCATCTGGCGGCCCGTCACGGCATTCAGGTACACGGCGCCATGGGTTACACCTGGGAAGTGGATCTGCAGATGTTCATGAAACGCACCTGGGCACTGGAATCCTCCTGGGGTGACCGTGCCTTCCACAAGGCGCGTATCAGCGCCGCCATCTTTGCTGACGACGCGCCGCTGGGTCCGGGTCAGACATTCGGGAGGTCATGATGGCTGAAGCCTATATTGTTGATGCTCTGCGCACGCCCACCGGGCGTCGCAAGGGCGGTCTGTCTCATGTGCACGCCATCGATCTGGGTGCACATGTACTCAAGGCGCTGGTTGAGCGTAACGCTATTCCGGCCCATGAATATGACGATGTGATCTTCGGGTGTGTCGATACCATCGGCTCCCAGGCCGGTGACATCGCCCGAACCAGCTGGCTGGCGGCGGGCCTGCCGCTGAACGTGGCGGGTACCACTGTTGACCGTCAGTGTGGCTCCTCTCAGCAGGCGCTGCACTTTGCGGCCCAGGCGGTGATGAGTGGCACTCAGGATGTGATCGCCGTAGGCGGTGTGCAGACCATGACCCAGATCCCGATCTCGGCGGCCATGCTGGCCGGTCAGCCCTACGGTTTCACCACGCCCTTTGCCGAGAGCAAGGGCTGGCAGGCACGCTTCGGCGATGCACCGGTGAACCAGTTCTATGCGGCTCAGCGCATTGCCGATCACTGGGGCATCAGCCGTGCCGACATGGAGGCCTTCGCGCTGGAAAGTCACCGTCGTGCTATAGCGGCGACTGAGGCCGGTTACTTTGATCGCGAGATCGTGCCGCTGGAAGGTGTAGAGCGTGACGAAACCCCGCGCCAGACCACGCTGGAAAAGATGGCTGAACTGGAGCCGGTTGATCCCGAATTTCCGTCCATCACGGCGGCGGTGTCCAGCCAGACCTGTGATGCTTCGGCAGCGATGCTGGTGGTCTCCGAAGCGGCGCTCAAACGCTACAACCTGACGCCGCGTGCCCGCATCCACCACCTGAGTGTGTGTGGTGATGATCCCATCTGGCACTTGAGAGCCCCGATCCCGGCTACCGAAGCGGCGCTGAAGAAGGCGGGTATGACCATGGATCAAATCGATCTGGTCGAGATCAACGAAGCCTTCGCGTCTGTGGTCATGTCCTGGCTGCAGGAAACCGGCTACAGCCATGACAAGACCAATGTCAACGGCGGCGCCATCGCACTAGGCCATCCGCTGGGTGCTACCGGTGTGCGTCTGATGACCGGCTTGCTGCACGAGTTGGAGCGCCGGGGCGGCCGCTTCGGTTTGCAGACCATGTGCGAAGGCGGCGGTCAGGCGAATGTGACGATCATTGAGCGTCTCGGCTAAGTCCAGTCGAAAGCTATAAACCGAATTGAATACTGACCCGCTGTGGCGGGTCTATGGGGGAGTTATGTCTATTCTTCAGGGCCGAGTGGCCATCATTACCGGCGCAGGCGGTGGTTTGGGCGCCGCCCACGCCAAAGTATTTGCCGCTGAAGGCTGCGCTGTTGTTGTGAACGACATTAACGAAGCGGCAGCTCAGGCGGTGGTGGACGATATCACCGCAGCCGGTGGCAAGGCGATTGTGAACACCTCCGATATCACCAACTACGAAGACAGCGCCAATGCCGTGAAGCAGGCGGTTGAGGCCTTTGGTGATCTGCACATTGTGCTGAACAACGCCGGTGTTAACCGCGACCGCATGTTCGCGTCCATGACCGAGCAGGAGTGGGACACCATCATGGCGGTGCACCTGAAAGGACATTTCTGCATCTCCTCCCACGCGGTTCATTACTGGCGTGATCAGGTTAAAGCGGGCAAGCAGATTGCTGCACGCATCATCAACACAACCTCTGGCGCTGGCCTGCAGGGTTCCATCGGTCAGTCCAACTACGCCGCTGCCAAGGGCGGTATCGCCGCACTGACGCTGAACCAGGCGGCTGAACTGGGTCGTTACGGTATCACCGCCAACGCGGTGGCTCCTGCGGCACGTACCGGTATGACCACGGCTGTTGAAGCCATGGCGACCCGTATGGCCAAGCCGGAAGACGGCAGCTTCGACTACTGGGCACCGGAAAACGTGTCTTCGTTGCTGGCCTGGCTGGCATCTGAAGAAGCGGGTGATGTCACCGGCAAGGTGTTCGAATCCGAAGGCGGCCGCATCTGTATCTGCGATGGCTGGCGCACCACCGAAGGCGTGGACAAGGGCGACCGTTGGGAGCCGTCCGAGCTGGGTGAAGTGGTTCACCAAATGATCAGGGACGCCGTTCCTGCACAGAAAGTCTGGGGCAGCTGAGGAGCAAGGACATGAGCACTATTCCAAAATACGTTGAAGGTCACGGTCTGCTCAAGGGCAAGTCCGTGCTGATTACCGCCGCAGCTGGTGCCGGTATCGGTTTCTCCGCAGCGAAACGCGCCGCCGAAGAGGGTTGCCGCGCGCTGATGATCTCCGATATTCACCCACGTCGTCTGGATGAGGCGGTTGCTGCGCTGAAGCAGGAGACCGGTCTGGAAGCGATCTACGGTCAGCTCTGCAATGTGACCGTGGAAGAGGATGTGCAGGCACTGATCGCTGTTGCCGAAGACAAGCTGGGCGGCGTTGATGTACTGATCAATAACGCAGGTCTCGGCGGTCAGAAAACCGTCGTCGAGATGAGCGACGAAGAATGGCATCGCGTTCTGGATATCACCCTGACCGGCACCTTCCGCATGACCCGTGCAATGTTGCCTCACATGCAGAAGCGTGGTGCCGGTGCCATCGTCAACAACGCCTCTGTACTGGGCTGGCGCGCACAGAAAGAACAGGCGCACTATGCCGCGGCCAAAGCCGGTGTGATGGCGCTGACCCGCTGCAGCGCACTGGAAGCGGCCGATCATGGTGTGCGTATCAATGCGGTATCGCCGTCGATTGCGCTGCATGACTTCCTCAAGAAAGCCTCCAGCGAAGAGCTGCTGGCGCAGCTGGCCAGCCGTGAAGCCTTTGGCCGTGCCGCCGAGGTGTGGGAAGTGGCCAACGTGATGATGTTCCTGGCCAGTGATTATTCGTCCTACATGACCGGTGAAGTGCTGTCGGTCAGCTCCCAGCATGCCTAAGGAGTTGACGATGGCGAACCATATCTTCACAAGTGCCGAAAGCCTGCTCGCTGCCGAAGGCAAGGACCTGGGCTGCAGCGAGTGGATCGAAATTACTCAGGAGCGCATCAACCTGTTTGCCGAGGCCACCGGGGATCACCAGTGGATTCATGTGGACCCGGTGAAAGCCGCTGAAGGTCCCTTCGGCAAGTGCATTGCCCACGGCTACCTGACCCTGTCGCTGGTGAACCTCTTCCTGCCTCAGTTGATGGAAGTGGAAAACCTGCAGATGGGCGTCAACTACGGCTGCGACAAGGTGCGTTTCCCGGCGGCAGTGCCAGTGGGCAGTCGCATTCGTGGCCGCGGTGAAGTGATCGCCGTGGAACCGATCAAGCAGGCCGTGCAGGCCACCGTACGCGTGACCGTCGAGATTGAAGGCAGCGACCGTCCCGGTTGCGTCATCGACACTATCAGCCGTTACACCTTTAATCCGGCTCAGTAAGGAGAATCGAGATGAGCGAAGCAGTCATTGTATCCACGGCGCGTACCGCGCTGACCAAGTCGTTCCGCGGCTCCTTCAACGATACCGAAGCCCCGGTGCTGGGCGGCCATGTGGTCCGTGCGGTGGTCGAGCGTGCGGGTATCGAGCCGGAAGCAGTAGAAGACGTGATCATGGGCGCGGCGGTGCAGCAGGGCACCCAGGCCTACAACATCGGCCGTCTGTGCGCGTACACCGGTGGTTTGCCGGACACGGTGCCGGGCATGGCGCTGGATCGCATGTGTGCCTCAGGTCTGATGACCATCGGCGTTGCGGCCAAGAGCATCATCGCGGGCGAGATGAAAGTGGCCATCGCCGGTGGCGTCGAGTCTCTGTCCCTGACCCAGACCAAACACAAGAACACCTACCGCGCCCAGTCCGAAGCGGTGAAGGAAGTGGTGCCCAGCGCCTACATTCCGATGATCGAAACCGCCGAGATCGTGGCCGAGCGTTACGGCATCAGCCGTGAAGAGCAGGACCGTTATGCGCTGCAGAGCCAGCAGCGTACTGCTGCGGCTCAGGAAGCGGGTCTGTTTGATGACGAGATCGTACCGCTGACTGCCCAGAAGCTGATATTTGATGACGAGCGCAAACCGGCGGGTCATAAGGAAGTCGTTGCAGACCGTGACGAGTGCAACCGTCCTCAGACCACCTATGAAAGCCTGGCCAGTCTGGCACCGGTATGGAAAGACGGTCAGTGGGTTGCCGAAGGTCAGCACGTGACCGCCGGTAACGCCTCCCAGTTCTCCGATGGTGCCGCTGCGACGCTGCTGATGAGCCGTGAAGAAGCGGACCGTCGTGGCATTGCTCCACTGGGTATCTACAAGGGTATTGCGGTTGCAGGCTGCAAGCCGGAAGAGATGGGCATCGGTCCCGTCTATGCCATTCCGAAGTTGCTGGAGCGCTTTAACCTCTCAGTAGATGACATCGGCCTTTGGGAAATCAACGAAGCCTTTGCCAGCCAGGTGCTCTACTGCCGCGACACCCTGGGCATTCCCAATGATCGCCTTAACGTGAACGGTGGTGCCATCTCTATCGGCCATCCATTCGGCATGTCGGGTGCGCGTATGGTCGGTCATGCGCTGATCGAAGGCCGTCGCCGTGGCGTGAAGTACGTGGTGATCGCCATGTGTATCGGTGGTGGCATGGGTGCAGCAGGTTTGTTTGAGGTCTGCGCCTGAGGTGCTAATGAGTTAAGTATGGCGCCTGTGGGCGCCAGTTGAGGTGAATTATGCGTCGTACCCGTGAAGAAGCCGAAGCGACCCGTCAGGCGATCATGCAGAAGGGGCTGGAACTCTTCTCCGAGCGGGGCGTTTCGGCCACTCGCTTGAGTGATATTGCCAAGGAAGCCGGTTTTACACGCGGGGCGATCTATTGGCACTTCAAGAACAAATGGGATCTGTTCGACGCGATCTGTGCGCATTATTCCCTGCCGTTCAAAGAGCTCAGCGATGCCTGTCTGTCCGATCAGGAACAGGATCCGCTGGGCAAGCTGCGTCAGTTGCTGATCTGCCTGCTGCACAAGGTAGAGGCAGATGCCAGCTTCAGGCGCATGATGGTGATGTTTATCCGGGAAAGCTCGGGTATCTCGTCCAGAGAAGCGGCTGAACCTGTGGCCAACTTTATGCGCTATCAGCATCGGCGGCGACTGGGTGTCATCACCAATGCCATTCGACGCGGCCAGATTCCGGCAGGAGTGGATGCGGAATCGGCCTCCTGGCTGATCAAGTCGATGATCGATGGAATGATCACCAGCTGGCTGCAGCGTGCCAGCAGTTTTTCAATTTCGAATAATGCAGATGTGTTTGTGGATACGGTGATCGCCAGTCTGAGTGCGTTAAAGCCTGTTCCTGACTCTGTTGATGTTGAGGTATGCGTAGTATGAGTCGTGAATCGATGGAATTTGATGTGGTGATCGTTGGCGCAGGCCCTGCGGGGCTGTCCGCTGCTTGCCGCCTGATGCAGCAGGCTCAGGCTGCCGAGCAGGAACTGACGGTCTGTGTGGTCGAAAAAGGCTCGGAAGTGGGCGCTCACATTCTGTCCGGTGCGGTGATGGAAACCCGCGCGCTGGACGAACTCTTCCCTGACTGGAAAGAAAAAGGCGCACCGCTGAATACGGCGGTAACGGAAGACCGTGTGGTAATGCTGAAGGATGCCGAGCGTGTAACGGTACTGCCCAACGCTGTCGTGCCCAAGCCGATGCATAACGACGGCAACTATATCGTCAGCCTGGGCAATGTGTGCCGCTGGCTGGCGGAGCAGGCCGAAGCGCTGGGGGTGGAAGTCTTTCCGGGCTTTGCCGCTGCCGAGGTGCTGTATCACGATGATGGCAGCGTGAAGGGCATCGCTACCGGCGATATGGGCGTCACCGCCGAAGGTGAGCAGGGCCCCAACTACATGCCGGGCATGGAGCTGCACGCCAAGTACACCCTGTTCTCCGAAGGCTGCCGTGGTCATCTGGGCAAGCAGTTGATCAGCCGCTTCAAGCTGGATCAGGATGCGGACCCTCAGCATTACGGTATCGGCATCAAGGAACTCTGGGATATCGATCCTGCCAAGCATAAGCCGGGTCTGGTGGTGCATGGGTCTGGCTGGCCTTTGAGTGAAGCCGGTGCCAGCGGTGGTTTCTTCCTTTATCACACCGATGATAACCAGGTAGTCGTTGGTTTGATCACTGACCTGAACTACTCAAATCCCTGGCTGAGTCCCTTTGATGAGTTTCAGCGCATGAAGCATCACCCGGAGATCAGTGCGGTGCTGGAAGGCGGCAAACGTGTGTCTTACGGTGCCCGCGCCATCGCCAAGGGCGGCTTTAATGCCCTGCCGAAGATGACCATGCCGGGTGCACTTTTGATCGGCTGTGATGCCGGCACGCTGAACTTTGCCAAGATCAAGGGCACTCATACGGCAATGAAGTCCGGCATGCTGGCGGCAGAAGCCATTAGCACAGCCCTGCTGGCCGGTGACGAGGGTGGCAAGGATTTGTCCGGCTTTACCGATGCCTTCAAGGCGTCCTGGCTGTATGACGAACTATACCGCTCGCGTAATTTCGGTCCAGCCATGCACAAGCTGGGCACCTGGCTGGGCGGTGCGTTCAATTATGTCGATCAGAACTGGTTCGGCGGCAAGATCCCGGTCACCCTGCATGACCGTCATGAAGACCATGCACAGCTGAAACCGGCGGATCAGTGCGAGAAAATTGATTACCCGAAACCCGATGGCATGCTGTCGTTCGATAAACCCTCGTCGGTGTTTCTGTCCAATACCAACCATGAAGAAGATCAGCCCTGTCATCTTCAGTTGAAGGATGCAGCTATCCCCATCGCGCACAACCTGCCGTTGTTCGCAGAACCGGCGCAGCGCTTCTGCCCGGCGGGCGTGTATGAAGTGGTGGAAGGGGAGAGCGGTCCTCAGTTCCAGATCAATGGTCAGAACTGTGTCCACTGCAAGACCTGTGACATCAAGGACCCGGCGCAGAACATTACCTGGGTGGTGCCCGAAGGGATGGGTGGGCCGAATTACCCGAATATGTAGCGCTTTCTGATCGTGAGTACATGCTTATCAAAAGCCCGGAACCTGTTTGGTTACCGGGCTTTTTGCATTCAAGAAGCCTGAATGCCGAGCTTTTTAAGACAATAATTTATAATGCGACCTTTGTGACATTAATATCAATATGTTATTTTGTTTATTGTGTGTTCGAGTTTTTGTCCGATTCGGGTGCAGCCTTGTGTTGAAAACGAGCTGAATGGAGTGTGCTGACGAGTGCTTCCTGACCCATTTCTGCCTGGCTAAACCCTCAGATAAGCATCAAGACCAGAGGCATCTATGCGGTTGTTTACACGAAAGGAACGCAGTCAAATTGAAGCGCTGAAATCAGAGTTGTTCTCGGCTCGTGATGAGCATGCCAGGGAAATAGCAGAGCTTCAGTCACTGCTGGAGGAGCAGGCTGCTCAACTGCACCATTTACAAGAGCGTCAGCAAACCGAGTCCGAAGTTCTGTCCTGGCAGCTGAAAGGCGGCGATATGCTGGTTAGCATCCGTGAGGGGCTGGCACATTCCGCTGAGCAATTAATCACCGAGCGTAAAAAGCTCAAGAAGCTCGATATGGTGGTTGAGGAAACGCATGATGCGTTAAGCAAACTGGGGCAAAGAGCCAATCTGATTAATGAACAGGCGGATGCCAGCATGACCGCGGTGGCAACGCTGGATAGAACCGCACACCTGATCAGTAATCTGCTGACCAGCATTCAGAATATTTCCGATCAGACCAATTTGCTGGCGCTGAATGCGGCCATTGAGGCAGCGCGCGCTGGTGAAGCGGGTCGAGGCTTTTCAGTCGTAGCTGACGAAGTACGTGCGTTGGCAACCAAGGCGCATGAGGCTACTGATGAAATCGAAGAACTGGTTGAACAGGTGGTTGATCAAGCCAGTGCCCTGAAGTCGGCAGTTGCCATGAATAAGGAAAGTGCGGCTGAAGTGGCGGCTTCATCCTTGCAGGTGGATACGATTGTGAATGAGGTGGTGAGCCTGTCGGATGGCATGCAGCGGATCATTCGTGTGACGACAACCAACTCTTTCCTCAATACCGTGAAACTGGACCATGCAGTTTGGAAAAATCAGGTCTATGGTTTGATTGAACGTCAGCATTGGCATCAAGGTGTTAATAGCCACGGCGAATGTCGACTGGGCAAGTGGTATTACGAGGGCTATGGTTCTAAAAAATACTCGGACTTGAACAGCTTCCGTGCATTGGAGCAGCCGCATAAAACGGTACATGATGCTGGCCGAAATGCTTTGGAGGCAGGTGCTTCGGGTAATCCCAAGGCCATGCTGAGTCACTTGGAGCGTATGGAATTGGCAAGCATGCAGGTTAGTCAGGGAATAGACCACCTGCTTAGCGATGTTGAAAAACGTATTTAATCTGCGCTTAAGGAGGAGTGGCTGGCATGAAGCCCAGTATTAAAACCATCACGTTGCGAAAAACATTATGGCTGGCGTTCACCTTTCTGGTGAGCGTTTTGCTGATTATTGCTTTTGATTTTTACTCCCTTATTAACCAAACCATGCGGGATAAAGGGCTGTCATTGGCGCAGTCGGTGGAAACAACCCTCACCTCGCACATGCTCACCAGCAACTTTGAGCAAAAGGAGAAGCTGGTGACTTTGGCAGGGCTTTTGCCAGGAGTCAGCGAGCTTAAAGTCATTCGGTCGCCTGCACTCAATGCTCAGTTCAATCTTGGCGAACAGCCCGGTGCTCTGGAGGATGAGCAGGTTCAGCAGGCCTTCGAGTTGGCGCAGCCCGTTACCAATAGCACCGGAATTTTTGCCACAAACAGTCTGATGCGTATCAGCTATCCCTATATTGCTTCAGACACTGCGAACGTGCCCTGTCTTGCCTGTCATGATGCGCGCCTTGGAGAGGTTCTTGCCGTACTGGATTTCAAGGTGGACACCTCCGAATACCTGGTGATGTCCAGCTATTATCTGGGCGCCCTGATCCTGCTGTTTATCATTGCACTCTTTCTGGTTGGCCGCGTACTTGTGTGGGTACTGGATCGAAACGTGAGAGATCCTCTGCAGTGGCTGGTCGATCGCACCCGTCAGAGCTATCTGGCGAATGAAAATATCGATACCTCAGGTATAGAGTCCCTGGAGTTGGATGAATTTGCCGCCAAGGTAAATGCGTTTAACCAGCTGGTATTACAGCGTAATGCCGAGTTGGAGGTAGCGAATCAGGAGATTCAATCGACTCAGCGTGAAATTATTATCACCATGGGGGCAATCGGTGAGGCACGTAGCCGAGAAACGGCCAATCATGTTGTCCGGGTCGCCGAGCTCTGTTTGTTGCTGGCGCGCAAGCTGGGACTGAGTGAACGTGAGTGTGGTGAGTTGCACGACGCATCACCGATGCATGATATCGGTAAGGTTGGTATCCCCGACAGCATTTTGAACAAGCCCGGCAAGCTTACTGATGAAGAGTTCAGGGTTATGCAAACGCACAGTCAAAAGGGACATGATGTGTTCAGCCACTCTCGTCGCCTCTTACTTCAGGCAGCCAGTGTTATCGCCCTGCATCATCATGAACGTTGGGATGGAAAAGGCTATCCTCAGGGCCTTAAAGGCGAAGAAATTCATATTTATGGCCGTATTGTGGCGGTAGCCGATGTGTTCGACGCGCTCATCTCGCGCCGGTGTTACAAGGAACCCTGGCCTGCTGAAGAGGTGTACCATTACTTCAAGGAGAGTGCGGGTGGTCAGTTTGACCCCGGGTTAGTGGAGCTGGTGCTGGAACATTTTGACGAGATGCTGGGGATCATTAACCGTTATCAGGATATTGATCCCCAGGCTGTGGATACATCAGGGTTAGTGAGCAGCTGATCCTGCTTCCTGAGTCATCGCCTGTGCCATATCGGCACGGGCGTGACGAATAACACTAATGCCTGCGGTCACGGCCAAAGTGCCCATAATGGCGGCAACGGCCAGGTCTGGCCAGGCGCTACCTGTGCCAAACACCCCCAGCGCTGCACCCATGACGGCCAGGTTGCCGATGGCGTCGTTACGGCTGCACAGCCAGACCGAACGCATATCCGAGTCGCCTTCTCGGAAGCGGAACAGAATAATCGCCACGCTAACATTGGCCGCCAATGCCAGTACACCGATCAGACCCATTGTCAGGGGCTCGGGCACTGTATCTGTCTGCATTAGCCAAATGGCGCGAGCCCAGACCACCAGTCCGAATATCGCCATGGTAACGCCTTTCACCAGTGCTGCACGGCTGCGCCAGAGCATGCCCATGGACAGTACGCTCAGTGAGAGTATGTAGTTGGCGCTGTCGCCAAAGAAGTCGATGGCGTCTGCCATTAGGGATACGGAACCGGATTGCAGGCTGGCAATGCCTTCAGTGACAAACATCGCTGCGTTGACGATCAGTGCGATCCAAAGTGCTTTGCGAAAGCCTTCGGATGGGGCTGATTGTGTGGGGCCGGAACAGCTACATGCCATGGTGGTTCTCCTTGTTTAAGTCCAGTGTCAGACTTATTGAAAACCCTGTAGTAACTATAGAGTCAAGCAAGCTGCTTTGTTCTTTATCCCGTCTTTTTATCCCGCGCGCCATGACTTCCATCAGTACCGTGGGTGCCGGGCACATGGTTGTGAGTTTCCTCTGGTTGCGGGCTTTGAAAAGCATCTGCCGTCAGTCCTGCCAGAATACCGCACTCTTGCACTGTGCGGCCCTGGCTGCAGCGCTCTTGCAGTGAGACCAGAGTCTGCTCAAGGTTGGCCAGCTCCTGCAGCCGGGTTCTCACATGTTGCAGGTGGTGTTCCAGCAGGGCGTCTACATTGCTGCAGTCGGCATCGGGTTGTTCGGCCAATTCGATTAACCGGCGAATTTCTTCCTGTGCCATGTCCAGGCTACGACAGCGGCGAATGAACAGCAGGCGATCCTGATGCGCGCCAAGGTAATGACGATAGCCATTGGCACTGCGCGTGGGTGGTGGCAGCAGGCCAATCTTTTCGTAATACCGAATTGTTTCGACATTCACATCCGTGTTTTTGGCCAGTTCACCTATCTTCATACGCCGTTGTCTCTTTCGGGTTTACTTATCCACACGCCGGGTTACTCGGCCTGATGCCCCGCATCACGTACAGATTCCATCACCACGAAGGTACTGGTTTGCAGTACATGGGGCAGAGAGGAGATCTGTTCACCCAGAACCGCACGATACTCTTCCATATTGCGGGTTCGTACCTTGAGCTGATAGTCAAAGTTGGCCGCGATCATATGGCATTCTTCCACGGCGGAAATTTTGCGAACCGCCTTGTTAAACGCATCCAGCGCCTTGCTGCTGGTGTCGTTCAACGTGACCTGAGCGAAGGCTACATGGTTGAGTCCCAGCTTGGTCTGATCCACCAGCGCGGTATAACCGAGAATGTAGCCCTGTTCTTCCAGCCGTTTCATGCGAATCTGGCATGGCGTCTTGGATAAGCCGACCCTTGAGGCCAGCTCGGTTACGGTGATGCGAGCGTTCTGCTGAAGCTCGGAAAGGATGGCGTGATCCAGTCTATCCAAATCGACCATATTGCTATCTTTGGTTATCCACTTTATCTGTCAGAGTATCTAAATAAAGGCGAGGTGCCTTTGTCTGTGAAGTATATAGTGAATGTGACTCGGCTGCTCTGACTATACTTACTCGATCATCCTGTCCGAAAGGGTGGCTGGGTATCGTGGTGATGGCAACCCCCATCGCCGTTTCGGACAGGTATGACTCAAACCCAACACGCCAATAAGTGCACCCGGGGGAGCCATGGCCTATATCTGCTCGTCAACAAAAAAAACCGTACTTGAGCAGCTTGCGAACCTCATGCGAGAGCAACTCGATGAGGCGGAAGCCGAATCCGCAATTGTATTTTCAGATGATTCCGACGCGGTGCCTTCACCGCAGGACCTGGCAGCAATCGAAGCACGCGTGCTTGAGCTATCGGGTTCCTGGGATGATGATCTGGGCAATCAATTACTGTCCCAATTGGGCGAAGAGGCGGGCAGCGAATTGGCCCGGCACTTCCGTGGTGCTTTCCCGATTGCTTATCGTGCACGTTTTTCTGCAGCCCTGGCTGCGGCTGATCTGATGCAGCTGGTGGCACTGTCCGAAAGCGAAGGTGTGCGCCTGGCCTTTTATCAGATGGAAGGTCAGCACGACGCGGAGCTAAGCTTCAAGCTCTACTGCCCCGGTGAGCCGCTGGTGTTGTCCGATGTGATTCCCATGCTGGAGCACCTGGGCATGCGTGTGCTGGGTGAGCACCCTTACACGCTGGAGTGTGCCGACGGTACTTCCTACGGTATCAGCGACTTCCGCGTCAGCTTTCCAGGCTGTGCCGATACTCAGGAGCAGGGCAAGCAGATGCTGCAGCGTGCCATTGCGCCTATCTGGCAGGGGCTGGCCGATAATGACTCCTACAACCAGTTGATTCTGCGGGCCGGTATGGACTGGCGCGAAGTGGCCTTGCTGCGTGCCTATGGCCGCTACATGAAGCAACTGCGCTTTGGTTTCAGTCAGCATTTCATTGCCGATACCCTGAGTCGCCACCTGACGTTGGCGCGCTTGCTGCTGTCCTACTTCCGTGCTCGCTTTGAACCGGATATCCCTTTGGATGACCGCCGTCAGGCGGTATTCGAAAAAATTGAACAAACCATTCTCGGTGAACTTGAGCAGGTCGAGACGCTGGATGATGACCGTATCCTGCGCCGCTTCTATGTCTTGATCAAAGCGACCCTGAGAACCAACTACTTCCAGCGTGATGCTGCAGGCGAGCCTAAGCCCTACTTCTCGTTCAAGTTGGAGCCGGGTGTGATTCCGGATATTCCTCAGCCGCGTCCGCGTTTTGAGGTCTTTGTTTACTCTCCGCGTGTGGAAGGGGTGCATCTGCGTGCCGGACCTATCGCCCGTGGCGGTCTGCGCTGGTCGGACCGTGTGGAAGACTACCGCACCGAAGTGCTGGGTCTGGTGAAAGCGCAGCAGGTTAAAAATTCCGTCATCGTGCCGGTGGGTGCAAAGGGCGGCTTTATCGTCAAACAGCCGCCACAGACTGGTGGTCGTGAAGCTTTCCATGCCGAGGGCGTGGCCTGTTACCAGACCTTTATTCGCGGTTTGCTGGACCTGACGGATAACCTGGAAGCGGGCGAGGTTGTGCCGCCGGTGGATGTGGTGCGCCATGACAAGGACGACCCCTACCTGGTGGTAGCGGCTGACAAGGGTACGGCGACTTTCTCGGATATCGCCAACCGCCTTGCGGAAGAGTATGGCTTCTGGCTGGGCGATGCCTTTGCCTCCGGTGGCAGTGAAGGTTACGACCATAAGAAAATGGGTATCACTGCCCGCGGTGCCTGGGAATCGGTTAAGCGTCACTTCCGTGAGAAGGGTCATGACACCCAGCGTGAAACCTTTACCGCTGTCGGTATCGGCGATATGGCCGGTGATGTATTCGGTAACGGCATGTTGCTGTCCGATCAGATTCAGCTGGTAGGTGCCTTTAACCATCTTCATATTTTCGTAGATCCCACGCCGGATGCCGCCGCGTCCTATCAGGAGCGTAAGCGTCTGTTCGAGCTGCCGCGTTCTTCCTGGGAAGACTATGACGCCAGCCTGATCAGTCAGGGCGGCGGGATCTTCTCCCGTTCCGCCAAATGGATTCCGCTGTCGGATGAAATGCGTACATTGCTGCACACGGATGCCGAGCGACTTTCGCCAACCGAGCTGATTCAGGCACTGCTGACTGCACCGGTGGATCTGTTGTGGAACGGTGGTATCGGTACCTATATCAAGGCGCGTCAGGAAACCCATGATGAGGTGGGTGACAAGTCCAATGATGCACTGCGGATTAATGGCGAGCAGTTGCGCTGCCGTGTGTTGGGCGAGGGTGGCAACCTGGGCGCGACCCAGCGGGGCCGCATCGAGTTCGCGCTGAAGGGCGGCGCTGCCAACACCGACTTTATTGATAACGCCGGTGGTGTTGACTGTTCTGACCATGAAGTGAATATCAAAATCCTGCTGAACGAGCGTGTTCAGCAGGGTGATATCACGCTGGAAGAGCGCAACCAGTTGCTGCGCGATATGACGTCAGAAGTGGCGGAGCTGGTGCTGAAGAACAACTATCGTCAGGCATTTGCGCTGAGCATGGCGACCGCCAGTGCGCCTTCATCGCTGGATGATCACCTGCGTTTTATCAAGCGACTGGAAGAAGCCGGCAAGCTGGATCGTGCGCTGGAATACCTGCCGTCTGATGATGAGTTGCAGCATCGCCGTGGTTTGGGGCTTGGCCTTAGCCGTCCTGAGCTGGCTGTACTGGTTTCCTATGCCAAGATCGAGCTGAAACAGGCGCTGGTCAGTGCCTGGATTACACAGGACACACGCTATACCAGTCCGCTCTATTCCGCTTTTCCGGAGTCATTGCTCAAGCGTTTCCCCGGTGCCGTTGAGCAGCACCGTCTGCGTGCCGAGATCTGTGCTACCCAAATTGCCAATGATCTGATCAACCGTATGGGTATCACCTATATCGACAAGATGCGTGCTGCCAGTGGTGCTCAACCGGCAGATATAGCAGCGGCCTATCTGGTCGCCCGTCACCTGTTCGGTGTGGAAGAGCGCTGGATGGCGATTGAAGCGCTGGATGGACAGGTTTCAACCCAGGTTCAGCTTGGCATGATGCGCGATCTGACCGGCCTGCTGGCGCGCGGCAGCCATTGGCTGCTGCAGTACCGTCGTCATTCCCTGGACCCTGAAGGTCTGGTGTCAGCCTACAAGCCGGCACTGCAACAGGTGATGGCCTCACCAGACGCCTTGGCCGAGATTATTCCGCGCTCCCGCTGGGAAGAGCGCTTCAAGGTGCTGTCAGGCAAGGGTGTCCCTGAACAGCTGGCGCTCTACTGTGCGTCGGCAGAAAGCCGTTACTGGCTGATGGATATCATCGATATAAGCCTGAAGCAGGGTTATCCCGTCAAAGAGGTGGCCGGTGTCTACTTCTCTCTGGGTGAGGGGCTAAGCCTGACCTGGCTGGATGCACAGATTCGTGCACTCAAGCCGGACAACCATTGGCAGGCGATGGCGGTGATCAGTTTCCGCAATGAACTGGATCATCAGCTACGCTGTTTAACATCCAGGGTGTGTGAACCTGAAGAAGCGGCACAGTTGTCGGTGGTCGAGCGTGTAGCTCTCTGGCGAGAGCGCTCGGCCGGACGTGTTGCTCGCTGGGAGCGCACTCTGGCAGACATTCAGGGCACTGCCGTGATCGACTGTGCCGTGTTGTCAGTGGCTCAGGGGGTGCTCTGCGAACTGGCCGGCTGATTTTGTTTGAACTCTCCGCCGGTTCTGTTTTTCAGGGCCGGCAGTTTGCCTGGTTACGGTGAGGCATCACCGTGCCGACCTTCGTTCCCCGGCCTGGTGCCGGGGTTTTTTATTCGCATAGGCAAAAGTCCTATTTGAGCCTTTTGAGTGGTCAAAATTTAAAAAAATGGACTATAAAAAAGAGATTTGGTGGCGAGATAGAGGATCAAAATAGGAAAAGTGTAAATATTCGCCTGTGTAGAATTGGCGCAAAGCTTTCCAATAATAGGAGAATAAAATGGCCCAACAACCGATTTCAGCCCCCCTGTCGCTGACGACCTGCCGCCAGGCCGTGCAGGAACATTACTTGGCCGATGAATACCAGGTTATTTCGGGCCTTATCTCCTCTGCGGCACTTTCGCGCCAGGTGCGCCAGGCAATTTCCGCCCGTGCCGCTGATCTGGTACGCAAGGTACGTGGCCACTCCAAGCCGACCATGATGGAAAAGTTCCTGGCTCAGTATGGCCTGACAACCAAGGAAGGGGTCGCGCTGATGTGTTTGGCCGAAGCGCTGCTGCGCGTGCCGGACAACGTCACTATCCATGAACTGATTGAAGACAAGATCGCCTCCGGTAAGTGGTCTGAACACCGTGGCAAGGCCAAATCTTCACTGATCAACACCACCACCTGGGGCCTGATGGTCGCCGGTAAGCTGATCAGCCCATCTGACGAAAAGAGCCTGATGGAAACCCTGCGTGCGCTGGTTAAGCGCATGGGTGATCCCATGGTGCGCACCGTGGCGCATCAGGCAATGAAAGAGATGGGCCGCCAGTTCGTACTGGGCCGTACCATCGATGAAGCTCAGACCCGTGCCAAAAAATACGAGTCCAAGGGCTATACCTATTCCTACGACATGCTGGGTGAAGCAGCACGCACCGATGCGGATGCCAAGCGCTACCAGCGTGACTATGCCAGCGCCATCAGCGCCCTGGCTGCCAACTGCACCCACGCCGATATCCGTGACAACCCCGGTATCTCCGTGAAGCTGTCTGCACTGCACCCGCGTTACGAGTTTGGTCAGCGTGATCGCGTGATGACCGAACTGGTAGCCCGTGCACTGGAGCTGGCCAAACAGGCCAAGGCTGCCAACATGGGCTTCAACATCGATGCGGAAGAAGCTGATCGTCTGGATCTGTCTCTGGACGTGATCGAAGCGATTCTGTCTGACCCTGAACTGGAAGGCTGGGATGGCTTCGGTGTCGTGGTTCAGGCGTTCGGCAAGCGTGCTGCGCACGTACTGGATTGGCTCTATGCGCTGGCGCACAAGCTGGACCGTCGCATCATGGTGCGTCTGGTTAAGGGCGCCTACTGGGATGCCGAGATCAAGCGTGCACAGGTCATGGGCCTGAAAGACTTCCCGGTATTTACCCGTAAGGCCTGCAGCGACGTGTCTTACCTGGCCTGCGCCAAGAAGCTGCTGGCCATGACCGACCGCATCTACCCGCAGTTTGCAACGCACAACGCACACTCCGTTTCCGCCATCATGGAATTGGCGGCCGGTCGTGACTGCTTCGAGTTCCAGCGTCTGCACGGCATGGGTGAATCCCTGCACGAAGCCGTGATGGAACAGGGTAATGGTCGTTGCCGTATTTATGCACCTGTAGGTGCGCATCAGGATCTGCTGGCATACCTGGTACGTCGTCTGTTGGAAAACGGTGCCAACAGCTCCTTCGTAAACCAGATTGTGGATACCCGTATCACCCCGGAAGAGATTGCTGAAGATCCGATCGATCAGGTTGAAGCCTTTGGCACGAACATCTCCAGCAAGGCGATTGTACGTCCGGAGCGTATCTTCGGCGCTGACCGTGACAACTCTCAGGGCTGGGATATCACTGATCCGGTAGAAGTTGATTTCATGGAACAGGCCCGTGGTGCCTTCCGTCAGCATACCTGGACGGGTGGCCCGGTTCTGGCCGGTCAGGTTCAGGGCACTGAGATCAAGGAAGTACGCAACCCGGCTGACCCGACTGATCTGGTCGGTCAGGTGACCCAGGCATCCATTGCTGATGTTGAGCAGGCGATTGCTGCCGCTGAGCAGGGCTTTGCCGAGTGGTCTGCGCTGTCTGCCGAAGAGCGTGCCAAGCGCATCGCTCGTGTAGGTGAGCTGTATGAAACACACACCCATGAGCTGTTTGCACTGGCGACCCGTGAAGCCGGTAAGACACTGCTGGATGGCATCGCTGAAGTCCGTGAAGCGGTGGATTTTGCTCGCTACTATGCGAACGAAGGTGTACGCATTGCCGCTGAAGGTGAAGCCCGTGGTGTGATCACCTGTATCTCACCCTGGAACTTCCCGCTGGCGATCTTCACCGGTCAGGTACTGGCCGCACTGGCGGCGGGTAACACCGTACTGGCCAAGCCAGCCGAAACCACTTCTCTGATGGCAACCCGTGCGGTTGAGCTGATGCATGAAGCGGGTATTCCGAAGGAAGCGGTACAGCTGCTGCCGGGTCAGGGTTCAATCGTGGGTGCTGCACTGACATCTGATCCGCGTATCGCTGGTGTCTGCTTCACCGGTTCTACCGCCACGGCTCAGCGCATCAACAAGGTGATGGCTGAAAACCTGGATCCCAATGCACCGCTGGTTGCAGAAACCGGTGGTCTGAACGCCATGATCGTCGACTCTACCGCACTGCCGGAGCAGGTGGTACGTGATGTACTGGCCTCTTCCTTCCAGAGTGCCGGTCAGCGTTGTTCTGCACTGCGTGTGCTCTACGTGCAGAAGGATATCGCTGATCATCTGCTGGAGATGCTGTACGGCGCCATGGATGAGCTGAAAGTGGGTAACCCCTGGTTGCTGTCCACTGACGTGGGTCCGGTTATCGACCAGAACGCTCAGGCCGGTATCAAGGCGCACTGCGACAAGTTCGAGAAAATGGGTCGAGTACTGAAAAAGCTGGATGTACCGGCGGAAGGCACGTTTGTAGCGCCGACGGTTATCCGTCTTAACGGTATCGAAGAGCTGGACGAAGAGATCTTTGGCCCGGTACTGCACGTGGCAACCTTTGAAGCCACCGACCTGGATAAGGTGGTCGATGCGATCAACGCCAAGGGCTTTGGTCTGACCTTCGGCCTGCACACCCGTGTGGATAACCGTGTCGAGCGTATCGTTAAGAAGATCAAGGTGGGTAACACCTACGTGAACCGTAACCAGATCGGTGCGATCGTTGGCTCCCAGCCATTCGGTGGTGAAGGTCTGTCCGGTACTGGCCCGAAAGCGGGTGGTCCGCACTACGTCCGTCGCTTCAAAACGGCTGATACTGAGCAGCATGCAGCCGATGCTTCCGCTGCCGTGATCAGCGCCGGTTCTCTGAGAGCGGCACTGGAAAAACTGGAAGGGGTTGCGGTGCTGGCGCCGGAAGCCCGTGCGACCGAACTGCAGCGACTGTTCAAAGCGGTACCGGCACCGATGGATGCCGAGCCAGAGTTCATGCCGGGGCCGACCGGTGAGCTGAACCGTCTGAGCAACTGCGCCCGCGGTCTGGTGCTTTGCCTGGGTCCGGATAAAGCTTCTGCACTGGAGCAGGCCAAGGTCGCTCTGTCTCAGGGCAACAAGGTTGTTGTGATCGCACCGGGTGTGGAATCCGCGCTGGCAGCTGCCATGCAGGCTGGTTTGCCGGTCGTGGCGATTGATGGCCTGCTGAAGGCTGAAGCACTGACTGAAGTGGATGGTTTTGAAGCCATTGCCAGTGGTGCCGAGCCGGAACTGCTGCGTGAATACCGCAAGGCACTGGCCGTGCGTACTGGTGCGCTGCTGCCGCTGATCACCGAATACACGCTGCCGGCGCGTTTCGTGATCGAGCGTCACCTGTGTATCGATACAACGGCTGCCGGTGGTAACGCCAGCCTGATCGCCGCATCCGAGTAATCGGATAGAAACTAAAAAGGCCTGGCCGCGTCGTGCGGACCAGGCCTTTTTTGTGCCTGTTGATCAGGCTTCTTGTATACCTTCCCAGAGCACAATGGCCGCCGCTAGGTCTTCCAGCGATGCACCCACGGACTTGAACAGGGTGATGCTGTCCTGATCTTCACGACCGGCAACCGTGCCTTGCGTCAGTTGCTCCAGATCCGCACGAATATCATCCAGCGAGAAACGACCTTCGCTGGCGGCCTGATGCAGGTCACCGGCTTCACCACGGGCACCGGCCCAGGTATCCACATAGACCTGAGCACGCGCCACGGCTTCGGCATCACACTCGCGCATATTGCGGCGGAAGGCGCCGACCAGATCCAGGTGGGTGCCTGGCTTCAGCCACTCACCCCTGACGATGGCGCTGGTGGAGAGGGTGGCGCAGCTGATGATGTCAGCCTCACCACAGGCAGTTTCAAGGTCCTCAACCACCTCGACCTGCTCAATGGTGCCGAACTGACCCTGATAGCCTTGGTACTCCTCAGCAATAGCGGCGGCCTTTTCAGCGGAGCGGCCCCATACCAGCAGACGGCGAATCGGGCGCACGGCGGCGTGTGCTTCCACCAGCATGGGCGCGACCTGACCGGTGCCGACCAGCAGCAGAGTTTCCGAGTCTTCGCGCGCCAGATAGCGAGCGGCCAACGCAGAGGCTGCAGCAGTTCGGCGGCGGGTCAACTCGTTGCCATGAATACTGGCCAGCATCTGTCCCGTTTTGCCATCCGACAGCAGATAGATACCGGAAATGGCAGGCAGTCCCTGTGCCGAGTTTTGCGGAAACACATTCAGTGCTTTCATGCCGATATAGCCATTGGGTTCCCAGGCGGGCATCAGCAGCATGGTGGCTTCCCCATCGGGGCGCTGGATGCTGTGATGGTGGCGGGGCGGTGCTTCTATCCCTTCGCGGAAGGTCACGTCCAGTTTTTCAATCAAAGGCTGCCAGGGCAGATGCGCGGCAACCTGTTCGGCGGTGATGAACTTCATACAGTCTCCATTCTGAAAGCACTAAGCCGGTGAAACCAGGGCTGTAAGTGTAATGGCTAGAACCATACATGGAACATCGTTGGCTTTCGTTCCGTTAGAAGATGACTCAGAGGTTGCTGGATGGAGCGCTGAGTCTGGGAAGTCTTTTACGCGCTGGGAAGGCCGTCCAGCCTGCTTCTCCCCTTCAGAAACAGGCCAGACAGTGGAGCGATCAGTGACTGATCATCCAGGGTCGCATGGAGGGAAAGAACTTCTCTCCGTTGGCGGTGTAGAACAGATTGCTTTTACGCTTGTTCGAGTTGCAGCCACAGCCCTTGTGATCGTGGGCTGCACGGGCTTCCTTTTCCGCTTCCCGTTCCTTGAACTGTTTGGCGGTTAAGATCGCGGGTCCTTCCTTGGACTTTTCGTGACGCTCCATCGCTTCGCGTTTTTCTTTCAGCATGGCCAACATCTGAGGCGGAAGCAGCACCACGCGTGGCGCTTGCGCGCCACAGGTGGGACAAGCACAGGGCTTGTCGTGCTCAGCCATGGTTGCCAGCTCGGAGAAAACACCATGCTCGGGGCATTTGTATTCGTAGAGTGGCATAGCAGTCTCCCTTACTTATCCAGGTCCGGTGCCAGCGGGATATCCACACTGCCATCGAGCATCTTCTTCGGTCCTTCGGCGTTCGGCTTGATGTCGAACTCGAAGATATCCGTTGGCAGCCACAGAGTTGCACAGGCGTTCGGAATATCCACCACGCCACTGATGTGACCCTGAACCGGAGCACAGCCGAGGATGGCGTAACCCTGCGCCGGTGAGTAACCGAACTTCTGCAGGTAGTTGATTGCGTTCAGGCAGGCCTGTTTGTAGGCCAGGCTGGTATCCAGATAGTGCTGTTTGCCACTGTCGTCGACGGAGATACCTTCGAAGATCATGTAATCGTCGTACTTGGGTACCATCGGGCTTGGTTTGAAGATCGGGTTCTTGATGGCATATTTTTCCATGCCGCCCTTGATCAGGTTCACACGCAGGTGAATCCAGCCCGCCATCTCGATGGCGCCACAGAAGGTGATTTCGCCGTCACCCTGGCTGAAGTGCAGGTCGCCTACTGACAGGCCAGCACCGTCCACGTAGACCGGGAAGTACACCTTGGCACCGCGGGTCAGGTCCTTGATGTCGCAGTTACCGCCGTGCTCACGCGGCGGTACGGTACGGGCACCTTCCGCGGCAGCCTTGTCAAGGTCGTCGCCTTTCATGCGACCCATGTGGGCGGTTTCAGCGTAGGGCAGACAGGCCAGTGCCGGTTCACGCTCTGGATCGGTGTCGAACAGCTCTTTCTCGCGGGTGTTCCACTGGTTCAGCATGTCCTGAGAGGGCAGGCAGCCGATCAGGCCCGGGTGCAGGATACCGGCGAACTCAACGCCCGGTACGTGGCGGGATTTGGTGAACATGCCGTTGAAGTCCCAGATCGACTTCTGCGCTTCCGGGAATTCGTCGGTCAGGAAGCCGCCGCCGTTTTTCTTGGAGAAGAAGCCGTTAAAGCCCCACTGCTGATCGGCGAAGGTACCGATATCCAGAATATCCACTTCCAGCAGGTCGCCGGGCTCGGCGCCTTCAACGGCCACAGGGCCGGACAGGAAGTGAACCTGGGTCAGGTCAACGTCACGGACGTCTGAAGCATCGTCATTGTTTTCGATCTGACCGCCGGTCCAGTCGAAGCACTCGATGATGAAGTCATCACCGGGCTTAACCTTGGCTACCATCGGGATGTCCGGGTGCCAGCGGTTGTGCACATTGTCATGCTCATAAGCGGATTTGTTCAGATCGATCTTGATGATGGTATCGGTCATGGCTACATCTCCTGTGCAGTCCCCTGAGGGCTGCGTTCTTTGGGTAGAGTATGAAAGTTGGTTTCGTCAGAAACCCGTTTGAACAAAATCTGACCGTCCACGGCGTGGCCGCGCACTATGGTCAGAGGGGGCGTGCTCGGTGTGGCCTGCTGAGAACCGGATTGGCTCAGCAGGCATTCGGCCAGTGGCAACATCACCAGCTGGCGGAAACTGCGACGTATGGCGCGGGCGCCAAACTCGGCATCGAAACCACGCTCGCACAGCAGGCTGATGGCGCCTGCCGCAAGTTGAGCCTCGATGCCCTTGCGTTTGAGTAAACGGTTGGTGCGCTCCAGTTCGAGCTGAACGATGGTTTCCAGATGGTCTGTGGAAAGCGGCTCGAACAACTCGATTCGGTCGATGCGGTTGAGAAATTCCGGGTCAAATCGCTCATGTAGAGCATCTTCGATCAGGGCGGCACGGGTGCTCCGGTGGGGGGGGAAAAGGTTTCTCAAGCGCTGGTGCCAAGGCCCCTTGGCTCGGCGTTGCACGTCCATCCAGGCTTTGGAGCCCACATTGCTGGTCATGAAGATCAGGCAGTTGCTGAAATCCAGATCCCGGGTGCCCGATGCCAGCTTGAGTGTGCCCGCATCTAGGATATTCATCAGCGCGCGGGCCACATCGTTGCTGGCTTTCTCTATTTCGTCGAAAAGGACAATGCCGGGGCGGTCAAAACTGCCCTTTATCAGTTCTTCATTGAACAGGGTGGTGCCTTCCTTGCTGCCCACATAGCCGGGAGGTGCGCCAGTGACGGCTGCACTGTAGTGGCTTTGGGAGAGGGTGTTCATGTCGAGACGACAGAACTTGTCGGGGGAGCCATGAATGGCGCTGGCAACCAGACGCACAATCTCGGTTTTGCCCACGCCGGTGTCACCAATGAACAGGGTGACATAGAGCGGGCGACCGGGCTCACAAAGGTCTGCCTTTACAATGCGCAGTTGAGCGCCCAGTGCTTCAATGACTTCTCTTTGCCCGGCCAGACGGCGTTTCAGTAGCTCCACAATGGCGTCGGGGTCAAAACTGAAACGGGAGGGAGGCGCCTGGATTCGGGAAGCCGTCTCTTGTGTCCCGCAGGAAAGAGAGTGCTTAGGGTTTTCAGAGAGAAGGTCATTGATAAAGGGCATGGGACTCTCCTTGTAAGCAGGCCTTAGCCTGCCTCCCTTTCGCGTTCAGCCATCGGCAGATCACCTACCGGGCACTCGGCGACACCAATGGTGTCCCTTGTCATGGCTTCCACCTGGGCCTGGGTACGCTCCGCGTCCATGACCCAGCTCCGGTAGAATTCGAACGGGCAATCCGCTACGCCCTTGTCGCCATCCCCGGAGGCATGAATACCAGCGTAGCCACGATGTAGCAGTTTGAACAGGTGATTCTGGGATTGATCGTTCTTGCGCGCGTCCCGAATCTGGCTCAGTGACAGCTGGGCGTACTGGATCCCCATCTCTTCTTCACCGCACTCACCCAGAGTACGGCCATCAAAGCCGACGATCGCTGAGTGACCGAAGTAGGAGTAGACGCCATCAAAACCGGCAGCGTTGGCGACCGCCACGTAGGTGTTGTTGGCCCAGGCCATGGTCTTGGACATCATCACCTGCTGCTCCTTGGCCGGGTACATGTAGCCCTGGCAGCGCACAATCAACTCGGCGCCGCGCATGGCACAATCGCGCCAGATCTCGGGGTAGTTGCCGTCGTCGCAGATGATCAGACTCAGCTTCATGCCCTTGGGGCCTTCGCTGACGTAGGTGCGATCACCCGGATACCAGCCTTCGATCGGGCACCAGGGCAGGCACTTGCGGTACTTCTGCACGATCTCGCCCTTATTGTTGATCAACACCAGAGTGTTGTAGGGCGCTTTGGCCGGATGTTCTTCGTGGCGCTCGCCCGTCAGGGAGAACACGCCCCAGGTGTTTGCCTGGCGGCAGGCTTCCGAAAAGATGGCGGTTTCGTCACCGGGTATGGTGGTGGCGGTGGCCATCATTTCGTCGTGGTCGTACATGATCCCCATGGTGCTGTACTCGGGGAAGATGATCAGATCCATGCCGGGCAAGCCCTGCTTGATACCCTGGATCATCTCGGCGATCTTGCGGGCGTTATCCAGTACCTCGTCCTTGGTGTGCAGGCGGGGCATCTTGTAGTTCACGACGGCAACGCCGACCGTGTCATCACTGCTGGAAATATCACCGTGTCTCATGGCTCATACTCCTTCTGAAAGTGTTAGACGGACAGGTAGCGAGTGATCATCGCTTCGTCTGCCTCAGCGGCCGGTACGTCGTGGACGATGTTGCCTTTCTCGATCACCAGAATTCGGTCAGCCACATCCAGCGCGAAACTCAGCACCTGTTCGGAGACCAGAATCGATAGCCCGTGCTCATCGCGGATCTTGCGCAGGGTGCGGGCCATCTCGCGGATGATGGAGGGCTGGATGCCTTCGGTCGGTTCATCAAGCAGTAAAAGCTTCGGGTTGCTGGCCAGGGCGCGGGCGATGGCCAGCTGCTGTTGCTGACCGCCGGAGAGGTTGCCGCCGCGACGGTGTTTCATCTCCTTGAGTACCGGAAACAGGGTGTACAGGTGCTCAGGAATGGTGCTGCTGCCGGTGGTCGTCAGGCCGGTACGGATGTTTTCTTCCACCGTCATGGTGGAAAAGATCATGCGTCCCTGGGGTACGAAGCCGACACCTGCGGCCACACGCTGGTAGCTTTTCATGCCTGACAGCTCGGTATCGTCCAGTTTGGCGGAGCCGCCGCTGGAGGGAATCATGCCGATCAGTGACTTCATCAGCGTGGTTTTGCCCATACCGTTACGGCCCAGAATGGCGATGATCTCGTTCTTGCCCAGCTCCAGATTCATGTCGTTAATGACACGACTCTGACCGTAGGCGACGTTGTAATCGGATACATTGAGCATGTGTGTCTCCTGCCGATGTGGGGTTAGTGACCGAGGTAGACTTCGACGACTTTCGGATCCGCCTTCACGCGATCCAGTGAGCCCTCGGACAGCAGCTGGCCCTGATGCAGCACCGTGACGCGGTGGGCGATATCTTCGACGAACTGCATGTCGTGCTCGATCACCAGTACCGAACGGTCCTGGGTTATGCGGTTGAGCAGTTCGGCGGTCTTCTTGCGCTCCGCCACCGACATGCCTGCCACCGGTTCGTCCAGCATCAGCAGGGCCGGGTCCTGGATCAGCAGCATGCCGATCTCCAGCCACTGCTTCTGGCCATGGCTGAGCAGGTCGGCACGCTGGTGCAGCTGGTCAGCCAGGAAGATCATTTCGGCGATCTCGGTCACCTTCTCCATCACCTCGGTATCGCGGCGGAAGGTGAGGGCTCCAAAGACGCCGTGACCACGCGGGAAGGACAGCTCCAGGTTTTCGAACACGGTCAGGTCTTCGTAGATCGAAGGGTTCTGGAACTTGCGCCCCACACCGGCATGGACGATCTCGTGCTCCTTCATCTTGGTCAGTTCCTGATTACGGAACTTGATGGAACCCTCGGTGGCCTTGGTACGGCCGCAGATCAGGTCGAGTACCGTGGTCTTACCGGCCCCGTTGGGGCCGATAATGACGCGGATTTCACCTTCATCGACGTAGAACGACAGGTCGTTTACCGCCTTGAAGCCATCGAAGGAAACGGTCAGTCCTTCGACTGCGAGAACAAAATCCTGTGGCTTGTTATGGGACAGGCTCATGATGGTCTCCTTAAGACTGGCTCGGGGCGGTTACGCGGGAGGCGTCAAGGTCATCGCTTTCATCTTCCGCTCGGGTTTCCACCGGCGGTGTCTGAGTGCGAGTCGCCGGTGCCTGGGCTTTGGCGCGACGCTGTTTGAACTTGTCCATCAGCAGGGTGTAAAGACCGGCAAGGCCGTTCGGGAAGGCCAGGACTACACCGATGAACAGGGCGCCCATGGCAAACAGCCAGATTTCCGGGAAGGCTTCAGACATGGTGGTCTTGGCAGCGTTAACCAGCAGGGCACCGTAGACCGCGCCGATGATGGACAGACGTCCGCCCAGGGCACAGAAGATCACCATTTCGATGGAAGGTACGATGCCGACCAGCGTGGGTGACATGAAGCCCACCTGCAGGGTGAACATGGCACCGCCGATGGCGGACAGCATGGCCGCGAAGCAGAACACGAAGATCTTGAAGTTGGACACGTCGTAGCCTGAGAAGCGCACGCGGTCTTCACGATCACGGATGGCTACCAGCAGTCGGCCCAGTTTGCTCTTCAGTACCAGGTGCGCCATCAGCAGGCAGAGGAACAGCATGCCTACGGCGAAGAAGTAGAGGACATACTTGGCATCGTCGGTACGGATATCCCAGCCCAGCAGCGTACGCAGGTCGGTGATGCCGTTAACGCCACCGGTGAAGCCCTGCTGACCGATGATCAGGATGGTCAGGATGGCCGCAATCGCCTGAGTGATGATTGCGAAGTACACGCCACCGACACGTCGTTTAAACATCGCAACCGCCACGATGAACGCGAACAGTGGAGCGACGAAAAGTATTGCCAGCACGGTAAAACCGAGCGAGTGGAAGGACTCCCAGAACCAGGGCAGAGCGGTAAGCTGGTTCCAGTCCATAAAGTCGGGAATGCCCGGGGTGGACTGGATAGCGGTCGCTTCAGGTGATGAAGCTTCCAGTTTCAGGAACATCGCCATGGCGTAGCCGCCGATGCCGAAGAATACACCCTGGCCAAGGCTCAGGATGCCGCCGTAGCCCCAGCAGAGTACCAGGCCGATAGCGGCGAAGGCGTAGCTGAGGTATTTACCCACCAGGTTGAGGCGGAAGATGTCCAGTGTCAGCGGCAGGACGACGATCAACAGGATGGCGAGCAGCCCGTAGTTGATCAGATCCTGACGCTTGAACAGGTTGTTTTTAAGTACATTCATCGTGATTTCCTCTCCGTTCAGACCATTAGCGTCGGATCTTCAGTGAGAACAGGCCCTGCGGACGCAGCATCAGGATGCCGACGACAACCAGCAGTGTGAGTACCTTGGCCATGGAGCCGCTGAGGAAGAATTCCATCGTGGATTGCGCCTGGGAGATGGTGAAAGCCGAGGCGATGGTGCCGAGCAAGCTGGATGCACCGCCAAATACCACCACCAGGAAGGTATCAACGATGTAGAGCTGGCCGGAGGTCGGACCGGTGGAGCCGATCATGGTGAAAGCGCTACCGGCAACGCCGGCGATACCGCAGCCCAGTGCGAAGGTGGCACGGTCGACTTTTTCGGTATTGATACCCACGGCACCGGCCATTGGGCGGTTCTGTACTACTGCGCGTACCTGGCCACCCCAGTTGGAGCGGTACATCAGGTAGTAGACGCCAGCCGCGATCAGCAGGGTCAGGACCATTACGAACATGCCGTTGATCGGAATCTCGATCATGTCGGTGAAGGCAACAGAGCCCATCAGCCAGTCGGGCAGGGTCACACCCACTTCACGGGCGCCAAAGATGGAGCGGTAGCACTGCTGCAGAATCAGGCTCAAACCCCAGGTTGCCAGCAGTGTGTCCAGCGGGCGGTGATAGAGTCGCCGTATTAATGCCCATTCCACGAACGCCCCAAGGGCCCCGGCGGCAAAGAAGGCGACCACCATCGCCACAATAAAGTAGGCCCCATACAGCCCGGGCATCAGACTCTCGAACACATGGGAGGTGAGATAGGTCATGTAGGCACCGAGGATCATGAATTCCCCGTGAGCCATGTTGATAACGCCCATCTGGCCGAAAATGATCGCCAGACCCAGCGCCATCAGTACGAATATCGAGAACAGACTCAGGCCTGCGAAGCCTTGCATGGCGAAGATCGCCAAAAGTTCAGAAGAGGAGTAATCAGCAAACATGATGACAGGCTCCGTAGCTCAGAATTGTCAGAAAGCGGGTAACTGAGTGGGAGCCAGCCAGCGGCTGACTCCCGGTGGGGCGAGTGCTTACTGATAACCTTCAGGGAAGGGGTTCGGTTCGATCAGGTCAGAGCTTTCGTAGACAACCTTGTACTGGCCATCCAGTTCAGCTTTACCGATACGGGTCTTGGACCAGAGGTGATGGTTCTCATGCACCTTCACGTAGCCTTCAGGCGCGGTGGTCAGCTCGATGCCAGGAGACGCTGCACGGACCTTGTCGATATCGAAGGAACCGGCTTTCTCAACAGCGGCTTTCCACAACCAGGGGCCAAGGTAAGCGGCCTGGGTTACGTCACCAATCACGATGTCGTCGCCGTAGGCTGCCTTGAACGCCTTAACAAACTCGGAGTTGTTGTCGTTTGGCAGGCTTTGGAAGTACTTCATGGACGCGTAGATACCGTCGATGTTCTCACCACCGATACCCAGGATTTCGTCCTCGGTTACGGAGATGGTCAGGAACAGCGGCTTCTCTTTGGTCATGTCGATGCCGGCGGCTTTCAGCTGCTTGTAGAAGGCTACGTTGGAGCCGCCTACAACGGAGATGAAGACCACGTCAGGCTTCTTCAGCTTGATCTTGTTGATGACAGAGTTGAACTGAGTGTGACCCAGCGGGTAGTACTCTTCGCCCACCACTTTGGAACCCAGTTTGTTCTCGATGTGCTTGCGCGCGATCTTGTTGGAGGTACGCGGCCAGATGTAGTCGGAACCCAGCAGGTAGAAGCTCTTGGCGCCTTTTTCACGCGCAGCCCAGTCCAGACCCTCAAGAATCTGCTGAGTTGCTTCCTGACCGGTGTAGATCACATTCGGAGACTGCTCCAGTCCCTCGTAGAAGGTCGGGTAGTACAGCATGCCGTTGTACTGCTCGAACACTGGCAGGGCGGCTTTACGGGATGCGGAGGTCCAGCAACCGAATACCGCAGCAACCTTGTCGTTCACCAGCAGTTTCTTGGATTTCTCGGCGAACGTCGGCCAGTCACTGGCGCCGTCTTCCTGGATGTATTCGATCTTGCGTCCGAGTACACCACCCATGGCGTTGATCTGATCGATCGCCAGTTTCTCGGCCTGTACGGAGCCGGTCTCACTGATCGCCATGGTACCGGTGATGGAGTGCAGGATGCCGACTTTGACCGTGTCGTCGGTGACGGCCAGGCCAGTTGTATTCACTTCCGATGCGTGGGCCAGCTGGATACTGGTGCTCAGGGCAACAGCGGCCGGAAGTGCCATCAGGCCCTTCATCAGCGTGCGGCGCATGGGAGAGTGTTTCTTGGAAACGCGGTCACTCTTTCGCATGGTTGTTCTCCTGGGTTATTGACTCGAATTTGAGCTTCAGGGGTGGAGCCAGTATCAGGAGAGAGGCGTTGGATGAACATTCGGTAAATGCTCCAACGGGGGTACGTCATTTACCCCATGGTGCAGTGCGGTAAAGCGCGTAGGATGGGGTACATATGTTGCATAACAAGTACGAATTTTGTATCAGGCGGCGAGGATGCCCGGGTCAATAAGATTCTGCACACATGTAGTGCGGTCTTGTTAGACGGATGCCCAGGAAGGTTGCATTGAGAGTATTACTTAATGACCGTACGTCAGCAGATATTTACCACTCGGCGGCAGTACAACAAGTGGGTTGCCAACCAGACACTGGAAGACTATTCGCTGCGCTTCACTGCGAAGCGGGCACGGCGCTGGTCCCTGTCCCGTGTTGCCAACACCGCACTGGGCGGGATCTCCTTTCTGGCTCTTGAGGCTATTGGGGGGGCCATTACGCTCAGTTATGGCTTCGAGCATGCCATAATCGCAACGCTGTTGGTGGCCCTGTTGATTGTGGCGACCGCACTGCCGATCAGTTACTACGCCGCCCGCTATGGAGTGGACATTGACCTGCTCACGCGTGGTGCAGGCTTTGGCTATATCGGCTCCACTTTGACCTCTCTGATCTACGCCTCGTTCACCTTTATCTTCCTCGCACTTGAAGCGGCGATTATGGCCAAGGCATTGGAGCTGATCTTCGATGTTCCGCTGTCCATGGGATATTTCATCAGCGCCATTGTTGTGATCCCCATGGTCACCTACGGCTTTACGTTTATCAGTCGCTTCCAGATGTTCAGCCAGCCCCTGTGGATCGTATTGCAGCTGCTGCCCTTCCTGGTGATCCTGTTCAGTGAGCAAAGCTATGTCGATGAGTGGGTGGCGTATCGGGGCAGTCTGCAGGAAGGCGAGGGGCTGAATTGGGTTCTGTTGGGCGCTGCAGCCACTGTGGTGATGTCCTTGCTGGCACAGATCGGCGAACAGGTCGATTTTCTTCGCTTTATGCCCAAGAAAACTCCCGAGAACAGCAGGCGTTGGTGGGGTGCCGTGATATTGGGCGGGCCCGGTTGGGTCATCCCCGGAACCTTGAAAATACTGGCCGGGTCGTTTCTGGCGATAGTGGTGCTGAATAATGGTGGGGACCTGGTGGAGGCCTCTGAGCCCAATATGATGTACCTCACGGCCTTCGGTCATCTTACGGGGACTGCCGAGCTGGCGCTGCTATTGGCAGGGGTGTTTGTCATTCTGTCGCAAGTGAAGATCAACCTGACGAATGCCTACGCGGGCTCATTGGCCTGGTCCAATTTTTTCTCCCGGTTGACCCATACTCACCCCGGTCGCGTGGTCTGGCTGGTGTTCAATGTGATCATCGCCTGGCTGTTGATGGAGCTGGGGATCTATGAGGCCTTTGCCAGTATTCTGGGTGTCTTCGCTATTCTGGTGGCGGCCTGGGTCGGCTCACTGGTGGCTGATCTGGCGATCAATAAGCCGCTTGGTTTAAGTCCCAAGGGCATAGAGTTCAAGCGTGCCCACCTGTACGACATAAACCCGGTCGGCGTCGGCTCCATGTTGCTCTCTTCGGTGGTTGGCCTTATCGCCATGGTGAATCAGGACTATCCGTTATTGCAGGCCTGGGCACCCTTTATCACGCTGGGTTTGACCCTGGTGCTGGCACCGATGATTGCACTGTTAACCCGAGGGCGTTACTACATTGCTCGTGAGCCTATAGCGGCGTCTGATGCCGAATGTTCCATCTGCGAGCACAGCTTCGAGCTGGATGACATGACCTACTGCCCTCTCTATGGCGGCAATATCTGTTCGCTGTGCTGCTCACTGGATGCGCGCTGCAATGATGGCTGTAAGGAAAAAAGTCGTTTCAGTGATCAGTTATCCGCGTTGCTTGGCCTGTTGTTGCCGTCTCGGATTCTGGAAAGCAGCAGTGCACGCACCGGCTACTTTCTGGGTTTGTTGCTGGTCTTCAATATCATAGTGGGTGCCTTTTTGGCGCTGATTTACTTCCAGATGGTGGGGTCCGATGTGGGCAGTGCCGAGCTGGTGGGTACGGTGCTGTGGAAAGTGTTTTTCCTGCTGCAGATCGTGATTGGTGTGGCGGCCTGGCTGTTCTTGCTGGCCTACGAAAGCCGCGTGATGGCGCAAAACGAAAGCCAGCAGCAAACCGACCGTTTGGTGGCCGAGATCAAGGCGCATGAGCTGACCGACCGTGAGCTGCAGGAGGCCAAGGAACTGGCAGAAGCGGCCAGTCTGGCTAAAAGCCGTTATTTGACCGGTATCAGTCATGAGCTTCGCACGCCGCTCAATGCTGTGTTGGGGTATGCCCAGTTGCTGGATGTGGCGACGGATATTCCTACTCAGCGTCGGCCGGCGATCAATGTCATCAAGCGCAGCAGTGAGCATCTGGCAAATCTGATCGAAGAGTTGCTCGATATCTCCCGTATTGAAGCAGGGCGGCTGGAGCTGAACCGTAATGAAGTCGGGCTGGTCAGCTTCATGGAGCAGCTGGTGTACATGTTCCGTCTGCAGGCCGAGGCCAAGGGTATCTCTTTCGACTATACCCGACAGCAGCGGATTCCCGAGTTTGTTGCGACCGATGAAAAACGCCTGCGTCAGATTCTGATCAACCTGCTCTCCAATGCGATCAAGTTTACCGATGTGGGCAGCGTTTCGCTCAGCCTTACCTATCGCAATGAAGTAGCCGAGTTTGTGATCACGGATACTGGTATTGGCATTGCGGAAGAGGATCTGGAGCGGATCTTCAAACCCTTCGAACGTGTGACCTCAGGCCGTCCGGGTACAGGGCTGGGCCTGACCATTACGCGCCTGCTCACCGATATCATGGGGGGCGATCTTCAGTACCAAAGCGTGCCGGGGCAGGGCACAACCTTCCGCCTTCAATTGATGATGTCGAGCCTGAGCCGCCCAACGCCCATTCCCGTTAACGATATCTGGCAGGGCGGGTATGAGGGGCGCCGCCGTACCATTATGGTGGTGGATGATGATCCAACCCACCGTGATCTGATTCGTGACATCTTGAATCCGGTTGGCTTTAACGTGATTGCCGTACCGGACGGGCATAGTTGTCTGGAGCTTTGTCAGCAGGACCTGCCGGACCTCTTTGTGCTGGATGTATCCATGCCGGGTATGAATGGCTGGACCCTGTTGGACGCCCTTCGTGATCGTAATTATCAGGTGCCGGTGGTGATGTTGTCCGCAGATGCCACTGAGTGGGCACAAAACACCGAGCAGCACCGTTTTGACTTCTATTTGGTCAAACCTGTGCGTGTTGCCGAATTACTGGAGCAGGTGGGAAATCTGCTTCAATTGCAGTGGAAAACCCGACAGCCCTCTAAATCGATTACCACCACCAAAGACAATGCCATGGATCGGCCAAACCTTGATACCTCCCGGCTGAAGCAGTTTGTGGACCAGGGTTTTCTGGAAGGGATTAAACACGAAGTAGACCGGCTCTCAGCAGAAGCAGGTGTTTCAGCTGATGAGCAGGCGCAATTGCAGGCGCTGGTGAGTTGCTTCAATTTTAACGGCGTATTGGAACGTTTGCAGTCGTACGCAGGAGCGAATGGTTAATGCTATGAGTGCCAAAATCCTGGTTGTAGATGATTCGCCCGAAGTGATCAGCATGCTCAATGAAATGCTGACGCTGAATGGTTTTCAGGTCTTCATTGCTCTGGGTGGTGAGCAGGCGCTGAGTATCAGTGCTCAGATCACGCCGGACATGATTCTGATGGATGCCATGATGCCCGGCATAAACGGTTTTGAGGCCTGTGAGAAGTTGAAAGCCTCACCCGATCTGATGAATATCCCGGTGATCTTCATGACCGGTTTGAGCGATACGGAAGATATTGTAAAAGGGTTCGATGCTGGTGGCGTGGACTACATCACCAAGCCTATTCGGCATGAAGAGTTGTTGGTTCGCATGCGCTCTCATCTGGGAAACGCCAAGAAGGCCGCAAATGCGCACAAGGTGATGGATGGGCAAGGCTTGATGACACTCTGCATCCGGGCCTCCGGTGAAGTGGAGTGGGCCACACCACAGATCTATCGTATTTTTGGTGATCAAGTGGACCAGCTGGGTGCACACATAAGTGCTTCCCTGAAAGGACTGGTGCCCGGTTCTGACCCCCTGCAGATCAAAATTAATGAGGATCAGGTGCGTTGCCACCTGATTGATCAGGATGATACCGGACGTTGCTTGCTCAAGATCGACGACCCTCGGCAGCCTGATGACAGTACCAAACTGGTGCACAGTTTTGGCCTGACCGAGCGAGAGGCCGAGGTGCTGTTGTGGATCGTGCACGGTAAAACCAATAAGGAAATTGCTCAGATATTGGGGTTAAGCCCCAGAACCATCAACAAGCACCTGGAGCAGGTGTTCCGGAAAATGCAGGTAGATAATCGTACTTCAGCAGCGTTTACGGCACTTCAATGCATCAGCCAGCGGCTGGACCTTACAGCTGTGAGTTAGGCACATGTTCATTGTGTGATCGGTTATATAGCTTAATGATTACACCCCCTCACCCTGTTGCTTGAGTCTTTTCCCTGGGCAAGGCAGCAGGGTTGAAAGTATGCTCATTGCATGACGACTGATCTGAATCACACATTAGAGTTAAGCCCTGTAGCGAACGATGAACTATATTTGCTGCAACGTTTCTATAGAAGTAATGGGCACAAGGGAAAAATCAAACCGACCGATACTGCCTTTTGCTTACGGCGAAACGACAGAATTCTGGCTGCAGTCAGGTTTGCTCCCTTTGCAGACGGGCATGTGATGAGAGGCCTCTGGGTCCATAAGGACTATCGCGGGCAAGGGGCTGGAGGACAGTTGTTGCTGGGCTGCAAGGCGTTTTGGTCGGCGCGCCCCTGCTATTGTTTCGCCTACAGCCACCTGGAAGGGTTTTATCTTGGACTAGGGTTCGAGCACTCGAATGACTTGACCCCCGCCCAATGCCAGCAACTGCTGAAAAGATACAGACAGCGTGGAGAGGATTTAATCCTGCTTCAATATTTGTGTGAATCTTGAACAGCAAGGTGCTCTTATTTCTCCTTGCTTGCGTATGCGCAAGTGAACGAGAAAAGATCTCGGTGATGTTTGAGGGCAGTTTTGAGCAACCTTGCTCCTTGGGGGCAAAACCAAGTAAGTGGTGAAGACCATGCAGCTGTGCAAAGACTTTGTAGAAGAAAGGATATGCTACTACTGGTGTGATCGGGCCGGCGTTCAGATAAGCCCAAGATTGGCTACACTCAGCGGTGCTGAGGATTGGTGGAAAACCTATAGTTTTTCAATGTATCGAGGTCAGGAGCGTCGCAAGTCGATTTATGATCGTCGCACCAACCACGAAAAGCGCAAACGTATTGCAGACGGTGCAGCCTGGGGAGCCGGACGTCGTCTGACAGATATTCCCATTCGTGTCGCTCGTGACCTGGCTCAGCAGAAAATCTCGATTTTGAGTACGGAAACAGCACCGAGGCACCGGGACCTGATGATGCTTTGAGCCTTTTGGCGCGATCCTCAGGTTCAAAGGCGTTTGCGATCCTTACTTGTCTTCAGCCTTGAGGGAATTCAGGTGGGTAATCTTTTGTCTGACGTCTTCCAGAGGAAGCGGCTTACTGTATAGATAGCCCTGAAGATAATTACAGCCGCGCTCCAGTAACCAGCTTTCCTGCTGCTCCGTTTCCACGCCCTCTGCAACCACGGTTAACCCCAAGCCACGTGCCAGACCCAAAATGGATAGGGCTATAGCGCGGTCATCCGGGTCAAAGGGCAGGTCACTGACAAAGGATCGGTCAATTTTGATACGCGATACCGGCAGGCTTTTAAGGCGAGAAAGAGATGAGTAGCCGGTGCCGAAGTCGTCAATGGCCAGACGTGCGCCTTGATCTACCAGTGACTGGAGTACAGATTGCACCGTATCCATATCGCCTTGAATAGAGTCTTCCGTCATTTCAAATTGCAGGGCTTTGGCCGGTACGCCAAACTCTTCACACATTGACTGTACGAGTGCGGGTAATGAGGCCGTCATTACTTGCTCAGCTGACAGATTTACAGAAACAACGGGCAGCGGCTCACCCTGCTTATGACAGCGTTGCCAGTCTTCGCACACTCGGCGCAAGACAGCACTGCCCAGGCTGAACATCAGGCCTGCTGAGCGGGCAACATCCAGAAACTCGATGGGCGACATCCAGCCATTCTCCGGATGATTCCATCGCACCAGAGCTTCCAGACTGTCCACTTGTTCATTCGTGCCGTCCAGAATCGGCTGGTAGAACACATCCAGCTGGTTTTGCTCTATTGCCGCACGCAAGGCGCTTTCCAGCCTGAAGCGGGAGCGGGCCGAGCTTTGGTGATCGTGATTAAACAGTGCGAAGCGACCCGGCCCACCGGCTTTAGCCGCATACATGGCGGTTTCAGCCCCCCTCATCAGCTCTTCGGTTTCATTGAAGTCTCCGGGGCAGGAGCAGATACCGATGCTTGCTGTCATGCTCAGCTGGTGTTGATCCAGCATCACGGGTTGAGCAATGAGCGCCTGCAGGCTGGTTGCCAGCAGTCCAAGAGACTCAACCGAAAGCGATTGGCGGAGCAGCAGAACAAATTCATCCCCACCGACTCGAGCCAGAAAGTCTTTACCGGGCAGTTGCCATTGCTCCAGCCGGTTGCCCAGTTCACTGATGACCTGGTCACCTGCCTGAGTTCCCAAACCGTCATTGACCATCTTGATCCGGTCGATATCGATCCAGATCAGACAAAAGTTCTCTGCCTGACTCTCGAGGAGATCCTGAACCCGTCGTTTGAGTGAGGACAGGTTGGCCAGGCCCGTCATGGCATCGTAATGGGTTACAAACTCCAGAGCTCGTTTCGATCTGAGCCAGGCTTCATGGGTATAAATCAGGCTTAGCGTGTTGGCGACCGCTACAGCCAGCGATACTTCTGACAGGCTCCATTCACGTACTTTTCGATCTTCCAGGCAGATCACACCGGCCAGGCGGTCACCGTCAAAAATGGGTACGTCCAGCATGGAACGGACACCCGTTGCTGGCAGATAGGCGTCGGTGAAGGAGGCGGTGCGAGGGTCGGTCAGGGCATCCCGCGCATCCAGTACCTTTTCTTCTCTAAGCGTTTTGAAGTAGGCCGGGTGGTCTGCAGCTAGCAGTGTGATCTGAGGTGTTGTTTCGTTGCTGGACGAAGCATCCTGGGTATCATGCAGCCATTCGCAACTGATGGCGCCCTCGTTGGCTGTAAAAGCCCAAATGCTGGTGCGGTCTATACCGATGTGCTCGATGCAGAAGTCGACCAGTAGAGCAAGCTTGCGACTGCGTGGCAAGGCAACATAATCAGCGTTATGTGTCAGGCTCAGCAGCGCTTTGTGCGACTGGATCAGAGCATTGCTGGTCTTCATCTACGGCTCTCGGCATGGCTGCATCGCTTTTTGTGATCTTGGTGCGATGTAATAGCGATGCAATTAGGTTACTACGTTAACCTCAAATCTAGCATGAATAAGAATATGTGCTCCAGATAAACCGGGGCTCTCTTGGGGGTATTCTGCTGCAAAATGATTATTTTGCAGCAGAAATTAACTAGACGACCACGTTGTGGTTGTCGCGTGATCAACTGTCAGCTGCCAGGCAGTCGTTACTCAATATGGCAGATGTCCACTTTTGACCAGTACGCGGGTACCGGCTTTTACAGCAAAGCTGTTTGGGTATTGGTGAGGTAAGCGAAGCCAGCACCCGGAAGGGTAGATGCCCTGACCATCCTCAAGAGCACCCGTGATGACCAGAAGCTCGGTTCCACCCTCTGTGCTGAACTGAACCTCAGCTGCCGCGCCCTTATAGTGGACCAGCTCTGTCCGGGTTTTGGCAAAGCGGTGTAGCAGAGTGCATTCGCTTTGACCATCTTCAGCGGAGCCTGCAGACGTGCTGATATTGGTCTGTACTCGAACGGATGCAAGATCTTCGGCGTCAAACTGGTTTAGTTTGACGAAGATAACACAGCCATTTTGACTGAACGGGGCATGTCGGCTCCCGGGAGGATTACGGATATAGCTGCCAGCGGGATAGTCGCCTTGCTCATCGGAGAAAACACCTTCAAGGACAAATATTTCCTCGCCAAGCGGGTGAGAGTGGCTGGAGAAAGATGTATCGGGAGCATACTTAACGATGCTCGTTGTATGTCCCGATTCTTGCTGTTCTCGTTCCAGGGGCTTGCGTCTGACGCCGAATGCCGGGCTTGGTAACCAGGCAAGCTGCTCGGTATCAATAGTCAGCTTCTGCTGGAAATCCATATTGAGGTTTTCCGGCAAAGCATTATGTTGTTCTGTATCAGGAACCATATCGCGCCTTTGCGTTCACAATGTGCATGACAGAAGCCAATAGTGTTACAGGGCTTCGTTCAGGTACATCTATTGTTGTGCAATTTGTTTGAGAAATCTCGTGTCCGGTCAGAAATGCAGCCATCAATTTACAGGAAGGTATCAGGTAATTGCCCTGATGCTGTTCAGCCTGTTGCTATTGGCAGGGCAAAAAGGCTTTTTGCTGTCGCTGCCCGTCGATGGTTTTTCTCAGACCTCTTTGGTTGAGCACTGTGCAGCGTCTGCAGACTGCCATCATGGCATGGATGAGGCGGATTGCTGCCTGGACGAGTTTACTCAGTGTGCTTTGGACTGTGCTCAAGTCAGTGCCTGGTTGCCGGTTACTGCTACCAGACTGCACCTGCAACAAGTCCGTGCGGTCCCTCCACCCCTTATCTTGAGTTTGCCCGAACCTCTAACGGAATTGCCGTATCAGCCTCCAAGGTTGAACGCCTTTGCATGATCGGCTGTTCAAGCCAATACGAGCTTGAACACATTGAATAGAGAACCAGCAACATCAAGAACACTGGCTGTATACCTTCCAATAGAAACAGCCAGGACCGGGAGATCCCTATGTCCATTATGAATACTAAATCCTTCGCAACTGCCGTCACTCTTTTGGCTGTGCTCGCTGGGCCTCAACAGGTCATGGCCGCTGATGAAGCACCCGCCAGCGTGCTGCTGAAAGCCGCTAACACCCAGCATTTGAATGTATATAAAAGCCCCACTTGCGGCTGCTGCGAGGATTGGATTGAGCATGCCGAAGACAATGGTTTTGAAACCCAGGCATTTCATCCACATAACCTGGATGAAATGAAACAGGAAATGGGCATCAAAGGTGAATTCAAATCCTGCCACACAGCGGTATCAGAGTCCGGCTATGTGTTCGAAGGACATGTGCCTGCCAGACTGGTGAAGCAGTTTTTGGCCAACCCACCGGAAGGAGCGCTCGGCCTGACTGCGCCGGGTATGCCAATGGGTAGCCCGGGGATGGAGATGGGTGATCGCTTTGCGCCTTACCAGATTCTGCTGATGAACAAGGATGGCAGTTCAGAGGTATACGCCAGTATTGATAAACAGTCTGAGCAATACTGAGTTAGTTATTCGATAGCAGCAGGCCCCGGCATCCTACCGGGGCCTTTTTGTATCGACAGGCAAGGGCGGTTCTGCAGCTGTCGAAGGTTTTGAACGGGCTGTTAATCGGGCAGCTGAACACGCTGGCGGCTTTTAAGCCAGCGAGCACTTTTTCCCTGCAGCATCACAACCAGCCCTGCAGTCACAATCACCAGGCTGCCAAGCCAAAACGATGGGCTCAATGGTTCATTAAACACGTAATAGCCGAGTGCCACTCCGAACAGAAGTCGGGAATACCTGAACGGAGTAACCGTTGAAACCTCGCCAGTCCGCATCGCTTTCATCAGGGACATATAGGCAAACACGCCAAACAGAATCGCTCCGGTAAGTGACAGACTGGCGTTAGCCTGCGGCCAGATAAATTGAGTGCCACTCCAAAGCGAAACGCAGACACCGGAAATAATGACTGCGATAAAGCCATAAAACCCGAGCACGTAGGTGCTGAATGAGCCCGGCGCGGCCCGGCTGGCCAGGTCTCGTCCCGCAAAGCCAAGCAAGCCTGCTACCGCTAACAGCGAGAGAGGCGAAAAGTCATCACTGGCCGGGCGCAGGATAATCAGCACGCCAACGAGTCCCGTGATAATGGCCAGCCATCGAAGCAAGGTGACCCGTTCTCCAAAGACCAGCGCAGCTCCCAGAACTACCACGATCGGCGTAGCTTGCAGGATTGCAGTGGTGGACGAGAGCGGTGTCAGGGCCAGTGCCAGGAAGTAAAACATTCGACCAAAGATTTCCAGCAGCATCCGCACGCGCATAACGGGGGAGTGCACAGCGACAAGGATTGGCTCTTTTCGCCAGAGCAGCCCTAACCAGAAAAAAAGAGCGCCGCCAACGCCAAACATCAGGATGACCTGACCGCTTTGCATCGACTCGGTTGCACCCTTAACCAATGCATCCTCCAACGAGAATAGGGCCATGGCCAGGGTCATCCAGAGAATGCCCTTAAGGTTATCTTTTGACGGCGTGTCCATGCCTTTGGATTGAGGCACCAGTACTCTCCCTAATTGAGGATCAAGTGAGCGCTTAACAGGGTGAACCCTGGATCGCGTATTACTTTGAAATAACGGGTTCAGGTGAAAAACGGGCTTGAAGATTGTATGCCAGTAATCCGATCAGCAGTCCCCAAAATGCGCTGCCGATGCCCATCAAACTGATTCCCGAGGCTGTAAGCAAGAACGTCATCAATACCGCTTCACGCCCTTTCTCTTCAGCCAGGCTGGCAGCGAGGCTGTTACCGATGGTCCCAAACAATGCCAGTCCCGCGACCGCCATGATCAACGGTGCCGGAAACGCTGCAAACAGAGCGGCTACCGTCGCACCAAAGACTCCGGTTAACAGGTAAAAGAATCCAGCCCAGATTGAGGCCCAATAACGTTTATCCGGATCAAGGCCTGCTTCTTTTCCCATACAGATGGCGGCTGTTATGGCGGCCAGGTTAAATGAAAAGCCGCCAAAGGGTGCCAGTACTACACCTGTCAGGCCGGTCCAGGCAATTAATGGTGAAGCGGGCAGTTGATATCCATTGGCTCTCATTACCGCCATGCCGGGAACATTTTGTGATGCCATGGTGACGATAAACAAGGGGATGCCCACACCGATCAGTGCTGGTAGCGAGAATTCCGGGCTTACCCAAACCGGCGACGAAAAGTGCCAGCCCAGGCTACTCAGTTGCATATCGCCCTGAGCGTAGGCCAGGACACAGCCTGCTGCGAGTACGAACGGTATAACATACCGGGGCAGCAGGTGCCTGGCCAGCAGGTAGATCACCAGCATCATTCCAACCAGAAGCACATGAGACTCTAGCGAATCAAACAGCTTTAGTCCGAATTGCAGTAAAACACCGGCCAGCATCGCTGAAGCCAGCGATTGTGGCACCAGGCGCATCAATTTATCGAACCATCCTGTTATTCCGCACACCAGCAGCAATGCTGAGCAGAAGATAAAAATACCGATCGCCTCTGCCAGTGAATAGCCCGCCAACCCTGTCACCAGCAGAGCCGCGCCCGGGGTCGACCAGGCGGTTAATACCGGAGCCCGGTAGTAGAGAGACAGTCCCATGCTGGTCAGCCCCATACCAATTCCGAGCGCCCATAACCAGGAATTGATCTCCGCCGCACTCGCGCCAGCTGCTTCCGCTGCCTGAAAAATGATCACGGCTGAGCTTGTATAGCCAACCAATACGGCAACAAAACCTGCGGATATATGCGAAAGGCTGAGCAGTGCCTTCATGTGAAATCTCCTGAGTGAGCAGGGTGTAGGTCTACCGACTCATTCTCGCTTTTCAGCTGCTTGACCCGGTTGAGTCGGATTCGTACGCTATAACGCACAAAGCGCAAGACTACACTTGTGCGCTATAACGCACAATCCTGCGTGCAGCCAAATCAGTGGTAATTCATTCATGCAACAGATCGATCAATTCCTGTCTCTTCGGCTAAAAGCGCTTCGCAAAGAGAAAGGCTGGAGTCTGGATAGAACGTCAAAAGAAACAGGGGTCAGCAAGGCGATGCTGGGGCAGATCGAACGCGGCGAATCCAGCCCAACGCTTGCAACACTGTGGAAGATCGCCAGCGGATTTAATACCTCGCTGTCATCCTTTATCGATAGCAACCCGCAGGATTTGACGAGTCCCGACGTGCGGGAGGCTGACCGTCTTCGTCACAAGCCGGCGACTGACGATATGCTGGTTGCGACACTCTTTCCGTATGAGAAACAGTACGGGTTTGAGCTTTTTGAGCTGACATTACTGCCCGGATATGAACGCCTGTCAGACCCACACGTTAAGGGTGTGACGGAGCATGTCATCGTGGTCAGTGGTGAGATGGAACTGCTGATAGAAGGGAAATGGCAATCACTGAAACAAGGGGATGCCATACGTTTTGCAGCCGACAGGGATCACGGTTACCGCAACCGCTCGGATCAGCCGGCGGTGTTTCATAACCTGATTCATTATGTGTAACTGACTATCCCGAAGGCAGTGTGCAAATCGACGGCCTCTATTGATCGGCACTCAGTGTCTTAAATGAGGTGCTGTTGTGGTTTCAGTGCCTAGCGCGGAACAGCGCTTCACTGGCGTCCATGTTATTGCACACAGAGTCACGTATCGATTGCTCAATAGCCGGGTCATCCAGGTCGTAGAGCCCGCACAGGGCCAGGGCTTTTCGTATTCTGACTTCCTGGCCTAGATATTCGTATACCACGCGAGCGCAGCAGGGCATGCGTTCGCTGTTATCGGATACGCCAATCTTAAGGCCGGTTAGCCGCGAAATACGGTTTCGGAAGCTGGGAAACAGGATTGTTTGTGTGATCTCGTGGTGGTTCAGCGTTTCATAATCGGTCAGGAAGAGTCGGTCGCTCAGCAGGCAGACGATTCCCTGATAACGGTTATGGCAAGCCGGCTCGTTTGTATGTGGGCGTATTCGCTCTGTGCGTTGAAAAACCACATGACCCTCGCGTGACTCCAGACAGACCAGGTTACGCAGCACTTTACCTGGCGTCGACATCGAAAGGTAATACTCGAAATAGTAGCCAAGATAGCGCTCAAGCCCGCCGCTGCCGGTGCGTGAAAGCTGATCGATTTGATCCAAAGCCCGGGAAGTAGCAGGCTGCAGTGCCTGGGTACTTTGAGGGCGCACCTGAACCAGTCGCTCGAACTGTGCATGGGGCAGCAGTATCTCGTGTACTTCAACGCCGAAAAATTCGCATATGCGCCGCAAGGTATTGGCGGACGGCTTGTATTGGCCGCCAAGATAACGGTTGAACTGAGGGCGGTTGATGTTGAGTCGACGGCAGACTTCCGCAATCGATTTGTAGTAGCTGCACAGCAGTCTTAGATTCTGTGCGAAATCTTCATGCATGCCCGGTTGGTTCATGATGGCCCATCCTCAGCTTAAAAGTGCGTCAAACTGCGTCTGTCGTATTCTGGTGTGAAAATAGCATCACACTGCGCCAATCTGTAGTCAGAGTGTCAAATTTTATCAGTGCCATACCCTTGTTTAAATGGGCGTCTTCCTGAAACAACCTCTTACAACAAGAAAAGTGGAGATTCCCGATGTTGGATTTATTAAACGACATACTTTGGGGGAAGGTGCTCATTGCACTCCTGATAACGGTTGGTATCGGTTTTACCCTGGCTTCCCGGTTCGTTCAGTTCAGGTACTTCGGACGCATGTTTCGGATTTTGAGTGCCAGCCAGGCGTTCAAAAAGGATAAACACGGTCATCTCAGCTCGTTTCAGGCGTTACTGCTTTCCGTTGCCGGTCGCGTTGGTGGCGGCAACATAGCGGGTGTTGCGGTTGCAATTACCCTGGGTGGCCCCGGTGCCATTTTCTGGATGTGGGTTGTCGGCCTGATGGGTATGGCAACAAGCTTTCTTGAATGTACTCTCGCACAAACATACAAGCAGGCCGAGCCTGATGGCACCTATCGTGGTGGCCCCGCGTACTATATCGCCCGCGGCATGGGCAACAAATGGAAGTGGCTGGCAGGTCTCTATTCAGTACTGCTGCTGGTGACATTCGGTTTCGGCTTTACGGCGCTGCAGTCCTATGCCGTCGCGACCTCGTTTGGTGACGCTTTCGGCGTGCCGGTTTTCTACACAGGAATCGGTCTGGCAATGATTGTGGGCCTGATCATCTTTGGCGGCGTTAAGCGTATTGCGCGTGTTGCCGAGGTGTTGGTACCGGTTATGGCACTGGGTTATCTCCTGGTAGCCGGTTTTGTTCTGGCATTGAATATTGAGCGCATCCCTGATGTGGTGATGCTCATAGTGAACAGTGCTTTCGGCCTTGAGCCGGTAGTTGGCGGCGGTATCGGCGCAGCGATCCTGATGGGCGTGAAACGCGGTCTGTTCTCCAACGAAGCAGGTCTGGGCAGTGCACCTAATGTGGCGGCAGTTGCCTATGTTCCGCACCCTGCCAACCAGGGCGTGGTGCAGTCATTCTCGGTATTTATCGATACGCTGATCATCTGTTCGGCCACCGCTTTCATCATTTTGCTCAGCGGCGTGTACGATCCTGCCGGTGCCAACGATATCGGCGGCGTAGCGCTGACGCAGGCGGCTCTTGCCGAGCATGTCGGCGAGTGGGGCCGCAGTTTCGTCAGCATTGCGTTGCTGCTGTTTGGTTTCAGCACTGTGCTGTACAACTACTACCTCGGTGAAAACAGCATCAACTTCTTCAGTACCGAAAACCAGAACCTGTTTAACGGCTTCCGTGTCGCGATTATCGGCCTGGTGTGCTGGGGTGCAACCACCGACTTGGGTACTGTGTTCGCCTTTGCCGATGTCACCATGGGCTTCCTCGCACTGGTGAACCTGATTGCGCTTATCGTGCTGATCAAACCGGGTCTGCGCATTATGCGTGACTTTGATGAGCAGATCGCCGACGGCATTGAACAGCCGGTATTCGACGCGACGCGCTTTGCCGATATGAATGTGGATGCGGCGGCCTGGGAGATCGAGCCGGAAGATCTTGAAAAGATCAATCAGCGTCGCAGTACGCCTGCTCCCGCCAATGGCGAGACAATTCGCTAAGCCTTTATTGATCCAATCCGGGTCCGGCATTCTGCCGGACCTTACCGACAACCGTTTCTCTTGTTATCACGCAAGGTGACTTTCACTATGAACACCCGCATCGAGCACGATCTTCTTGGCGATCTTGCAGTTCCCGCTGACGCTTATTACGGCGTGCAGACACAACGTGCGTTGGACAACTTTTCTATTACCGGTGTACCGATCAGCCATTTTCCGGCCTTTATTCGGGCATTGGCCATGGTCAAATCGGCTGCGGCCCAGGCGAACCGAGACCTCGGTGCACTGGATGCGGTTAAAGCAGAGGCGATCATTGCGGCCTGCGATGACATCATCGACGGCAAACTGCACGAGCAGTTTGTGGTGGACCTGATTCAGGGCGGGGCCGGTACGTCCACCAATATGAATGCCAATGAGGTGATTGCGAACCTCGCGTTGGAGAAGCTGGGGCATGCCAAGGGCGAGTACCAGTATCTGCACCCGAATGACGATGTTAACCGCTCCCAGTCGACCAACGATGCCTATCCGACAGCGGTTTGTCTGGCGATCCAGTTTGCGGCCGAACCGCTTGAGCAGATCATCATCCAGCTTAAAGAGAGTCTGGAGATCAAAGGTCGCGAGTTTTCCGACATTGTGAAGATGGGTCGTACGCAGCTCCAGGATGCGGTTCCGATGACGCTGGGGCAGGAGTTCGAGGCATTTGCCGTAAACCTCGGTGAAGATATTGACCGTCTGCACGAGGCGAGCAAGCTCCTGTGCGAGGTAAACCTTGGCGGTACCGCCATCGGCACCGGTATCAACACACATCCGCGTTATCAGGCGCTGGCGGTGAAGTATCTGGCAGAGATCTCGGGCAAGCCTATCGTATCGGCCTCCAACCTGGTGGAAGCGACTTCGGACATGGGAGCCTTTGTACTCTTCTCGGGCATTCTGAAGCGCTTTGCCGTCAAGCTCGGTAAGATGTGTAACGATCTGCGACTGCTCTCGAGTGGCCCCCGCACGGGCCTCGGCGAGATTATGTTGCCGCCGATGCAGCCTGGCTCGTCTATCATGCCTGGTAAGGTCAACCCGGTGATTCCCGAAGTGGTCAACCAGACCGCCTATCAGGTGATCGCCAGCGATCTGGCCGTTACGCTGGCGGCTGAAGCCGGTCAGTTGCAGCTCAACGCCATGGAGCCACTGATTGTGTACAACCTGCTGAATTCCATGAAAATGCTGGGTTCCGCCTGCAGAACGCTGGATGCCCGCTGCATTCAGGGCATTCGTGCCAATGCGGAGCAGTGCGCGCGCCACGTGGACAACAGCATCGGTATCATCACTGCGCTGGTGCCCCATATTGGCTATTCGAACTCCACCCGTATCGCGGCGCAGGCGCTCAACAGCGGTTCAACCGTGCGTGAACTGGTGTTGGCCGAAGGGCTGCTAACCGAGGTTCAGCTTGATCGCCTGTTAAGTCCGCGTTCTATGCTGGCGCCGTTTGCAGAAGTGTCATGATGATGAAGGTTCTGGTTATCTACACAGGAGGCACCATTGGTATGGTGCCCTCCGATCAGGGGTATGTGCCGGTTTCCGGTTTTCATGATCGAGTACTCGAGCAGCTCGGCAGCGCTGCCGATCAGCTGCCAGAGTACGATCTGATAGAGCTTGATCGGTTGATCGACAGCGCCAATGTGATGCCGCAAGACTGGTGTGAGATAGCCCGAACGCTTGAACGTCACTGGGCGCAGTACGACGGTTTCGTGGTGTTGCACGGTACCGATACCATGGCGTACACCGCCTCGGCACTGTCGTTCATGTTACGTGGGACCGACAAGCCGGTCATCCTGACCGGCTCGCAGATTCCGCTGGCGGAACTGCGCAACGATGCACTCGATAACCTGATTACCTCGTTGATGCTGGCTGCCAGAGGTGAGATTCACGAGGTGTGTGTCTACTTCAATGGTCGGTTGTTGAGAGGTAATCGGGCACGTAAGGTGCGTAGCACCGGTTTCGATGCGTTCGATTCACCGAACTGTCCCTGGCTGGGGCAGGTCGGTATCCATATCGACCTGCGTCATGATCTTCTTCTGCCGCCAGGGACACCCGATTTCTGCATTCCTCAACTGGACCCATCAGCGGTGGTGGCTTTGGGTGTATTCCCGGGTATGCCCGCACGCCTGATTGAGTCATCACTGGATGATCCTCGAGTCAAAGGTCTGGTGTTGCAGACGTATGGCGTGGGCAATCCGCCCGACGCTGATCTGGCGCTTATCAGCGCGCTTGAGCAGGCGTGTGCACGGGGCGTGGCAGTGCTCAATGTCACTCAGTGCCATCAGGGCGCGGTGAGTCAGGGAGCCTATGCTACAGGGGCTACGCTTAACCGCATTGGCGTCATTCCCGGCAGCGATCTGACTCCTGAAGCGGCCTTTACCAAAATGCATTTGTTACTGGCGCAGGACCTTTGCGCCGAACAGCTCAAGAGTGCATTAAGCCGCCCATTGTGTGGTGAGTGCGCCTGAATATTGGGGGGTAGAAAAGCCTCCTGCGCTTTGAAATACACAGGCAGTCCCAATAATGGGTCAAGTGATTCAGGTCTACACGTTCAAGTTTTCAAGACAGAAAAACACTCATCGATTGAGCGCTGCTGAGTTTCGGCATACAGCTCTAGTTCGTTCATGACCACTTGACCCAGAGCCTCTTGAAATGCTGCTTGGCTGGAGGATGCTTCGTAATGCGTTTGAGCCGTATCTCCAAGATTTGACTGGAAAATACCAGCTGCACTGACGGGTAAAAAATCTTCATATACCAGCGGCTCGTAGTCGATGAAGCCTGAAGCAATAAGCTCATGCAGAGTGCTGGGCAATGTTTGTCCTGCGCCAGCTTCAAGCCCTTTGCCGGTTACGAAGTATCGAAAATATGCCAGTTGCTGATCATGCATGGCTTCATGGCTATCCGGGAATGCCTGGAAATGTTCCTCCAGCAGTTCGGTATAGCGCTGTGCATTGTCCTCATTCGGAAAGGCATCTAGCGCTAATCGCGTATCAGCGAGCAGTTGGTCATAAAGGGCACGTCCCTTGGGCGTAAGCGCAGCACCCCGCTGTTCAATCTCACCAAATCGAGCAGTGTGGCTACCATAGCAATCGCTCTGATCAGTGAATGCCACTTTCTCCTGCAAGGCCTTGAAGCTGGTTTGTCGCAGGAGAATAGGGCACTTGCGACGAGGCGGGCCTTCTACAACGGCTTTGGGCGTGATACCCCGTTTGGGCATTTCGGTCTGGATACGGTCGATATCGAGAGTGCGTGGAGTGAGGTGGTTGATATGGGGCCCTTTAAAGGCCACTACATCAGCAATGAGGCGGTGCTGCTCGTGCAGTTTGTCGTATTCGGCAGAAGTGACCGTCGCCTCTTTGTGCCACCGGAAGGTTTCCAGTGCTTCCTGAATAAACTCTTCAGCAGCAGCTTCACTCAATCCACCTTCGGTCTCGAATTGCTCGATCAGTTCCAATGCTCGCGGCGTAAAGATGTTGCGCTTGGCGAGCATATCGGCGGCAAGTTGCCGTAAAGTCCGATCCTCAATGAGTTCCAGACGCAGGAGTGACGTGAAAACTCGGAAGGGACTCGCCTGAAGCTCTTCCTCATGTATGGCTCGAAAGGCGGTGGAGTGTACAGGAACACCAGCAGGGCTGAGATCGTAATACCCCACCGGTTTCATCCCCATGACGGCAAACAACCGTCGGATGGTTGAAAGTTCGGCAGCGGTTCCAACTCGGATGGCCCCGTGGCGTTCCATTGATAAGCGACCTAATTCACCCGTGCGTTGAAGGTGCCGCTCAACGTCAGGGCATTGCGCCAGCACTTCCTGATTGACCTGTGCGACCAAATCAAGCAGATCGCCATACAGAGGGACTTCTGTTTGATACATGTCGGACATGAGGCGGGAAAATCGGGCACGGATTTCGGATGCTTCCATAAACGCTGGCGTGTGCTTGCTCATGATGATGACCCCCCGCAAAATGTATTCTTATTAGAGTCTAGCTGCGAACCGATAGTTACTGGATGCAAAACACCATCTTAAAACGTTGTCTATCTTTGCAGTGCCTCAAGATCACAGCCCACAATGGCTTCGAGTTTTGCCGTTATCTCCTCTGCACTCCAGTCCCACCATGCGATGTCCAATAATGTATTGATGGTGCTTTCATCAAATCGATACTTAATGACTTTCGCAGGGTTGCCACCGACTACGCTGTAGGCGGGTACATCTGCAGTAACGACTGACTTGCTGGCGATGATGGCTCCGCTTCCAACCCTGACGCCCGGCATAATTGTCGCCTCGTATCCAATCCAGACATCATTGCCGATGTGGGTGTCCCCCTTATAGGGCAGGTCGCCATCGTTCGGCATGACCTTCTCCCAGCCATTACCAAAGATCTGGAAGGGGTAGGTCGAAAAGCCGGATACCTTGTGATTGGCGCCGTTCATAATGAATTTGACGTCTTTGGCTATCGCACAGAATTTTCCGATTACGAGCTTATCGCCAATAAACGGAAAGTGATAAAGCACATTGTGCTCAAACCGTTCAGGGCCTTCCGGGTCGTCGTAATAGGTATAATCGCCAACGATGATGTTTTCGCAAGAGATAAAGTTTTTTAAATACCCTACTTGAGGGAAGCCTTTCATCGGTTCTTTATCGTTTGGACTGGGGCCTTTCATGAACACTCCCGTTCATCTTCTGACTCGTAGACCGCTACATATCAAAGGCTTCGAGTACTTCCTTGGGGTTTTTTCCCAATCCATCATTTAGCACTTGTGAAGCCTTGGTCGCAACCGGCAGGGTGGCAGGGAAGTCCATGGAGTATCCATTCTTCTCACATCTGACCACAAGTACCCCACTTCGGTCTTGCTGTAAAAAGGCTTTAATGATGCGCATGTATGACTTTGCTTATAAACATGTCGAACAAAGGGGACAGTCTCGAGCGTGTCCTAAGTCATAAGTGCAGACATTGGCCCGGAACAGATATGCGGCTCGAATTGCCCTATACCTGTGTAATCTCTAAGCTCATAGAGCTAGAACGAACTGAGTCATGCCAAACACAATAACATGCGCCTTAAACGTTATCACTTTGAGGTATATCAGACAGAATAGTCGATAACCATCTATTTAATGGGAGCCTCTGTAATGATTGTGACTCACAATTTTCAAAGAAAAATTTGACATGATCAAGTTGTGTGAACTTAAATTTAAGTTAATTGCTGGCCTTATTCCATAAAATAACTTTTTTAATATGGTTTGGAATATTTTTAGGGTGGATTATTAATTCCTGCTTGCGAATGATTTGAATTTTTTAATTCTAACTCAATATACTCGGCTTTTTATTTTTGAAAGGGGAGTATAGCTTGGTAAGTAATTATTTATTAAGAGCATGGTTATGAAAGCATTCATTGAAGGTTTGCCCAAAGTCGAACTTCATCTTCATATTGAAGGCTCGCTTGAGCCTGAACTAATGTTCGAGCTTGCACAGCGAAATAATGTTGATATCCCGTTCAATTCTACTGAGGAAGTAAGTAGAGCCTATAACTTTCAAAACTTACAATCGTTCCTGGATATTTACTACCAAGGGGCAAATGTACTTATTCACGAACAGGATTTTTTTGATTTAACTTGGGCCTATTTGCTGCGTTGCCAAAAAGATAATGTTTTACACACTGAAATATTCTTTGACCCACAAACGCATACTGTTCGTGGTGTTTCATTTGATACCGTGGTTAATGGTATTCATCGTGCCCTTGAAAAAGGTGCTGATGAGCTAGGTATCAGCAGTAAGCTTATAATGTGTTTCTTACGACACTTGGATGAAGAGGCTGCTTTTAAAACTTTGGAACAAGCCAAGCCTCATAAAGACAAAATTATTGGCGTTGGTTTAGACTCGGCCGAAATAGGCAACCCCCCAGGTAAATTTGAGCGCGTCTTTAAAGAAGCTATCGATCAAGGGTTCTTAACTGTTGCTCACGCAGGTGAAGAAGGGCCTGCAAGTAATATCCGCGATGCTTTAAGTTTGCTGAAAGTAACTCGAATTGATCATGGCGTCCGTTGCTCTGAAGACCCGACACTTGTAGAGCAACTTAAGACCCAACGAACCCCTCTGACCGTCTGCCCATTATCAAATATCAAGCTGAAAGTATTTGATGAAATGGAGAATCACAATATCGTTTACCTGCTTCGAAAAGGTCTATGTGTAACGATCAACTCCGATGACCCTGCTTACTTCGGAGGCTACATGACAGACAACTTTATGGCTGTGGCTAATGCTCACCCAATAAGTAAAGAAGAAATAGTACAATTCACTTTTAACGCTATAGAAGCGAGCTTTATATCGGCTAAAGAAAAGCAGAGGCTTGTGAGCATCACTCAAAATTATTTAGAGCAAGCCTGAAATGAGCAAACATGAAAGCTATAGACAGTAGTATTTCAACCCTTTCAGGCTGGAAATCGATGGAGTACAGCTAGATATTTCAGGTGTGATCTCCGGTTTCCATATTTTTATTCCATTGCTTTTTGCAGCTTTTGTCTTTTTAAAGCTGAATGTTACTTCTTCGTGTGTCAACCTAACCCTGAGCCAGCTGATTTTGAGATAACAAGTCTCTGTGCGGCTCGGACACGGCCCAGCTTGATAAGATACCGGCTGCCCATAGAGGCTTGAGCAGCCGGATCAGCAGGATTAGAACAGCAACTCGCTGACACCTCCTGCACCTACCAGAGTAATGGGGTCGCCCACGCCTGCCACTTCCTCACGGATCAGACCATAAATAGTGCCGGTGCCGGGAGCTTCGGTATCGGTGGTAATGCCCTGCAGCCACTGGCGTACGATGTCGAGATCACCCGCATCAAAGCTCGCTTGCACCTCACCATCAGCATCCGGGTCTAGCAGCCAGGTGAACATCTGGGCCGCATCCAGCTTGTTGGCAATGGCTGCGGCATCCTCTCCCTGAGCACCCTGCAGAATATCGAGTATCAGCGTACCCACAGTGGCGGGACGGCCGTCTTCGTAGGCACCATTGAGGAACGCGTTGCGGTAGAACATCAGGCCACTGACTTCGGGCGCTCGGTCAAACATCGCTCGATAGAGATCACCGATAAAGCCGCTGACACTGGTATTGATAATATCGCCGTGAAGGGCCTGTGACTCGGCCGAAGTGGCAAAAGCATCGACAATACCACTCAGATCACCGTTCTGCTGTTCCAGCTGCCCACGCCAGTAAGCCATGCCACCGCTATCGGCCGGGCGCTGATAGTAGGCAATGTAAAGTGCCTGCACCTGCTCGCTGAAGGTATCGCTGCCAAAGCCCAGTGCACCGGGGTCCTGAATCACTCCGTTGGCTTCTTTGTCGCGATCGAACTCGCCGCCATCAGTCAGCTCGAAATCCAGGCGCAGCTTGTCTCCTTCCAGCACAAATCTGCCGCCATACTCGGCGGACGCCAGATTGACCCAGTTTCCTGCGGCATTCTGCTTCCAGTAGCCATTGATAATCTGGGAATCATCGACGTACAGGCTGAAAGTCTCACTGCCTCCCGGCTGTTCTATCTCCGCGTCAAAGGAAATCAGACCTAACGGCATGCTCAAGCCTTTGACATCGGTGCCTTGAAGCTGCTGGAAAGCACTTATTTTGCTGCCCTCGCCAGCCACTAGCCCGATACGGATCGCTTCACCGTTCGTCCCTCTCAGGGTCAGGCCCGCAACCTTGTCCTGTTCCACATCCGGTATACCATCGCCGTTTATATCCTGATCCGCAGACGGCGGTTCCGGCTGAGGCGCGGGCTCCGGGTTCGGAGGAGGCGGAGCAACGTAAAAACCGACCGTTGCAGAAGCCGTATCGCTGGTCCCGGTATCACCGTCGGTCAGCACAAACTCAACCGTACGGGTCGTTTTCGTCGGGGATGCAGCCGTATTTTCATAGGTAATCTGACTGACCAGTGCAGCCACTGATGCCGCCGTTGCCGAGCTGTTCAATGTGATTGTGAGCGGTATTCCCGCAGTGCCTCCGGCAACGATACCTATGGTGATACCGCCATACTGCACATCCGTACCGGACAAGCCGATTTCGCCCGCGTTGGTGCCGGTATCCTTGATTGCCAACACATCTTCCGTGGTGACCAGGCCAGTGGTAACGGCAACCGTCAGCACACCGCTATCAAAATCGGCACTGTCCGGGTCGGTCACGACAACATCACCGTTTCTGTCAATCAGAATGGCTCCATCATTTGCCCGATAGTTGCTGTGCTGATCGCCGGATAGATTGGACAGTACCGGTTTATCATTTACTGCTGTCAGGCTTATGATGATGCTGTCATCGGAGTCGGAAAGACGGCCGCCGGAACCCTGAGCACCTGTATTGCCATCATCAAAAGTGTAATTGATCTGTACGCTGCCGGGGGGAGTATCACTGGCATTGCTGTAGGCTATTTTCTGCAACACACTGTTAACCAGTACAGTCGTCGCCGCACTGTTGAAACTCAACAGCAGCGTACCACCGCTGTTGGTTGTCACTGTCCCGACGGTTGTGCCATCGAGGATCAGATCCTGACCCTCGGTCAGCGCACTTAGTGTACCCGTAGCACTGAACTCATCCTCGGCATTGGCCGCAGTATCACGCTCCAGTTTGAACGTCGCGCCCTCGTAATTGCCCAAGCCATTGTTCAAGGCATCCAGTTCCGGGTCGGCAAGGGTGAAATTGCCATCCAGTACGACGGCACTCCCGTTTTCTGTAAAGGCGGGCGTTGCATCCACACCGGTAAAAACGGGGGCGTCATTGACGCCGGTTACCGCAACCGTAATGCTGCCGGTCCCTGCCGATATACCATCAGAGAAACCGTAATCGAGCTGCACCGTACTTGCAGGTGCATCACTGATGTTTCTGTACTGGATGGATTGCAGTGCCTGCTGAACCATTGCCGTGGTGGCATCGCCGTTGAATGTCAGAACCAGAGTGCCATTGCTGTTCTGCGTAACGGCAGCGACAGCGGTTGAGCTGATACTGAGCACGCCACCTTCAGTCAGCCCCAGCTCAGAGCTGAATTCATCATGGCTGCTGGCACCGCCACTACGACTGACAGTGAGCGTGGCACCGCTGTAATCACCGGTAGCGCCATTCAGTGCATCCATCTCGACATCCGCAACGGTCACATCGGCATCCAGTACAACCGCTGCAGCACCTTCCGTATACGCGGGTGTATTGTCGAGCCCGACCAGGGATGGCGTATTGTTGACTGTAACGGTCATGGTTTCTGCTGCAGATTCCAGCGCACCATCGAAAACCTTGTAGGTGAAAGTCTGATCACTGCTGTCAACCGGGGCTAGCGTCAGCTCACCATTATCCAGCTGAGCACGAGTAATGGTTTGTGGCAAAACCGTGCTGATATCGTTGCCATTCAGCTTGACCGTTCCCCGTGTTACCGCCGTAATAATAACGCTGTGCAGTGTATCGCCATCAACATCAGCGAAATTGAAGTCGGCAGCCGTAAAGGTATAGTCCGTCGATGTACCTGAAGCCAGTGTCGGAGCCGATGATATTTCAGGTGCTTCATTGACGTTGTTGACGGTAACAGACAACGTTTCGGAACTGATGTTGCTTGCCGAATCGGTTGCCTGAACCCTAATGGCGTGGCTGGCATCCGTTTCCCGATCCAGCAGGCTGCCGTCGGCAACCGTCACATTCCCGTTGTTGTCAATGGCGAAACGCCCGCCGGCATCATCAGTCAATGCAAATGCCACGGCATCGGTCGATGTGACTGTACCAACCACAGTGCTGTTGATCGAGTTTTCGTCAACAGACAGGATGCCTGTCGGAACGCCGGGCGGCACGGCGTCTATTAGTATGGCTGTGGTGCTGCCGATGTTGTTCGGCGTCATATCGGCATCATTTCCGGCGCTGTCCCGCAGGGTATCCCCATTCAGGACAAACCCATCTACGCTGATGCCGTCGGTATCCAGATCATTCGCCTGTACGGTGTAGCGGTAGGTGATGCTGTCTGCCGTATGGCCCTGATAGGGGGCCAGCACCAGGCGGCCGCCGACCATCAACACCAGTACGGAACTGGTGCCCGTCAAGATGACGTCTTCATCAAAAACGAGGGTAAAATCAAGCGTATCGCCGGCAGTGTAGGTATCGTCCGCAGGTACCGCAACAGCGGTTACAACAGGCCCTGCCTTGTCAACGACATGAATCTCCCCACTGGTATACGCACCCAGAGGAGTACCGCTGCCATCGTCAATATCGGTGCCGCTGTCTTTGAGATCCAGCCGCAAGCCACCCGCTCCGGTGAGCGTATCAACGGTCACCGTATAGGTGTTGCCCGAACCTGAAACACCGGTAATGTTGCCGGTCGCAGTGCCTGAGGTTGTGGTTAAAACAAAATCAGACACATCAACACCGGTCACGCTGTTATCGAATGTGACCGTATATTCGATAGTATCCGCATTGGCGGCAGGAGTACCACTGACTGCAATGGACAGATCAACGTCATCAACTACCGTGATGGTAAAGGCTTTGGAATAGGCATCCCTTCCATCGTGGGTTTGAATACGAATATTATAACTGCCGCCTGCCATTCCAGCCGGGCTATTGGCCCGCAGTTCATTACCGACAATGTGAAACAGGTCATTGTCCGTATCGCCCGTACCTGATACCAGGGTGTAGGTAAAGTTCGGGCCGGAATCGGAGTCGGTTGTAGACAGCTCGCCCACTTCAATATCCGCGAAGCCCTCACTGTGTAAAACGGTGCTGTCCGACAGTGTGATATTGGTTGGCGGATAATTCCATGTACCGCTGTGAAGTTCACAAAGGTCTTTCCAGCTTATCTCTGGAAAGCTACACCCAAGACAGTGGTCCATATCCTGCATTCCCTGGACCGTAAAGGGTAATACGGACTCAATACTCCCTTCGTTGAACTCCAGAGCCCAATCTCCTCCCAGGGACAAAGGGCCTGTTTTATCATCAGAGGCCGCAATATCCACTCCAAGAGAGGACGCCAACTGCTCAACAAAGCTTTGACCGTCTTCACCGGCCGCAACGCTGCAGCCATACAACAACAGATCGGCTCCGGGTGCGAAACTTTGTGCAATATTGGCCAGGGTATCTGACTGCCGTGCCAGAGCGTCTTGATCAATAACATCATCGCTCAGAAGCAGCTGTCCCTGGCTTCCGTGAGACACCAGATGTACAGCGTCGAGGTTCGTGTAGCCAGACAGCGCCTGGGCCAGGGCCATCAATCCATCGGTGCCACCCTGCAGCAGAATGACGGGAATTTCCGGGCTCAATCCACTGATCAGCGTTTCATAATCCGTGACACCGGGATCAATCACAACCACTTCTTTAATGTTCTGACTGTTGTTCATGGGGGCTATCCTGTAGTGATTGGTTAAATTCCGTCACCGGGAATATTGATCATGTGTTGATGCAGCTGAGGCTCTCTAAAGCCGGGGCTATAGGGGCGGGAGATTTTCGGTAGAAAAACGATGTCGTATAGCTCCGTAATAGAACCTTGCATTGCAACCCAGTGGGATAAATCGCCCGTGGCGGTATTGAATATTTGAAGACCGGTACGCTGAGGCGTTTTTCTCTCTTTTAGATTTGATGCCAAATTTGTACCGGGGAAATCTATACTTTCGGGTCTTAACTTGGACAAACCCACAACCGCCATATTGCCGACAAAACACAAGCCACGCGCAAACCCGGTACAATGCGATACCACGACCAGGCGTCTGGTTTCAAAATCGACATATCCCATCTCTCCCTCGCCGGAATTCAGCACCCATAACTTGCCCTGATGCCAACGCGGTGAATGCGGCATCGACAGACCTTCACAAACAATTTCGTCTGTTTTCAGGTCAATAATAAAGCCGCCCCCCGTCTGCTTCAGTTTCCAGCCGAGAGCCGTATCGCTTTTACCGCAGATGCTGGCATAACGCAGTTCGCCATCCCTATCGCAAATACCATTCAGATGGCAGCGATCTTCGGCAGCCAGCGCAGAGATAAAATCGGGTTTCCAGACAGGTACAAAGCTGTAATGCTCATCCGGAGCTGCGATACAGCTGAATTCGGTATTGGCGTATAAAAAATCGTAGTGCCTGCCACGAAAGCTGACATCGGCAAGCACGTCGTGGGCGTCACTGTTACCAATCATATAGCCACTGCGAGGCATGTAAACGGCCTGATAATTCGCACCTGCCAAGCTGGCCGGCCCCACATTACTGAAGCGCCAAACCTGATCACGAGCCGCAAACCATAGCCTGTTCTGATCAATAGCCAAGCCCATGGCAGTACCAACAGCCCGATCCATGAAATAGGGTAAACCCTCTTCATTAACACCCAAAAAAATAATGAGCCCGGATTGATAGGTTGATAGTACAAACGAACCTCCCGTCCCTCTCAGCCAGTCGGCAAACGCCGGTGACAGGTGAAACTGAGGCGTGTCTGTTGCACTGATGCTCTCCTTCGTGCGCTCATCCACGTCATTGAAACCCGGTTTTTTCAGGTTTGATGGCGTCCATGCACTGGTTAGGATTTCAGTCGTCATGGTTGTTTCCTCAAGTTCCTTAAATGCATTCGCCTGTTGCCGCTGTCAGGACAAGTGGCTGGCCATGTATGGCACCACCTCGACGACAGTCAAGGCGATAATGAATGCAGGCTAACCTGTCAGAGGTAACAGATGAGTCACACAGATAGAAATTGATCTGAAAAACGGACCAACCTTACGACCAAGCCCCGAGGGTAATGACTAAGACTCGTTACATTGCCGATCAATAGAGTCAGCGGTGTTGTACCAAAGATAGCTGTCACTGAGCATGCGATACGAAGACAGAACAGATCAGACCGTGGATAGTGCAAGTACCGGGTAACTGTCGTCAGTTGTGCCCAAGCTATCCGCACATTCTTGTTTGCCAAAACGACCGCGGCACGACTCTAGCCTGCCCTTAGAATCAAAGCTTGCCACCACTTCTGTTTGGGAGTGGTAGAATCTTTCAGCGTGTAGACCGCAGTTCTAGCGCCCTGGATTAAGATGGCGTGCAGCTGGAGGTTCGCTATATATTTACTGATACCTACAAAGTTCGTTTTTCCACAACTGCTGCGCTGCTTCGGTGTTAGGCCAGTGTTGGAAGAAAACTCTCTACCGTTTTTGAATGTTTCACTTGTACCCGTAGTGGCAAATAGCAAAATCGCACCCATCGGACCGATGTCTTCCAACTCCATCAAAAGCCCCCGTATGTGTTTCGCATGAGCGGTTCGATCTTTCATCAAGAGCTTTCGCGATCGTTGTATAGCGTGTAAGCCTTGTTGGTCGATACTTTTAATCGGTGCTTTCTTTATATTCGGACGACTCCCGGCTTCGACCACCGCAACGGCATCATTGCGGTCAGTCTTGAGCCTTTGGAGGTAAGCGGTGATGGCCCTCGCCGGAATAATCTTAGTCTGGTGACCATGCTTTAAGGCTTGTCTCGCCCAGTAATGAGCGGACGAAGAAGCTTGAAAAGCGACTCTCGATACGGGTTGATTTGTCAAAAACTCAGCAAACTTGCGGCGGAAGTACTATCCATTACTTAGAATTTTCCCTGATGGTGTTGGAATCGCTGCCTGAATGACATTTTTGGTGAGATCAACACCGTTGAGATTAGCCATAATGAAGACCCTCACATTAAACGACAGTCGTTGATCCACTCTAGCTCAGGGCCGGGGTGGAGGAGGTCATACATTGTGCCAGCCTGGGATGTGGTGATGGTTGGTGCAGAGTAGGTGGAGAGGAAGCAGCAAAGGCCTCAGAGTCAGAGGCCTTTGGAAAAGGTTTTACCGGGAGGAATCGGGATTAGCTTTTTCCCAACCCGGTGCTGGAACATGGCCGTATTCCGGGCTTACTTCAGTGTAGGTTGAGCCAGAATGAGAGGTGTTATTCACCGCCATATCGGTCGCACCCCATTTATTCCAGGCAACATGGCCAAATTCGGAAGAGCGGGTTTCAGGGTGTTTAATCAGTGTAACCAGCTGAGAGTTTTTAGTGGCTGCTGCGGTCTGAACTGAAGCCTCATTGTCCCACCAGTTCCAGGCGGAATTACCGTACTCAGGGGATTCGATAGATGAACCAAATGCCTGAGCGCTGGAAAGGGAAGTCGCTGCAATTGCGAGTGCCAGAGTTATACCTTTCAGACCGTTTGAGTATTTCGTAAACATGATGCATAGCCTCGTTAGTCATGGTGTGTTCCCACTAACTTTCACACTCCACTCGGCATATGTGTCTCATCCAGAGGAGCTTCAAGCTCTATGAGATCGACTACGTCCTGATCATACTTCTTTCAAAAGTAAATAAGCATAATTTGCACCAGAATCATAAAGTCCTATGAAAATAGCTGGTTATGATCAATGGCCGTTTTTAGGCGAAGTGATTTATGAGGAGAGTTGTAAAGGTTTTGAGTTTGAAAATACTCAAATGTAACACTTGTTATTTAGTCGGCTCGCGACACGTTTACATATTGCACCTCGCCTCCTTATTTTCAGCAGTAGTGGGCCTTGTTTTCTTAATTTATTTGCCTCCAAGTAAAGGAGCTATTGAAGCGGCTCAGGGATGAAATCCTTTCATTCGAGCGCAGTCACTTGGGAATAGCATTTACTGCTAGACTCAAACAAGGTGCCTGCAATCGTTTTTGAGAGTCCCTCACAAATAACACTCCGAATTGGAAGTGAAACCGGCCATTTTGATCTGCCACACTCAGGCGAGTGAGAAACCGATATCGCGATAAATCAGGGGGTAGTGATCAAGACACAGCTGAGACGCTCATATGTCGTCATGCCTTGGACGGAATTGATATGGAGCATTAGTGGCAACAGCTGAACGATGAATAGCTGGCTCTGGGCGATCAGAAACGTAATCTGCGTCAAATCATGGCAAATCTGAAGAGCTGCTTTCTGCGGCGCTTTGTAGGCAGGGAGGGCAACCCGCACGGATGAAATAATCAGAAGAGGGTAAGGCAATGACAGCCCCGAGTAGTAATAACCAAGATAGCCCCCGTGCCCAACTGAATGACTTGATCCAAGCGGTATGGGGCGGTGTAAAACAGTCAGCCCCGAAAGGCGGTCGCAAAGGCCCGCTAGTGCTGCTGGTATTGGTGCTGCTTGGGCTGGCAGGGTGGACCGCACTATTACACCGTGCCGAGCGATTCGGTGGCCGTGGTGCAACGGTTTGGCCGCTACATCGGTGAGGTACCGCCGGGATTGCACTTCAAGTTTCCTCTTGGCATCGACAACGTAACCATCGTACCGGTTAAACGTCAGCTCAAACAGGAGTTCGGCTTCACCACGCCGGGTGCGTCCGATCGTTATCAAAGCCCGCGCCCACAGGACCAAAAGCGGGAGACGCAAATGGTTACCGGTGACCTCAATGCCGCGCTGGTGGAATGGGTGGTGCAATACCGCATTTCGGACCCTTTCAACTTTTTGTTCGAGGTACGTGAGCCCGGCGCAACCCTGCGTGCAGTGTCCGAGTCCGTGATGCGCGAGGTGGTAGGTGATCGTACGGTCGATGAGGTGATCACCATTGGTCGCCAGGAGATCGAGACAGAGTCACTGGCCAAAATGCAGCGGTTGGCCAGCAAATATGCCATGGGGATCAGTATTGACCAGGTGCAGCTGAAAAACATTAATCCACCCGAGCCGGTGCAGGACTCGTTCAACGAGGTAAACCAGGCCCAGCAGGAAAAAGAGCGGCTCATCAATGAAGCTCGGCGCGAATACAACCGCGTCATCCCTCTGGCACAAGGGGAGAAGGACCAGCGTATTCGCGAAGCCGACGGTTACCGGCTCAAGCGCATCAACGAGGCCGAGGGTGATGTCGCCCGCTTCAATGCCCTGTTGACGGAGTACAGCAAGGCACCAGAGGTAACTCTGCGGCGCATCTATATCGAGACCTTGCAGGACGTGATGCCCGGCATTCGCACCAAGATTATTGTGGATGAACAGGTCGGCGGCATTCTGCCCCTGCTGAATCTCGGCAATCAGGCAGGAGAGCGGCCATGAGCATGAATAAACCGGTCACTCTGCTGGCACTCGTAGCCGCGTTGGGATATCTGATGTTCAGTGCGGCCTATACCATCAGCGAGCGTGAGCAAGTGGTTATCACCCAGTTCGGTAAGCCGGTCGGCGAGCCCTTGACCGAGGCGGGGCTGAAGTTCAAGCTGCCCTTCATTCAGAGCGTCAACTCGATCGACAAACGCATCCTCGAGTGGGATGGCAACCCATCGGATATGCCCACCAAGGACAAGCTCTATATCTCGGTCGACCTCTTTGCCCGCTGGCGTATCACCGATCCTTTGCAATATTTTTTACGCTTGCGTGATGAGCGCAGTGCGCAGTCTCGCCTTGACGATATTCTGGGCAGCGAGACCCGCAATGCGGTTGCCAAGCATGAGCTTATCGAAATCATTCGCACCACCAAGGGGCGGGTCCCTCTGCGCGATGCCCTGCTGACCTCAGCCGAACAGGAGATGGATATAGGTGCGCTGGTGCCAATTCACAAGGGACGTGAACAGGTGGAAAGAGAAATCTTCACAGCCGCCGCCAATAAGGTCCGTATCTTCGGTATCGAGCTACTCGATATCCGCTTCAAGCGGATAAATTACAACGCCAGCGTGCGGCCGAAAATATATGACCGAATGATCAGTGAACGACGCCAGATCGCCGAACGTTTTCTGTCAGAGGGGAATGGTGAAGCCGCCCGAATCCGGGGCAACCGGGAGCGCGACCTGAACAAAATCCAGTCCGAGGCCTATCGTGAGGTTGAAGAGATTCGAGGCGAGGCCGATGCAAAAGCGACCGAAATCTACGCCAGTGCCTACAATCAAAGCCCGGAAGCCGTCGCCCTGTATGAATTCACCCGTACCCTGCAAGCCTATCCGGCGATTATCGGTCAGAACACTATGCTGGTGCTGTCGACTGACAGCGATCTGTTCAAGTACCTCAAGGGAGTGGCACCTGAGCCATCAGCTGAACGTGAGTAAAGTAATGACGGCAGCAAGATGCCAGACGAGGATACTGATTAGGCATCGGATTTGTTCCATCAGGTCGGCGGTGCGCACTCAAGGCTCGACGCCAGTCAGCCCACAGGTGCGGCACAGACTGGCCATGATACGGGGCTAACCAGCGGCACCAACACGACTGGATAGTTACTCAGCTACTTGGGACTTGAGTTGGATGGTGCGCTTGTTATAGCTGAACAGGCTGGTATCGAACAGACTATGAGGGCCAGCGCATGCCGGCCCGAAGCGATTGTTGAATATGTGGTGCGTAGGTCGCCGAACTAGTTGAAAACTATGTGGTTTATATTTGAATGCCAAAATAAATTTTATAAACCTATCCTTAGGCTATTAATAAGCGTACGATGAACTTGCTTGAGAGTAACACCTGCATTTATGCACCTTTTCGACGTCCTGCCTAAACGTATGTACCTCGTTTTGTTTTCATAAGTCCTTGTATTATTTAGAGCATTAATCGAACACGTTCAGCATTTTAGCTGCAGTGTTTAAATACTTTTTGAACGAGATTACTATTATGTCTACTACTACTGGCACCGTTAAATGGTTCAACGAAACTAAAGGTTTTGGCTTTATCGAGCAGAAAGGCGGTGGCCCGGATGTATTCGCCCATTTTAGCGCGATTACTGGCTCCGGCTTTAAAAACCTGACTGAAGGCCAAGAAGTGCAGTTCACTGTTACTCAGGGCCAGAAAGGCCCTCAGGCTGAAAATATTTCCGCGATCTGAACCTCGAGTTCAGTAAGCGATAAAAAACGGACCCTTGTGGTCCGTTTTTTTATTTAATAAGGTCTGGCTTGAGGAAAAAGCTCCCCTAAGGTGCTTCTTTGTATTGCGCTTTGGCTCTTTGCACTCAAAGCCCTTCCCCTGGTTCAGCGCTCGAATAATTGATATGAAGCATAGCTCTGAGTTTGCAGTTTACCCGGTGTTGGCCCAAAGCAGACATTAACGCGTCAAGCAGAGGCGCCGGATTTATCGGCATTCTCCTGGCTTGATTTGTATGCATTTTTTTATACCTCAGCTAGCGTAGTCAATGCCTCATCAATTTCTTCTTGTGATGTGAAGAAGGCTTTTACATGTCTAGAGGAGGCAGAATCACCATGCTTAAGCATTTGTGCATAAATAAGTGACTTTAAATTGTTAGGTAAAAATAGCTTTATTGCTTGTTCCATAAGCTCTAGGTCACAGCGGGCATTCATTTCTGCAATTTTAATTTGTTTAACAATATCTAATTCTTCCTTAGATTTTGTCTCAACCTCGGCTTTAGCTTTACGCTCATACACTTCTTCAAGTGCTCGAATATCGCTAGCTGATTTTTCCCAGCTTCTTGTCTTATTAAGTAGATCCGTAGTTGTTGTTAGAACAGATGCTAATGTGTCAATTCGATCATCAATATTTTTTCGTCTGAAATAGCTCCAAATCAAAAAATAATGACAGCTCCATTACTGATCAATGTAATATCTTCGAAAGGCTCCACAGTATCTCCTTATGATTGCTAACGCTCGGTTCAGCCGACCGCAAAAGCGGCGCACCGAAGACTGGAATAACCCACGAAAGCCGCGCCGCTTTTGCGGGTCGACTGGAACCGATGGTTATGCAATGACGCCCAATCGGCAAAGCAGCCTCTCGTAGGCTGCATCATGCAAGTCAGGGAACAACTTTCTATTGTAGGTAGCATTAACGCTGACGCCCCCATCCGGAAGCGCTGTTTCCCCGACAATCGTCGTAGCATTAATAACTGACAACAACCCTTTATCGAAGGTGAAGAACCGAACATACCCGAAACGCTTTCCCTCATCACGAAGAACCGATCTAATCATTCCCATGCGTGAAATGACGATTAAGTCGCTTACCACGTTGTATGCAGCACGCTCCTCCTGCTCAACGCTATCGTATACGGCCTTCGGCTTAAGGGTTTTTCGAGCCCCGCCGTGTCCGTACAGCACGGCTAACGAAACCAAAAAAACTGGGTGTGATACCTGCACGCCATGCTTTCTTGCTAGGCCAAATAGCTGGTCTTCGACGGTACACTTACTACGCGATGAAATAGGTTGATACAGGAGCGGATGAACTTCTCTGACGAATGAAATGTATCTTTCCCAAGAATGCTCGATGTTATTACCAAATACATCCGCAAAATTGCCAGCCACATCATCTGACAGAAAGTAATCGGAATCGGTGCGCGCCCGCTTAAAAAAAGCCCCAACAGCTTCCGCCTCCTTCTTTAGCGTAGCCCTGATTGCTTCTTCAGTTTCCCTTTTCCCGCTTTGGCCTTCGATAACAGACAAAATCGGGGAAACAAAATTTCTTGCCTTATCTAGACCCTCAAGCTGCCGTCGTCTGCTGCTATCGACATAGTTGCCAGAAACGCACCGCTTAACTGCGTCAACAGCGTTCCTGTCCAGCAAAATTAGTCTCAACGTCATTTTCTCACCGCATAACATTTTTAATACTGCGCATGCGTGTTTTTGCTCCCAGCCTAAGACAGGGGGGAGGTGATCTAAGCACTTGAAGAAAAAAGATAAACCGAGATATCACAGCCATTCTCTTCCGGTGAAAACGAGCATGCGCGCTTTTACGTTTTACTGTGCGCAGTATCCCGCAGCAGCCTTTCCATAATGTCTTGATATTGGACCAATTTCTTACTGATTGCCAGTAGCAAATGAGCATAGCTGGTTGGCAAACCGGGCAGCAGAGCGGGCTAAAGATAAATACACTGTATGAAATCACAAGGAAATGATGGGCGTTATCCACAAGGGACAATGACTGCTGAGCGTCGGTAGTAGCAGCCAACGCAGTCACCGGATAAAGTCCGTTATGTGCGCGAAGGGGCTACCTAATGCTTCCACAAGTGCCCAGTAGCTAGACACCAGGTGATGGCCTATAGCAGACATTAACGTTTGGCTTTGAGACGTACGAGAGCGCTGCGTAGGTCCGTAGGTGGGTAGGTGCGTAGGTGCGTCCACCATAACCCTTAGTTATAGACAGATAAACTATGCATATTTCTTAATCACGTTATGGCATAGCATCCTAAGCTCTGAGACAAGCTCTCGCTGCTTATGTGTGGCCCTCTCAACCGTTAAGCCACAATTCAATGTATATGTATCCTCACCTGCATTTTTTACTTGAATCTCATTTTACTTTCAAGTGTACGAGCTCTAAGCTGCTCAGCCGTGGGGAAGTGATAATCTGAGAAATAAAGTGATGTCAAAACTTGAATATCCTGGGCAGCTTCCAATGCTTTACCAAAACTATCGTCAGGTGCGGCTTTGTATTCTAAATCTCGAATGAAGTCCAAAGTCCCTCTTTCAAAAGTTGATATTAGCTTAGAAATTTCTTCTATTTTTTCAACCTTGTAACTTCGCCTCTCTTTTCGGCTAACTAACCATTGGTTTATAAAAACAATGGTGATTGCTACGAACGAAGATACAACTATCGCTATAAAGCGTGCTTTATCAGAGTTGTCAGAGAATATTTCTAGCAGATTCGATAATATAGTAACTTAGTCCTACCCAAAAAAGATCGGAGTTTTGGGATCTAGTGTTTTTTTATAGCCTCAAAACTTTTCGCGTGCATGGTATTGTTATGAGTCATTTCTAGATATAACTCTTCTACATTCATCAACCATCTCCTTTATGTTTTCGGGAATATTGAGCGTAAGATTAACTTTACGATCAAATGACTTTAGCGGGTTGTAGCCATGCCCGACAATTTTGTCCATAGTTAGTGATAAAAGTACAATTGCCCTGTAAGCGTTGTATACATTGGCATCAAAGTCTGCGCTTCGCTTCTCTAATTTCTCTGCCAAATTTGAAGCACTTAAATCAAGATGCCTAGATTTGTTATGTACTAATTCATTTCTTGAAGTAATTAATTTTTTTTAGCGAAGAGTATGCTGGTCCGCTTTTTTTGATAGATTGTCCGCATACAAGCTTTGGAATAACAACCCATTTAGATAGCACATCTAAAGAAGATAGATGTTTATCGAAATAACTATCACTTAGTTGCCAAGCAGCATAATCATTTATTGCAGCTTCAACACTTAGAGCAGCAAAAAGTATTGTTTTCACACCGGCTTCGAAGTGCATACTGTCTAATTCAGATTGAATAAAAAAAATCCTTTTCTTTCTTCCACTGTTCCTCAATTTCAATAACTTTTGAAAACTCTTTTTCTGAAAATTCACAATAAGCATAGCTGTAGCCACCTAAACGTGATTTTTCTTCTTGTGGATGTTTTGCGCTCAACTCTTATTCCTTGTGTAATCATAACGCCCGCCATCACCAGTGGTAAAACCGCAGTTAAGCGGAAAGTTTGGCATACATTGAATGGCCTAGTTAGCTTTTCTTCCTATAGTGCTCATCAAAATCTTTAAGAATGTTAGGGTTAAAAAAAACCTTGCTTCCACTATTTGGGTTCGATGGGTTATAAAGTCGTTTATGGCAATACTTCTCATTGTCTTCGAGAGACTTTCTAATGCCGTGATACTTCCCGTTAGCCTTGAAATCAGAGTATCTCTTCTTGAGCCGAGTGGTTAGCACATCATAGTCCCAAGGGTACTTATCCATTATTTCTTCTTCTGCGAGGCAAACTACTGGAGCCTTTGCATCATTCGTAAGCTGAATCGGAATACCTGAGCCACTTTTCACTTTCTTGAAGTTCACGTCAATTCGAAGTGATAGATTATAGTCAGAAATCGATTCGTTATCGTATTCTTTCTCAATACTATTTATGTACTGAAGCAGGTTCTTCTCGGACGCGTTGAGAGTTTCGCCATTAACAGAATCGAATCCTCGAAAGAATGCCATAGGCATCAAATAAAAGTTGTATTTATCCAATACCGGACCAAACCATTCTTGTACCAAATGCAGGTAGTTCTGGAGAGATGCTGTGCCTATTTCCTGAACTTTGATAGCCAAGGATAGGTCATCATTGATGAAGTGTATTGAATTATCCCGAATTTCTGCCAGAGCAGTAATATTGGTCTTTACGGCTTTATTTATCTTTACGCCATAATCTCCAATTATTATCCTGTGCGCTTCAAAAAGGCTCACAGACATGGGATTTCCAGCCCGATTATTCTTTATGTACTTTTTCTTTGATTTACCGCCTGCCTTTAGTTGGCGGTGCTCCCACACGTACAGACTCGTAACTTGGTTACGTGCGAGCTGAAGCACCTTTGCCTTGAACAATAGCTCCCAAGCATTAATACAGAGAACCGAGAAGGTTTCTTCTCGATAATTGAAGTCAGGTTTATTGTAAATTTCGATTGCAGAAAGCATTGCAGCAACCGACTTATCGAGCATCGCTCTCGCTCGTGACTTCATAGCTTCTCCATTAAACTAATATCTTTAATACTGCGCATGCGCATCTTTCTCTCAGTCAAGGCTGGAAAATCTGCTGTAAGCACCAGAAGATAAATAATAAATCGAGATATCACTGTCATTCTCTTCCGGTGAAAACGAGCATGCGAGTTTTGCAGCTTTGCCGTGCGCGTTATCCTGCAACGGCCAGTCCATAGTTCCTTGATACTGGACGATTTTCCCGCCTGTTACCAGTCGCAAATGAGCACAGGTACTCGACAAAGCGAGTGCGGAGAACATGTAGCCATCAATACACTGTATGTAACCACAGAAACTCAAATCAGCTTGTCCACAGATCCTGTGGTGCGCTGAGCGACCAACTCCTGTGAAGGTCTGCTATGTGCGCGAAGCGGTCATCTGGTGCTTCAGCAAGTATCAAAGTCACCAGAGCACCAGATTTTGCTCGAACGTGTCCGAGCGAGTTTTCATTGTTAACCTTTTTCACAATAGTCCCGCTGGCTACCAAACGACGTTACTCTAACGATTGAGTCTAATTGGAAATGTTTTGGACAAATGCAACTTTGTTTCCGTCCAGATCAGTTACCTCAATCATTTTGATAATGCCTGGGTACTCTATAACTTCGCCATGTGACACGTTAGCTGCCGTGCAGGCTTTGCACTGCGCATCGATGTCATCGACGCCAATGATCACTGTTGAGCTACCTGCGCGCTCTGGGTCAGTTGTTACTTGAAGCCATGCGTTTTCAGCAAGCTGCCACTCAGCTACACCTTCCACCGGTACGATATCTGCATCCCTTGCAAGCAGCGTTTTGTACCACCCGACGGCTGCTTCTTGATCCCTCACCGGTACAACCGCAATCACGCTGTTAATGTTTGAAATTGACATGGTTACTCCTGTGTTTTTTTTTGTGGAGAACGTGCGTTGTGAAGCTGGGCATGCGGTATTTTGCTCTTGGTCCAAGACAGGAAGAGCAGGACTAAACTTATGAAAAGAAGGGATAAATCGAGATGTCACAGCCATTCTCTTCCGGTGAAAACGAGCATGCATGTGTTGCTGTTTGCCTTATGCTTTATCCTGCAGAGGCTTATCAACAGTATTCCGATACTGAACGACTTTCCATCCTGTTGCCAGTCAACCTACGGCTAACAGAGCCAATAAAAAAAGCCGCACAAGGCGGCTTTGTAGAGTTAGATGGATAGGCTTTTGGCCTGTCTTAACGACCTTTCCAGGGCACCAGTTTGCGTTCGGCGTAGCGCATCAGCAGGTCGAACAGGTAGGCGATCACGCCGATGACGATAATGCCCATGATGACCACGTCGGTGACCAGAAACTCGGCGGCGTTCAGCACCATGAAGCCAAGGCCTGCCTGTGCCGCAACCATTTCAGCGGCTACCAGTGTGGTCCAGCCGAAGCCGATACCGATGCGCATGCCGGTCAGGATCTCGGGGAGGGCGCTCTTCAGGATGATGTGGCGCACAACCTGCCAGCGGGATGCACCCATGGAGTAGGCGGCATGGATCTGTTCTATGGCGACGGACTTCACACCGGCACGGGCACTTAGTGCCATGGGGGCGAAGATGGCCATGTAGATCAGTACGATTTTCGAGGTTTCACCGATGCCCAGCCAGATGATGACCAGCGGCAGGTAAGCCAACGGTGGCAGAGGGCGGTAGAACTCGATGATGGGGTCAAACAGGCCGCGTGCGACGCGGTTTACGCCCATGAAAATACCGATGGGAACAGCGGTCACCAGCGCCAGGGCAAAGGCACCAAAGACGCGCAGCATGCTCCAGCCAGTGTGTTCCAGCAGGGTGGCATTGGCGAAGCCTTCGGTCAGGACTTCCCAGAAGCGTTCGGCTACGGCAACCGGTGACGGCAGAAACAGCGGCTCGACCCAGCCTGCAGCGGTGGACACAAACCAGAGCCCAATCAGGAAGACAGTGGTAAGAATGCTAATGCTCAGGCTGCGACCCTGGCCGGGCGCGCCGAAGGAGTCACCGGGCTTAACGGGGCCTGCTGCAAACAGCTTGGCAAACCTCTCGATTAGTTTGGGGGACGAGGCCGCCGGAATCGGACGTGCTGCAGCTGCTTTGGGTGCAGGCGCCTGTTGTTTGACGTCGTTCTGAGCGGGTGTCTGTAAAGTGCCATCGGCAGTTTGATTGGCTATCATCAGTGCAAACCTCCAGACTGTTCGTCGCCGTGGATGATACTGAGGACTTTCTCTCGCATCTCGATGAACTCCGGCAGGGATTTAACCTTGCGTGCATCCCTGCATTCCAGGAAGCGTTCGTTGAAGTCCAGTTTGAACTCGTGGGTGATACGGCCCGGGCGCGGTGACATGATGATCAGGCGCGATGCCATAAACAGGGCTTCTTCAACACTGTGGGTGATGAAGAACATCATTTTCTCAGTCTCTTTCCACACATCCAGCAGCAGTTCCTGCAGCACTTCACGGGTCAGGGCATCCAGTGCGCCCAGAGGTTCGTCCAGCAACAGCATTTCAGGGTCGTTAGTCAGTGCGCGAGCGATACCCACACGCTGCTGCATACCGCCTGAGAGCTGATAAACCGGGTGATTGTGGAAATCTTCCAGACCCACCAGTTTCAGGAAGTAGGCGGCACGTTCACGACGTTCAGCCTTACCAACGCCCTGTAACTTGAGACCAAATTCGGTGTTTTCCAGCACATTCAGCCAGGGCAGCAGGGCGTGCTTCTGAAATACGACGCCGCGCTCTTTTCCGGGGCCGGAGATCTGATCCTGCAGATCCACACCACAGGCCACGCGGGGCAGTCCTGTGACGGGGTTGTCACCCAAAGTGAGGTAACCGTCGGTCGGTGAGATAAATCCGGCCATCAAGCTCAGCAAGGTCGTCTTGCCACAGCCCGAGGCGCCCAATGCGACGACAAATTCGCCCGGTTCGATAGTGAAGTTGATGTTGGACAGGGCCTGTACTTCTTCACCGCTATTTAGGCCGGGATATACCACCGACACATCATGAATCTGCAATCTGCTCATGTTCTTTCTCCTTCGGGGGTGACCGGTGCGAGCCGAAGCCCGCACGGGTCAATCCAGATCAGGATCCAGCCTTCTCGGCATAGGAGGGGTTTACAAAGTCGCTGTAGCGTTCTTTCAGGCCCGGGATTTTGCCCTGCTCTTTCAGGAACTCAGATGTGAAGCGCAGGGCCTTGGCAGCACCGCCTTCTTCACCACAACCCAGCCAGGCACAGCTCTGCTGTTCGGCCAGGGTCGGGAACTGATACAGCGCCAGTACGCCCGGTACGCTGGCGGCATCGCCACCGGTCATCTGGGCGATTTTCTTCACCATCGGAGACTCAGCGGTCAGGCTGTCTTTGTTGGTGCGGTATTCGTTGTCAGCCTTGGCCATGAGTTCGATCAGTTTGCTGACCACTTCAGGGTTGGACTTGCCGAATTCCTTGCTCACGACCATGCCGTCGAAGGTTGCCTTACCCCAGCGGCTTAACTCGCCAGAGCTCAGCAGGACCTGGCCATCTTCCTTGAGCTGACCCAGAACCGGATCCCAGATAAAGGCTGCATCGATATCGCCGCGTTTCCAGGAGGCGGAAATGGCGTTAGGCTGCAGGTTCAGAACCTTGACGTCCTTCTCGGTCAGACCGAACTGTTCCAGTGCGAACAGGGTGTGGAAGTGAGTAGTGGAAACAAAGGGAACACCCAGGGTTTTGCCTTTGAGATCCTGAGGTGCGGTGATGCCGCTGCCGTTACGAACAACCAGCGCTTCGGCTTCGTTAATGTTCTCAAGAATCCAGACCAGCTCAATGTCTACGCCACGGCTGATGGCGGCAGCAATCGGGCTGGAACCGGCAGTCGCAATGTCCACATCGCCCGATGCCATGGCGGTGATGACCTTGGCGCCTGAGTCGAAGCGACGCCATTCAATGTCCATACCGGTGGCTTCTTCCAGGGCCTTGTCGGCAATCACGGCCTTCCAGGGGTTCATCATGCCCTGGTAACCGATGGTCAGGGTGTCGGCGTAAGCCATCTGTGTGCAGAGAACGCCTGCTCCAACGGCGATGGCCAGTTTGTTTGCAATGCGCCCCACAAGCGTTTTGGTGCTGATCTTTTTCATGTTGGTGCTCCGATTTCGATAATGGGTTGCCGTGCTAGCGGCTGGGTGTTTTGTAGCCTGAGTCCACATTAGAACCGGGTCTTGCTCTGACCATAGAGCCAGTCTGGACCGGGTATGGGTCCAGTTGAAATGAATGGCATATTTTGTGCATTATTTTGGTGCATTAAACGACGACAATTGCTGCTGCTGATATGAATGAACACTATTTAAAGGTCGATTTTGAGCCGGGACGCACATTGCAGGACCAGATTCGTGAGCGGCTGGTTGCAACCATTCTCAGTGGCCATCTGCCGGTGGATGAGCCCATGCCATCGTCTCGTCGTCTGGCCGAGCAGCTGGGCGTTTCACGCAACACGATTGTGCTGATTTATGAAAGCATGGTGGATGCCGGTTATCTCGTCCCGATGAAGCGCAGGGGCTATTTCATCGCACCTGCATTTCACAATCCGGAGGATATTTGCACTGATGTGGTGCAAGAAGAGTCCGCTGGCGCGCCGAACTGGCGAGATCGTTTTCGTCGATGTCCCAGTGAAGAGCGTTCCATCATCAAACCGAATAACTGGCGTGCATTTGAGTATCCCTTTATCTATGGGCAGGTTCAGCATGAGTTCTTTCCCATAGAGCAATGGCGCGAGTGTGCCCGAAAATCCCTGTCCGGTAGCGGTGGCAAAGACTGGATTCATGACAGTGTGGATTCCGATGATGCCGCGCTGGTGGAGCAGGTAAGAACGCGTCTGCTGCCCAAGCGGGGCATCTATGCAGAACCCAACGAAATCCTGATCACCATCGGCACGCAAAACTCACTCTATCTGCTGGCCAATCTCCTGTGTGATCGCAGTACACGGGTGGCGCTGGAGAATCCGGGGTTTCGAGATGCCCATAGCATTTTCAAGATGTTCGATGCGGATATTCATCTGCAGCCGGTCGATGAAGAAGGGCTGGTGGTAGATGAGCGTCTGCAGGCCTGTGACTACATTTACGTGACTCCCAGTCATCAGGTGCCTACCGGGGCAGAGTTGTCAGTACCTCGCCGCCGTGAGTTGATGGCTCTGGCCTCTGAACATGATGCCATCCTGATCGAGGATGATTACGACGCCGATATCAATATGCAGGAAAACCCGGTTCCGGCTCTGAAAGCCTATGATCAGGATAAGCGTGTGATCTACATGGGCAGTCTGTCCAAGTCGATTTCACCCGGTTTGAGAATCGGCTTCATGGTGGCGGATGAAACCCTGATTGCGGAAGCCAGAGCTTTGCGCCGATTGATGTACCGCCACCCGGCCGCCAACAATCAGCGTCAGGCAGCGCTGTTTCTGGCGCAGGGGCACTATGATGCCTACCTGCGCAAAATTCGTGAGCTGTACTCGAACAAACTGGTGCGTATGCAAGCGGCGGTTGAGCGTTACCTGCCGGACATGATGACGGTGCCGGTCAGTTCGGGGGCCTCATCTATCTGGCTGCGTGCGCGCAAAGAGGTGGATACCGAAGAGCTGTCCTGGATGGCGGCACGAGAGGGGGTATTGATTGAGCCGGGCGCGGTGCACTGCCTTGGAGACAATCCGCCAAAAAATTACTTCCGCCTGGGGTTCTCGGCCATTGCCACGCATAAGATTGAAGCGGGTATTGAGCTGCTCAGTCATACCCTGGACCAATATTCCGCGCGCCATTAGCCAACGCTGGACCAACAAACTCCTGTAACTGGATCTATCACCTGAGTTCGGTCAACTCCTAACGTACAGCTGTGTATCGGCATTCCCGTCGATACCGCTGGAGCGTTGGATTGTGGCTGAACTTATCTCTTTGACCCGCATTGATCATCTGGAACTGGCTGTACTGCTGGTCGCGCTGGCGGCTTTGGTGCGGGGCTATACCGGTTTCGGTTTTGCGGCCATTGCCATTACCGGTCTCAACCTGATCTGGCCACCGCAGTTAAGTGTACCGGTCATTTTGTTACTCGATCTGATCGGCACTGTGGGCCTGTTGAAACCCGCTCTGAAGCATGTGGATAAGGGACTTTGCCTGCGGCTCGGACAGGGGGCGCTGATCGGTATTCCCCTGGGTTTGACCATTCTGATTCAGGTGCCGGAAACCTGGCTCAAGCTGTCAATTAGCGCCGGTGTGCTGTTGATGACGCTATTGCTGATCCGTCGTCCCGCCACCAGTGCTCGAGAGTATCCCTGGCTGACCCGCATTGTCGGCAGTGTGTCTGGTGCTTTTACGGCGGCGGCCTCCGTCGGCGGTTTGCCGGTGGTGTGCTACCTGCTGACCACACCGACCAATCCTGTCATTCAGCGTGCCTCCATGGTCATCTTTTTGGCAGCCACCGACCTGCTGGCGCTGCTGATGCTGTACCTGAGCGATGTTTTTGATGCCAGCCTGATCGGCCCCGTGTTGATCCTGCTGTTGCCGACACTGGTCGGCGTCCAACTGGGCCAGTGGGCTTTCCACCGCCTGCGTCCCAGCTCTTTTCATCCCGTTGCCTTACCGGTGCTGGCCCTGTTGTCGGTCAGCGGTTTGGGCATGGGCGTTTACTCGATTTTCTGATTGTTTTGAACAGGAGAGACACTATGTCCAAGACCGCATTTATTACCGGCGCAACCTCTGGGTTTGGTTTGGCCTGCGCCCGCCGGTTTGCCGCGGATGGCTGGAATCTGGTGCTGACCGGGCGTCGTGAAGAGCGTCTGGCGGCTATCAGCGAGGAGCTTTCGACACAGTGTCAGGTGTTGGTGCTGAAACTGGATGTGACCGATGCCGAAGCGGTTAAGGCCGCCATTGAGTCCTTGCCGGAAGCCTTTGCGCAGGTTGATGTGCTGCTTAATAACGCGGGGCTGGCGCTGGGTACCGAAGCGGCCCAGAACTGCGACTTGAAAGAGTGGCAGCAGATGATTGACACCAATATCAGCGGTCTGGTAACGGTGACTCACGCGTTGTTGCCAACCCTGATCAAGCAGGGTAAAGGCAGCAGCATTATCAACCTGGGCTCCATTGCCGGTCACTGGCCTTATCCGGGCGGCAACGTTTACTGCGGCACCAAGGCGTTTGTTGAACAGTTCTCCTATGGCCTGCGTTGCGACCTGTCCGGTACCGGCGTGCGTGTCAGCAACCTGGCACCGGGTCTGTCTGAGAGTGAATTTACCCTGGTGCGTACCGGCGGTAATCAGGACGCCTACGACAACCTCTACAAGGGCGCTGATCCGATCCAGCCCGAAGACGTGGCCAATACGGTGTTCTGGCTGGCCACACTGCCACCTCATCTGAATGTGAACCAGCTGGAACTGATGCCCGTTTCTCAGGCCTGGTCACCGTTTTCTATCCATCGCGACGCCTAAGCCCTCACCCAAGAACAGGATTAACACTATGAACAGCAGTCTCAATGAACTGGACCTACTGAAAACCATCGACCGTGATCATGTCTGGCACCATCTGACGCCAGGAGCAGCAGCCAGTAATGGCCTGCCGATGTTTGTGCGCGGTGAGGGGCTTAATCTCTGGGACAGCGAGGGGAACCAATATCTGGATGCCTCCGCCGGTGGTGTTTGGGTTACCAATGTGGGTTATGGCCGTACTGAAATTGCAGATGCCGTACGCGACCAGCTGGCTGAGCTGAACTTTTTTGCCGGTTCCATGGGCAATAAGCCAGCTGCGGCTTTTGCGCAGAAACTGCTGGATAAGATGCCGGGCCTGAGCCGTGTGTACTACTCAAACTCGGGTTCAGAAGCGAACGAAAAAGCGTTCAAAATGGTGCGCCAGATTGCGCACAAGCACTACGGCGGCAACAAGTACAAAATCCTTTACCGCGAGCGTGATTACCACGGCACCACGATTGCAGCCTTGAGTGCCACAGGCCAGGCGGAGCGCCGTGCCCAGTTCGGTCCATTCGTGCCGGGTTTTGTGGAAGTGCCGCACTGCTGCGAATACCGCAATCAGTATCCCGAGAGTGCTGACTACGGTGTAAAAGCCGCCGAAGCGATTGAGGAAGTGATTCTGCGTGAAGGCGCTGACACTGTGGGTGCCATCATTCTTGAGCCCATTACGGCGGGTGGCGGCATCATCACGCCGCCAGAAGGTTACTGGGAAAAGGTGCGCGAGATTTGTGACAAGTACAACATCCTGCTGATCATGGATGAGGTGGTGTGTGGTGTGGGCCGAACCGGTCAGTGGTTTGGTTATCAGCATTACCCGATCCAGCCGGATATCGTCACCATGGCCAAGGGTGTTGCCTCTGGCTATGCCGCCATTTCATGCACGGTCACCACTGAGCGTGTGTTCGATCTACTGCAGGAGGAGGCGGGTGACAAGCTGGGCTTCTTCCGTGATATCTCAACCTTTGGTGGTTGCCTGGCAGGTCCGGCCGCAGCACTGGCGAACCTGAAGATAATTGAAGAAGAAGGTCTGGTGGAAAACTCACGTCTGATGGGCGAGCGTCTGTTGGCTGGTTTGACCGCTCTGAAAGACAAGCACGCCATTGTAGGTGATGTGCGTGGCAAGGGGTTGTTTGCCGGTATTGAGCTGGTAGCGGACAAAACAACCAAAGTACCGGTGGATGAGTCGGTTGCTATCGCCATTGCCGGTGCCTGTAAGCAGCGCGGTGTGCTGATTGGACGCACCAACCGCAGTCTGGATGGCTTCAACAATATTCTGAACTTCAGCCCTGCATTGACCGCAACGGCTGAACAGATTGATCGCATTGTTGAGGTGGTTGATCAGGCGGTTGCCAGCGTCAGCGAGACGCTTTAATTTCGCTGAAAGGCTTCTGAAATGAAAAAACCGGACCTGAAAACAGGTCCGGTTTTTGGTTATGGGGCTGAGACGAGTCTGGCAAAATCAGGTTTTAAAACGTTCCACCTGAGTCGACAGGTCTTCACTCAATTTGGCCAGCTCGCGTGCGCTATGGCTGGTTTCGGTGACGACAGAGTCGACTTCCTGTGCCAGGTCACTGATCAGGGTGACGTTCTGGTTCACTTCTTCTGCCACGGCAGACTGCTCTTCAGCTGCGGATGCAATCTGTGTATTCATGTCGTTAATTTGCATAACGGCATCGGTGATATCACTCAGCATTCTGGCTGCTTCCTGCATGCCTTCGACACTGTTGTTTGCTTTCAGAGTACAGCTTTGCATGGAAGAGCTGGCGTCTTTTGTCCGACTTTGTAGTTGCAGCGCCGTACTCTGGATGCGTTGTGAGGAGGCTGCAGTGTTTTGAGCCAGCTTGCGTACTTCGTCCGCAACCACCGCAAACCCGCGCCCTGTATCACCGGCACGGGCCGCTTCAATCGCGGCATTTAGGGCCAGCAGGTTGGTTTGCTCGGCAATACCGCTGATGAGTTCGGTGACTTCCCCAATCTCTCGACTGTCCTGCTCGAGTGCCAGCATCAGTTGGTCTGCACTGCGAATCTCAGTGGCCAGTTCCTGAATCAGGTTGCTGACCCGGCTCAGTGTCTGAGTACTGCCCTGGGCCTTGGCGCCAGCCTCTTGAGTCGTATCCGCCGTATGCTGGGCGTGAGCACTGACCTCATGGAAGGAGTTGGCCAGTTCCTGAACAGCCGACGCCAGCTGGTCGGTTTTATCACGCTGCTGGCGTGATTTCTCACTTGCGTCCTGAGTTCGGCGGGTAGCGTGATTGAGTTCTGAGCTAAGACGCTGACTGCCTTCCTGGGTTTGTTTAACGACCTGACGAATCTGGAACACGTAGTTACGCAGCTCCCGCTCCAACTGGGAGCCTTCTTTCTTGAGGTCGGCACGCAGGTCGATTTGGCCATCGTTGACGACCATATTAGCGACCAGCTGTGAAAGCTCTTCCGATTGCTTGGCTTCGCGGCACAGCAGGTGTGCCATGTAAATCAGCAGCGCCGCTTCGAACACCACAAAAGCCGCATGGATGAACACGATGTTCCAACCGGTACGCAGCTCAAAGATGAACACACCGGCATTGCTCTCCTGTAGATAGTTAAACAGCGCATGATGAACGGCAATCAGCCCGGCCGCCGCCAGTATGGGCATCCAGTCGCGATAGAAAAGCAGGAATGCCAAGAGTACGAAAATCGCAAAATGGAACTCAATCATGCCGTGGCTTTGGTGAATCAGCAGGGCTGAGTACACCATAAATGCCAGGCCCTGAGTAACTCGGGTCAATCGGCTGCCAGGCTGTAGCTTGACCAGCAGGGTGCAGAGCAGGGTTGTTGGCAGGCCAATGATAAGGGCTTCTGCCCAGGTGCTGTACCAGTTGGCCATACCCAGAGCAACGAGCAGCAGAAACCACTGCACGCCGGCCATAAGCCGGTCACCGTGGCAGTAGAGAGAGTACATGGAAAAGTGCTGGCTATTAGCCGTCATGCTGAAACTCCATCGTGTACAGCGGATGAATTATCGGTCCAGGGGCAAAGACAGCCACTGGCCAGTTGGAACGTTTGGTTACGCCTTTTGCCTTCTACTATTTGGTCTAGCACCTGAGAGACATAGTCGCCACTTCTGCTGTTACAGACTGCCCCCGGACTCCAGGGGCCCATATATTCGGCCCCGTGACGCTCTGAGAGCACCAGTGCTGCCGGGCTCGCTGGAGGCCTGTCCTGCGCTGAGGCGACGTCGACAGGCACCTGGGGGAACAGCGACTGTGCTTCTGTCAGCTGGGAGGCATCTGGTACCAATATTCGAAAGCGAATGGACTGCTCCTGATATTGATCCATCAGGTCCTGTACGTGCGGGGTATTGAACCGGGTGCAAGGGCAGCGGCTATCGAAAAAGTGGATCACTTCAATGGGCACATCCGGTGTGCGCTGGCTTACGCTCAGTTGCTCAGCATTGAAAAGGGCATCACCTGTAAGGCTTTCAAGTGGTTGGTACCAGCGCAGCTGAAACCACCAGAAAGCAGCCGCCATTGCACAGGCCCAAACCAGTACGAGCAGCGTGGCAATAGAACGTTTGGATATTGCAGCCATAGATGGCCTCAGGCAGTAGAGGATATGCGAAAGCTTTCATACTGATTATACGCGCCATCAGCCAAAGGCGATGACTTCTCATGGTGGGGGGAGCGAATTCTACGGCCTGTTTTGGTGCAGGTGCACAATAAGCGTGCTGAAGGTTGATGCAGGGCAAAAAAAAGCGCCTGACCTCAAGGCTACGGGAGCCGCTGGGTTCAGGCGCAAAAGCCTCATGTTAGAGCTATGCAAGCAACCACCGGACAGAGTGGCTACCTGTCCTGTATACAGCAAGCTGCGTGCCAACTCATGAGGCCAGTTCTACAAGGGGTACTCCGTTCTCAGAACGTCTGGGTAATAAAGGTGGTTTGCTTCCGGGTTTTGAAGTCTGCACTGGCGAACTGGAAGTTCAGTTCGGCACGCGGGAGCTCCGGGTTCTGTGTACAGACTCGATAGGGCAGCCAGGTCGAGTTGTGTTCATTCAGGTTCAGCTGCTCAGGGCCAAACAACTGGTAGTCTGCCAACCCGGATACCGAGACCTGAATCAGGTTCTGGGTGTCATCAAACCCTTCGACCTTAACGCGGTAGTTGTTGCAGAAGGTTTCTTCATCCAGCTGCACAAACAGCGCTCCTCGATCACGACGAATTTCCACTAACAATTCGGTTGTCTGGGTAAAGCCAAAGAGTACGGCGGCGAAAGCACAGCCCATTACCGCTGCATAACCGGCCAGACGAGGACGCAGAAGTCGGGATGGCTGCTTCTGTAACTGGGCTTCGGAGGCAAAACGGACCAGGCCGATAGGGCGTTCCAGTTTCTTCATAACCGCATCACAGGCATCAATGCAGGCACCACAGTCGATGCAGGCGGCCTGAAGACCGTCGCGGATATCGATACCGGTAGGGCATACCTGAACGCAGAGGCCGCAATCCACACAGTCACCGCTGTTGGCATCTGCATTACGACGGTTCGCACGAGGCTCACCACGGGCCTTGTCATAGCTCACGGTCAGCGTATCCCGGTCAAACATGACCCCCTGGAAACGTGAGTAGGGGCAGGCATGCAGACAGATTTTCTCGCGCACCAGACCCGCATTGGCATAGGTCAGTGCAGCCATGATCACAATCCAACCAGCAATACCGGTGGACAGTTGCAGCTGGCTGGCATCGGCCAGAATCTCGCGGATCGGGATGAAGTAACCGGTAAAGGTCACCGCTGTCAGCGTAGCCAGCAAGATCCACAACAGGTGCTTGAGTACTCGGCGCAGCAGGGCTGTGCCACGCAAGGATTGTCCTTCCTGACGGGCGCGCAGGCTGGCGCGACCTTCGGTCAAATCTTCAATGCGGATAAACAGCCAGGTCCAGATACTTTGCGGACAGGCAAAACCACACCAGACACGGCCCCAGGCGACGGCCATAAAAAACAACAAACAGGCACCGGCGATCATCAGACCTGCCATGAGCGGAAGGTCATGCCAGGACAGGGTGTGACCAAACAGAAAAATGCTGCGCTGGGAGAACGAGAACAGCAGCCAGGGCTGGCCATCGACCTGTATCCATACCAGCCCGAAGAAGAGCGCGATCAGCGGCCAGCTGGTGAGCCGTCTCAGGTTCTGGAACAGGCCGCTGGTCAGGCGAACATGAAATTTTCCATCCCGCGCAAAGGGTGTGTACTCCTCCACGGGGGATCCGGTATCCGTTGATAGCTGTGCGACAGGTATTTTTTCCATGGCGTTGTTTTCCACAAAGGGATCCGCTGGTTTTTGATGTCGGCAGGTTACGCTTTTAGTGGGAATGGGTTCAGGTCTAAAAAAATAAATATTGATAGGTACAGATTGTGGGGCTTTTAACTGGTCGATGCAGATCAGGCGACCTCCAGTGGAGGAGGTCGCCGTGATATCAGCGTTTAGTGATAGCCATCTTCTACATCGACCTTGCCTCTGAAGACGTAGTAGGACCAGGCCGAGTAGGTGAGGATGATCGGGATGATCAGCAAGGCCCCGACCAATGCAAACCCCTGGCTGGCGACGGGTGACGAGGCTTCCCAAATACTGATTGATGGTGGGATGACATTGGGCCAGAGGCTGATACCCAGGCCCAGAAAGCCCAGCGCCATCACAATCAAGCTCATGACGAATGGTCCGGCTTCGCCGTGATCGACCGTTTTGAGTAGCCATAGACAAGCCAAGGCAGTCAAAACCGGAAGGGGGGCCAACCAGAACAGATTGGGGAGGCTAAACCAGCGCTCTGCGATTTCGTCATGGGCAAGGGGCGTCCAGATGGAGATCAGTACGATGACGCCCATCAGCAGCCAGACCAGAGGTTTACTTAAGCGACGCATCTGTTGCTGCAAGCCACCCTCGGTTTTCATGATCAGCCAGGTACCGCCCAGCAGAGCATAGGCGGCGACCAGCGAAAGGCCGCAAAAAAGTGCGAAGGGACTTAACCAGCTTAGCGCGTGACCACTGAAGGCGTTATTTTCTACCGGCAATCCCGAAATGTATGCCCCCAGAATGACGCCTTGAAAAAAGGTCGCGAGCAGCGAGCCTGCAAAGAAAGCCTTGTCCCACAGGTGTCGACTGCGTGTGCTGGCCTTGGCTCGTGCCTCGAATGCCACGCCGCGCAAAATCAGCCCAATCAGCATCATTAACACCGGGATATAGAGCGCACTCAGAATCACGGCATAGGCCAGTGGGAATGCAGCCATCAGTCCGGCACCGCCCAGAATCAGCCAGGTTTCGTTGCCATCCCAGATCGGCGCGATGCTGGCCATCATCTGATCGCGCTCTTCCTTGTCGGGGACCAGTGGGAACAGTAGTCCGACACCCAGATCAAACCCATCGGCAATGACATAGAGCAGCACGCCAAACAGAATGATTACGGCCCAGATCAATGCGGTATCGATACCCATGTCAGTCTCCTGAATGTGTATCCGACGGAGTTGTCGGACGGATAGTGGAAAGGGTTGTCTCAATCGACTGATCCGGTCCTTTGCCGATCAGGCGCAGCAGGTAACGAATGCCGGTACCAAAGATCAGGCCATACACGACGACCAGCAGCACCAGCGAAAACACCATGGTCGAGGTGCTGTGGTTACTGCCGGCATCGGCGGTTTTCATCAGGCCGTGGATCACCCAGGGCTGGCGGCCCAGCTCGGTTGTGAACCAGCCCGCCAGCAGCGCGATCAGTCCGGATGGCCCCATCAGCAGCGTAAATCGAAGCAGGGTGCGGTTATGAAACAGAGTTCCCCTCCACCAGGCCCATATCCCCCAGATGCCCAGCAGAAACATCAGCAGGCCAAGGCCAACCATCACCCGAAATGACCAGAATACGGCAGCAGCATTGGGGCGCTCGTCTGCCGGAAATTCGGACAGGCCGGGAATGGTGCCTTCCCAGCTATGGGTCAGAATCAGGCTGGCCAGGCGGGGAATACCAACGGCGAAATGGGTTGTTTCGGCCTCGTTGTCAGGCCAGCCAAACAGCAGTAGAGGGACACCCGTGCCCGGTTCTTCGTTGCGCCAGTGGCCTTCCATGGCGGCAACCTTGGCTGGCTGGTGTTCCAGCGTATTCAGTCCGTGAACATCGCCTGCCAGCATCTGTAAGGGGGCGGTGATTACCAGCATGCCGATGCCCATGGTCAGCATCTTGCGAATAGCCGGAGTATCCTTCCCCTTGAGCAAGTGCCAGGCGGCGCTGGCCGCAACCATCAGTGCAGTACTGAGAAAGGCGGCCAAGACCATATGCACCAGCCGATAGGGGAAGGATGGATTAAAAATGATGGCCATCCAGTCGGTAGGAATTACACGGTTGTCCACAACCTCGTAACCAGCGGGTGTTTGCATCCAGCTGTTGGACGCCAGTATCCAGGTCGCCGATACCAGCGTACCCAATGCGACCATGATCGTGGCAAAAAAGTGCAGACGCGCGCCAACACGGTTCCAGCCAAACAGCATGACGCCCAGAAAGCCGGCTTCAAGGAAAAAGGCGGTTAAAACCTCGTAGGTCAGCAAAGGACCGGTAATGCTGCCCGCAAAACGAGAGAATTCAGGCCAGTTGGTGCCAAACTCGTAGGCCATGACGACGCCGGAAACAACGCCCATACCGAAATTAAGTGCAAAAATCCGACTCCAGAATTCGTAAAGTTGCTTGAAAACCGGGTTTTGAGTGCGTAGCCAGCAGCCTTCAAGAACAGCCAGGTAGCTGGCCAGGCCGATAGTGATTGCGGGGAAAATGATGTGGAAGGAAACAGTAAAACCAAACTGTATCCGGGCCAACATCAGGGCCGTGTCATACATGGGACACCTCGGGTGAGATCAGTTTGCTCAAAAACAGTATTCAAAGCGGGGTACCTGGGAGCGATGAGACAGGGCATGCCTACCCAATGGGGGGAGTGACCAGGCTGGACGCCCGCGCTTTGAATGGAGGGCAGATTACGCCTGTACAAACGATAGGTTCAGGTATAAAAAAGTAATAAGTAATAGGTACAGATGAGGAGAGGCCTGGAGTGAGCGCGGAATATCGTTATCAGCAGCTTGAACATTGGTTGCTGAGAGGAATAGAGGAGCAGCGCTGGCGTTTGGGGGAGCGTTTGCCCTCCATCAGAGCTCTGTGCAAGGAGCACGGCCTCTCCAAAGCCACGGTGCAACACGCCCTGCAGCGGCTGGAAGCTCAGGGCTTATTGGAAGCACGTCCCAAGGCTGGCTATTTCGTTTCCTTGCAGCCGCGCACCGTGCGACAACCGCAAAGTCGGGTAAGTATCGAAGCGCCACGCCCCGTGAATGTCAGTGAGCTGCTGCTGGATATCATGCGCCGCAGTGCGGCCTTTGACCTGATTCCCGATTTCCGTGCCGGTGATCTGCCCGCTGGCATTCTGGCACTGAACCGTTCCATCGGTCGGGCGTTGCGGCGTCAGCGTGGTGAAGATTACCTCTATTACGATGAGCCCGCCGGTGATGTCGGCCTGCGGGAGCAGCTGTCGTTGCACTTGGCTCGACGAGGCTGGGCGGCGGAACGTGAGCAGTTGTGCATCACGTCTGGCTGCCAGCATGCCCTGTTTTTGGCGTTGCAGGCCTGCTGTAAGCGCGGCGATGTGGTGGCGGTAGAGTCGCCGGGTTTTTATGGCGTGATGCAGCTACTGGAACAACTGGAGTTGAAGGTAGTTGAAGTGCCGACCTCGCCGGAAAGCGGCATGGATATGGCCGCGCTGGAAGAGGTCCTGTCCCGCTGGCCGGTGCGTGCCTGCATCGTTTCTCCGGCGTTCGCAACGCCCAGTGGCGCGCTCATGCCTTTGGCTTCACGACAGCGCTTGCTGGACTTGGCCGATAAGCATGATCTGGCCATTATCGAAGATGATATCTATGCCGATACCGCATTGGGTGCCATCCCTGATCCTTTGAAGGCTCTGGACCGCAATGAGCGTGTCATCCTGTGCAGCTCTTTCTCCAAGAGCCTGTCCCGTGACTTGCGTCTGGGATGGGTCGCGGGTGCGCGCTGGCATCAACGGATCCTGCATTTGAAACTGGTGTCCCAGTTGGCCAGCAGTCGCTACCTGCAACAGGGGGTAGCCGAGTTTATGCAGGATGGTAGTTTCTCGACGCATCTGCGTCGCCAGCGCAATGAGCTGCGCGACCGGCGTGATCGATTGATTGCCTTTCTTCAAGCCTGGTCCACTGAATTGAGAGTCAGTGTACCTTTGGGCGGTTTGGCTGTTTGGGTGGAGCTACCCGAAAGCGTCGATACCCTGGCAAGCTATCCCGCAGCGCTGGAGCAGGGCGTGGTTATCACGCCGGGTCCCCTGTTTTCAGTCTCAGGGCAGTTTCGCAACTGCTTGCGTCTGAGTTTTGCCCACCCTTGGGATGAACGCCGGACTCGTGCACTGAATCTGCTGCCTGAGTTATTACTGCGTAGCTGATCTGTCCCTATCTATATTCATAAAATTGAGCCTGCTCCTATCGGTGCGGCTGCCGCTACTCTCTGGCTTTTGCTGGAAACGATGAGGTAGCTGCGTGTACCGATACGATGAATATGACCATGCCCTGGTGCAGGCGCGGGTAGAACAATTTCGAGATCAGGTGGCACGACGCCTGAGTGGTGAACTGAGCGAAGAGGAGTTTTTACCGCTCAGGCTGCAAAACGGGCTTTATCTGCAAAAGCATGCCTACATGCTTCGCGTCGCCATTCCCTATGGGACGCTTTCATCTCAGCAACTGCGGACCCTGGCGCAAATAGCGGAGCAATATGACCGTGGTTATGGCCATTTCACCACGCGACAGAATATTCAGTTCAACTGGATCGAGCTGGAGCAGGTGCCGGATATCCTGCAACTGCTGGCCGACAATGAGATGCACGCTATCCAGACGTCGGGCAACTGCGTGCGCAATATCACCACTGAGGCTTTTGCCGGTGTGGCGGCCGATGAACTGATCGACCCTCGTCCCTTGGCCGAAATCCTGCGTCAGTGGTCGACGGTCAACCCCGAGTTCCTGTTCCTGCCACGCAAATTCAAAATTGCCATCTCTTCCACTGAAGAGGATCGAGCGGCTGTGCGTACCCATGACATCGGGCTGTATCTCTACCCTGGGGAGCAGGGCACGCCCATGCTCAAGGTGATGGTCGGGGGCGGTTTGGGCCGTACGCCAATCCTGAACCAGCTATTGCGAAGCGATCTGCCCTGGCAGCATCTGCTGACCTATGTGGAAGCGATTTTACGCGTCTATAACCGCTATGGTCGCCGCGACAACAAGTACAAGGCGCGTATCAAGATTCTGGTGAAGGCGCTGGGCATTGAAGCCTTTGCACGTGAGGTGGAGCGCGAGTGGGAGCAGATTCGTGATGGTGCCGCTGAGCTCACTGGACAGGAATATGCACGTGTGGCGATGGGTTTTCATCCACCTGCCTATCAGAATCTGAGCGCTATCGACCCTGAGCATGGCGCCTGGCTGGCGCGCGATGAGGCTTTTGCCAGCTGGGTGCAAAGCAATACTCGAGCACACAAGAAATCGGGATATGCGTCGGTTGTGGTCTCGACCAAACCGGGTCCTTCTACACCTCCCGGTGACGTAACTGCGCAGCAGATGCAAACCCTTGCGGATCTGGCCGACCTCTATGGCTTTGGTGAAGTCCGGGTTGCCCATGAGCAAAATCTGGTATTGCCGGATATTCGAAAAAATGATCTCTACACCCTCTGGCGTTCGCTTCAGGACGTGGGTCTGGCAACACCGAATATCGGTTTGCTGACCGATCTGATCACCTGTCCTGGTGGCGACTATTGCAACCTGGCCAGCACCCGCTCGCTGCCGGTTGCCAGTGCTATCCAGACACGGTTCGATAATCTGGACTACCTGCATGACCTGGGGCCGCTGAGCCTCAATATCTCGGGCTGTGTGAATGCCTGCGGCCATCACCATATAGGCAATATCGGGATTCTTGGTCTGGATAAAAATGGCGAGGAATATTTTCAGATCACCATTGGTGGCGATCAGGGCAAGGATAGTGCGCTGGGTCGTGTGATTGGGCGTGCATTCAAGGCGGAAGAAGTACCTCAGGCCATTGAGCGTCTGCTGGAAACCTACCTGGAATACCGTGAAGTCGAGGAATCATTTATCGAGGCGGTTCAGCGCCTGGGATTGGCGCCTTTCAAGGAAGCCGTGTATGGCGAACAGACCGTAGCCGAGGTAACAGCATGAAGAACATGATCGGTTTCTGGAAGGAAAAAGCCGTTGTTCTCTCTGATGATCGCTGGGAGTTGGTGGCAGATGATGAACCCTTGGGAAGCCAGGCGTTTCCGGTTCTTCCCTGGTCTCGTTGGCAGGCGCTTCAGGAAAACGGTGAACTGGAGCCAGGGCAGACGGCGGTGGTGCTGGACCCAGATGAGGAACCGGAGGTTCTGTTGCCCTGGATCGAGCAGTTGCCAATGATTGCGCTGCAATTCCCTGGCTTTATGGACGGTCGTGCCTACAGTCAGGCCAGTTTGCTGCGTACCCGTTTGGGGTTCAAGGGTGACCTCAGGGCCCTCGGCGATGTGTTGCGCGATCAGCTGGCTTTGATGCATCACTGTGGTTTCTCGTCGTTTTGTGTCCGTGCAGACAAACCGGCTTCTGAAGCCCTAAAGGGGTTGTCCGGGTTTAATCAAATCTATGCGCGCTCCGTTGCCAGCCCTGAGCCACTTTATCGGCGTCGAGAGCGCCGCGAGTGAGTCAGGGAAACGGTCGAAAAGCGGTATTGCTGACAGCCTCGGCTGCCTGTGCACTGACCATCTTTGATACCAATCTGGTGGGGGTGATTACGCCCATGCTGGTCGAAGGTTTGAAGCTGGATTTTGCGCAGACGGCCTGGGTGCTGAGCGGGTTTCTATTGAGCTTTGCGTCCTTGCTGCTGGTTGCGGGGGCCTTGGCTGATCACTATGGCCGCAGGCGCATCCTGCGCTTAGGGTTGGCGATCTTTGGCGGAAGTGCGCTGGCCACAAGCGTTGCCCCCGGAGTTGAGTTGTTGATTCTTGCTCGCGTGTTACAGGGCGCGGGAGCTGCGCTTTTGTTAGCGCCGGCGCTGGCGCTTATTGGTCAGGCGTTTCGGGAACCTGAGGCGGCGATTAAGGCCTGGGCCGTTTGGGGTAGCATCATGGGCCTGACCATGGTGTTGGCACCCTTGCTGAGTAGTTTCATCGGCGACTGGATGGGCTGGCGCTGGGCACTGGGAATGGTGGCACCTATCTGTGCAGTACTGATCCTGTTGGTGACACATCTGGTTGAAGAATCCAGTTCTCCACGTCCCGAATCTTTTGATTGGGGCGGTGCCCTCCTGTTTTCTCTAACCATGTTTGCGGGTAGCTGGAGCCTGATTCACGGGCCTGATTTGGGGTGGCAGCATCCCTGGGTGCTCTGGCCGTTGCTGTTGGGGCTGCTCCTGCTGTGCGCATTTGTGCTGCGGGAAATAATCGTTGCAAATCCTATGCTGGAACTGCGGCTGTTTGGGTCTCCAGCCTTTATTGGCGGTGTGGCTGCCATGCTGGGATATGCCGCTGCGGCGCAGGTAATGGCGGCCTTCCTCCCGCTGTATCTGCAGCGTGGCCTGGCGATTTCCTTACTTTGGACCGGGATTGCGCTTCTGCCCTTTGCGCTCGGGATGCTGATTTTTCCATTTGTGAGCCGTCGCCTTTCGGTGTGGCTGCAATCCTGGCAGTTACTGGGCTTGGGGTTGATGGTGATCGCACTGGGAAATCTTGGCCTGGCGGATGCGGTACAGGCGGCTGACTCGACTCGATTTATGATCAGTATGGCGTGTCTGGGGGCAGGTGGCGGACTGATTAATGGTGAAACCCAGAAGGCTATTCTGGGAACGGTTTCCGTTTCTCAAGTCGGCATGGCGTCCGGGATTAGTACCACAGCACGCTTTCTGGCCATGCTGATGGGGTATGCCGGCTTGTCCTCTGTGATGCTGAGTCGTGTGCGGGGTGAATTGCAGCTTGGACTCTGTCCTGATACAGGGTGTTGGCTGGAATCCGACCTTGTGACTGCGGTTGCAGCGGGAAGGCTCTCATCTGGAGCAACGGGCGTACAGGCAATGCCGGGGGAGCCCATTGATCCGGTTCTGGCTTTGCAGGCCTACCAGTCGGGTTTCAGTGGATTGTTTGATACGGCAGCGGGTATCGCCTTTATTGCGGCAGTTCTGGTGTTACTGCTGATGCGCCCCAAACCGGTTGCTGAATAAAAAACGAGCAGTCGTCCCGTCAGGGGCGCTGCTCGCAAAGGGCAGATATAGCAACAGAGTGAAAGGGTGTCAGGTTAGCCCGCGCCGTAGCGAACCGATGGCAACCAGAGCACCAGGTCTTTCCAGAAAAACACCAGTGCAACCGCTGTGAGCTGAATCAGGATGAAAGGAATGACCCCTTTATAGATATCCGAGGTTTTGATTTCCGGCGGCGCCACGCCTTTCAAATAAAACAGCGAGAACCCTACCGGTGGTGTCAGGAAGGATGTCTGCAGCGCCAGGGCGAACAGGACCACGAACCAGGTCAGGTCAAAGCCCAGATTGGCGACCACAGGGCCGACCAATGGCAGCAGGATCAAACTGATCTCCAGCCAGTCCAGGAAGAAGCCCGCGACAAAGGCAATCAACAGAATCACCACGACGATGCCTTCAGGTGACAGCGGGATGCCGTGCAGCAGTGAGCCGATAAACTCATCGCCCCCCAGTGAGCGCATCACCACAGCAAAGGCGGTAGCCCCCAGGAAAATACCGAACACAAAAGCAGTAGTCAGCGTGGTTTTGATACACACATCCTTGAGTACTTCCGCATTCAGACGGCCGTTCAGCGCAGCCAGAATGCTGGCGCCCAGCGCACCCACACCGGCGGCCTCCGTGGGCGTGGCGATACCAAAGAAGATGGAACCCAGCACGGCCAGGATCAAGCCCAGTGTTGGCATGATCGCGCTCAGCGTATCCCACAGCAGTTTGGCCGTGATCGGCGGCAGGTTGTCCGGCGGGGTGCTCATGGATGGTTTCAACCAGGAGATCACCACCACGTAGACGATATACATCAGACCCAGCATCACACCGGGAATCAATGCACCCATGAACAGATCGCCTACCGCCAGTGACAGCTGGTCGGCCATGATGATCAGCATGATACTGGGCGGAATCAGAATGCCCAGGGTACCGGCGGAACAGACGATGCCGCTGGCAAAGGCCGGAGAGTATTTCTGCTCCAGCATCACCGGCAACGAAAGCATGGCCAGCAGCACCACCGAGGCACCGACAATGCCGGTTGAGGCGGCCAGCAGAATGCCGATGGTAATAACGGCCACGCCCAGACCGCCATGGAAGCGGCCAAAGAGGCTGACGAAGTTGCGCATCAGGCGCTCGGCCACACCGGAGCGCTCAAGCATCAAGCCCATGAATATGAACATGGGCAGGGCCACCAGCACCCAGTTGGTCATCTGTGCGTAGATGCGCTGCACCATGACGCCAAAGATGCTCCAGTCGGTGAGGAAGTAGGTATCGACGTCGAAATACTGGAAAGCGATGATCGATCCGATGCTGAAGACCACCGAGATGCCGGCCAGCAGCCAGGCCACCGGGAAGCCGGTGAATATGAGCAGTATGAAACTGCACAACATCGCGATCACGATCAGTTCATTGGTAGCAAACACGTGTACACCTCACTCTGGCGAGTTGTTGTTATTCTGTTTGGGGGTGTCGAGCGGGCGGGGCCAGCCGGACAGGAACGCCAGTGCACGAAAAAAGCGGGCGGTTGCGGCCAGTGCCATCAGCACAAAGGCCAGCAAAATGAGAGATTTAATCAGCCAGCGCATGGGCAAGCCGCCGGGCGCCGCCGATACCTCGCCGATGCGAATCGAGTGCTCCACAAAGGGCCAGGCAAAAATCAGAATCAGGACACAGAACGGCAGGATAAACAGGGCGATGCCCAGCATTTCAATCCAGGCGCGTGCCTTGGGGGACAGCCGCTCGGCCACCACATCCACACGTACATGGCCGTCGTGGGTGATGCAGTAGGAGAGGGCACACATGAACCCGATGGCATAGAGGTGCCACTGCAGTTCTTCCAGCGCCACAAAGTTGGTGCCCAGGGCGTAGCGCATGATCACATTGCCCACGATCAGCAGGATCAGTACGACCCAGATGAACGAGGTGTATTTGCCGAACACTTCAACGATGCGTTCAAGACAGTCCGAGATCCGGGTGCGAGGATAGTCGACGGCCGCCTTGTGGGCGACCGCCTCCTCGACCTGATCAAGATTCAGGTCGTAGTCAGACATAAGAGATATCCCTGGTCCGAAAGTGAAACGGCTTACTTGGTCTCTTCCACACCAAAGTCACGCGGCAGGTAACCGAAGTTTTTCCACGGACGGTGCTCGTCCTGGAACGCCTTCATGGAGCTGTAGACCTTGGCGAACATGGGGTCGGATTCGGAACGGCGTGCCATTACACGGTCGGTGGCTTCCTTGAACGCACCGAGGATTTCCGGGCTGTATTTATGCAGCTGTACACCCTGTGCTTCAAACTTCTTCAGCACGGCGCCCTGCAGGGCTTCTGCCTTGGCCAGAGCAATGGTGTTGGCGGCTTTACAGCTGTTTTCGATCAACGCCTGGGTCTGGCCGTTAAGGCCATTCCACTTGTCCAGGTTCACGTACAGATACTGGTTGGTGGACGGCTGGTGCCAGCCCGGCAGATAGTAGTGCTTGGCGACCTGATAGAAGCCCAGCTGTTCATCAACGATCGGCATGGAGAACTCGGTTGCATCCAGTACACCGGTTTCCAGTGCCTGATAGAGCTCGCCACCCGGCAGAAGGGTTACGGACATGCCGAACTCGGACATGATCTCGCCACCCACACCGGCAGCACGGAATTTCAGGCCTTTGAACTTGTCCAGGGTATCCATCTCTTCGCGGAACCAGCCGGCAGCTTCCGGGCTGATGGTGCCGCAGAGAATCGGGTAGACGTTATGCGGGGCGAACAGCTCTTTCAGCAGTTCGTTGCCGCCGTGGTGGTACATCCAGGCCAGGAATTCCTGAGACTCCAAGCCGAACGGGGTGGCGCCAAACAATGCAGAGGCCGGGATCTGACCCCACTCGTAGCCCATCCAGGAATAACCGGCTGGAATATTGCCGTTGCTCACGTTTTCGAACACGCCCAGTGACGGGATCAGCTTGCCCGGCTCGAATGTTTTCAGCACTACTTGGCCGCCTGACATGTCGCTGACCATCTTGGCCACTTCCGGCATGGTGTCACCCAGCGCGGTCAGGGAAGAGGGGAAGCCCATGGGGACCTGCCAGCGCACCTTGTCGAAATCGGCCAGTGCGACGGTAGAAGCGGTCAGGGTCAGGCCCAGTGTTGCGGCTTTGAGCAGTTTTTTCATGACGTTGTGTCCTTTTATTGTTATTTCGCAGTTTTCACATCGTTATGGAGCAGGTGTATCGGGTGTACGTTGTTGAATGCTTTAGCGAATCGGATTACTGAGCGGTCCAGCCTCCATCGATTGCCAGTGCCGTACCGTTGATGGCACGGGCTGCGTTTGAACAGAGGAATAGCGCCATCTCGCCGATGTCGCTGGGGGCGATAAAGTCGGGATAAGGTGTCTTGGCGCTGACGAGGCCCTGTTTCGCTTCTTCAAAGCTGGTGTTGTTGTTCTGGGCATAGGCCTTGAACTGCTCCACCAGCAGGGGTGTGTCGACCCAGCCGGGGCAGATGCAGTTGGCGGTGATGCCCTGGGCCGCGTTTTCCAGCGCCATGACCTTGGTAAAGCCAACCAGACCATGCTTGGCCGCGCAGTAGGCGCTCTTGTTTACCGAGGCCACCAGACCGTGCACGGACGAGATATTGATGATGCGCCCCCAACCCTGTGCCTGCATGCCCGGCAGAGCCAGACGGCTGGTATGGAAGGCAGCACTCAGGTTGATGGCAATCACTTTGTCCCACATGTTGGCCGGGAAGCTTTCGGTGGGTGAGGTGTACTGGATACCGGCGTTGTTCACCAGAATGGTCGGGCTGCCGACTTTCTCTTCAATGGTCTGCATCAGCTGGTCGATCTGTTCCGGTTGGCTCAGGTCTGCCTGGCAGTAGAGTGGGCGGCGGCCGTAGGCCTGCTCGAACTCGTCTGCCAGTGTTTCGCCGGTTGCAGTGTCTTCAAGACCATGCAGGACCAGATCCAGTCCATTGGCCGCCAGTACGCGGGCAACTTCAAGGCCGATACCGCTGGTCGAACCGGTCACCAGCGCCAGTTTGCGAATGCTCATCGCATGTTCCTCTTCAATGTTGTTCAGGCTCAGGCCTGTAATTCGGGCAGGTCGCGGTAAAGTTCCAGCGCCTCGGGGTTGGCCAGGGCATCCTTGTTTTTCACCACTTCGCCAAGCACCACCTTGCGCACCGCCAGCTCGACAATTTTTCCGCTGATCGTGCGAGGAATATCCGCGACCTGAATGATGACGGCCGGTACATGGCGGGGTGTGGTGTTGGCTCGAATGGTGGTGCGAATCTGCTGACGCAGTTCATCGTCCAGCAACAGCCCTTCTCGCAGGCGAACAAAAAGCACCACGCGCACATCGTCCTGCCAGGGCTGACCAATACAGAGGCTCTCCACCACCGCATCTACTTTTTCGACTTGGCGGTAGATTTCTGCGGTGCCGATACGCACGCCGCCCGGGTTCAGCACGGCATCGGAGCGGCCATGGATAATCACGCCGCCATGGGCGGTGATTTCACCGTAATCGCCATGGGCCCAGATGTTGTCGAAGCTGTCGAAGTAGGCATCGTGGAAACGCTGACCATCCGGGTCGTTCCAGAAACCGATCGGCATGCTCGGAAATGGCTGGGTGCAAACCAGCTCACCCTTGGCCTGACGCAGGGATTGGCCATTGTCGTCAAAGATATCCACCGCCATGCCAAGGCCCGGGCATTGCAGCTCGCCACGCCAAACCGGCAGGATCGGGCTGCCCAGCGCGAAGCAGGAGATGATGTCGGTACCGCCTGAGATGGAGGACAACTGCAGGTCAGCCTTGATGTCGCGGTAGACGTAATCAAAGCTTTCATGAGACAGCGGTGAGCCAGTGGAGAGCAGGGCCTTGAGCGGGCTAAGATCATGGCTCTTGCCCGGTTTTACCCCCGCTTTTTCCAAAGCGGCCAGATACTTGGCACTGGTGCCAAAGACGGTGATTTTTTCACGTTCGGCCATATCCCAAAGCACTTCAGGGCGAGGGGCGAAAGGAGAGCCATCAAACAGCACCAGCGTGCAGCCGGTGGCCAGACCGGACACCATCCAGTTCCACATCATCCAGCCGCAGGTAGTGTAGTAAAAGAAGCGATCCTCACGGCCGATATCGGTGTGCAGCATCAGCTCTTTCAGGTGCTGAATCAGGGTGCCACCGGCACTGTGCACGATGCACTTGGGTACGCCGGTGGTGCCGGAGGAGTACATCACATACAGCGGGTGATCGAACGGCAGGGCGACAAACTCGATTTCCTGAGCATTGGCATCCCCGAAGTCGCTCATCAGGCAAGCCTTTGGCAGTGACTCCAGGCTGGGTGCTGTATTTACGAAAGGCACCACAACCGTTTGCTCGATGGATTCAATCGCCGCGGTAATGCTGGCGACCTTATCCAGAGAGTCCAGTGCCTTGCCATTGTAGATATAGCCATCGGTGGTAAACAGTACGCGTGGCTTCACCTGACCGAAACGGTCGATCACGCCATTGATGCCAAAGTCCGGTGAGCAGGAGGTCCAGATGCCACCCAGAGCGGTGGTTGCCAGCATGGCGATAATCGTTTCAGCGATATTCGGCATATACCCGGCAACCACATCGCCGGGTTGAATGCCCAACGCCTTCAAGCCGCCACTGACCCGTGCCACTTCGCTATAGAGCTCTGCATGACTGTATTCCACGCGACGGCCATCTTCACCGTTAAATACAATAGCCGGTCGGTTGTCACGAAAGCGCAGCAGGTTCTGGGCAAAATTCAGACGGGCATCGGGAAACCAGCGTGCGCCTGGCATAAGGTGAGCATCGACAAGCACCTGTTCGCCCTTGGACGCAGCCTTGATATCGGCATAATCCCAGAGGTCGCTCCAGAAACTTTCGCTGTGCTGATTGCTCCAGCGCCAGAGTGAGTCATAGTCGTTCAGATGTGTGTCATGACGGTGATTCAGCACCTGCATGAAATCCCAGAGGCGGGTCGAACGGATGCGTGCCGGGTCCGGTGTCCAGAGAGGTTGATCCATGTGAGTCTCTTTGTATTTATTATTGAATCTTGGATGCCTCCCCTAGAGCAGATCCCTTGCCAGTTTTTTTAAGTTATTGATATATAAAATATTTGTTCTTTTGTGTGCTTCTGTGTGTGATTGTTGACGTCAAATAATATTGACAGACTGTCCAATAAAATGGACGCTGGTTGTCAAATAATAAAGACAAGTGACAACCATCATGAGCCTCTCCGGATTTGCTTCCGAACAGGTGCGCGACCGCGTACTGGCCTCGCTTAATCGCTCCTTTGAGACCTTCTACGAGCACAGCATTGCCGTTGATCGGCATGGCATCATCAACTGGATCAGCGACAGCTACAGCCGCTTTCTGGGCTGTACCGAATCACCCTTGGGGCGACATATCACCGATCTGATTCCGGGCAGTTACCTGCCTCAGGTACTGGCTACTGGCAAGCCGGTGCTTCTGGATCTGTTGCAGCTACGTAACCAGTGGACGCTGGTGAGCGTGGTACCTGTGCATAACGAACAGGGGGGCGTGGAAGGGGCTTTTGGTTTTGTTGCTACAGATAGCCCGACCTCAGGCATGAAGCCCTTGCTGGAACGCTACAACCAGATGCAGCGTGAGGTGCGCGAGGCGCTGCGTTACCGTGAAGGGCGAAGTGCACGCTACAAGCTGTCACAGATCGCGGGCCAGAGTGAAACGATCAGATTGGTGAAACAGCAGATCCGCCAGGCGGCACGCTTCGATATTACGGTGCTGCTGACCGGCGAAACCGGTACCGGCAAGGAGCTGTTTGCTCACTCGCTGCATGATCTGTCGGACCGTGCCGATAAACCCTTCGTGTCGGTCAATGTGGCGGCCATTCCTGAAACCCTGATGGAGTCGGAGTTCTTCGGTGTTGCCTCGGGCGCATTCACCGGTGCCAAGAAAGAGGGACGCCCCGGCAAGATTGAAGTGGCGGGCGATGGCACCCTGTTTCTGGATGAAGTGGGCGATATGCCGCTGGCGCTGCAGTCCAAGCTGCTTCGCGTGTTGCAGGAGCGGGAATTCGAGAGGGTAGGCTCCAATCAGGTACAAACCACTCAGGTCCGCATTGTGGCGGCGACCAGTCGCAATCTTGAGCAGATGGTGGCGGATGGCAGCTTCCGGCCTGACCTCTATTACCGCCTCAACGCCATGCCGATTCGCCTGCCGGCGCTGCGTGAGCGTTTGGATGATGTGGATGCTCTGGGCGAGCGTATTCTGGATGACTGTTGCAGTCGCTTGGGTGTCCTGCCTAAATCCCTGACCGATGAGGCCGTTCGCCTGCTCAAGACCTATCGCTGGCCAGGCAATGTACGTGAGTTATACAACGTGCTGGAGCGTGCCTGCATTCTGAATGAAACGCTAAGCCATATCGATGCGGCCCAGCTGCTGCCGATGATTCAGACACTACCCAAAGCCGATGCGACGGGTGACAACCCAATTGACTCGCAGGCAACCGAGCAGGCGGACATTGGGCTGACGCTCAAGCAGCGATTGAAAATAGAGGAAGCTCGCATTATTCAGGAAACGCTGCAGCTCTGTGATGGCAACCGTACCGAGGCGGCCAAGCGTTTGGGCCTCTCGCGGGCTGCACTCTACAACAAGCTCTAACTCATTTTATGAATCGCCAGACCTGCTGCTCAGGCGTTTGCCTGAGCCAGTGACTGCACCCAGTGTGCTTCTCGCAGGTTGGCATCGTAATGCTCCACAACTTTCCCCACCAGAATCAGCGTGGGCGTTTTCAGTCCGTGCCGGGTGATCTGTCGAGTCATGGAGCCCAGCTCGGCACGTACCGATTTCTGGTCCTCATGAGTACCGCGCTCTACCAGCAGCACCGGCCAGTCTGCGGGCAGGCCGTGGCGTTGCAGCTCGGTCGAGATGGTATCCGCCATGCTCAGGCCCATATAGAACACCAGCGTTTCATCTTCACGGGCCAGATCAGCCCAATCGATGGGGCGGTCGTCGCAACTATGGGCCGTAATCAGCCTTAAACGTGGCGCCTTCTCACGTTCTGTCAGTGGCATCTTGCAGCTTGCGGCACAGCCTGCTGCTGCGGTGATTCCCGGTACCAGGGTAAAAGGAATGCCATGCAACCTGAGTGCATCCATCTCTTCTGTCAGGCGGCCAAACACCAGTGGATCACCCCCTTTCAAACGCACAACGCGCTTCTCTTGCAGCGCCAGATCCACCAGCAGCTGGCAGATTTCGTCCTGGCTGGCTGAGTGGACACCTTTGCGTTTACCTACATAGATACACTCGATGTGCCCTGGGATTTCGTCCATCAATGCATCACTGACCAGTGCGTCATAGACCACCACATCAGCTTCCAGTAGCGCTTTCCATCCCTTGCGCGTGATCAGGTCAGGATCGCCAGGACCTGCACCTACCAGATCAACCTGCCCCTGCTTACCGGGCAAGCGGGTCTTGCTTGTGTCCCTTGGTAGCCAAAGACGTGGGCTGAAAGAGGGCAGCGCCGAGCGCAGGTAGCTGAGTGTCAGTGTCATCATGGTTGCGATTCCCCATAAAAAAAGCGCCTGCCTCCAGACCGCAGGGCGGTGGGAGAGCAGGCGCCAATGCCTCATATAAGAGCTATGCAGATAACCTTCAGACCATGAAAGCCATCGATTTTAACTAAGCAAAATTGATGCCGACTTTTTACTGTAGCTGGAACAGGCTTTGCATTAGCCCAGTTGGAACCATCGAAACTGCTTTCAGTCTGGAGTCACCATGGCGACCTATGCACAACTTACCGAACACTTTCTCTTGGCCGCCCGAGGCAATGAAGCACGCGCACTGGGCCAGTTAGTGCATAGCTGCCATCTGGTGGCGGCAGTGTGCGAGCTGGTGCATGAACTGCAACGTGAGCGTGGGATTTCCAATGTCTATCTGGCCTCGGAGGGTGTGCAGTTCAGCGAGGAACTCAAGCAGCAATATGGTCGCAGCGACCTGGCCAATGATCACCTCCGAGACTACTTGAAACGTGTTCAGTCGGGCGAGGATCAGTTATGGAGCAGCGCACGCCTTTATCACCGACTGGCGCATGTCTTATTGCAATTGAAGGATCTGGATGAGCTGCGCAAGGGCATCGAGCAGCGGTCTCTGGATGTGGCGCAGGCAACTCAGGCATGGTCTGGATTGATTGCAGAGTTGCTGGCCGTACTGTTTGAGATCGCTGATATTGCGGCTGATGCCGAGGTATCACGGGCGTTAGTGGCCCTGTTTCATTTCCTTCAAGCCAAGGAACATACCGGTCAGGAGCGTGCCTGGGGTTGCGTCGGTTTTGCTGCGGAGCGCTTTGATACGGAGGTGTTGTCACGCCTGCACCACTTGCGGGAGTCACAGCAGCGCTGCCTGGATGTGTTTGTACGTTTTGCCGAGCCGGAAGAGCTGGCGTTTTGGGAGCTAAAAGAGCAGTCAGATGCGACCGCTGAGCTGCAGAGAATGCGCAAGCTGATTGATGCGTTAGCGCCGGAAAGCAAGGTAACAGCGGGGTTCAGCGAAACCTGGTTTGCGGTTGCGACTGCGCGTATCGATGACATGCGAGAGCTGGAAGTGAAGCTCTCATCGGACCTCCAGGCAATGGCTGGCTCGCGTCTGGAAGCAGCGCGTAAAGCCTTGCAGGACAACCGTTCTCGTCTGGAAGCGGAGCCACCTGCTGAGCCGGTTTCGGCCTTTTCTCTTTTGTTGGGGGCAACATCTGACAGCGAGGAAACACCGGCAGCCACTGGCTCCGTGCGTGCACTCTATGACCTGCTGCAAGAGCAGGCAGACCATCTGCAGCAGGTCAGTGATCAGTTGGAAGAGGCTCGTTCAGCTCTCAGGGAGCGCAAGCTGGTAGAGCGTGCCAAGGGCTTGATGATGCAGTACCAGAAAATGTCAGAAGAAGACGCTTTCGCCAGTTTGCGCCGTGCCGCCATGGAAGGAAACTGTCGTTTGATCGATGTGGCTGCGCGGATAGTCGCTGCCGCTGAAAAGCTCAAACGATGACCTCAAAAGAGGCAGATATGAATTTTTTGCACTCTGATGGTGCTTGTTTAGAGGCTGATTAAAACCTGGTTGGATGGGCCAAAAGCCGTAAAAACGGCTGATTTATAAATTGGCACGCATTCTGCTTTACAGGGGATAACAAAAATAAACAGGTGCCCTCGGGTATCTGCTTTGACTGGACAATGGCGTCCGCTTTCCAATCGCTTGCCCGTGCGATTGAGAAGGTGGGCGCTTTTTTTTTGCTTCAAGCTTCCCAGGAGGCAAACGATGAAACAGCGTATGATCGTGGTCGGCAATGGAATGGTTGGCCATCACTTTGTAGAACAGTGGCTGGCCAATGATGCTGCTGCCGACTACCAATTGACTGTATTCGGTGCCGAGCGTCACTCTGCCTATGACCGTGTTCACCTGTCGGAATACTTTGAGCAGGATGCCGAGCATCTGCGCCTGGGTGAGCCTGATTTCTATCAACAGCCCGAGATCGACCTGCATCTTGGCGAAGCTGTGATCGCCATAGACCCCGCCGCCAAGACGGTCACCACGGATCAGGGCGTTTATCCCTACGATAAGCTGGTGCTTGCGACTGGCTCCTATCCCTTTGTACCGCCGATACCCGGTGGTGATCAGCCCCACTGTCTGGTGTATCGCACTCTGGATGATCTGGATGCGATCCAGGCCAGTGCCAAAGATATGAAAACCGGTGTGGTCATCGGCGGCGGTCTCCTGGGGCTGGAAGCAGCCAACGCGCTCAAGAGTCTGGGGCTGGATGTACATGTGGTCGAGTTTGCGCCTCGGTTAATGCCTGTGCAGCTGGATGACGAAGCCGGTGCCATGTTGCGCAGCAAGATTGAAGCGCTTGGCGTGCAGGTTCACACCGATACGGCGACGCAGCAGATTATTGCGGGTGACTCCGCGCGCATGAAGATGTGCTTTGCCAACGAGACCGAACTGGAAACCGATCTGATCGTGTTCAGTGCCGGTATTCGCCCTCAGGATGCGATGGGTCGTGAGGCGGGTCTGACTCTGGGTGAGCGTGGCGGCATCGATGTGGATCAGCATTGCCGTACCAGCAACCCCGATATTTATGCCATCGGTGAGTGTGCGGTCTGGAACGGACGTCACTTTGGCCTGGTTGCGCCCGGCTACACCATGGCGCGTGCCGCGGTGTCTCATCTGGCCGGTGATGGTAAAACGCATTTTCAGGGCGCCGACATGTCCACCAAGCTCAAACTATTAGGCGTGGATGTGGGTTCCATCGGCGATGCTCATGGCCACACCCAGGGCAGCCAGAGCTACCGTTACACGGACGAGCGTACCGGTGTGTACCGTCGTCTGGTGGTTTCGGAAGATGGCAAGCATCTGCTCGGCGCCATCCTGATCGGTGACAACAGTTACTATGATCCTTTGCTTCAGCTGGCATTGAACGACATGCCGCTGCCGGAGCAGCCGGAAGGCTTGATCCTGCCTGCATCTGAAGGTGGTTTGCCTGCTGCAGGCAGTGCCGAACTGCCGATGACAGCGACGATCTGCTCCTGCCATAACGTCAGCAAGGGCGATATCTGTGAAGCCATGAATGATGGTGCTGTCTCTGTGGCTGATCTGAAAGTCAGCACCAAGGCTGCCACCGGTTGTGGTGGCTGTGCCGCCATGCTGAAAACGGTGCTGGATACCGAGCTGGAGAAGCGCGGTGTGCAGGTGGATCGCTCGCTCTGCTCCCACTTTAGCCACACCCGCCAGGAGTTGTTCCATCTTATTCGTGTGGATCAGATTAAATCCTTTGACGAGCTGATCAGCCGTCATGGCAGCGGCGGTGGTTGTGAAATCTGCAAACCGGCGGTGGCCTCTATTCTGGCCAGTTGCTGGAATGAGCATGTGCATCAGCCCGAGCTGGTCGCGCTGCAGGACACCAACGACACCTTTATGGCCAATATGCAGAAGAACGGCACCTATTCGGTAGTGCCGCGTATTCCGGGTGGCGAAATCACACCGAAAATGCTGATCACGCTGGGCGAGGTGGGGGATAAATATAAGCTCTACACCAAAATCACAGGAGGTCAGCGTATCGACCTCTTTGGTGCGACGCTGGACGAACTGCCACTGATTTGGGAGGAGCTGATTGCGGCCGGTTTTGAAACCGGTCATGCCTACGGCAAGTCCCTGCGCACCGTGAAGTCCTGTGTTGGCAGCACCTGGTGTCGCTTCGGTGTGCAGGATAGTGTCGGCATGGCGATCGATATCGAAAACCGCTACAAGGGGCTGCGTGCGCCACACAAAATCAAAATGGCGGTATCCGGCTGTACCCGCGAATGTGCTGAAGCGCAGAGTAAGGACATCGGTGTGATCGCTACTGAAAATGGCTGGAACCTGTATGTCTGCGGTAATGGCGGCATGAAACCCCGTCACGCGGACCTCTTTGCCACCGATCTGGATGACGCCACCTTGGTGCGCTACATCGACCGCATCCTGATGTTCTACATCTACACCGCCGATCGCCTGCAGCGTACCTCCGTCTGGATGGAAAATCTCGATGGTGGTCTGGACTACCTGCGTCAGGTGGTCATCGATGACAGCCTTGGGCTCGCGGCAGAACTTGAAGCCCGGATGCAGCATGTAGTCGACAGTTATCGCTGTGAATGGAAAGAAGCCGTCGAAGATCCCAACAAGCGCAAGCGTTTCCGCAGCTTCGTGAATTCCGAAGAGAAAGGCCGTGCGCGCATCGTGCAGATCGTAGAACGTGGACAGCTGATACCGGCCCGCGAACTGGCCGTGGAGGAAGCATCATGAGCAATGTTAAATGGCAGGATATCTGCGCCCGAGACGACCTGGTTCCGGGCTCTGGCGTTGCAGTGAAACTGGGTGATCAGGCCGCCGCCGTGTACTGGCCCGAGCCCGAAAACCCACAGCTCTTTGCTCTTGCTCACAAGGACCCGTTTTCACAGGCTGAAGTGCTGGCCTGGGGACTCTTGTGCGAGAAGGCAGGTGAGTGGTCAGTGGCTGCACCGCTCTACAAGCAACACTTCCGATTGAATGACGGGGTATGTCTCGAACAGCCCGAGGTGACATTACCCACCTGGCCAGTACGCTTCAACGGCGACCGTGTAGAGGTTGGTTTGAGCTGAGTTTAGCTCGCACATCATGAGGGAGGTGACCCCCATGCATCCCAGAAACCCTGTTGCAGCAAAGGTTAGAAAAAATCGCTTCGGCCGTCAGGATGAGCAGCATTGCTCTCCTGACGAACAAAGCAAATTCGGTAGCTCTTCTCAGTCCACTACGACATTCGGTGGGGGGGAAGAAAGTCTCTCTCAATGGCCGAGTGATGAGTCGAGGATCAGAGCGGACAAAAACACCAGCCCAGATTAACGTGGTAATAATATGTATTGATATACATACATATTATGGCCGTCAAAAATATTTAGTAGCTAATCTGGCTACATTTAAGTTTGATTATAATTTGAATGTGTAGTGGATTAATGACTTTTTATGTTAGGTCTAACAGGTAGTATACATTAGTTTATATTCAGAGAATGAGGCTGGAGATCACTTCATAAATCTGTATAGTCAGACTCTATAGCTCAGGATGAGCTACTTGTATCAATAAAGGGAATTTACTATGCCTTCCGTGCTCGAACTCGCTGAAATTTGCAATGCTTCTTATGATAGTAATCCGAATGTGGACGGTTGGAAGGCTGTAAAGCCCTTCTATAACTTTCTATCTAATAAAGGTTTCTTTGCTGCTGTTTTTAGAAAGGGGGAAGAGCATGTCATGGTTTTTAGAGGCACTGATGATAAAACCCATGATATTGTCAGTGATGCTACCTTAACACTCGGTTATCCACCTCAACAATATTATGCAGCAAAACAAGCATATTCGATGTTTTCAAGAAAGCACCCTAAATATAAGAATAATGTGACTTTCACGGGACATTCTCTTGGCGGAGGGTTGGCCGCTATTTTGTCCGCGCGAGATAATAATCTGCCTGTTGTAACTTTTAATTCGCCGGGAATGCTCAGAGCTGCGACTAATGCTGGAGCATTTGGTTTGCGAGGACATTATAATTACTGGACGAATAAAAATGGTATAAGAACTTATGTGAACGAATTTGATAAAGTTCTACATATAAGAAGTGAATGGGATCTTGTCTCAATTGGAACTGGTAAAAAGATAATAAGCAATACTAGGACATTGGCTAACCCTGGCTGCCCAGATATTGTAAGAGGTAATGGCATTCAACTGCTTGCTCAAGCAACGGCAAAAGCATTTTGTGCCCATAGTATGTCCAACCTACTCAGTGTTATTAGGACCATGCCCGAGTTTCGTGAGAATATAAAATGGTAAAGTTATTTTCTTGTCTTGCTCTTTCTATTTTACTGTTGGGGTGTAGTGATAACGAAGCGTCTGAAAGTAAAGAGCCGGATAATCAATATGCCTTTGTTTATTCAGATGAATTTTTGGAAACATTTGACATGGATCCTGCTCGCTCAGTAGAGCTTCCCAAGGGTGTCAATGCAATAAGAGCTTATAAATCTAAATTTTCATATGGTGAAACGTTTAATCTTCAATTGTACTTGGATAATGACATTCAAAGTGCTCTTAGTCGTGATGAGAAAGTCTTAATTAGTTACGATACAGCATCTAACGGCTTTATGGATTTTTCTGGAAGCTATTCGTTTTCGGGTGCTTTAAAAAATAAAAAGTATAATGCTCTAATGGATGAGCAGGCAGAATTTTTTGATTCTTTGGTCATTACATATTCAAAAGACTTGGCGGCGACCGCTATTTTTCTTCGTTATACTAATAATCTTATACCCGGCTATACCTTGATGGAGGTTGTTATTCCTGGGCCTGATGTGGAAGCTATCTATTTGTATACAGGTAATGAAGCACTCAAAGATCGCGGCGAATTTATGGACTTAACCAATAAGCTTGCAGAGACAGATGACCTCTCAGCAGAAGGCTATTTAAAGATCCCGTTACCCGAGGAAATCCAGACGTTCTATATGAACAACTGTGGTGATCTCTGTCCTCCTTAATTAATCCATCCTGCTTTTATTATCAGTAGGATCACTCTAATCAGATGCCATGTCTGGAGTGAAATTTTAGCCGTTATATTTTTATCTTACTCCCTCAGAATTTAGTGAGAATTTTCATGGAAAAAAATAAAAAAATAAATTTTTTTGTGTTTTTGTTTTTTATTGGTTTTAGTAATAGTTCCTTATCCTCAAGTGAGAATGATTTTGCTTTTGTATATTCTGAGGCGTTTACCGAAGTTTTTGATTTTGCAGCTGAAAAAGCAGTTTCTCTTCCTCAAGGGGTTAATGCATTAAGAGCATATAAGTCAAGATATCCTCAAGGAGATGTATTTAGCCTTCAGATTTACTTAGATAAAAAAATAAAAATAAATTTTAAAAAAGATGAAGAGACTCTAGTAGTATACGATAATGCTTTAAATGGCTTTTTACATTTTTCAGAAAAAGCATTGTTTATTGATGAATCAATAAAAGAAGTTTTTTTCGAAAATCAGGCTAAGCAAAGTGATAGTTATGGTGCTTTGGTCATGACTTATTCAAGACATCTAATCATGACTGGTGGCATAACTCGCTATACAAAGAAGCTGATTCCCAGTTATACCTTGGTAGAGGTGATGTTGCCTGGTCCTGATGTAGAAGCGGTGTATCTGTACACAGGCGATACACCACTCACTGAATATGCAGAAATAATGGACTTAACCAATAAGCTTGCAGAGACAGGTGATCTCTCAGCAGAAGGCTATTTGAAGATTCCATTACCCGAGGAAATCAAGACGTTCTATATGAAAAATTGTGATGATCTTTGCCCGCCTTAGTTCATAGAGAATAAACAACACTTCGTTCGTAAGGATTAGATTTTATCCAGCCTGAAAAATTAAGCGAATTTGGTAGTCCTCCCGGTAAATTGCGCCAATCAGTGGGTGGGAGATATTCGTGAATTATTATATATAATAGGCATGGCATTCGATCCTATATGAAAACTTTCAATAAATTTTTACATATTATAAGTGAAGGTGATGTCGTTTCTAAGGCTACAGGCAGGAATATTATTAAAAAAACAAGGACAGTAAAAAATAATATTTGTCCTGCTCCTGAGGGTTGGAATCCAATTTAACGATCAGTTCAATCCGCTGCAAGAGCGCTCTGTGCACACAAAATGCTTTATCTATTAATGGCTATCAGAAATATACCTGAATTCGAGAAGGATATTATATGGGTATGAATAAGTTTTTTTAATTGTCTCTTTTTTATTTATATATGGTTGTAATGATAATAAAGCAGAAAATTTCTCCTACGATGATTCTTATGAGTTTGTTTACTCGGATGAATTTGAGAAAACATTTGATATGGAATCTGGGAAAAATGTTGATCTTCCCGTAGGTGTTAATGCATTAAGGGCGTATGTGTCTAAATTCAAGTATGGTGATACATTTCATTTGCAAATGTATTTGGATGATAGTCTTGATTTAAAGCTTGATCCTGAGGAGGCTACATTTATTGTTTATGATAACTCCCTGAGTGGTTTTTATGGTTTTTCAGGGGCAAGAGGATTCTCTGATGATAAAAAAAATAAAATCTTTAGTGACTGGCAGCAAAAGCAAAGCGATGATTATGGTTGGCTTTTTATATCCTACTCTGAATCCCTAATCATGTCAGGGGGGATGATGCGCTATACAAAAAAACTAATCCCTGGCTACACATTGATAGAGGTTATGCTTTCAGGGCCAGATGTAGAAGCGATTTACTTGTTTACTGGTGATACCCCTCCAAGTAGTTACAAGGAAATTATAGATATAACCAATAAACTCTCCGACACGGATGACTTATCGCAAGATGGCTATCTTAAAATTCCATTACCCGAGGAAATCCAGACGTTCTATATGAACAACTGTGGTGACCTTTGCCCGCCCTAGTACATAGAGAGTAAAAACACTTCGTTCGTCAGGTTTAGGTTTTATCCAACCTGACGAACGAAGCGAAGTTCGGTAGTAGTTCCCTACCGGCTGCGCCAATCAGCCGGAGGGAAGGTGTTCACGTTCAGGCTTTAAAGCCCAGAGATTTTGCCTGGTCGTCCAGCAGCTGACGCTGAAGTTCCGGGTGAGCGCCTTTGGGCTGCTGCAGCTTAATGAACTCAACCAGCGGATCCACAACTTCAGTCTTTATACCGGACAGCGCCTCCATGGTCGCCAGACCACAGAAGGGCACATAGCCTTCGGAATAACCCCCTTCGTGCGCCAGTACCAGACGGCCTTCACAGAGTTCCTGTGCCAGCTGTTTGGTTTTCTCGGTCATGGCACGGAAGGTGTCACTGTGAGCCAGCATGCGTGCCAAAGGATCGATGCCGTTGGCATCGTAGCCACAGGCAACGACGATCAGTTGAGGCTTGTACTGACGCAGGGCGGGGGTAACCAGCTCATCGAAAGCATGCATGTATGCTTCATGCCCGCTGCCCGGCAGCAGTGGAATGTTCAGGTTGCAGCCTTCACCCGCGCCTTCGCCGCGATCTTCAGCACCAGAGTAACCCGGCGGGAAACAGCCTGCCTGGTGCAGGGAAATGCTCAAAACATCCGGTCGGTCATAGTACACCGCTTGGGTTCCGTTACCGTGGTGAACGTCCCAGTCGATGACGGCAACGCGTTCGAGGTTGAACATCGCTTTTGCGCGTTCAATGGCAACCGGAATATTGGCCAGGAAGCAGAAGCCCATGGCTTCGTCCGGCAGGCAGTGGTGACCCGGCGGACGGGACAGGGCATAGGCGTTATCCACTTCACCTCGCATGACTTTCTCGACTGCTGCACAGACCAGCCCTGTTGATTGCAGGGCAATCTCATAGGTACCTGGTCCAACCGGTGCATTGTCACCGAAGGCACCACCCCCGTTATCACTCACCTGTTTGAAGCGATCCAGATATTCTTGTGGATGCACACGCAGCAGATCTTCAATTGAAACGGGCTCAGCGCCGGATACAACGAGCTGTTTGCTCAGGCCGGACACGTCCAACAGGTTTTTAAGGCGGCGCTTGGTTTCAGGAGATTCCGCATGACCCGCAGCAGAGGGGGGCTGAACCCAGCCGCCAACCGGCAGAATCTCTACATGGCTGCCGCCGGAATGCCAGAAGCAATGTTCATCAAAAAGAAAGGCTGTCTTAGACATGTTCAGGTTCTCCAAGGGTTTGGATGGTTTTGCTTTGCAATAGAAGGATCAACAGCAGTGACATGAAGGCGAGCAGGGCTGAACCCATCAGCACGGCCTGGAAACCATGCAGTTGCTCGATCATGCGACCTGCGATCAGTGGGCCTAATGCCAGTCCTCCGCCGATCACCATATTGACCAGACTCATGAGCTGACCTGTGCGATCGATATTGGCCAGACTGGCCAGAATGAAGGGGAGTGCGAAGGTCCAGGCGTACTTGAAACCCAGTGCAGCGATCGTAAAGCGCGTCTCGTCAGGTGAGCCTGCCAGTAGCAGAATGCCAACGATCATGACGGCATAGCCTGCCAGCAAGGGCAGTCGGAAGTTCTGACGACCGCCCAGTACCGTTGCGCTCAGGGCACCGGCAATACCCAGCAGGGACGCGATGGCCAGCACATTACCGCTGACTTGAGCGTCAATGTTGACGCTTTCTGCCAGTGCGCCCATGAAGGTCCATACACCATTCAGGCTGACGTAAAACAGCAGCACGGCGAGCAGACCAATCAAAGCGGGCAAAGGCAGCCGAACATTGGTAGTGGTTGATGGGTTTTTCTTCATTGCCGCTTTGCCTGCAGGCAGGTATCTAAGCAGAGGCAGGCATATCAACATCATGGCTGCCAGCACAGCGAAGAACACGGCAAGTCCGTAGTGGGCAAACAGGTTTGGCAGCAGGGTCAGGCCCAGCGCACCAAGTACCAGTTGTCCCATCACCCAGAGGCCATAAATACGATCGGGTTTAGGCAGCATGGAGGCGGTGCCCATGCACAAGATCATCAGGGAGCCACCACCCAGTCCACTGAGAATACGCAGCGGGATCAGCTCTGATGCGGAGCTGGCCAGCATGGAGCCAAGGTTGGCCAAAATGAACAGCAGTGCGGCCAGGGTACCGGCTATGCGCCAATTGAAGCGTGACAACCAATAGCAGGCGGGCAAGCTGGCCAGGCTCATGGCGCCCAATTCGGCAGTAAACAGGGTGCCGATAGCGGCAGGGCCAAGCTGTAACTCGGCGCCCAGCTGACCGGCCACCACCGGTGCCATCATCAGCAGTGCCGGTGCCACCGCTGCAATCAAGGTGAGCGCCAGTGTGGCTTTGCGCTCATGGAGTACGGGGGCCGTTGTCTGAGAATCCGTCATAGCGATGCGCTCCTCCTTAGTACACATGAGCGAAGCGCAGCATCAGCTGGCTGCTATCGAAGGTATTCTCGGACTCAACGTTGTCCGCGTAGGTGAACATCACCTGGTTGCGACTATCGAGCCAGTGGCCGATCTCAAAGCCGACCTGAGTGTATTCCTGCCGTGAGTTGTCGATTTTTGCGCCGCTAATTTCCAGTTCGCCACCCTGAGCGTGGTAAAGCCTGAAGGCGCCATATGTCGTCGGGGAGAAGTCATAGGATGCGAATGCCTGCAGACGGTAGAGCGGGTCCTGTGACAGAGTCTGGCCGTAATAGTCATCGTTATTGCCATACAGCTGCGCTTCCAGAGAGCCTTCCAGCGTCCACTTGTCGCTTACGCCGCGGGTGTAGTTGAGCAGGAAGGTCGCGCCCCAGCGGTTGGCACCGGCGGATACATCGGCGGCCTTGCCATCGTATTCACCAATCGGCACGGTCAGCAGCGACAGCAGACCGCTGTACTCACGCTTTTCGGGATTGTTGAGCAAAAACAGCGTACCGCCAATCTGGGCATCACCCAGTCCTGAATCGCTCATGCTGTTAGTTGCGCCGGGAAGAGTCGCCTTGACTCGTGCGCCTGAAACAATGATCTGGGGTGTGCAGAGGGTTCCACAAATATCGGTAAACCAGATGTGACGATAGGCAATGGCCTGAATATCCAGTTTGGCATCCTTGAAGGTGCCTGTTTCCGAGTCATACTCGCTGGCTTGGGTGTTGGGCAGGTAGAGAACGCCCAGCTGCGTACCGGCCGGGGCACTGTAGAAGTCCTTGGCGTTGGTATCCGCTGCCAGGGCATTGGTGCCAAAGGGCAGAGTAGCGGCCAAAGCGGCGCTGACAAAGCTGTGTTTTAACAGGTCTCGTTTTGTTTTCATTGTTGTTTCCCAGGTTGATATCAGGGCGAGTGGGGGCCTCAGATCAGCTCTGATAGTTAAAAAACAGGGTGAAGTGGATTAGCGGATGAAGCGGCTTATATCGGTTTACTGTTGGGCAGGTCGTGCAAGAGTCGGCTGATATCGGCTTTGTTGTTAATGCCGAGCTTCATGTAAATGGAGCGCAGGTAGTAGCGCACGGTGTTGGGTGAGATGCCTATGTCCCGTGCGATCTCCTTGTAGGTCAGGCCCTGGCCAAAGCGGACGGCGACATCCTGCTCACGGGCTGACAATTGCTCGATGGGATAAAGTGGGCGCGCAATCAGCAGAAACTTCTGCCCACGCATCTGGCAATCGATTGCCAGTGACTGGCCGTGATAGCCGTCCAGTTCAGGAGTAAAAGGAAGTTGAGGACCGCGCCAGTCCGGCCACTCGGTTAGAAGCAGATCAACCAGACCAGGCTCTGAGCTTTGCAACACGCCATTGGCATCGCATACGGCCAGAGCAGTGGGGTTTTCGGATTTGGATTCCATGAAAGCATGGACATTTCGAATCTGGTTGATTGATGCGGCTGACAGCAGATGGGGCATCAGCGACTCCATCAGCTTTAGCTCCATGGGTGAAAAATCCGGGTCCTGATGGCCACGATAGAGGCTCAGGTGGTTAATAAACCCAGTGATCTCATCTCTTGAGATGGTGCACATCAGCTCGGAGAATTCATACTTGTGTGCCAGCCACTTCAGCCCTTCGGAAATATCGGGCCGGTCGATCGTCAGTACGACTGGTTTACCGGGGTTCTTGAACACGCGCTCAACCGTGTCATCCTGCTTGCGAATGGTCTTCCAGTCTTCAAAATAGTTGGCCGGTAAGCCCAGCAGAAAAAAGCTTTGCAGGCATTCAGGCTCTTCCGACGAAGGTGTACCCCGGCCCCACCAGGCTGACTGAAAAGGGACTAATGACTGGATGCACTCCAGCATGGTTTGAAGAAACCGTTCCAGGGGCTCTTCTCGAGCCAAGCGATAGACTTCGAGCAATGTCTGGCTGAATTTACTCAGCAACTCGGCATCGTCGATGCTGGTGGATGTGGGCATTGGGCAGGCCTCTTCTTTGTGTTCTTCTTGTGTGGGGGCTTAACCTTTATGCCAGAGTAGCCGCTTTAATGCGTGGGCAATACCCTGCAAATGCATGGGTCTGTGTAAGAATATTTGGACGGGGTGTCCAAAAGGGTGCGGACGGGGATTAAGAGGTGGCCTCACGGCCCAAAACGGGGCGTTTCGAGGCCGTGAAGATTACTCCAGGGTAAACGGAAGAGGCTAGAAGCGCTCGACTCGATAAGGGGTCATGTCGATTTCGGGCGCTTCACCATCCATCATCTGGCCGATCAGCTTTCCAGTCACTGGGCCCAGGGTGAAGCCCTGATGGCCATGACCACAGGCCAGCCAGAGTCCCTGCTTATTGAGTGCCGGCCCGATGATGGGTTTCATATCCGGCAGGCAGGGACGGCTTCCCATCCAGGGCGCTGCCTCAACAGGCTCACCCAGAGGGAAAAAGGTACGCGCCATCGCTTCGGCAGCGTTAAGCTGCTTGTAACAGGGGGGCGCTGTTTGCCGGGTGAGTTCGGCGCCAGAGGTAAGGCGAATGCCTGCCTTCATTGGGGCCAGCAGGTAGCCCTTTTCCGCGTCCAGTATCCAGTGCTTCAACTCCGCACCTGCCTGGCTGGAAAAGTGTTGATGATAGCCACGCTTGATGATCAAGGGGATGTTGATGCCCTGCGTTGCCAGCCACTGAGCGGACCAGGGGCCCATTGCCAGCACGACCTGCTCAGCTTCCAGACTTTGGCCCTGTAAGTCTGCTTTCCAGCCCATGCCCGCTTGTGTCAGTGATAGCAGTTCATCCTCGATCAGGCAGCCACCACTGGCGATGAACGCCTGTGCGTAGGCTGCTACCAGGTCTCCGGGTGAGGTCGCACTCCAGGGCTGGGTCCAATGAATGGCGCCTGCTGCCTGGATTTTGACCCCCGGCTGTTGCCGAGCCAGAGCGTCAGCATCCAGCATTTGGGTTTCGATACCGAATTCACGGCCCGCTTTTTCAGCCTGCCGACGTTCACGATCAAACGCCTCGCCGGTACGAAAAATATCGATATAGCCCGTTTTGCGGATCAGGTGTTCAGCGCCTGCGGCTTCGATCATCTCCGCGTGGGTATCCAGTGATCGTGTTACCAGCGCGGCATAGCTGGGGACGACTGTTTCATAACGCTTGGGAGCCGAGTTGCGCCAGTAGCTGAACAGGGGGCCTGATGTACTCAGCACGCCTCCCAGTTTGTAGCGAATATCGGTCTCGCGATTGGGCAGCACGCGCAGCAGTGTTTTCAAATCGCGCGGGAAAGCATAGGGAAAGACGGCTTCACGTTGAATCAGCCCGGCATTGCCAAAGGAGGTCTCGCGTCCAGGCGCCTTGCGATCCACCAGTATGACCTTATGGCCTCTCTGCCGCAGGTGCCAGGCAACGGATACTCCGACCATGCCAGCACCCAGAACCAGAATCTCACGTGCCATTGTTCAACTAACTCCTTCAATCCTTTGTGTGTGCTGACGTGTGCTGCAATTGGAAGAAAACAGATCAGTCGAAGACTGATACACGATGGTGATCCAACTGACAAATTCAAACTGATGGGAGTTCGCAAAAAACAAATAAGGCGGTCAGAAAACGAAAGTCTTTAGGTAGAGAAGGCGAGAAAAGAAATGGAACTGATGATGAACCTAGCCGGATGTTTGAAACTAAAAGAGGAGCCTCTGGCAGGCTCCCCTTCTGGTTTTAGACTGAAAGAGTCTCAGGCTGAAACGGGTTACAGCGATTTAGCCAGTTCCAGGGCTTCTGCAAATGCTATCTTGGCGTCCATACCACGTGCTTCGCGAGCGGCACCAACGCGGTGCACATTGATGCCTGAACCTTCCAGTTCCTCCGCCAGGTCGGCACGGGCGCGCTGGCCGGCGCAGACAATCACGGTGTCGACTTCCAGTGTGTGCTGTTCGCCTTTGTGCTCAAGGCTCACACGGTTACTGTCGACCTGATTGAAGCTGACGCCACCAAGCATCTTCACGTTGCGCTTCTTCAACACTTCACGGTGAATCCAGCCTGTTGTCTTGCTCAATTCGGCGCCGACCTTGATATCGCGGACTTCCAGCAGGTGGATGTCGCGATCGACGGACGGCATCGGCTGAGGTTCAACCAGGCCACCGCGCACTTCAAAGTTCTTATCCACACCCCATTCGGCCATGAAGCCGTCTTTGCCCTGATGCACATGCTCATCAGACTCGGTGAGGAACTCCGCGACATCAAAGCCAATCGGACCGGCACCGATGATGGCAACGCGTTTGCCAACCGGTTTGCCATGCTCCAGTACGTCCAGATAATCCAGGTACTCGGCATTTTCGATGCCCGGAATCGGTGGTGTCCAGGGGCGAACGCCTGTGGCAATTACAACATCATCAAAACCGGCTTCCAGCAACTGATCCTTGTCGACTGTCTGACCCAGACGTACTTCAACACCGGCATTTTCAAAGCGTTTTTCGTAGTAGCGCAGGGTTTCGTAGAACTCCTCCTTACCGGGAATGCGTGCGGCCAGTTCAAACTCGCCACCCAGGGTGGTGCGAGAATCAAACAGTGTGACCTGATGGCCGCGCTCCGCTGCTACGGCGGCAACCATCATGCCGGCAGGGCCAGCACCGACAACACCGATACGACGGCCGGTTTGGGCCGGCTCTGCACCTGGTTCGGACTCACGGCAGGCGATGGGGTTGACCAGACAGGTGGTCAGCTTGCCTTCAAATACATGGTCCAGACAGCCCTGGTTACAGCCGATGCAGGTGTTGATCTCATCGCCACGGCCGTCTGCCGCCTTGTTGACGAAGTCAGGGTCTGCCAGGAAGGGGCGGGCCATGGAAATCATGTCGGCCTGACCAGATGCGATGATCTGCTCGCCCACTTCCGGGGTGTTGATACGGTTACAGGTGATCACTGGCACCTTGAGTTCGGTGCGGATCTTGGCGGTTACGCCCGAAAATGCGGCACGAGGTACGCTGGAGGCGATGGTCGGTACACGCGCTTCATGCCAGCCGATACCGGTGTTGATGATGGTAACGCCGGCCTGTTCGATTGCCTTGGCCAGTGTCAGGACCTCATCCCAGGTGCTGCCGTCTTCAACCAGGTCGAGCATCGACAGGCGGTAGATGATGATGAACTCTTCGCCCACACGCTCGCGCACGCGGCGCACGATCTCAGTCGGGAAGCGCATGCGGTTTTCATAGCTGCCGCCCCAGCGGTCGGTACGTTTGTTGGTGCGCGGGGCCAGGAACTGGTTAATCAGATAGCCTTCAGAACCCATGACCTCCACACCGTCGTAACCGGCTTCTTTCGCCAGTGCAGAGGCATTTACGTAGTCTTCGATCTGCTGTTCGACTTCGGCATCGGTCAGCTCATGCGGACAGAAGCGTGTAATAGGTGACTGGATGGCAGAGGGGGCTACAGAAGCAGGGGTCATGGCATAACGGCCAGCATGCAGAAGCTGCATACAAATCTTGCCGCCCGCGGCATGTACGGCATCGGTCACGATACGGTGATGTGGAACTTCCTTGGCATCATCCATCTGGGCTGCGCCGTGGAAAACAACACCCGCCGCATTGGGCGAGATACCGCCGGTTACGATCAAGCCCACACCGCCTGCAGCACGTGCTGCGTAGAAGCTGGCCAGCTTTTCAAAGCCCTGAGGAATCTCTTCAAGATTGGTATGCATGGACCCCATCAGGACGCGGTTTTTCAGCGTGGTAAACCCCAAATCCAGGGGCGCCAAAAGGTGCGGATAGCGGTGAGCAGTCATGGAAGAACCTCTCAGGGCGAAATAAGCCGTTTATATGTTTATTGTTGGAATGATCTTAACGGTGTCAAGTTAGGACTAAACTTATAGCACCAACTAGACGCCGTCAAGTTCTAGACTGATGGATTTGAGAGCAGAAGGGTGGATGACTTTTACTGATGAAAGGAAAAGGGCCGGGCAAAGCCCGAGAGGTGTTCAGTTATTCAGATTAAGCAGCACATCCTGTCGCAGTTTGATGCCGACAGATTTGATCTGCTGAATGACCCGCATCATCTGACGCTCACCTTCATTAACTCTGCGCACAACCTGAGGGACGAGAACGGCCGGAATAAACGCATGCAAGGGGTGTTCGCGACCGTCCGAGATGAAGTAGATCCAGTGCTCAGGGTACTGTTCAGAGGCGTCCAGCAGAAGCTTGATATGTTCGGGCAGGATACCGGGTGTATCGCAGGGGAGAATTAAAAACTGGTCACCCGGCAGTTCAGGCAGTAGCTGTGACAAGGCCACCAGCGCACCGGGAAAATCCGGTGCGGGTTCGCTTAACAGCGGCAAGCCAAAACGCTCGTACTGGTCTTCATTGCGATTACAATTCAGGTAGAGGTGGTCACAGTGAGGTTTAAGGGCATCAATGGAATATTCTACGCGCGGGCGGCCCTCATAGGGCAGCAAGCCCTTGTCAGCACCATCCACACGTTCACCACGACCGCCCGAAAGAACCAAGCCTGTGATCATGCACTTTTCTCCACTGTATGCGCTTTGATTAATGCTTTCAGCTCCGGAACACAGGAGCCGCAGTTAGTCCCACACTTCAGTTGTTCACCCAAGGCCAGTGCAGAATCGGCACCCTGCTCAATCGCGGCCAGAATCTCCGGTTCTCGCACCTGATAACAGCTGCAGATAACCGCTCCGCAGGCCTGGGCACCGGGCGCCTTGGCATCCAGCAGCTGGCGCCGAGTATCAAGATCGATGTATGCATCAAACTGTGCATCCAGCCAATACAGGTCCGGCAACTCTGCATTGGGTTCAACCAGCAATATCCAGTCTAGACGATTGTTTTTGATACTGGCGGCACGAAAGCGACTATTTCCCTGATCGTCCAGCCATAGGCTGGGCAATCCCAGCAGACTTTTACACCAGTCGTGCCAGTTTTTAACGCTGGAACTGTCGGCCAGTCGGTAGCTGGTGCAGTTGGCCAGCGGAACACGTGTCCACCAGTGTCCTTCAATAGGCAGTGGATTGCGGACCAGCAGGCGTGCTTCCCAACCCATTTTCAGAGGCTTCAGGGCAGCGCGCCCCTGTTTTGACTCCGGCTGACCGGAAAAGGGGTCGACCTCCGGTGCGAAGAGGCTGCCGCTACAGCCTTGCTGGGTGAACTGGCGGGTCCAGTGCATGGGAATGAAGACTTCACCGGGACGCTGCTGATCAGTGATGCGCACACGGCCCCGGTACTCACCCAGCTCATTGTGAAGTTCAGCCAGTTGCAGGTGCTCGACGCCGTAGCGTTTTGCATCCGTCGGGTGTATTTCAATGAAGGGCTCGGCATGGTGTTGCAGCAGTCGAGCCGCACGCCCGGTACGTGTCATGGTGTGCCACTGATCGCGGATGCGACCCGAGTTGACGATCAATGGGTGTTCGTTGCTTGGCTGCTGTTTGGTGCCTTGTGGAAAAATCTGCAGCATGCGTGCTTTGCCGCTGGGGGTGAAGAAGTGCCCATCGGAAAACAGTCGCTCAGTTCCCTCTGGTGCCAGGGCATTTACAGGCCACTGGATCGGTTTTAGTGCGTCGTATTGCTGATCGTTCAGATCAGCCAGTCCGCTGATATCGAAGCCGCGGGTGCGATTATTTTCAAAGCCGGAGAGTCGTGCATGTTCGCGAAATATATCTGCAGGTGAGGCGTAATCAAACGCCTCCTTAAAGCCCATCCGCTTGGCCAGCTCGCAAATGATCCGCCAATCGTGTCGTGCCTCACCGGGAGCGGGTACCAAGGCACGCTGGCGCGAGATGCGTCGCTCGGAATTGGTCACAGTACCGTTCTTTTCACTCCAGCCGGTGGCGGGTAAGACTATATCGGCAAGCTCCAGTGTATCCGTGTGGGCCATGCACTCGGAGACAATGACCAGTTCGCACTTTTCCAGTGCACGGCGAACCCGGTTGGTGTCTGGCAGACTCACCAGAGGGTTGGTTGCCATGATCCACAAGGCCTTGATCTCACCGCGCTCAATGGCTTCAAACAGGTCGACCGCTTTGTAGCCCTCCTTGGGTGCCATTTTGGGGGCGTTCCAGAAACGCCCGACACGATCAATAAACTCGGGTTTACTGAAATCCATGTGTGCAGCCAACTGGTTCGCCAGACCACCCACTTCACGTCCACCCATGGCATTGGGCTGGCCCGTCAGCGAAAACGGCCCCATGCCCGGACGCCCCAGGCGTCCAGTAGCCAGGTGACAGTTGATGATGCTGTTGACCTTGTCGGTACCGCTGCTGGATTGGTTGATGCCCTGGGAAAAGAACGTAAGCGTGCGCTCGGTATTACAGAACCAGTCAACCAGCGCTTCCAAATCCGCCAACGGAATATCCGCTCGACGGGCAACGTCTGCCAGATCCCCCGCTGTGCTCTGAGCCGCCTCCAATGCTGCCTCAAAGCCTTCAGTATGTGCATCAACATAGGCATGATTTATCGCATTACGGTCAGATAGCGCGGCCAGAATGGCGTTGAATATCAGAGCATCGGTGCCGGGTTTCAGGGCAAGGTGTAGATCAGCTAGATCGGCGGTGGCGGTGCGGCGGGGATCGATCAGCACTACCTTAACATTTGGATTGTTCGCCTTGGCCGCAACCATGCGTTGATACAGAATCGGATGGTTCCAGGCGGCATTGGAGCCGACCAGCACCATCAGTTCAGCGTGATCGATATCCTCATAGCTGCAGGGCTGAAGGTCGCCGCCGAAGGCGCGTTTATAGCCGACCACGGTAGAGGACATGCACAGGCGTGAGTTGGTATCCACGTGAGCCGAGCCGATGAAGCCTTTCATCAGCTTGTTGGCGACATAATAGTCTTCGGTCAGCAATTGGCCTGACAGATACATGGCGACTGATTCGGGGCCGTGTCGGTTGATGATGCCTTCCAGACGCGTAGCCAGCGTATCCAGTGTGCTATCCCAGCTGCACTCGCGGCCATCCACTCGAGGCTTCAACAAACGATCTTCCGCCCCGGTGGTTTCGTGCAGGGCACTGCCTTTTACGCACAATCGACCCATATTGGCCGGGTGGTCGCTATCGCCACTGACGGCAATAATCCGTTGATCATCGGAACGTGTGTTAACACCACAGCCAACACCGCAGTAGGGGCAGGTAGTCTGATTCATTAGCGTCGCCATTGAGCTCTCCATAACGCGCAAACAAAAACGCCCATTCCTCCCGGCAGGTTCTATCGGGAGGAACGGGCGCCTTTGCCAATTCGGTTGTTGTCATTGTGTCTGCTATCGACGTTAAGCCTTCTTTTGCAAAAGCGGTGCCATTAGCGACAGGACGATAAGTGGTTGTAAAAGGGGATGCAGGAGTGTTGGGTCGAATAAAAAATGATCAGCTTTGGGGCATGGTGCCATTTTTCAGTGCAACTTGGGTGAGCGAGGATCAGGGCGAAAAGTGGATAAAATCGCTAAATACGCTGATTTCTAGTGGTTTTTTAAGTTTTGGCACAGCTCCTGCTTTGCTTGAGTCATACAAGCGTTGCTTAGGCACCGCGAACACTACATATCGGTTTGAACACTGACGGCAAGGGTGCCGTTCCATCAACGGAGATTTTGATCTTCGTGATATGGAACGGCGCCCTTTTTGCATTTTGGGAGAGAAGTCATGCTGAAGCATACCGTGAAACACTCTGGTTCATTCAAGCGATTGCTGCTGGCGGCATCTATCGCCGTCACCACTCTGGGTGCCCAGACGGCTGTTCAAGCCGAAGTAGGTTATCCAGAGAAAGAGGAGCTTAAATTTGGCTTCATCAAACTCACCGATATGGCACCGCTGGCCATCGCCTACGAGAAACAGTACTTCGAAGATGAAGGTCTTTACGTGCAGCTGGAAGCCCAGGCCAACTGGAAGGTACTGCTGGATCGTGTAATTGATGGCCAGCTGGATGGTGCACACATGCTGGCAGGCCAGCCGCTGGGCGCAACCATCGGCTACGGAACCGAGGCCCATATTGTCACCGCATTCAGCATGGACTTGAACGGTAACGGCATCACCGTTTCCAACGATATCTGGCAACAGATGAAAGAACACATCCCCATGGGAGCCGATGGCAAGCCGGTGCATCCAATCAAGGCCGACTACCTCAAACCGGTGGTGGACAAGTACCGTGCCGAGGGCAAGCCGTTCAACATGGGCATGGTATTCCCGGTCTCAACCCATAATTACGAACTGCGCTACTGGCTTGCGGCCGGTGGCATCCATCCGGGCTACTACGCACCGCACAAGGGTGACACCAGCGGTCAGCAGCAGGCAGAAGCGCTGTTGTCGGTAACGCCACCACCGCAGATGCCGGCCACGCTGGAAGCTGGCACTATTTATGGCTATTGCGTGGGTGAGCCCTGGAACCAGCAGGCCGTGTTCAAGGGCATCGGCGTGCCAGTAATCACCGACTACGAGATCTGGAAGGACAACCCGGAAAAAGTATTCGGCGTGTCCAAAGAATGGGCCGACAAGTACCCCAACACCCATATTCGTGTGGTGAAAGCGATGATCCGCGCCGCTAAATGGCTGGATGAGAACAACAACGCCAACCGTCCGGAAGCGGTGGAGATTCTGGCTCGTCCGGACTATGTAGGGGCTGACGCTGATGTGATCGCCAACTCCATGACCGGCACCTTCGAGTACGAAAAGGGCGACAAGCGCGATGTGCCTGACTTCAACGTCTTCTTTCGCCACAACGCCACCTATCCCTACTATTCCGATGCCATCTGGTACCTGACCCAGATGCGCCGCTGGGGCCAGATTTCCGAGCAGAAACCGGACAGCTGGTACATGGATGTGGCCAAGAAGGTTTACCGCCCGGATGTTTACCGCATAGCCGCTGAGGAGTTGATCGCCGAAGGCAAAATGGATGCTGCCGATTTCCCTGATTTTGCCAACGAAGACGGCTTTAAGGCGCCTCAAACCCAGTTTATCGACGGCATCACCTATGACGGCACCAAGCCGAACGAGTACCTCGAAAAGTTCTCGATCGGTCTGAAAGGCGCCGAGCAGATCTAAATCCTTTGGGCCTTGCCTCAGGTGAGGCCCATTACGGGAGAAGCGACCATGAGCAGCATCCGAATGACACTCTCAGGCATGTCCGGCATTGCCGGCGTAAAAGCCAACGACACCTTCGCCAGCTGGCTGAAGCGTATGACCCAAAACCTCGGCCTGCCGCTGATCGGCCTGCTGGTGTTCCTGTTCATCTGGCAGGTAGGGGCCAAACAGATCGACACCTCGCTGGGGCAGTTTCCGGGGCCAACTCAGGTATTTGAACAGGCCAATTCTCTGATCGGTGAGCACTTCAATGAACGCGAGAAGGAAGACGCCTTCTATGAACGCCAGGAGCAGCGCAATGCTGACCGCGTCGCAAAAGATCCGGACTACGTGCCGAAAATCCGTGAATACACCGGCAAGCCGACCTTCTTTGATCAGATCGGTACCAGTCTGGTCACCGTGCTGGCAGGCTTTTTTATCGCGGCATTGATCGCCATTCCTCTGGGTATCTGTATCGGTCTGAACGCGTCTTTGTATGCCGCGCTGAACCCGATCATCCAGCTGTTCAAACCTGTTTCGCCGCTGGCCTGGCTGCCGCTGGTCACCATGGTTGTGAGTGCGGTGTACGTGACCGACGATCCGGTGTTCGCAAAGTCTTTCCTGACCTCACTGTTCACCGTTTCCCTGTGCTGTCTCTGGCCGACGTTGATCAACACCGCTGTGGGTGTTTCGGCGATCAGCTCTGATCTGCAGAACGTGAGTAAGGTACTTCGCCTGAGCTGGATGACCCATGTGGTACGCATCGTGTTGCCGTCATCGGTGCCGATGATCTTCACCGGTCTGCGCCTGTCGCTGGGCATTGCCTGGATGGTGCTGATTGCGGCGGAAATGCTGGCGCAGAACCCGGGACTGGGCAAATTCGTCTGGGACGAGTTCCAGAACGGCAGCTCCGACTCCCTTGGCCGCATCATGGTCGCCGTATTGGTAATCGGCCTGATCGGCTTTCTGCTGGACCGCATCATGCTGCTGATTCAGCGCGCAGTGTCCTGGGATAAGAACGCAATTACACGTTGAAAAGCTATCTGCGTTGCTAGCGCGGCGTCAAAAATCGGCTCGAATCGGTCATTTATAGACCATAAACTCCCTCATCTCGCCGATTGTTTCCTTGCGCTAGCGGCCTCGATAACGCTTTTCAAAAGCCTGAAGAGGTATGACTATCATGGCTGCACATCTTGAATTAACTGACGTTTCCATCGAGTTCCCGACGCCGAAAGGGGCCTTCAAGGCGCTGGACGGGGTTAACCTGAAAATTGAACGAGGCGAGTTCGTCTCCCTGATCGGCCACTCCGGTTGCGGTAAATCCACCGTGCTGAACATCGTAGCCGGCCTGCATCAGGCCACCACCGGCGGTGTGGTACTGGAGGGCCGCGAAGTGAACGAACCCGGCCCCGAGCGTGCCGTGGTGTTCCAGAACCATTCGCTGCTGCCCTGGCTGACGGCCTACCAGAACGTTGAACTGGCGGTGCGCCAGGTCTTCAAGGGCAAGAAAAGCAAAGCCGAGATGAAAGAGTGGATCGAGCACAATTTGGAACTGGTGCACATGACCCACGCTATCCACAAGCGCCCGGACGAGATCTCCGGTGGCATGAAGCAGCGTGTCGGTATTGCCCGTGCGCTGGCAATGGAGCCTACCGTGCTGTTGATGGATGAGCCCTTCGGCGCCCTGGATGCCCTGACCCGTGCTCACCTGCAGGATTCCTTGATGGAGATCCAGAACGAGCTGAACAACACCGTGATCATGATCACCCACGACGTGGACGAAGCGGTGTTGCTGTCCGACCGCATCGTAATGATGACTAACGGCCCGGCCGCAACCGTAGGTGAGATCCTCAAGGTCGACCTGCCACGTCCGCGTGACCGTATCGCCCTGGCTGATGATGCCGAATACAACCACTGTCGCCACCAGGTATTGCGCTTCCTCTACGAGAAACAGCGCAAGGTGGAACCGCTGGAGAGTCGCCGCCCCAAGGGTAAGGCCACCAGTGAGTCCAAGTCCCGCAAGCAGGCGTAAGCCGGCATTCGGACCGGGAAGGAGCAGGGTATGTATGCGCAACTGGTAATTGTCGGCAATGGTATGGCTGCAGCCCGTCTGGTGCAGGAACTCAAACAGGGTACTGGCTTTGACGGGCGTATCCTGATGATCGGTCGTGAACCTCGACCGGCCTACAACCGGGTGCTGCTGTCGCCGCTGCTAGCCGGCGAAATCGAAGACCAGGCGCTGGAGCTGCACAGCCCTGACTGGTTCGCGGAGCAGGGCATAGAACTGCTCTGCAACGACCCGGTGGTGGTGCTGGAGCCGGAACGTCACCGCCTGAAAACGGGCAGCGGCAAACAAATTCATTATGACCAGCTGGTGCTGGCCACCGGCTCCAACTCCAGCCTGCCGCCGCTGCCGGGTATCGAGCTGAACGGCGTAATGGGATTTCGCACCTGGCAGGACGTGGAGATCATGCGCGAAGCCGCCGCCAAGGGTGGCAGTGCCGTGGTGATCGGCGGCGGCCTGCTCGGGCTGGAAGCCGCTGAAGGCCTGCGCAAACTGGGCATGACCACCCGCGTACTCCAGCGCAGCGACTACCTGCTCAACCGCCAGCTCGATCGCAACGCCGCCGGCATGCTGCAACAAACCCTGGAAGGGCGTGGGCTGGAGGTTATCACTAATGCAGGTGTTGAATGCCTGCGTGGAAATGAAGCGGGGCAGGTAAAAGAAGTGATCCTCAAGGATGGCCGAACCCTGCCTGCAGATCTGGTTGTGGTCGCCGCTGGCGTCACGCCTGAAACCTCACTGGCTCGAGCCGCAGGTTTGGAGTGTGAGCGTGCCATCACTGTAGATGCCGAGTTGCGTACCAGCGCTGTGGATATCTTCGCCATCGGTGAGTGCTGCCAGTTCGAGGACAACACCTACGGTCTGGTCGCGCCTATCTGGCGACAGGCGAGGGTATTGGCGCAGGTCTTGAGAGGTGAGCGCGATCTATATGCCGAGCAGCCTGTGGCGACCCAGCTCAAGGTCAGCGGGATCTCACTGTTCTCCTGTGGCGAAATCGATGCACAGGACGCGAGCGTGGTGGAGTACCACGACCCGGAGGTTGGGGATTATCGGAAGCTGTGGTTAAGGGATGAGAAACTGGTGGGAGCGGTGTTGTATGGGGATACCCGCCAAGGGAATGGATACTTTGAGCAGTTGCTGGCGGAGAGAGCAGGGCTGTAAGCGCACTGCTCAACCGACCTGTTCCAGAATCTGAATCGCTTTCTTGGGGTCGGCTTCGATCAAGGCTAGAAGCTTTTTGGTTGGACCTGCGGGGTTTCGGCGTTTGGTTTCCCAGCTTTTGACTGACTCCAGGCTGGCGCCAATGATCTCGGCAAACTCCTGGCGATTCTTCCCAGACGCCTCACGAATTTTCCTGACATCTAATGTATCGAAGTGATGAACGGCAGAGTCCGTTGGAGTCTGGTCACCTTTCTCGATGGCAACCATCTCCTCGGCACTGGCCAAAAGGTCGGCAAACAGTTCGTCTTTCATCGTTATCTCCGCTACTTAAGCTTGTCAGTCAATGACTTAAGCTGTGCCTTCTGAGCGCTGGTAAGGTTATTCTGCACGCTCTTCGGATAAATAAGCGCCAGGTACAATCGTCCGGTGGAGGGCACAAGATTGTAGTAAATGACCCTGACACCACCGCTTTTACCCTTGCCCGGCAATGCCCAGCGCAGCTTCCTGAAGCCGCCAGTACCCTCGATACGACTGCCTGCTTCCGGGTTCACGATCAGGGCTTCCTGCATCTGCCGGAAGCCCTCATCCGTGAGCAGTTCCTCGCGGTGCTTGCTGAAACCAGCCAGTTCTATAAATGTAATCATCATACGTCCGTGTACTGAGTACATGATAGGTGTACAGTGTACCCGTTTCAAGCAGCGGCTAAAAGCAACACTATGAACCAGTTCTAACAATAATCGCTCGATAAATTGACGCATCGAACTGTTCTACGGCACTGTTTGCCGGCCGCAGTTTTATCTACTTTCAAATTTCTTCTGCCACTGCTTCGGCGACAGCCCCGTCCATTGTTTGAACTTGGTGCTGAATACTGAGGCATCGGCGTACCCCAGATTTAACGCCAGGTCTGTCACGCTCATACTCTTTCTACGCAGGTGGTCTTCCGCGATAGTCTGGCGGATTTCGCGCATGATCTGGGTGTAACTGACGCCCTGTTCCTTGAGTTTGAGCTGCAGCATGCGCGGGTGCAGGTCCAGTGATGAAGCCACCAGTTCCAGACTGCAGTCGCCGCTGGCAAGCAGGGCGCTGGCGACCTGACGTACCTGTTCTTCCAGGCTGGAAGGGAACTGGTCGCGCAGGAATTCCACGTGGCGTTTGATGGAGCTGGAAATAGCGGAAGCGTACTGGCGGTTTTGCTGAGTCAGCAGTCGGGTACTGAGAGTGATACCGCAAAAGGGCTGATCAAAGCGGACATGTTTGTAGTCACTCTGACGGTAGTCCTCCTGATAAGGGGCTGGCGCTGATACCGAGATATCGAATTCGTAGCGTGAGAGTCCCGAGATTTCGGCGACGAAGTTGCACAAATGGCCCAGGCTGAGCAGTTTGAGTTGGGTGATGCCTAGGGACGTGGAGATATCGAAATCAAATACCACCTGAGTGGTGTCGCCTGTGGATATCTGTCGAACATGAACCCCGGAGGCCTGCAGGTAGAGCGCACTGCTGACCTTGCTCAGCGCATCGCCGATGGTGAGTGACTGGGCGGCAAACAGAGGAAGAGGGCCGAGTGCTTCCAATGGTTGATGCTGGGACAGAAGCAGGCCAAACAGCGGTTGTTGGCTTTCCAGACCTGTGCGTTCCAGTAACTCAGCCAGCTTACTGTAGGAGACGAAAAGGTCGGCGCCGTTGAACTGGGCAGGGACAAATCCCACCGAGCGCATCAGGTTGACCGGGTTTTGTCCCAGCTCGGTGACCAGCCGCTGGTAGCCGATGATGCTGTAGCTTTTGGCCAGATACATGCTTGTCCTGATCTTTTTATGTTTCGTGATTTATAAAGTTTGATTCGTGAAAGATCAAGAATTGAACCGGCTTGAGTCTTAAAGTGATTGAGCACAGCAAGTCACTCACCATAAAAATAAAGAGGTATTCACCATGACTCTGCCTGCTCCGATCAATGAACAGCACCGTCTGCTTTGCGTCCACACCGATGATATCGAACCGGTGGATGTCGGTGCGGTTCTCCCTGGGCTGAAGGTTTGGCCCCTGTTTCTCGATTCTGAAAACGGTTACTGGATTCTGCGCGTGCAGTTTGCCCCCGGTACGCGTTTGCCGATGCATTTCCATACAGGCACCGTGCATTTCTACCAGCTCAGTGGTGTCTGGAACTACGCGGAATACCCTGAAGATGTGCTGAAAGCGAACAGCTATCTGTATGAGCCGGGCGGTTCTATCCACACCTTTATGGTGCCCGAGGATGCGACTGAGCCGTCTGACGGATTCATGGTGGTACAGGGCTCCAACGTGAACTTCACCGAAGAAGGCGAGTTCGTCAATGTGATGGATGCGGGCTGGATTGAGCACGTGATCATCGAGTGCTGCAAGGCTCAGGGGCGTCCGGTGCCGCGATACATCAAGCCCATGGCAAAAGCGGGTTTTAGCGATGCCGAATAACCTGGACGGCAAGATTGCCATCATCACCGGTGCTGCTAATGGCATCGGTGCCGAAATAGCGCGGGACTTTGAGCACCGAGGCGCCAAGGTCTTTCTGACCGATATTGCTGGAGAAGCCGGTGAAGCAACGGCCAAGGAGATTGGCAGCAATGCGGCCTTTATGCATCACAATGTGAGCGACGAGGCCGGCTGGCATGCCGTCTTCGAGCAGTGTGAAGCGACCTTCGGCAAGGCCGATATCCTGATTAACAACGCCGGGATTGAGATCACCTCCTTCATCACCGAGTGTGAACTGGAAGACTTCCGCAGGCTCATGGACGTGAACGTGGGCGGGGTTTTCCTCGGTCTCAAACACGGCATGAAGCACATGAGTGTGGCTAATGGCGGCAAGGGCGGGGCGATTCTTAACCTGTCTTCCATGGCGCACCTGATCGCTAGTGTTGGCTTTGGACCCTATGGGGCAACAAAATCAGCCGTCGATAAGCTGACTAAAGTGGCCGCTGTAGAGGCTGGCGCTTTGGGTGCTGGGGTGCGTGTGAACTGTCTCTATCCGGGCATTATCGATACCGGTATGCAGGACAAGCTGGGGCAGGACCTGCTCACCATGGGCGTGTTCCCTGATGCACAGGCGCTGCAGGACTATGTTATCAACCGAACGCCTCTTAAACGTGTAGGGACACCCGCTGATGTGGCCAAGGCGGCCGCATACCTGTGCTCCGATGAGGCCGCGTTTATTACCGGTGTCGGTATGAGTGTCGATGGCGGTATGGCCCTGGGATAGGAGGGGATTGTATGACTCAGAAAGTAGCGTTGATTACTGGCGGTGCCTCGGGCATTGGATTGGCGGCGGCAGAGGCTTTGGCAAAGGCCGGGCATCATGTAGTGCTGGCCGATATCCAGACGGAGACAGCCAGCACGGCGGTTGATAGGTTTCATGCTCAACAGTTGTCAGCCTCGGCGATTCAGCTGGATGTAACCAGTGAAGATGACTGGCGATCAGCGATTGAGTGGGTTGAACGCGAGCTTGGCCGACTGGATGTACTGGTCAACAATGCGGGCATCGGCGAAGGCGGTACTCTGGAGTCGACATCGTTGAACAGGTTCAACCGTGTGATGGCGGTTAATGTGAATGGTGTATTTCTCGGCTGCAAGTACGGCATTCCTTTGATGGAGCGCAGTGGCGGTGGCTCGGTCATCAACGTCAGCTCTATTTTTGGCATCGTTTCGGACCAGCTGATGGTGGCGTATTCGGCTTCCAAAGGTGCAGTTCGCACCATGACCAAGGCAATTGCTCTGGATTGTGCAAGCCGTAATAACGGCGTGCGTGTTAACTCCCTTCATCCAGGGTTTATTGAAACGCCAATGGTGGTGGGGGCAGCTGCCGTGGCACCCGCAGAAATCATCGAGCCCTACACCGCAAGAACCCTGGGGCAGGTCCCGGTGGGCCGCTTTGGTCAGCCGGATGAGCTGGGCGATGTGATCGCTTTCCTGGCCTCGGATGCTTCGCGCTTTATGACAGGGTCTGAAGTGACGGTGGATGGTGGTTTTACGGCGCGTTAGGAGCGCTAAAGCGGCATGATGGAATCCAACAAGGGGCTTATGACAGGTCCCTTGTTTGTGTTTGTTACTCCTGCACGGTTTCCACCAGCCCCAGTGCTATGGCGATCTGGACCAGTTCTGCAAGTGAGTCGACTTTCATTTTCCCCATCATATGGGCGCGGTGGCCTTCCACGGTCTTGCGGTTGATGCCCAGTTCGTCGGCGGCTTCCTGATTGGAGAGGCCCTTGACGATCAGTCCCATCACCTGTTTTTCCCGGCGAGTCAGACTGTCATAGCGGCTTTGCATGCGGGACTGGGCACTCTGACGTGCCATGCGGATGCGGTCTTTTTCCAGCGCGTTATGCACATGGTCGATCAGGACCTGATCATCGAAGGGTTTCTCGATGAAGGTCATAGCCCCTTGAGTCAGGGCCGTGACGGCCATATCCACATTGCCGTGTGCCGAGATCATGATGATCGGCAGATCGATTGCCAGGTCGGCGAGTTTCTTCTGTGCATTGATGCCGCTGAGCCCCGGCATACGTACGTCCATTACTATGCAGCCACTGGCGTCGCCGGGGTACTGATCGATGAACTCCAGCGCATTCTCGAAGGTGTCTACGCTCAGCCCAACGGACTCCAGCAGCCATTTCAGGGAGTCCCGGACATCGGCGTCATCGTCGATGACGAATACCTTTTGAGCGTCTTGTTCAGAGGTCATGCGTACTCAGTTAATTCGGTTCACGGTGAATGAGAAGCGGCTGCCGGATTCTGGCAGGTTTTCCGCCCATAACTCGCCGCCCAGATTTTCCACCAAAGACCGGCTGATGGCCAGTCCCATGCCGAGCCCCGTGCGCTTGGTTGAATAGAAACGTTCGAAGATATGCGGTAATTCCTGCTCGGTAATGCCGGGGCCTTCATCGTCCACTGTGATCAGCAGTTGCTCCCCTTCGGGGCGGACGCTGACGCGCACGGTCTTGAGTTCATGCTCGTCCCCGGTATCGCTGGCTTCAAGGGCGTTAACCAGCAGGTTGAGCAGCACTTGTTCCAGCTGGATCTGATCACCGCGCACGGCGGGCAGGTTATCCTCCAGCTGGCAATGAATTCGCACGTTATGACGTTCGGCGGTCGACTCACAAAACTCGCAGATGCCGTTAACCAGTTTGGTGATATCAAGTTCGGTGACCTGGGGCTCCTGCTTGCGGGTAAAGTCCATCATCCGGTGGACGATTTCGCCTGCGCGCAGGGCGGTGCCAATGCTGCGGGTGATGGGCGTTTCTATGTCGCTCCAGGTGAGTGAGTCCGTATTGGCGAAGCGGCGCTCGATACCGCGCAGGAAGCTGACCATGGCCAGCAAGGGCTGGTTGAGTTCATGTGCCAGGCTGGATGCCAGTTCGCCCATGGTGATCAGTCGACTGGCATGGTCGATCTCGGCTTGATACTGCTTAACCTGCGCTTCGGCGGCCTTCTTCTCGCTCAGGTCGCGGGCCACCAGCGACAGGTACTCGATATCGCCGTGTAGTGAACGGTGCACCAACAGCTCCAGCATGACTGGAATCAGGCCGCCGTCCTGTGTCTGCAGGTTCAGTTCACCACGCCAGCTGCCATGCTTCTTGGCCTGAGGTAAGCCGTCAGCGAGCAGCAGGTGAAAGCCTTTTTGGGCGACAATCTGCTGCAGGCTCAGTCGGGTGTAATCGGTATGCTCCAGCTTCAGGCAACGGCGTGCCGCTTCATTGAGGTGAGCAATCTGAAGATCAAGATCAGCGAAGACCACCAGATCTTGAGTACTTTCCAGCACTCGCGCCAAGCGGCGATTGGCTCGATCCGCTTTTATGCGATGTGAAGCATCACGGGATACAACCAGAATTTCCTTGATTGCGTTCGTGTCGGGATCGCGGATGGTTCTGCTGGTGCTTTCCAGCCAGGTGTAGTGGCCATCTTTGCAGCGAAAACGATAGGTATGGGTGTACAGGCCGCGGTCGTAAGTGACACTGGGGGCGCGTTCTTGAAAGTCCTTTACGTCATCCGGGTGGTAGAGATCATAGGCCGACATGCCGACGATCTCCTCCACGGTAAAGCCCAGTAAGTGCGTTACCGCAGGAGAGGCATAGATGAAACGCCAGTCGCCGGGTGTATGGCGCGAGATCATGTCGGTGGACTGTTCGGCCATCTCGGCAAGCAGGCGGTTGCGCTCGGCATCATCGCTCAGGGCGGAGCGTCCTTGTTCGGGCGTAAGCGGTTTCATCTGGGCTCCGGGCTCTGAATGTGTCAGGCAGGATACAACACAGGCCAGCGGCATGGGGAGGGGGACCGGCCCCGGCGGCAACACGCCGAGGCGTTGGGCGTCATCAATCAGCGGAGGAACTCCATGCTGAAGGCTTTGAACTGGGACACGTCTGAGCGGCGCATCCACTCAAAGCCGACCATCTCGCGGGTAATCAGCTTGATTCCTTCCTTCTCCAGGCGGCGCAGGGCAATCTCGGTATCGAACGGATTGCGTGCAGAAATGGAGTCAGCGACCACAAACACCTGGTAACCCTCTTCCAGCAGGCGCAGGGCCGACTGCATTACGCAGGCCTGGGATTCCATGCCGCAGAGGATCGCCTGTTTGCGGTCCAGCTCGCGGAAGGCGTTGCCAAACTCAGGGTCATCGATGCAGGCGAAGTGGGCTTTACCATACAGGTTGTCAGCACCGACCAGTTCACGCAGGCCCTCTTCGGTGTGGCCCAGCCCCTGAGGGTATTGTTCGGAGCCGATGACCGGCACTTCCATCAGGTGTGCCAACCGGGTCAGCCACTTGCAGTTGTCCACCAGCCGTTGCTGTTCGTGTACACCAGGCAGTAGCTTGGCCTGCACATCGATCACGACCAGAACGGACTTATTCTTATCCAACAGCATTTTCACTCACTCCTTGCGCTTGTTTGGGATCAGACCGGGCGGCGGTCAACCATGTTGGTGGCCACGCCTTCTGCGACCACCTTGTCGCCCACGCGGCAGACGGTTTCCAGCTTGACGCGACGACGTTCCGTATTGATTTCCACCACGGTAGCGGTGGCAACCACTGTATCACCGATATGCACAGGTGCTTTGAACTTGAGCTGCTGGTCGACATAGATGGCGCCCGGGCCGGGCAGGCGTGTGCCCAGTACGGCTGAGATCAGTGCGGCGCTGAACATGCCGTGCACGATGCGCTGTTCGAACATGGTGGTCTTGGCGTATTCGGCATTGATGTGCACCGGGTTGTCGTCGCCGCTGATGCCGGCAAAGAGGATGACGTCTGCATCGGTGATGGTCTTGGCGTAGCTTGCCTGCATGCCGACTTCCAGATCTTCCAGGTAGTAGCCGTGTAGTGCCTGCATAGAATCCTGCATGTTTGTACTCCTTCTATCGATACATTGGATTTTTAGATTAGTGGTATACATTCAATTAGCCAAGGGTTTTTACTTGGTTTTTTAAAATGGCTCTGCTAGCCTCGGTTCAAACAATGACAGCTCACCAATGACAACAAGCACTCTCCAGCAGAGGACTCAGTTATGCAGACTCAACCAGCCAATTTGTTTGAAAGAGCTTTCAAAAAGCTTGTTCCTTATGGGTTCGAGGCGGTTGCAGGCCGCCGGTCCGTGCCAGACATCATGAATCTGGATGCAGAGCTGCCGGAGACTGACCTGGCCCGCGTGCGGGAATGGGTCGACAACTGTCTGGATGCCCATGCCGGGCAGGTGGAAGCGCGTAACCGGGCGGCCATGCTGGGGCGGATGTACCTGAAGCTGTCACACACCGGCAAGGTCAGGTTTCTGGGCATGTTGGCCGAGGAGTACGGTATTGATGACGCTGGTGTAGAGCAGGCGATCAGCGATTGGCAGAGCGCCCAGAACGGTAATCGTGCACGTAAGTCGCATCAGCTTCGCAAGGCTCTGGAACCTGCCCATAACCGGCTGCTCAAGCAGTTCACCGGTGTGCCGTCGGGGGTGAAGTTCCTGGTCGATATGCGTGAGGAATTGCTGGAGCTGAAAAAAGACTTCAGCACGCTGGAATCGCTGGAAGCCGATTTGAAAGAGCTGCTGGCCACCTGGTTCGATGTGGGACTGCTGCAGCTGGAAGAGCTCAGCTGGAACTCCAGCGCAGCCTTGCTGGAAAAACTGATCGCCTATGAGGCAGTGCATGAAATCCAGAGCTGGAGCGACCTGAAGAACCGACTCGATTCCGACCGCCGCTGCTTTGCCTTTATTCACCCGAACATGCCGGACGAACCGCTGATTTTCGTCGAAGTGGCGCTGGTGAACGGTCTGGCCGGCAGCGTACAGAAACTGCTCGACGAGCAGGCGCCGACTCAGGATATCGACAGCGCCGATACCGCAATCTTCTACTCCATCTCCAATGCCCAGCCCGGTTTGGCCGGCATCAGCTTCGGCAATTTCCTGATCAAGGAAGTGGTGAAGAAACTGAGCGGAGAGTTCCCGCAGCTGAAGCAGTTCGCAACCCTGTCGCCGATTCCGGGCTTTGCCCAGTGGCTGGAGAACTGTCCTCCGGCCACTCTGTGCGAACTGCCCGGCGGTGAGCAGTGGCTGAGCCTGCCTGCACCGCGCGTGGTGTCGGTGATTGAAGCGAATGACAGCATGGAAATCCGTCAGGAAGCGCTGACCAAACTGGCTGCAGCCTATCTCTGCCAAAGCAAAAAAGGCAAACGAGCGCTGGACCCGGTAGCTCACTTCCACCTGAGTAACGGCGCCCAGGTGGCGCGCCTGAACTGGATGGGTGATGTATCGCAGAAGGGCCTGCGCCAGGCAGCAGGCCTGATGGTGAATTACCTCTACGAACTGCCGAAAATCGAGCAGCGCAGCGAACAGTACACCTCGGAGGGCGTGGTTTCCCAGTCCTCCGCCATCAAGAAACTATTGAAGTAAGCCTTTCAAAAATAAGAAGGAGAACATCATGACTAATCGTATCGCAGTGGTAACCGGTGCACCCGGTGGTTTGGGAACTGCCATGTGCCAGGCGCTGGTGGAACAGGGGCGTACGGTGATCGGCACCCATTTGCCCAATGAAAAGGCTGTGGCAGAAGCGCAGGACTGGCAGCAGACCATGCAGAGCCTTGGCTTCCCGGTCGTGCTCTATCCGCTGGATGTATCTGACTTTGAAGGCTGTCAGGCGTTCGTACAGCAGGTTGAAGCCGAGCATGGCCCCATCGATATTCTGGTGAATAACGCCGGTATGACCAGTGATGCGCCGCTGAAGAAAATGGGAGTCGAGCAGTGGAACCGCGTCATCGACGTGAACCTGAACTCCATGTTCAACATGAGCCGCCAGGTGTTCGAGGGCATGTGTGATCGCGGTTTCGGGCGTATCGTCAACATCTCCTCGCTGAACGGTGAAAAAGGCCAGTTCGGCCAGTGTAATTACGCCGCCACCAAGGCCGGTATCTACGGCTTTACCAAGTCCATCGCGCTGGAAGGCGCGCGCAAGGGCGTGACTGTTAACGCGGTATCACCGGGTTACATCGATACCAAGATGGTGCGTCAGGTACCTGAAAAAGTACTGGAGAGCATCGTTGCCGGTATACCGGTGGGTCGTTTGGGGCAGCCGGACGAAATCTCACGTGCTGTCACTTTCCTGACCGCGGAAGAAGCGGGCTTTATTACCGGTACCAACCTGTCGGTGAACGGCGGCCAGTTCATGGACTAAGGGGACAGACGGAATGAGCGAGTACAGAGCACCTACCCGCGAGATGGAGTTCGCCCTGCGTCGGTTGGCCGGGTTCGACGAGATGGTTAAGGCCTGCAACTACGAAGATGCTTCCTCTGATGTGGTGGCCGCAATCCTCGAAGAAGCGGCCAAATTTGCGGGTAACGCAATTGCGCCGCTGAACCGCAGCGGTGACGAAACCGGTGTTAGTTTGGGGGAGGACCGTTGCGTCCAGACTCCGGAGGGCTTCAAAGAGGCCTACCAGCAATACATTGAAGGGGGCTGGGCCGGCCTGCAGTTTGACACTGAACTGGGTGGTGAGGGGTTGCCGTTCTCGCTGGCCATCCCGGTGCAGGAGATGATCCACGCTGCCAATATGGCCTGGGGGCTCTGTCCGCTGCTGTCTCAGGGCGCCACCGAGGCGCTCAGTGAAAATGCCGACGAACCACTGAAGCGTTTGCTGCTGCCGAGGATGATCAGCGGCGAGTGGACCGGCACCATGAATTTGACCGAGCCCCAGTCGGGTTCGGATCTGGCTACCATTCGCACTCAGGCACGTCCTGAAGGTGACCACTACCGCATCACCGGCCAGAAAATCTTCATTACCTGGGGTGAGCACGATATGGCCGAGAATATCGTCCATCTCGTACTGGCCCGGCTGCCGGATGCCCCGGCGGGCGTCAAGGGGATCTCCCTGTTTGCCGTGCCCAAGTTTATCCCCGATGCCGATGGCAATCCCGACGAGCGCAACGACTGTTATGCCCTGTCGCTGGAACACAAAATGGGCATCCACGCCAGCCCGACCTGCGTCATGAGCTACGGCGAGAACGGCGGTGCACTTGGTTATCTGGTAGGCCAGGAGCACCAGGGGCTGGCCTGCATGTTCACCATGATGAACAACGCTCGCCTGACCGTTGGTCTGCAAGGGGTAGCCGTTTCCGAACGTGCGCTGCAGATGGCACGCAGCTATGTCGCCGAGCGTATTCAGGGCACCGCACCGGGGGATCGTGAGCAGTCCCCGATTGTGCGCCATCCCGATGTGCGCCGCATGATGATGACCATGAAAACGCTGACCGAAGCGGGCCGTGGTCTGGCCTATTCCGGCTGTGTGGCGGTTGACTATGCCAAGCATGCGCAGCTCGACACCGAACGTCGGGCCTACTTCAAGCGTCGTGCCGACCTGCTGACACCACTGGTCAAAGGCTGGTGCACGGAGATCGCCCAGGAGGTCACCTCGCTGGCGGTGCAGTGTCATGGCGGCATGGGATTTATCGAAGAAACCGGCGTAGCCCAACTCTACCGTGATGCACGCATCCTGCCGATCTATGAGGGGACCAACGGCATTCAGGCACTGGACCTGATCGGTCGTAAGACCATTCGTGATGGCGGGCTGGCGCTGCAGGAGCTGTTGACCGAGATGCGTGCTACGGCTGAAGAGGCACGCACTGCAGCTGCACTGGATGGACGACGCATCGATGCTTTCGAGCAATCGTTTCAGCAGCTGGAGGATGCGCTCCAGCTGGTATTGGGCAGCAGTACTAATGAACACTTTGTCGCTTCGGTGGCGTTCGACTTCCTGATGCTGACTTCCACCGTCACTGCGGCCTGGTTGATGGTGAAATCAGCCCTGCTGGCCGCCAATGAAACGGACGAGATGTTCCTGCAGGGCAGGCAGGCAACTGCCCGATTCTTTATCGACCATATTTTGCCACGCAGCGCCGGTTACCTGGCCTCGGTTCAGGCCGGTGAAGATTCCATCATGGCACTGCCGGAAACGGCGCTTTGAAGAAGTCATAACGGCCTATAAAAACGTAACGAGCAGCTCAGAGGCAAGGCGCACGGCGCACAGGAACCGCAGTGTATTTGTGATACATGAGGATTCCGAGCACCGCGCAACGCAGCCTGTGAGTTGCGCAGTAGTTTTTCGGAGACACTATGTACATCAATGGACACTGGGTAACCGAGCGGAGCCATTTCCCGGTCACCAACCCCGCCAGCGGCGAAGTGATCGGCGAAGTGGCCGATTGCGCGCCCGAGGATATCGATGCGGCCATCGCGGCCGCCAGTGAAGCGCTGAAAAGCTGGAAACAGACCACGGCCTATGAACGCTCCGGCCTGCTGTATCGCGCCTGGGAGATCATGCTCAGCCGTAAGCAGGAACTGGCCGAACTGATGACGCGGGAGCAGGGCAAGCCGCTCAAGGCGTCACTGAACGAGGTGCAGTACGGCGCCGATTTCCTGCTCTGGTTTGCCGAGGAAGCCAAGCGCATCAACGGCCAGACCATCCCTTCGGCGCGCGACAACCAGCGCTTCATCACCCAGAAGGTGCCGGTGGGTGTTGTGGGGGCGATTACGCCCTGGAACTACCCGATCTCGATGATCACCCGCAAGCTGGCCCCGGCACTGGCCGCTGGCTGCACGCTGGTGCTCAAGCCCGCCGAGCACACGCCGCTGTGCGCCAAAGCAATGGCGGAAGTGTTTGAGGAAGCCGGTTTTCCTGCTGGCGTGATCAACGTCATCACCAGCCGTGACCCTGCGCCGGTGGGTGAGGCCTTTTGTACCGATCCGCGCATCAGGAAGCTGACCTTTACCGGCTCTACGGCCGTGGGTAAACAGCTCAATGCCCAGGCCGCGGCTCACATGAAGCGGGTATCGATGGAACTGGGTGGTCATGCGCCGGCGATTGTTTTCCCGGATGCCGATCCCGTCCACGCGGCTAAGGGGCTGTCGCTGGTCAAGTTCCTCAATACCGGTCAGGCCTGTATCAGCCCGAACCGCATTTTTGTCCACAGGGATCATGCCGAGGCCTTTCTGGCCGAGCTGACCGCTCGGGTTTGTCGTCTCAAGGCCGGCAGTGGCTTTGAAGCGGGCAACAGCATCGGGCCACTGATCAACGAGGCGGCGCTGCAGAAGGTCGACAGTCAGGTACAGGATGCTCTGGCCAAGGGCGCCACTCTATATACCGGCGGCCATCGCCTGACGGATGGCGAGCTGAGTGGAGGCTACTTCTATGCACCCACGGTGCTGGCTGGTGTGACACCGGAGATGAAGATCTACCGCGAAGAGACCTTCGGTCCGGTAGCGCCAGTGGTGATTTATGGCGATGACGACGATGTGCTGGCCATGGCCAACGACACCGAATATGGGCTGGCGGCCTATGTGTACAGCAACGACCTGTCCACTGCGTTCAAAGCGTTTGAAGCATTGGAGTTCGGCATCATCGGCATCAACGATATCAACCCCACCAGCGCAGCGGCGCCCTTTGGCGGCATGAAGAACAGCGGGCTGGGACGTGAAGGCGCACAAGAAGGCATCGAGGAGTATCTGGAGACCAAACTGGGAGGTTTCGCCATCTGATACTGCCCGTCATCACTTTTGCAAACACCGTGATCTTGATAATAAGGATAAGAAAATGGAAAACATGTTTGAGCTTGATCTGGACCCTGTCGAAGCGAATTTCTCGGCGCTGACGCCGACGATTTTCATCAAGCGGGCTGCGCTGGCGCATCCCAACCGGACGGCGGTGATCCACGGTGATATCAAGCGCACCTGGCAGGAGACCTACCAGCGCTGCCTGAAGTTGGCTTCGGCGCTGCGCAAGTTGGGCGTGAAGAAGGGCGATACGGTCGCGGCGCTGCTGCCCAACATCCCCGAGATGCTGGAACTGCACTTCGCAGTACCCATGCTGGGCGCGGTGCTCAATGCACAGAACACCCGTCTCGATGCCAAGACAATGACCTTCATGCTCAACCACGGCAAGGCCAAAGTCTTTTTCACCGACCGTGAGTACAGCGACCGTGCCAGGGAGGCGCTGGCGGGCTGTGATGCCAAGCCCAGGGTGATCGATGTGGATGACCCCCTGTTCGACGGTGGTGAACTGATCGGTGACATGACCTTCGATGCGCTGCTGGCGACCGGGGATGACGACTTCGAATGGGAGCTGCCGGGCGAGGAATGGCAATCCATTTCGCTGAACTACACCTCCGGCACCACCGGCAATCCCAAGGGGGTGGTCTATCACCACCGTGGCGCTTTCCTCAGTGCCCTGAGCAACGTGATCGGCTTCGGCCTGCAGGATGGCGCCGTCTACCTGTGGACGCTGCCGATGTTCCACTGCAATGGCTGGTGCTACCCCTGGGCGGTGACGGCCGTGGCTGGTACCCATGTGTGTCTGCGTCAGCCGCATCCCAAACCGGTCTTCGAGGCGTTGGCACAGCATGGCGTGACCCACTTCTGTGCCGCACCCATCGTGCTGAACATGCTGATCAATGCGCCAGAAGAGCAGAAGTTGCCGTTTCAGCAGCAAGTCACCGCTGCTACGGGTGGTGCAGCGCCCCCGGCTGCGACCATCGAAGCGATGGAAGAAATGGGCATCAAGGTGGTTCACCTCTATGGCCTGACCGAGACCTATGGCCCCAGCGTGGTCTGTGACTTCCAGGATGAGTGGCACCAGTTGGATCCTAAGGCTAAGGCGCAGAAGATGTCCCGTCAGGGCATCCCCTCACTGACGATGTCCGACATGATGGTTGCTGATCCTGCCTCGCTTCAGCCGGTTCGGCAGGATGGCCAGACCATCGGAGAAGTGCTCCTGCGGGGCAACTCAGTGATGAAGGGCTATCTGAATAATCCCGAGGAAACCCGAAAAGCGTTTGCTGGAGGCTGGTTTCACAGTGGTGACTTGGGTGTCTGGCATCCGGATGGCTATATCGAAATCAAGGATCGATCCAAGGACATCATCATCTCAGGTGGCGAAAACATCTCCACGCTGGAAGTGGAAAGCGCCCTATATCACCACCCGGCAGTACTCGAAGCCGCTGTCGTGGCTGCGCCGGACGAGCATTGGGGTGAAATTCCCTGCGCCTTCATTACTCTCAAGACCGGTGCCGATGCTACATCAGAGGAGGATGTGATTGCGCACTGCCGCGAACATCTGGCGGGTTTCAAAATTCCGAAGCGGGTCATTTTTGCCCCCACATTGCCGAAAACATCGACAGGAAAGCTGCAAAAACACGTGTTGAGGGCACAATTGGCAGGCTAAGGCCATACTATTCGAGACGGCACCACGTGGGTGGTGCCGTACGGATTCTCAGCGTTTGCGTGAACACTCAAAATTGACGCCGTCTTCGTCTTGAGTGATTAGTTTCTGATCGCTCAGTTCAACAATAAGGGAGCGGTCTGTCTCACCGGCAGGAAACATCTCTGCCAACTCTGCAGCTCCCAGCTTTGAGTTATTGGTCAGATTGGTTCCCTTAACATCAGTTGTGGTTTCGAGCAGATAACCGTCCTTAACCTCCCATTTCCCCTGGAAATCATACTGATTGGCCATAACGACCGTGCTGCCTACAGTAACTTTCAGATTGCCAAGACTACGACTAGTGCCGTTTGCGTTATAAGACACATCGAAAATCGCGGAGATATGCGTACCTTCATCGCTCTCTTTATGGCTGCATGCCCAACTGCCATAGAGTTTGGCTTCATCGATTGCGGCAGCCTGTGCCGATACCGAGCAGACTGAAACAAGCAATCCCGCAAGCAGAGTATTAACTGTCGTTTTGCAGCGATTCTGATAGTTGTTAAACACGGACATCTTTCTTTCCCTGAAGAACGTTTAATGAGAGGGTTGGTTACTAAAGTTGACTGACTTGGTGCACCCAAGAATAGACATGCTACTCCTGATCGGTCCCAGGATGAGTTTTAGAGAGTTATAGGCCGTAATGTGGGCCTTCTGCACCCATGTGTTTCATCGTAGTGCAGATGGTAATGGAGATAAGGGCTTTGATACCAGAAAAATCAAACGATCTTTTGCGGTACAGGGTAGTTTGCATGTTTAGAGTGAAAGCCCTTTGTCGCGATCTGATTGGCCGTGTATCGTTACATTATTGTAAATTACGAAATCTAGGATTGATTTTATCAAGAGGAACTATAAATAAGAAAAGTGAAATTTGGTAGTGTTATTTTTTGGTTTTTGCGAAATTTAAATTTCATAATTTCTTTATATTTTTAAAACATATCATATATGTTTAATATTTATGGAAATTTAATTTATATCTAGCCTTTAACTATCTACAATAAATTCATAATGCCAATTACTGTTTCCTTTTTAATACCAAATTGAGTTTGAATACTATTTTCTAAGTTGTTATATTTGATGGCAATGGAGTTTTTCTCATATATATGTTGTCAAGGAGTGACACATGCCTTCAGTTTTTTTCTCGGCTAACCGTAAACCTATCTCCGAAGTTGTAGGAAATGATGCTACTTTAGTAGAGAGCTTTAAAAGAGCTAATGGTATTGCTTCTGGTGATTTTCTTTATGCTGGACAAGCATATACTTTAGACTTTGAATCACTAGAATCTAGGATGATTACATCCAGATTCAATAAAATGTGTCTTAAAGAGAGAGTAACACTACAAAATATGGTCGCCACTAATGGCGAAAACCTGTATAGCGAAATTAACTTTTATAACCGTTATCTTACTTCTGCCGCCTTAAGTGATGTTAATAGTCTAATTGGTGTGACAGGTGATGCGAACAAAGCTCGTTTAGATGACTTCCAAAAATCTTTATTGAACTATCAAAATGCTTTGCTAGATTTGCAGCAAGGTAAATATAATAAAACTCCGATGCCTTATTCGGGAAGGCATTTAGCTGAGACAATGGTGCGCAGAGCATATAAGGAGCTAATTGAACAGCATAAAACCACCATGCAATCTATCGTTTCAGCAAGCGCGTTAAATCGTAATAAAGGAAATGCTCTGAGTAACGCGGAGAGAGGGGTATTACTTGCAACAAGAAGCCAAGGTCGAAAAGTTGATCCTAGATTGATGGTTCACGATGTTTTTACTGCAAATAAAGTCGCTAAATATGCTGGCGTCATTGCAAAAGTTTCTGGGCCCTTAACTTTAATTGTAGACGGTACTTTGAGATATGGGAAGGTAGCCACAGTACGTGAAGCTGGCGGTGACTGGCACAGGGAAAGCGCTATCCAGCTTGCTGGTTTAACCGGAGCAGTTACAGGAGCAACTGTCGCTGGACTAGGTGCAGCATACGCAGGAAAATTGGTGATTACTGCTGCAGCATTTTCTGGACCTATAGGCTGGGCATTAATGGGAATAGTCATTATTGGAAGTGTCGCGTCTAGTTTTTATGGAGGGAAAATTTTAGGCTCCTTTATCGAAAACTTTACAGCATCTGGATATGACCTTCTTTCCTATGATAATAATGATTATTTGGATCACCTGAAAACATTATGAATGCTATGGAATTGGTTCTTATTATATTGTCGTTCTTATTATTAATTATTTACTTTCTGATGTCATTTTTTTTGTTTTTCTTTACAGTTCGTAGAATAGAATATAATTTAAAAATAAGCGGGTATGATCGACCCTTTAGCTGGGATGTCATGGGCCTTAGAACCTATGTGTATGTTTTTGAGTTGATTCAACCCAAGAGACTTTATTCAAAACCGTCACCATTTGACGCCTTAACCAGCTCTAAACTAATCCATGAGTACAAGCGGCCAATCGATGTAACACTTGCCAGGTTGTTGATGTTGGATGGGGTGTTATTATTTGCTGTCGCGATTGTTAGCGATATGCTCTATTTTTGAAAGGGTTTTTCTTATCACAGGATCTTCTCGGCCAGGGTTCTAAGAGTGTCTGAAGCAGAGTACCCGGGCAGGGTACTCTGCTTAATGGTAATTACATCCGCTCAAAAATAACCGCGATACCCTGACCGCCACCAATACACATGGTGACCAGTGCATAACGGCCTTCGATGCGCTGCAATTCGTAAAGCGCTTTGGTCGCGATGTAAGCGCCGGAGCAGCCTACAGGGTGGCCCAGTGCGATGGCACCGCCGTTGGGGTTGGTTTTGTCGAGATCCAGTTCCAGACCTTTGGCCACGGCCAGTGCCTGGGCGGCAAAGGCTTCGTTGGATTCGATTACGTCCATCTGCGCCAGGCTCAGGCCGGCTTTCTGCAGTGCCAGACGCGAGGCCGGGATTGGGCCTTCACCCATGATTTCGTTGGATACACCAGCCAGAGCATAGGACACCATGCGTGCGATCGGTTTGTGGCCATCACGTTTGGCTGCTTCAGCTGACGCCAGTACCAGGTAAGCGGCGCCATCATTGATGCCGGACGCGTTACCGGCTGTAACGGTACCATCTTTCTTGAACGCAGGGCGCATACCGGACAGGGATTCAGCGGTGGTGCCGGGTTTTACATGCTCATCGGTGTCGATGATGGTCTCACCCTTACGGGTCTTGATGCTGATCGGCACGATCTGATCCTTGAAGCGACCAGCTTCAATTGCCGCGGCAGCACGACGATGAGATTCGGCGGCAAAGGCATCCTGCTCTTCACGGCTGATGCCCCATTTTTCGGCCAGATTCTCGGCAGTGATACCCATGTGGCCGGCACCGAACGGGTCGCTCAGCGTCGCTACCATCATGTCGATCATGCTGGTGTCGCCCATACGGGCACCACTGCGCATCGCTGTCGACAGGTAACCCGAACGGGACATAACTTCGACACCGCCACCGATACCGTATTCATAGTCACCCAGCATGATGGTCTGTGCAGTGGAGACCACTGCCTGCAGGCCAGAGCTGCACAGACGGTTGACCGCCATAGCGACGGAGTCCATCGGCAAGCCGGCCTGGATGGAGGCAACACGGGCAACGTAGGCAAAGCGGGAGTCTGTGGGGATGCAGTGACCGGAGGCGACGTAATTGATCAGCTTGGGATCGACGCCGGAGCGCTCGATAGACGCTTTCATCACCTGTCCTGCCAGTTCAGCAGGTTCCAGTTGGCTGAGGCCACCACCAAATGAGCCGATAGCGGAGCGGGCGGCGCTGAGTACAACAACTTCGTTATTGTTTTGCATTGGAGTCTCCATCATTTAGCAGAAGAGAAATAACAGATATTCGATCCTCGCAACGGGTCTCACAAGGTCTGAAGGGACTACATCAGAATTCACCCATGCATCCGATCCGGAGGTGCTGCCGGGATACCTGTAAGGACATCTAAGAACGGTTATACGGCAAAAAGGGCACCGATATAACCTCATAAGGTCAGGTTTGTGATCTGTCTCTGATATCAGGGGCCATGAGTGAGCAAGTACACAATGACCAGTGCAAGCCCGAGTGATGTGCATTGCCAGAAGCGCACTGGGTGTCGTTCCATCAGTGGTGGCTTGGTGCGATTCATAAACCTCTGACTGGGGTTGCGCAGGTCGTAGATGAACTCGGAGAGGCTTTCGTACCGCCTGGTCGGGTCTGGCTGAAGAGCTTTCTTCAGTGTGTCGTCAATCCAGACAGGTATCTCACGTTCTTGATCCAACACTGAGTCATACATCAGGCGCTTTTGAGCGGCGAAGGTGCGCGTACGAGCGACCTGATTCCCATAGGGAAAGCGTCCTGAGAGCAGCTGGTAAGTAATCACTCCAAGGGAGTAAAGGTCGGCACGCCAGTTGCCATACTCTCCAAGAAAGTATTCCGGTGCCGAGTACAGTGCAGTGCCCAGCAGGTGAGGCTGTTCTTGCGCATAGCAGGACTCGACGACACCGGCCACGCGGGTCGCTCCAAAATCGATGATGCGAACCATGCCCGTGTTGTCGATGATGATGTTGTCGGGTTTCAGGTCCTGATGCACCATTTCTCGACGGTGGAAAGCCTGCAGCCCCTTGGCCAACTGCTCGACGATATCGCGTACGGTTTCCAGATCCGGCCGAGGGTTGTCAGTCATCCATTGCGACAGGGTGCGCCCCTGAATGTATTCGGTAACCGTGTAGAGTGACTGCCTGGGACGTGTGCAGGGCGCGGACTTGAGTACATGAGGGCTGTTGATCCGTCGTGCGATCCACTCCTCCATCATAAAACGTTCCAGATAGATTGGGTCTTCACCCAGATCGATGGAGGGCGTTTTGATTACGACTTGCTGTCCGCTTTCCAGGTCATTGGCCAGATAAACATGGCTGCGACTGGTCGCGTGAAGTTCGCGCAGAATCAGATAGCCCTCAAAGTGGGCATCCGGTTGCAGCTCTGGTGGCAGGGGCAGTTGCTCGACCTGATGCTGAAGCGCCTGATGTTCAGGGGAGGGCAGGCGATCGACTCGCAGAATCTGCAGGGTCAGATTGTCCGGGCTACCCTGTGCCAGGGCTGTTTCGACAATAGACTTAGCGGCATCATCAAGGTTATTGGCATGGTCCCCCAACTGGTCAAGCAGGCTGGAATGATCGACATGCTCATAGACCCCATCGGTGGCCAGCAGGTAGATATCGCCTTGCTGTAAAGGCAGGGCGTCGTAATCCAGCTCCAGATGTTCATCGATACCCAGTGCACGGCTCAGATAGCTTTCGTCTTCGGATACCCAAAGGCGATGATCCTTGGTCAGCTGTTCCAGCGTCCGGTTTCTTACCCTGTAAATACGGCTGTCCCCCACATGGAACAGGTGTGCGGTACGGGCTTTCAGGACCAGCGCACTGAAAGTGCAGACATAGCCGCGATTAAAGTCCTGTCGGTATTCGCTGTTACGCGTTTGGCTATAGAGCCAGGAATTTGTGGCTGCCAGAACCTTTTCAGCTGCGGTTTTGACGGACCAGGTTTCAGAGGTGCAAAAGTAGTCGTCCAGAAAGGTCTTAACGGACGCAGCGCTGGCGACTTGGCTGACACTGCTGGTACTAATGCCATCGGACAGTGCCATGGCAGCACCTTTTAAACTCAGGCGTGGTTCTGAGGGGATCAAGGCGCCATGGAAGTCCTGATTAATCGGCTTTTGTCCCTTATCGGAATACTGGCCAAGGCTGAGTTGAAGACCTTTGCTCATGTGTTTTCTCCGAAGCAGGAAAGCAGCACCCGGTTCAGGGTGCCGCTCTTGATCAGGCGGAAACTGAAGACGGTTTGGTTGTTGTGGCCGGAGCCTGGGTCGCATCCAGCTTACGCTTGGCGCCAGTTCGCACGTGTGTGGTGTAGAGGGTCAGACCCGTAAAGGCCAGGCCACCGACCAGGTTACCCAGTGCAGTCGGGATTTCGTTCCAGATCAGGTAATCGGCTACTGAGAACTCACCGCCCATGATCATGGCGAAGGGGAACAGGAACATGTTAACCACAGAGTGTTCGAAGCCCATGAAGAAGAACAGCATGATCGGCATCCACATCGCCAGTACTTTGCCGCTGACGTGTGTGGAGATCATGGCACCTACAACACCCATGGAGACCATCCAGTTACACAGCATGCCGCGAATGAAAATGGTGAGCCAGCCATCTGCACCGTAAGCGGCGTAGCCGACTGTACGAGATTCACCAATACCGGAAACCTTTTCGGCAATGGCACCGCCATCTGTATTGAAGCCCATGGTGAATACGTAGGCCATCATGACGGCTACGGTGAAGGCACCGGCAAAGTTGCCAACGAACACCAGACCCCAGTTACGCAGAATCTGAGCAGGTGTAACCCCCGGGCGTTTATCCAGCCAGGCCAGTGGCGTGAGCATGAAGACACCGGTCAGCAGATCGAAGCCCATCAGGTAGAGCATGCAGAATCCGACCGGGAACAGGATTGCACCAATCAGGAAGACACCCGTTTGGACTGCGACGGTCACTGCGAAAACGGCTGCAAGTGCCAGGATCGCACCGGCCATATAAGCACGAATCAGAGTGTCTCGGGTCGACATGTGGACCTTGGCTTCACCTGCATCCACCATCTTGGTTACAAACTCGGTCGGCATTAAGTAGGCCATGATGTTCACCTCATATGTGAGATTTAATTTCTGCGTATGCAGTGCCATAAAAAAACGGCGCCCAGACACTATCGGTGTTTAACCGAAGGTTCTGGACGCCGTTGTCCTATAACACTCAATTTGTGGAAGCCTGCTGTGGCTTCAGTTGACTGGAATAAAGCATAGGACGTGCCAATGTTAATTTTGAACTCTAATGCTCTGTTTTATATGTGGTTTATGAATTTTACCGAGAGGAGCCTATAGCTGGCGAGCGTCCCTTGATGGTGCGGACGTTTAATTTGTGCACCGCAATAGAGCCCGGCTTGAGTCGACTGTCGTGATAGGATTGAATGCTTGAATAGAGCCCAGAGATGCATCGGAGTCCCCATGCCAGCACCGCAGCAAATACCATTGAACCTGTCGTCACTGCTTTCACAAGTTGAACAGATCGCCCGTGAAGCAGGGAAGATAATTCTCGAGATCTATGGGGAAGATGACTTCGGTGTTGAGCATAAGTCGGATGACTCGCCACTGACCCGTGCCGACCTGGCAGCCAATGCGGTAATCGTGGACGGGCTGAGTAAGCTGTCTCCTCGCTTTCCGATCCTGACCGAGGAGGCGGTGGAAGACTTTACCGGTGCTGATGACGATGGACGCTACTGGCTGGTGGACCCCCTGGATGGCACCAAGGAGTTCATCAAGCGCAACGGAGAGTTCACGGTCAACATTGCCCTGATTGAGCAGGGGCGTCCGGTACTAGGCGTTGTGTTTGCCCCTGTGCCGGGAATTCTTTGGAAAGGGGGTGAAGGAATAGGGGCTTGTCGGGTTGAGGCAGACGGTGGCCAAAAAGCGGTGCAGGTCAGCACTCACCAACCGGGAACCCCATGGAAAATCTTCGCCAGTCGTTCTCATTTGGGACCACACACGATGGCCTGGATGGATGCTCTTGGCGAGTACGAACTGATCCGTATGGGCAGCTCTATCAAGCTTTGTCTGGTCGCAGAAGGTGAGGGCGATCTTTACCCTCGCTTGGGACCAACCTGTCTTTGGGATACAGCCGCATCACATGCCATTATCAATGCCGCTGGGGGCAAGTTGCTGACGCCCGAAGGTGTGGAGCTCAGCTATGCGGACACGTCCCAAACATTGAATCCCCACTTTATTGTTTATGGCGGTACTGTACCGAAGTAACGGTCTGCCTTGGCCAAGGCCGAGATGTTAACTGCCCTGAAGAATCAAAACATGGGCGTCAGCGCAGAGTAGTCGTTTTTCGCGAGCTGCCTGATATTCAGGGGAGTGGTAGCACTTTAGCGCCTGTTCGTAGCTTTCAAACTCAAATACAACCGCTCTATGGGGTGTTGAGTCTTCGAAACCCTCAAGCGGAGTGAAGTTTTCGCCTCGGGATAGAATTTTGGCTCCGTATTTGGCCAGGGCTTGAGGCGCCAGTTCCAGATACGAACAGTAATCCTGCTTGTTATTCACCCTGACGTGGGCGATCCAGTACCCCTTCATTATTGATCCTTTGTTTCCAGCAAGCCCATTTCGGTCAGTGTAGCGCGTGCGATTCGGAAGCACTCGACTCCTTGGGGGACGCCGCAGTAGATGGCGATTACATGCAAAATGGATCGAATTTCATCAACGGTTACACCATTGGAAATTGCGCCCTTCAAGTGCAGCTCCCACTCTTCCATTTTGCCCAGAGCAGCGATCATGGTGAGGTTCATCATTGAGCGTGTCTTGGGATCTATGGTGTCATCACCCCAACCAAATCCCCAGCACCAGCGTGTCATGGCTTCCTGGAAAGGCAGATTAAATTCATCGGCTTTTTCCAGGTTCTTTTCCACATATTCTGTACCAAGCGTTTCCTTGCGTTTGGCCAGTCCGAGCTCAAACAGATCATCTTTCATTGATCGTTTCCTTTTTCCAGTCGTTGGGCAATTTCATAGGCTTCTTTCAGGTGGCGCTCGCAAATGGCACAGGCTTTGTCAGCATCGTGCTCCTCAAGCGCTTTGACCATTTCATACAGATCTTTGGGACCTGCGGTTTTACGGCCTGTTGAGCTAAGAGTAAGAGCTCTAAGCCTTGATATACGCGAGTTCAATTGCTCTACAAGAACCCAGGCAACATGTTTTTCCGCAGTACGGAAAATCAATTCATAGAAGTCTTTTGTCAGGCTCAGAGCGGTTTTAATGTCGTCTTTCTCGAGGCTTCCGGCTATCTGGTCATGGAGACTGTAAAGACTCTGAATAATGTCAGCCGTGATGACCTTGCTGCATTCTCTGACAGCCATGCACTCCAATAGGGTGCGAACTTCATAGATCTCTTTCACCTCGGCATCACTGATAGATGCAACGGCAAACCCTGAATTGGGCATGCCTACAACCAGATGCTCGCTCTCCAGGTGGCGGATACATTCGCGAACCACGGTGCGGCTGACACCCATGGTTTCACAAAGGTTGCGCTCAATTAAGCGTGTACCTGGTTTAAGCGTATTGCTGGTAATGGCGTCTCTCAGCGATTCCAGCGCGTTCTCTTTCAATGTTTTAGGTCGTTCAACCTTTTGCATATGTGTCCGTTCCTTTGAATCAGAATCCATTTTTGCATCTTAGCATAATGAAAGGTTGATTCGGTCCAGATTGTGTGTTTACCTTTATATCATATGGTATACCATATTACAAAATGATCGTCGGCCTTTGAAGGATTGAGCTATGAGTCTAGAAATAAGAAAAATCGTCAGCTTCGAGGAAGAGACCCTGATAGAAGGATTTCGAGAAGCGGAAACACCGCTGCGCATGTTTGCTGTTGCCGCCGTGGTGAAAAACCCTTGGGCAGGTCGCTATGTCGAGGACCTGAAGCCGGTTGTACGTGAGTATGGTCCTCAGCTGGGTGAGCTGCTGACTCAGCGTATCTGTGCGTTGGCGGGAGGGGCAGAAAAGATAGAAGCCTTTGGTAAGGCGGCTGTTGTGGGGCTAAACGGTGAGGTCGAGCATGCATCTGCTCTGATTCATACCCTGCATTTTGGCAACTTCTATCGTGAAGCCGTACAGGCAAAGTCTTTCCTGTCGTTCACTAATACCCGCGGCCCTGCAAATGCACCGATTTCAGTGCCGATGATGGATAAAAATGATGGTGGCAAGCGCTCACACTATCTGACATTGCAGTTCAATATCGGTGATGCCCCTGCCGCTGATGAAATTGTAGTTGTTCTTGGTGGTGCTACCGGTGGTCGCCCGCATCACCGAATTGGTGATCGTTATCAGGAACTTCAGGAGCTTGGACATGACGTTGAAAACCCTGCCGCGGTTTAAATCCGGTTCGGGGCTGGCGTATACCCGCACTGGAAAGGGGCCAGCACTGGTCCTTGTTCATGGTGTAGGTCTTCGGCTTGAGGCGTGGGTACATCAACTTGAGGCATTGTCCGCGTCCTACACGGTGTATGCCGTTGATATGCCAGGCCACGGCGAAAGCGACCTGAAGCCGGAGTGCACCGACATTCCTGCTTATACCGATGCTGTTGCCGCCTGGGTTGAAGAAGTTGTGGAAACTCCCGTGCTGATGGTCGGGCATTCAATGGGGTCGATGATCGCACTGAATTTTGCCACCCGTTACCCACAGTTGTGTGTAGGTGTGGCGGCGCTGAACTCAGTCTATCGCCGCTCCGAGGATGCCAAGGAAGCGGTTCTCAGCCGTGTGCAGCAGATCAAGGAGAGTATCACCGCTGAAAATGTTACCTCCCCGGTGCAGCGTTGGTTCGATTTTCCACTGCAGGGCGATGATGTGCAGCATGCGCAGATGTGTTGCGAGTGGCTGAGTAACGCATCGCTTGAAGGCTACCGCCAGGCGTATGAGGTCTTCTGCTTCAATGATGGCCCCTGTGATAGCGATCTTGCACAGCTGTCGGTGCCTGCATTGTTTCTGACCGGTGAGGGTGATCCAAACTCGACGCCTGCAATGTCCATCGCCATGGCACAACGCTGCCCGGACGCAGAAAGTTACATCGTTAAGGCATCCCGCCATATGGCGCCTTTAACCCACTCCGTAGAGATAAATCCAATAATAAAAGAGTTCGGTCAACGCTGTTTCGACCGGGCGTAAGGAGATAACCCTGTGAGTACATTTGATCCTAGAGAACTGCGTAATGCGTTCGGCTCATTTATGACAGGTGTCACAATTGTGACGGCGGTGAGCAAATCGGGTGAACGAGTGGGCTTTACCGCCAATTCATTTTCGTCCGTATCAATGGACCCGCCGTTACTGCTTGTTTGCCCTGCAAACAAACTTTCCAGCTATGACGTCTTTGAGCAGTGCGAGCATTTCGCCGTCAGTATTCTGGCTGAAGATCAGCAACACGCCTCCAATACCTTTGCGGGTTCTTCCGGCGACCGTTTTTCTGAGGTGAGCTGGACCGAAGATGCATTCGGCACGCCCTTGATTGATGGTGCAATCGCGCATTTCTCATGCTCTTCGTTCCAGAAGGTGCCCTCAGGTGATCACCTGGTTCTGATTGGCAAGGTAGAAGCTTTCTCGACTACCGAGAAGCAGGGACTGGGGTATGCCAAGGGTGGATATTTCAGTTTGGGTATGGAGCACAAGGCCGAACAAGCGGCATTGCAGTCCTCTGCCCGGGTTGGTGCTTTGATTGAGTGCAACGACCAGTTGCTGGTACAGAAAACCGATGCAGGCTACACCTTGCCAGTAGTCGATATGGCAAAAGGCCATACTTCATATGAAACCCTTTCCCGGTTCGTCAGAGATATAGAGCCAGAAAGCGAAATCGGTCAGGTGTTTTCAGTATATGAAAAATCGGACACAGGTCGTTTAATCGCGTTTTACAGGGTTGAAAGCCGTCAGACCTCTGAGCATAGCCAGTATGAGTATGTGCCCTTTGATAGGTTGGCAGAATTAACGTTTGTTTCATCCGATCTCCAGTCAATGGTCAGTCGTCTGGTCAGTGAGAAGCAGAACGGTGTTTTTCGTTTGTATTTCGGGGACGAATCGAAAGGAGATGTACGATGAAATTTTCGCTTTTTGCTCATATGGAGCGCGTTGACGATCAGCAGAAACAACAGGATTTGTATGATGAATTCATCTCGTTGTGCAAAATTGCTGATGAAGGCGGCATGTGCACTGTATGGACCGGTGAGCACCACGGCATGGATTTCACGATTGCCCCAAACCCGTTCCTGAATCTGATTGATCTTGCACATCAAACTCGAAATGTACGCCTTGGTACCGGGACCGTCGTTGCCCCCTATTGGCACCCGATAAAGCTGGCTGGCGAAGCGGCCATGACGGATATCATTACTAAAGGTCGTCTGGAGCTGGGCATCGCACGTGGCGCCTACTCTTTTGAATATGAACGCCTTGTTCCGGGTATGGACGCCTGGGGAGCGGGCGAGTGTTTGCGCGAGATGGTGCCTGCGATCAAAGGCCTTTGGAAAGGTGATCACACTCAGGAAGGCAAGCATTACAATTTCCCGAAAACTACATCCTCACCTAAACCGCTGACTGAAGATGGCCCTCCGATTTGGGTTGCTGCACGCGATATTAACAGCCACGAGTTTGCCATCAGTAACGGCTGCAACGTCCAGGTAACGCCACTCTGGCAGGGACTGGAAGAAGTTGAAACGCTGATCGCCAAATATAACGAAGCCTGTGAGAAGTACGATAAACGTACGAAGATCATGATTCTTCAGCATGCCTATGTTTCCAATGATTCGGCCGAGCTGGATCAGGCTGCTCGCAAGCTGCATGAGTTCTACTGCTATTTCGGTGCCTGGTTCAAGAATGAACGTCCGATCAGCCAGGGCTTGATCGAGCCACTGTCCCAAGACGAAATCGATAATCACCCGTTTTATAAGCGTGACGCTATTCGTAACGATCTGATGATTGGTACGCCTCAACAGATCATTGATCGTCTCAAGCATTATGAAGATTTGGGGTATGACGAGTTTTCGTACTGGAGCGACTCAGGTATGACGCGCCAGGAAAAAGAAACCTCTCTGCGTCGTTTCATTGATGAAGTGATGCCGGCTTTTAATTAATGGGTGGAGTGCATATGTCTGACTTAAATCTGCCTCATTACAGGCTGTTCATTGATGGTGAATGGAGCGACGGCGCTAAACAAAGGCGCTTAAGCACGATTAACCCTGCGACAGGGGAGGCCTGGGCAACGTTTGCCTGTGCTGAGCCCGAAGATGTCGACCGTGCGGTCAAAGCAGCGCGTCGTGCACTTGGAGATCCTGCGTGGTCCGGCATTACGCCCTCGCAGCGGGGTGTCTTGTTGAATCGTCTGGCTGACTTGCTGGAGGAAAACTCTGAGGCCCTGGGCGCAGCCGAGACAACCGACAGTGGAAAGCTGGCCGCTGAAACCCAGTCTCAGGCTCGATATGTGGCTCAGTATTACCGCTACTACGCAGGCCTTGCCGACAAGATAGAAGGGCATACACTGCCGATCGATAAACCCGATATGCATGTGTTTACAAAGCCTGAGCCCATTGGTGTCGTTGCGGCAGTAGTGCCCTGGAACGCCCAGATGTTCTTAACGGCCACCAAGTTGGCACCTGCATTGGCGGCTGGTTGTACGGTCATTATCAAGGCATCGGAAATTGCGCCGGTCGCCATTCTGGAGTTCGCACGCCTGATCGAAAAAGCCGGTTTCCCGAACGGTGTTGTTTCGGTGATTACCGGTGATGCAGCAGGCTGCGCCATCCCGCTCACATCTCACCCCGATATTGACCGGCTGGCCTTTACCGGTGGACCTGAAACCGCAAAGCATGTTGTCAGAAACACGGCTGCCAACTTTGCGGTTACGTCACTGGAACTTGGCGGCAAATCACCCATTATCGTGTTTGATGACGCCAATCTTGAAAGTGCAACGAATGGCATTATTGCCGGGAATTTCGGCGCGTCGGGTCAATCCTGCGTAGCTGGTTCCAGAGTCTATATCCAACGTGGGTTGTACAAAGAACTGATCAGCCGTCTTTTAGCTGCAACTGCTCAGATCCGGGTGGGCAATCCTCTGGACAGCAACTCCCATATCGGTCCGTTGTGCACCATGGCTCAGGTTGAAGGCATAGAAAACGCATTGGCCAAAGCCAAAGAGCAGGGCGCATCTATTCTGGCTGGCGGACATCGCTTGGCGGACCTGGGTTCAGAGCACTATTTCGCTCCCACCATTGTGGAATGCCACGATTATGAAACCGAAACTCTGAAAGCCGAGTTGTTCGGTCCCGTCATGTCAGTGGCCTGTTTTGATACAGAAGAGGAAGCCATAGCGCTGGCCAACGATTCCGAGTTTGGCCTGGGTTCCGGGGTCTTCACTGAAAATCTGGCTAAAGCGTTGCGCGTCTCGCAGAAAATCCAATCCGGTATCTGTTGGGTGAACACCTATCGCGCCGTTTCGCCGGTCGCGCCTTTCGGTGGTGTGAACCAGTCTGGCTATGGGCGCGAAGCCGGCATTCAGGCAATTCAGGATTACATACGTGTCAGGACTACCTGGATCAATACCTCCAGTGTGCCTATGAGCAACCCGTTCGTTATGCGCTAACCGGTTGTTGAACAATAAAAATAACAGCTTCGGCTTATTTGATGCTTAGGAGTTTTTTATGAAACCCAGCACAACAGTTATATCCGGTGCCCCCAACACCGGACAGAGCGCCTTTATGCGCTATGGCTCAATCTTGATGGTGTGTGCATTTGTCCTGTTCACGGTTTTCAATGTTGAGCTTTCTAATGAGGTGTTCAGCGGGCTCAATAGCTGGATATTGCATAATCTCAGCTGGTATTACGTGGTCATTGTCAGTGCCGTGTTGGGCTTCTCGGTTTGGGTCGCTTTCAGTCGCTATGGCAACATTCGCCTGGGTAATGATGATGAAAAACCCGAGTTTGGGTTTACGGCCTGGTTTTCCATGCTGTTCAGTTGCGCCATAGGTACAGGGCTTCTGTTCTGGAGTATTGGTGAGCCCTTGATGCACTTTCAGGGGAATCCGTTTCTGGATATGAATGGTATTGCACCGGCGACCGAAGACGCTGCGCAGATGGCCATCAAAATCACCATGTTCCACTGGGGACTGCATGGTTGGGCGGTGTACATTCTGGTGGGCTTGTGTCTTGCCTATTTCTGCTATCGACGCGGCCTGCCCCTGACTGTGCGCTCTGGTCTTTATCCACTGCTGGGTGATCGGGTATACGGGCCTATCGGTCATGCGGTCGATCTGCTGGCGATTTTCAGCACCTTGTTCGGTACGGCGACCACGCTTGGGCTTGGGGTGTCGCAGATGAACGCAGGCCTGAACTACCTGTTTGGTGTGCCGGTTTCGACCACGACTCAGGTGATTCTGATCGCCGTGGTGTCAGTCATCGCTACTGTTTCAGCCATTTCCGGTGTAGGGCGGGGTATCAAGATCCTCAGCATCTGGAATATTCGTTTGAGCATGCTGGTGATCGCTTTCTTTGTCGTTGCTGGCCCGACCGTATTCCTGATGGACCTCACGGTTTCAGCCTTGGGTGATTATGCCGCTTCCTTTATCCCTATGGGTTTCTGGGTTGACCTGGACCCGGAGCGTCAGTGGCAGGGCTGGTGGACCATCTTTTACTGGGGCTGGTGGTTGTCCTGGGGCCCGTTGGTCGGCATGTTCATCGCTCGCATTTCGCGTGGCCGTACGATCCGTCAGTTTATGCTCAGCGCGTTGATTATTCCGCCTTTGGGTGGCTTCATGTGGATCATTATCTTTGGCGGCACCGCGCTTCACATCGAACTGTTTCAAGGCGGAAACCTGATTCAGGTGGTGAACGAAAACATCACTCAGTCTCTTTACAGCACGATCGAAGCGCTGGGTGTTGATTCCATGACGCAGGCTGTCGCTGCTCTGTCGACTCTGCTGATCGTGACCTGGTTTGTAACCTCGGCTGACTCGGGCACATTGGTTATCTGCACGATCGTATCTCAGGGCGATACTCATCCGGCCAAATCCCTGCGTGTGGTCTGGGGACTCGGTCTTGGTGCGGTTGCTTTGGCATTACTGCTGGCCGGTGGTCTCGATGCTCTCAAGACCGCAACGATTATTGCAGCATTCCCGTTTTCCATTGTGTTGGCGTTCATGTGTTGGGCACTGGTTAAAGGCCTGAGGGATGAACGTAATGGCGTGCGTTACACCGCACAGGATTTGGCCAAGCCAGTAGCTTCAACGGATAGCGAATCGAGTTCAATTTCTGACGACCGCGCTGTGTTGGCAGATTAAGGTCCGGCAGGGTTTTGAACAGGAGTACATGATGATTGCAGAGATGCTGCACGATCCTTCGCTGGTTAAAACAGGCGGTTTTATCAACGGAGAATGGGTAGACGCTGTGGATGCGAAAACCTTTGCCGTTGAGAATCCCTCTACTGCCCAGATGCTCGCATCTGTAGCCAATCTGGGGGGTGAAGAGACACAGCGTGCTGTTGTCTCTGCCCATCAGGCTATGGAACGTTGGCAAGCGGTTACCGCAAAAGAAAAATCGGTTCTGCTGCGCAAATGGTTTGATCTGGTAATGGCACACCAGGAAGATTTGGCGATTTTGATGACGGCCGAGCAGGGCAAGGTGATCAGAGAAGCCAGAGAGGAGGTCGTCTATGGCGCCTCCTATATTGAGTGGTTCGCGGAAGAAGCCAAGAGAATCTACGGCGATATTCTTCCCGCAACCACTTCAAACCGGCGCTCGTTGGTGATCAGGCAGCCAGTGGGTGTGGTGGCGGCCATTACACCCTGGAATTTTCCAGTTGCGATGATCACGCGAAAGGTGGCACCGGCATTGGCTGCGGGCTGTGCCATCGTGTTGAAACCGGCAGCCGAAACACCCTTGTGTGCGTTAGCTCTGGCTGAGCTGGCTCAGCGTGCAGGCATACCTGATGGTTTGTTCAACGTTATACCGGGCACGGATGCCGCCGGTATAGGGCAGGTAATGACCACGCATCCCTTGGTCAAGAAGGTAACATTTACCGGCTCCACCCGCGTTGGCAAAATTCTGATGGAACAGGCTGCACGTGGCGTAAAACGCACGTCCATGGAGCTTGGCGGCAATGCTCCGGTGATTGTGTTTGACGATGCCGACCTGGATAAAGCGGTTGCCGGAGTGATGGCGGCCAAGTATCGCAACGCTGGCCAGACCTGTATCTGTGCAAACCGCATACTGGTTCAGCAGGGCATCTATGAAGCCTTCCTTGAGAAATTAACCGGTAAGGTTGCTGAGTTGATTATCGGGGATGGTTTCAATGACTCAGTCACGGCAGGCCCGTTAATAACCGAACAGGCGGTTAGCAACGTAGATGCGCTGGTGAGCGATGCGATAAGCAAGGGTGCGAGTGTTTGTGCAGGCGGAAAACCCGCCGCTGGCACTGGTCACTTCTATGAGCCGACAGTTCTGCGAGGCCTAACGAGGGAGATGCGTTTAGCTACGGAAGAAGTGTTTGGTCCTGTTGCCCCGGTTTTTTCGTTCAAGGATGAGGCGGAGGCTATCTCAATGGCTAACGACACTGAGTTTGGCTTGGCGGCGTATCTGTTCACTCAGGACAGATCGCGAGTCTGGCGCGTCAGTGAGCGCCTGGAATACGGCATGGTGGGAGTGAATGAAACCGGAATCAGCTCAGAAATGATCCCTTTCGGTGGGGTGAAAGAGTCCGGCCAGGGACGTGAAGGGTCGAAGTATGGTCTGGATGATTATTCTGAACTGAAGTACATCTGCATGGGCGATATAGAACCCTGATGTATGCGCAGGGGGAGGCGAGAGTCACCCCCTGCAGGATTGATGACGGGGAGGGAATGAAGCGACTATGAGCCGGAATGTCTTATACGCTTTACAGTGACTGGTGATGCCGGGCTCCCTTTTTGGGGGCATCTCCAGGCCTCTGCCCTGCATCATGACGCTAGCCAAGCGACAGACTCTTCTTTTTCGTCACGTGCCCGGTAATGGCGAAGTTACTTCCCAAACACCTCTTCCAACAACTCGGTTGTGCGCGCCACCGGGTTTTCACGAATCTTCTTCTCTTCCTGAGCCAGGCGCAGGAAAAGGCCATCGAGAGCTGATGTGGTCACGTGATCGCCCAGGTTGGGACTCATGCCTTTCACCATGGGGACCTGATCTTCAGCTGCACTGATGAGCATGTTGTAGGCCTGAGTGACACCGGCACTGTTCATGGCTTCTTCAACCAGGGGCTTGATCCGGGTGGTCAACTCGTCACGGGTATGTTCATCGAAGTACTCGGTAGCCGCTGTATCGCCACCGGAGTAAATACGCTCGGCATCTTTTAGCGTCATCTGTTCCAGCGTATCCAAAAACACGGGTGAGGCAACGCTGATTGCCTGCTCGGCGGCGGAGTTCATACTGGCTTCAAAGGCATCGACCTGCTCACCCAGTCCGTATTGACGCATCAAGCCTGAAACCTTGTCGAGCATGCCCGGCATGGGAATGCGTACATCGGCATAATTGGCATAGCCGCCGTCTGCTGCCAGGGTTTCGATGGCTCGTTCGCCACCCACACGCAGCGCTTCCTTGAGACCATTGGTGAGGGTTGCCGTGTCCATGCCTGCAGGCACAGGGGTTGAACTGCTGCTTGAGCCGGTTTGCTCATTAAGGATGGTTTCACCCTGCTTGATCAGGTCTTCCAGTCCAGCCTGTGCTGGCGAGGTGAAGGCCAGTGACAGGGTAAGGCCTGTAATTGCAAAGCGGATTGGGGTTTTCATGGTGGACCTCATCAGTTTTTGGGGGAAGGGTGTGTTTATAGCGGCCAGACCACTAGCAATAGCGGCAGGCTGAAAATAACAACGAGTATGGAAACGGGAAGGCCCAGGCGCCAGTAATCACCAAAGTGAAAACCACCTGGCCCCAAAATCAAAGTGTTGTTCTGATGTCCGATAGGCGTCAAAAATGCGCAGGACGCACCAATGGCAACGGCCATCAGGAAGGCATCGGCACTGACACCCAGGGTTGAGGCGGTTCCCAGTGCAATTGGGCACATGGCTGCAGCAGTTGCCGCATTATTGACGACACTGGAAATCAGCATGGTCAGTATCAATATAAGCGCGAGCGCAATCAGGCTGTTGCCTTGTGCCACATAGTCCATAAGAGCACCTGAAATCAGTGTCGCCGTGCCGCTGCTCTCCATCACTGCTGCAACGGGCATGAGCGCACCGAGCAACACGATGACGGGCCAATCAATCGCGTTATACACGGAACGCAGCGGCAGGGTGCGCAGGGCCATGGACGCCAGTACACCTGCGGCAAATGCAATCGCAGTAGGCAGAATCGAGAATGCAGCGGCTGCAACTGAAGCTGCCATGATTAAGCTGGCTTTCAATGCCTGACCTTGCTCTGGCAGGCGCAACTCCCTTTCCGCCAGAGGGATACAGTTGTTTTCAGCCGCGAACTCAGAAAGTGATTCTTCGGGACCCTGTACGAGCAGAAGGTCGCCGGGTTTTATTTTCAGCGTTTGCAGACGTGCTCTGAAACCTGAACCTTCACGAGAAACGGCAAGCAGATTCAGGCCGTAACGATCACGCATTTGAATATCTCTGGCGGAGCGGCCCTGGAGCGGAGATTCAGAGCGTACCACCAGCTCTGCCAGGTTCATGCCGTCATCGTTATTGGCCTGTTCTGAGCTCGCACCTTCAGTGGTATCGGAGTTATCGGCATCGTCGCTGTCACCCTCATGGTCCGAGTTGTCAGCGTGTGCCGCTTTTTCCTCAGCTGCTGAAGCCGCTTCCTCGAGCTCCAGGCCCAATGCACTCAGCATGCCTGTCAGGGTTTCAACATCTGCTTCGATTACCAGAATGTCGCGGCCCCTGACCCGGCGCTGGGCCGAGGGCGCATTCATGCGCACATTGTTTCGAATCAGGCCTATGATCAGCGCCTCAGCCTCCCGGAGTTCGGTCTCCAGCTGGCTTAGTCGCAGACCTGCAACCTTGCTGTCTTCCGGGACTCGTACCTCGGTGATATAGGCGCCGGTATCAAAGCCTTCACTGCCCGGCTGTTTGCGGGCAGGTACCAGTCGCCAGCCGAGCAGCGCGATGAACAGAACGCACAGCAGAGCAACTGACAGCCCTACCGCAGTGAAATCGAACATGCCGAAATGCTGGCCGATACTTTCGTTGCGAAAACCCGAGACAATCAGGTTGGGTGGTGTACCGATCAATGTGGTCATGCCGCCCAGAATGGTCCCGAATGACAGTGGCATCAGTGCCTGGCCGGGTGTGAGATTCAAGCGACCGGAGATTTGTACGGCGACAGGCATCAGCAGTGCCATGGCACCGACATTGTTCATAAAGCCGGACAGGAAGGCTCCCAGACCGGTCAGTGCTGCCAGGCTGAGTGTGATGCCCGCCTGTTTGGGGAGGACATGACGAGTCAGGATGTCCACCGCGCCAGATACCTGTAGCGCTCGGCTCAGCACCAGTACGCAGGCGACGGTAACAACGGCGGGGTGGGCAAATCCGAGAAAGGCATCTGAAGCGTCGATCAGGCCTGTCAGTACGCAAGCCAGCAGGGCACCGCCAGCGACCATGTCATGTCGCCAGCGGCCCCAGATGAACATCACCATGGTGCCAAGAAGGATGAGAATGATCAGCAGCTGGTCGTAATCCATTATCCCGGTCTCGCGTGCTGTCGAAGGGCGAGCAGCGCCCTGAATGGTTTCAGACTAGCACAGGGCTGTCCGGGTGGTATCCGTCAGGCTGAGCTGGACAGCTTGTCCTGAGATGGTCTCAACCAGGCCCGTACTGCGGGCCAGCGATTCACCAGCATGGCCAGAAAGATCAGTGCACAGCCACTGAACTGCAGCAGGCTCATGGACTCGCCCAGCCAAACGGCCGCCAGTAAAGCGGTCCAGACCGGTTCCAGGGTCATGATGATGGCGGTGTGGCTGGCCGGTGCCAGGCTTTGGCCCTTGGTCTGCACTGCAAAACGCAGGCTGGTGGCGATCAGCGCACTGGCAATGAGCCAGCCCCAAATCTCGGCGGGCTGATCAAAGTTCCATTCCTCCAAAAACAGTGAAATGACGCCGGTAATCAGCCCTGTAATCAGCAGCTGGATGGCGGTCAACGGCAGTATGGGCAAGCGTGCCGCTGCGCGGCTGTTCAGTATGAAAGTAAGAGAAAACAGCAGGGCTGAGAGGAGAAAGAACACCTCGGCCAGCCCCATGTGGAACTCGCTGTCCAGCGAGAGGCAGGCCAGCCCAGCGATCACAACTGGAATGGAATAAAACACATAAGGGCCTGATCGTTCACCAAACAATAGACTGATTAACGGCACTAGCACTACGCCCAATCCGGTCAGGAACGCGCCTACGCCCACATGCGTGGTCATCTCCAGTGCCAGGATCCAAAAGGTCAGAGCGACGCCGAAGAGGCTTCCAACCAGACAAGCGGTCTTCCATTCGGGGCGAGTGAGAGCACGTAGTGCGGACCAGCCGAGGGCGCCAATAATCAGTCCTGCACAGGTAAATCGTAGCGCCATAAACAGAAGGGGGGCCAGTCCTTGAACCGCTTCACGAGAGAAAATCCAGCCGGCGGCCGCCAGCAGAGTCGTGAGAAGAAGCAGCAGGTCGGCTTTATGATGAGTAGACAAGGTAAGCATCCTTTGCGTTGTCGGGAGTAGCCGAGTGACAAGGGCTGTATCTTATCAGAAAGTCGTAGATAGACGCGCGGTACAAAAACAGGAAGGGCGCGAAAATCTTCTTGTGGCTGCCACACATTCATCCGCTTGCTTCAAAACTATGTTATCTGCCTGAATACCTATTCTGGCTGACAATTCATCCTTCCGTCCGGTGCCTAGAGTCAATCCTGTCATTAGACTCTCGGGGCTTGCAGGTCTGTTTTCAGACTCGATTCATCATTCGCCGCACAGGGATAGAACATGCCGGCCATGCCTCGATTACACAGGGACCCCCTTCTCAGAACGTTGCTGGCAGTCCTGAGTGCTTTCTTCCTGACCCGCTGGGCCAGTGTTGCGGTGCTGGTCATGCCTTGGGAGCCGGAACAAGCCGTTGTAACGGGTATGCTGCTGGGGTTTGCCATTTTTGCCGCTACGGTGATTTGGGTGTTTGTTGCTGCCAATCTTCGTAGTGCCTGTCTGGGGTTACTCTTGCCTGCGCTTTTGCTGATCTACCTCAGCCACGGGGTGGCCCAGTGATTGCGCCTCTGGGGACGCAGGTTCGACAGCGCATGGCCCAGTTACATCGCTGGACTGGATTGCTATTGGGCTGGTTGCTGTTTGTTATTTTTCTGACCGGCACGCTGAGCTTTTTGCGTCAGGAAATTACGCTTTGGATGCAGCCGGAACGTCCCTTTATATCTGAGCCTGTTGCTTCCGACGTGATGCTTCAACAAGCCTACGACTTCCTTCAGGAGGAAGCTCCGGGTGCCAGCCACTGGGCGATCACACTGCCGGATACGCGTAACAGTCTGGTGCACCTTGGCTGGCGTGGTCCTGAAGGACGGGGAAATGTCTACCTGAACCCGATAGCGGGTGAGCCGGTCTCTGTCAGAGATACTCGAGGTGGCGATTTTTTCTATCGCTTTCATTTCCAGTTGCACTACCTGCCCGTGCTGTTCGCACGCTATCTCGTGGGCATTGCGGCCATGATGATGTTGATTGCCTTGATCAGTGGAGTCATTACGCACAAGAAAATATTCAAGGACTTCTTCACCTTTCGTTGGGGCAGGGGACAGAGGTCCTGGCTGGATGCGCACAACGGCTTCTCCGTACTGGCGTTGCCCTTTCATTTGATGATTACGTATACCGGTTTGGTTGCCCTGATGATGCTTTACATCCCCTGGGGTGTGGAAACGGCTTTTCCTGAGCCCGAGCAACGCCAGCACCTGATCACCGATGTCTTTGCATTCATGCCCGGCGAGCCACGTACCGGCGTAGATGCATCGATGATGCCTCTGACGCAGTTGTTAGCCAAAGTGGAGTCCCATTGGCCGGGTGCGAAGGTGGGGCGTGTTCAGGTATCAAACCCCGGAGACATAAACGCTCAGATTGTGATGGAAGCCCGGAGTGACCAGGCCATGATTCAGGATGTCAGCGGCCATCCGCCTTTTATGGTCTTTGATGCTGTCAGCGGAGAACTGCTGCGGGAGAAGATTTCTGCACCTGCCTACGATACCTACGGTGTTCTGCTGGGGCTCCATCTTGGACGTTTTGCGGACTGGCCTGGGCGCTGGTTGTATCTACTTCTCGGAACGGCCGGGTGCGGCATGCTGGCAACGGGATTACTGCTATGGACACAAAAACGACGCAAGAAACCAGGACACTCTCGCGTCGGTCTTTGGATCGTCGACAGGTTGAACCTGACCACGCAGGCCGGTTTTCCTGTGGCAGTGGTGGCGATGTTCTGGTTGAACCGGCTGTTGCCGGTTGAGCTACCTGACCGAGCCAACTGGGAAATCCACGGGCTGTTCCTGGTATGGCTGAGTACGTTTCTCCACGCACTGGTACGGCCTTTGACGCGAGGATGGCGGGAGCAGTGGTTGCTGGCGGGCTTACTGCTGCTCGGACTCCCTGTACTTAACTTGCTGACAACGGACAGAGGCTTCCTCGACAGTTTGATGAGAGGCGACTGGTTGTTTATCAGTTTTGATCTGACCCTGCTGGCGTTGGCAGCACTGATGTTCAGGTTTGCTCGACAGAAGCGAGCCTCATGATGGCGCATCTGGTGGTTTTGAGCTTATCCATTCTGGGGTTTCAGTTGCTGGCGATAACGACATCGCCGCGGGCTTTCCGGCATAGAGGCGGGCTTTTCTGGCTGGGTTGGCTTCTGCTGATGCTGGCCTTGGCAGCGGCGCTGGGTTTCTGGTCGCTCGGGGTGGGACTAACACTCTGGCTGGGGTATCTGAGCGCCGGAGCCGGTGTGGTGTTTCTGGTGCGCGTTCAAGGAGGAGCTAATGCCCGGTAAAGTGATTTTTTTGCGCTATGTTGCCTTGAAAACTGTGCTGCTGAGTGTGCTCCTGCTGTTACTTGTCGGCTGTGACCGTACTGTCGAAATGCCCTCTGAGGAGACACCTGGCGCAATCGTTTCATCGCAAACCACGTTAACCGGCTTTCCCGTCCTGATACGCACGGCACATGGTGAAGCCCACATCGAACGACCACCTCAAAGGGTGGTAACCCTGGGGGCAGCAGCAGAGGACTGGAGTCTGCTGCTGGGCGTAGTGCCGGTGGCGGTCGAGCCTCACTACTGGGGTGGTGATCGCGCCGGTTATCTGCCCTGGTTTCGTGAGGCGGTGCAAGCTCGGGGGGCCAGGCTACCGGAAATCATCAGTAGCTACCCAGAACTGGATGTGGAGCGCCTGCTGGCGCTCCAGCCGGACCTGATTCTAGCGCCGCAGTCAGGGCTGACGCGCGAAAACTATCAACAGCTCAGTCAGTTGGCACCGGTGGTGGGGTATCCCGGTCAGCCCTGGTTGACTCCTGTTGAGGAGCAGGTGAGGTTGATTGCCAAGGCGTTGGGCCGTTCCGAGCAGGGTGAGGCCCTGCTGGCCGAACGTAAGGCCTATCTGGCAGAGCATGCCAGGGCCAATCCGCATTTTGCGGGCGTGTCTCTCGCCTATATCAATGCTGCCAGCAGAGTCGGAAACCTCTCGGTGTATGTTAGGGGTGATCCTCGCGTTGATGTGCTGTTGGCTCTGGGCTTTATCGAACTACCAGTACTGGCTGATCTGCAGGCTAGCCTGGGTCACTTTGCTGCCCTTTTGGGGATGGAGCAGGCCGACCGACTGGATCAGGCTGATCTTATTGTCAGTTGGTACAGTTCGGAGCAGAGCCAGCGGCAGGTTGAATCCCTGCCGTTGATGCGCCGCCTGCCGGCCATGCGGGAGCAGCGCTATCTGGCCATCACCGATCCCGCGCTGGTAATGGCCAGCTCCTATGGCAGTCTGCTCAGTTTGCGCTGGAGTCTGCCTGAACTGATCAACCGGCTTAACCAGGTTGTGCCGTCCAACTCTTTACAGGGAGGTAGGCACGATGACAGCTGAGGTCAGTGTTCATTCCGGAAAAGCCTCACGTCCCGCAGCGGTAAAGTTGAGCCTGCTGGTTCTATTGCTGGCGCTCTTGGTGCTGGCCAGTCTCCTGGCAGGGGCTCGCTGGTTGTCTCCGATCTGGTTGATGCAGATGTTTGAGGTGTCCGACAACAGCCATGAACTACTGGTACTTCAGGCACGGTTGCCACGTGCGCTAGTGGGCATGTTGGCAGGAGCTGCACTTGCATTAGCCGGTACGGTGATTCAGGCATTATGTCGCAACCCGCTGGCCGACCCCGGACTATTGGGCGTCAATGCGGGTGCCAGTGCCTCGCTGGTTACTCTGAGTCTGTTGCCGTTCGCTGCCGAATGGGGCCTGTTCTGGCAGGCGTTGCCCGGAGCCCTGCTGGCCAGTGCCTTTGTCTATCTGCTGTCATGGGTGCAGCACCTCAGTGGCCAGTCACAGGCGCCAGTGCGACTGATTCTGGCAGGGGCGGCCATCAGTGCAGTGTTAGGGGCTTATGTGCAGGCCCGAGTATTGCTGAACCCGCAGCTGTTCGATGGTTTCCGCTACTGGATGGCCGGTTCACTGTCCGGGTTGGACTGGGCAGACGTACATGCGCTCTGGCCCTATCTGATTCCGGCTGGGGTGCTGCTGTGGCTATTGGCCCCGGGGCTGAATCTGTTGCTGTTGGACCGCAGCACAGCGCTGTCATTGGGTGTCAGTCTGCAACGGCATTCAGCACTTGCCTGGCTTTGTGCAACTTTGTTGTGTGCCGCGGCGACCGCCGTGGTCGGGCCACTAGCCTTTGTCGGGTTGGCAGCTGGGCATCTGGCCCGCGCCTGGTTGCCCCAGTCCTTTCGCGTTCTGCTGCCGGGGGCTGCATTGATAGGGGCGATCCTGGTATTGCTGGCTGATATTCTGGCCAGAACACTGCTGCCACCACGGGAGCTGCTTACCGGCATTATGATCGCCGTATTGGGGGCGCCCTTCCTCTACTTTGCTACCCGCAGGATCGCGGAAAGGGGGAGGGCTTCATGAGAGGAACGCGTTTCTCCGTGTGGCGATGGGGGCCTCTCACCCTGAGAGCACCGGCTTCAGCCGCCGTAAAGACTGCTGTCATTGGCACATTTGGTGTGCTCTTGGCGTTGATGTTGAGCCTTACACTGGGCGAGTCCGGGCTTTCTCCTGCCCGTCTGATTCAAGCCTTAAATGGCGAGGCCGAGCCCTATGAACAGTGGCTGCTATGGCAATCCCGTTTGCCCAGAGCACTAAGTGCTCTGGGCGTGGGTGCTGCGCTAGGGGTTGCCGGAGCTGTTTTCCAGAGCCTGAGCCGTAATCCTCTAGGCAGTCCGGATATCATCGGTATCAATGCCGGAGCTAGTGCAGGCGCGGTGCTCTCGCTGTTGTTCCTGCCTGGATTGTCGGTTGCCTGGGGAGCACTGGCGGGTGCCGTGTGCGTACTCGTGTTGCTGCTGCCGGGACTGGGACCTCTGGGGCAACTGTCGCGCAGCCTGGTACTTATGGGAGTGGCGATCAATGCTTTTGCCATCGCGTTGGTGCAGTTTGCCCTGACGCTGGTGCAGCGTGAGCAGGCGCAGCAGATGTTGGGATACCTGGCCGGGAGTCTGGCCCATCGAGATTGGCATCAGGTCAGCTTGATTGGATTAACGCTGGCAGTGGCGATACCGGGTTTGCTGTTGTTAAGTCGTCGCCTGGGGTTACTGGCGCTGGGGCGGGATATGGCGTTGAGCCTGGGTAATCCTCTGCGCGCGACGCAGTTGATGGCACTGATACTGGCCACCATTTTGGCCTTGGGCGCGGTGCTCTGTGCCGGCCCTGTGGCTTTTGTGGCGCTGGTGGCACCCCATCTGGCTCGCTGGAGGGGACCGCAGCAGTTGGCATTGTTACGTTCAGGCTTGATCGGCGCCCTGTTGCTGCTGAGTGCCGACACGCTAACCCTGACGTTGCCAGGGGATCAACGGCTACCGGTTGGCGTGCTGACTGCCATGCTGGGTGGTGCCTATCTGGCCTGGGTGCTGTTTGCCGAACTTTTGAGGCGCAAGGCCCAACAGCAGATGCAGCGCTGAACAATGATCACAACGGATCAAGCGGAGGAGAGATTCAATGACATCCGAGATGCAGGGTGACTGTATTTTGCAGGGACGGGGGTTACATCTGCATTATGCCGGGCGAGCAGTGATAGCCGGATTGGATATCCACATACCCCGTGGGCAGCTGACGGTTGTGCTGGGGACTAACGGTTGTGGTAAATCCAGCCTGTTGAAAGTACTCAGTCAGGTGTTGCCGCCCAGCAAGGGGCAAGTGATGCTGGATGGCAAGGTGCTGGCGGATATGGGGAGCAAGGAGAGAGCGCGGCAGTTGGCGCTGTTGGTGCAAAAGCCTGAATTGCCGGATGGAATCGATGTGCAGGAGCTGGTCAGCCGCGGCCGCTATCCACATCAGACGCTTTGGCAACAGTGGTCAGAGGACGACGAGCATGCGGTTGCCCAGGCTTTGAAGGCTACCGGGCTAAGTGGCATGGCTCGACGTGAGGTCGCCAGCCTGTCGGGTGGTCAGCAGCAGAGGGTTTGGCTGTCAATGGTGCTGGCCCAGCAGACTGAAGTACTGTTGCTGGATGAGCCTACGTCTTTCCTGGATATTCGTGCCCAGTTATCGGTCATGGACTTCTGCCGGGCACTCAGGATGCAAGGTAGAACCCTGGTGCTGGTACTGCATGATATCAATCAGGCGCTGCGTTATGCCGATCACCTGTTGCTAATGCGACAGGGTCGAATACTGGCTCAGGGGGCTCCCGAAACCTTGATCAGCGAACAGCTGTTGATGGACGTATTTGATCTTGATGCACGGATTATCCAAGACCCGGAAGCGGGCTGCCCCATGCTGATTCCCAGAGTTGGTCAGTATGATAATGCTTGGGGCGGAGCTGCCTGAATGCTCAAAGTGTGACAGCAACTCATTTGTGATGATGATAATGATTTAGATTTGTTTTTATGGTTTTGTCTGGCTAGTATGGGCGTTGAATTGTCCCCATCTTCGATGTTGTACTCGCCCATGCAAAATAGCTATTTCCAGGAACCGCTGGACGCACGAATCTTTACCGATCAGGATCTGCTGGCATTCGGCAAACGCTATGCCCTGGATTATCGTTTCCCTGACCGCTACCGTTCCGGCAATATCCTGCGTGGGCGGGTTGAAGAATTTGGCTTGCGTCCTGGCATGCAGCTTGTTTACTCCAATGTTCAAGTGATGGAATCCTATGAATCCAGCTCGCTTGATCCTGCACCGCTGAACATCATCATTATCCTGCAAGGACGTGTCAGCCTCACATTGGGGGGCGAGGTCATCGAGCTATCGGAGCAAATGGCGCTGACACTGAGTCTGGATAAAGAGGTGGAATTTGATGCCTTGCAACAGGCAGGACAGAACCTCAGGGTGTTAACCCTGAGCCTTGATCATCAAGCACTGGAACAGCTGCAGGCACCCATCCGCCGGGGAAATGACTGGTCTGTCTGGCGCTTGCCACCGCATATCTATCAGGGGTTGATGTTGTTTCGTAACGACATGAGCCTGTCGCGACTCTATCTGGAAGGTCTGAGCCTACAGATACTGTCGCAAGGGTTGCTGCTCGATGATACCGCTCCGGCCACGGCGGATGCCCGTATTCCGCCTCAAGAGCGCCTGCGTCTGGAACGCGTTCGCGAAGTGATAGCCGCTCGTCCGCAAGGCGAATACAGCCTGAGTGAACTGGCACAGGTTGCAGCCATGAGCCCGAGCAGTTTACGCAGCAAGTTCAAAGCCTGTTATGGACAGACTCTGTTCGACTTCCTCAAGCAAAAGCGTTTGCAAATGGCACGTGATTACCTGCTGCGAGGGTATAGCGTACAGCAAGCGGCTCATTTCGCCGGCTACAGTTATGCCACCAACTTTACGACCGCTTTTCGCAAACATTTTGGGGTCGCACCAAGTTCCCTGATTCGCTGATTGTGTCGTTGTTGAATAGGTATTCTGTCACCGGGCATAGCTCAAACGCCAAGGAATAGTAAAGAATAACCATTCCCATTTACGTCTGCTTTAAACTGGGTATCTTGAAAGATGCTCAGCGCAAGGCATGACCCGATTCTTTGTGGTTTGGAGAAGTACCCGTATGTTCCTTGACTCTTTTAAATTACGTCGAGCGGGCCAATTCAGCCTGTTGACTGCGCCTTTACTGCTTAGTGTTCCCGTGTTTGCTGAAGGGGTACAGTCGGAGCAGGACACTCTGGTAGTTACCGGGCGTCAGTTGTCGGCCGACTCAGAACAGCGCGACAGTTATGCGCCTGGTGCCAGCACCACAGCGACGAGCTTGCCGCTTTCCATAAAGGAAACACCTCAGGCCGTTAGTGTCATTACTCACCAGCAAATCAAGGATCAGGGGCTTACCACCAGCGGTGAAATCATGCACCGTGCACCCGGGGTGTCGATGACGCGAAGTGACAGTAACCGTTTCAATTACTCTTCAAGAGGTTACTCGATCAGCACTTACCAGTTTGATGGCTTGATGACGCCCATACAGGGCTACTGGAATTTTGGTGACACTGACTGGGACAGTGCGATCTATGATCGGATCGAGGTTGTGCGTGGAGCAACCGGTTTGTTGACAGGGGCCGGTGACCCATCAGCCAGTGTCAATTTCATCCGCAAGAAACCCTTGCCTGAATCCGCGGCACGCCTCAGTGGTGATATCGGACGCTGGGACAAGCGCCGGCTCGTTGCCGATGTATCAACGCCTTTGGGAGCGTCCGGCCGAACAGCGGCACGTTTCATTGCCGTTCGTGATCGTCAGGATACCCATGTAGATGGCATGGAGCATGACAAGGAAAGTTATTACGGCGTGATCAATTCACAGCTCACGTCCAGAACCGACGTCAGCTTGGGTATTGAGTACCAGCATAACCAGACCGATGGTGCCGGAGCCGGTTTCCCCATGTTCTTTGCCGATGGCAGTCTCACGGATTTTGACCGTTCGGCCAGCAACAATACCGACTGGTCTCATTTCTTCAACGAAACCACCCGTGCCTTCATGGATGTTAATCACTATCTCAATAATGGCTGGCGACTGCGCGCTGCCTACAGCTATGACGATGGTAATTATGGTTTGAACTACTTGTTCAGAGGTGGTTTTCCGGACCGGGAAAGCGGTGAAGGGATGACGGCATATTTTGCCAATTACCGTGGAGATCGAAGTCGTCAGGACCTCCACTTCACCGCAGAAGGCCCCTTTGAGCTCTGGGGACGCGAACATGAAGCAGCCTTTGGCTGGGTGCGAACCCAGGATGATCTGGATATGAAGTTGGCCTCTCCCTCAGGTACCGCGCCTGATATCGGTGGCTATCTGGATGGCAAGGGTGATCCTGTCGATGAACCTGAATGGAGAGCATTTGGCAGCGTTGATGACAGCCGCCTCGTACAAACGGGTGCTTATGCGGTCACGCGGATGTCCCTGGCCGATCCTCTGCACCTGGTCGCCGGGATGCGTTTGAGCGATTGGAAACTGAAACAGGATTACTTTGGTGATCACCGCTCTTATTCCTACAACAATGAAATCACGCCCTATGCTGGTTTGATCTACGACTTTGATGATCGCTTCATTAGCTATATCAGCTATACCGAGATCTTTCAGACCCAGAATGTGCGCACCGCCAGCGGGTCATTACTGGATCCGATTACCGGTCGAAACTATGAAATGGGCCTGAAGGCTTCAGTAGCAGACGAACTGGATCTGAATCTGGCTGTATTCCGCAGTGAGCAGGATGGACTGGGGGAGGCGATCCCCGGAGAAACCGTTAATGGTCGCCCGGATACCCAAGCATATCGCGCTACCGATGGTGCGACAGTGGAAGGTTTTGAAGCCGAGCTGGTGGGTCGATTGGCACCCGGTTGGAGCCTTAATGCCAGCTACACCTTGGCAAGCCCCAAATCAGCCGATGGAGAGCGTATGAACACTACGCATCCACGTCAGCAGGCTAAACTGTTTACCAGCTATCAGTTTGCCGATGACTGGAGTGCGCTCCGTGTGGGCGGTGGTGTACGTTGGCAGAGTGACATCTATCGCAACACCCGTGGTCCTAATGGCACGGTGCGAGTATCACAGGACAGCTATTCTGTGGTCGACCTGATGGCGAAATATGACTTTACGCCAGACCTGAGTGCTCAGGTAAACCTGAATAATCTGTTTGATAAGGAGTACTTCGATCAGGTTGGGTTCTATAGCCAGGCATGGTGGGGAGCGCCCCGAAATGTCCGACTATCCCTGAGTTATGAATTCTAAAGTTCGGGATTGCTGATGTGTGCCAGCGTCAGCAGCAGGGATGCCAAGTAACGGACCGGTCAATGACCGATCCGACTTGTTTCAGCTGGAGCATGGCTGAGAGGGCGCTTAGCCGTCTGCGTTGATACGGCTGATCAGCTCATTGAGCGTTGCTTCTGCCTTGTCATTTTCAACCTGGCAAGTACCTGCGGCCTGGTGGCCACCACCGCCGTATTGCAGCATCAGCTCACCCACATTGGTCTGGGAACTGCGATCGAAGATTGATTTGCCCGTAGCAAAAACGGTGTTCTGCTGCTTAAGGCCCCACATCACATGGATGGAGATATTGCACTCCGGGTAGAGCGCATAAATCATGAAGCGGTTGCCCGCCCAAATCTGATCTTCATTACGCAGATCCAGTACGACCAGGTTTTTATGAACCGTTGCACAACGGCTGACCTGTTCCTTGAATTTGGCTTCCTGCTCGAAGTAGAGTTCAACGCGCTCCTTGACGTCCGGCAGGCTCAGAATTTCTTCGATACTGTGATTTTTGCAGTATTCGATAAGGTCCATCATCAGGGCGTAGTTGGAGATGCGGAACTCACGGAAACGGCCAAGACCGGTTCGTGCGTCCATCAGGAAGTTCAGCAGTACCCAGCCTTGGGCGTTCAGGACTTCTTCCTGCGTAAACTGCGCAGAGTCGCCCTTGTCCACCGCATCCATCATTTCATCCCAGGCCGCCGGGAAAGCATCGTGACCGCCGTAATACTGCCAAACCACGCGAGCAGCTGAGGGGGCGTCAGGGTCGATAATGTGGTTGTCGACTTTTTCGTTGCGGATGGTTTCAGACAGGTGGTGGTCAAACGCCAGGTTGACTCCCTTGACGTAGGGAAGGTTAGTGGTGATATCACGGTCAGTGATGTCTACCTTGCCATCCTGCATATCTTTGGGGTGAACGAACTTGATATCGTCAATCAAATCCAGGTGTTTCAACAAAACGGCACACACAAGGCCGTCAAAATCACTGCGTGTAACAAGACGAAATTTATCAGCAGACATCAGCAACAGCTCCAAGAGTTAAGTTGACCGTATCCAGAACCTAACACAAGCGCTCAGGTGGCAGAAGCCTGACGTACCGCTGATATGAATAAGATGCGGGCAGACGTCAGAATCCGGTCATTTATTGTGTTAATTGTGACAAGGGCGTTGGCCTTTGCTCCTGTTGGCACATTTCCAGAACACGCTCCAGTCGCTCGGGGCGGCTGAAAAAGTAGCCCTGAAAACGTGTGCATCCCATGGCAATGAGCTTTCTGGCCTGGGACTCAAGCTCTACACCCTCAACCACTACATCCATGCTGTGGCTTTGCGCAATATAGATAATGCTACGAATCATGTTGGCTGCTCGAGGGTCGGTCAGCATGCTGTCGACAAAGCTTTTATCGACTTTCAGCTCATTCAATGGAAGGTCTCTCAGCATACTCAGGGATGAGAATCCGGTCCCGAAGTCATCCATCGACAGGCGAACCTTTTTATCCTGCAACTGCTGGATCGTTCTACGGACCTGGTCCACATTCGTCATGACCAGGTTTTCCGTGATCTCCAGAATCAACTCCTGAGGCGGTACCTGGTGCGTTTGCAGCAGCTGCATCACGTCTTTTATAAAGTTGGGATGCTCAAACTGGATGACCGAGATGTTTATGGCCAGCTCCAGCCCACGCCCCAGCTTCTGCCTGAGCTCACTGTATTCTCGCAAACTGGTATCCATCACAAAGCGTCCCAGCGACAGCATCAAGCCACTGTGTTCAGCAACACTCACGAATTCTTGAGGGGATACAGCTCCCAGTTCAGCATCCTCCCAGCGCACCAGAGCTTCAAGCCCCACAATTTTTCCACTCGGGTCGTATTGGGGCTGATAGGCCATATGGAGGCTGTTGTCCGTCAACGCCTGGCGCAGACGCTGTTCAACGATCAGTTGGCGCAGATAGTCCAGCTCCATTTCGGTCTTGTAGAGGCTGACCGAATTGCGATTATTTTTGGCTCGATACAGGGCGAGGTGTGCACTGCGAAGCAGTTTACTGGTGGAGTCGCCATGCACGTCATAGAAGGCGATCCCTGCACTGGCCGTGAGCTGCAGGCTTAATCGTCCAACTGTTATGGTGTTTGCCAGGTGGTCCAGAAGGTCTTCACAGGCGGTAATCTGAGATGCTGGGTCGGTGTTGGGGCTGACAAAAACAAACTCATCGCCGCCCAAGCGGGACAAACTGTCAGCCAGGGATGTGTCCAGCAGAGCGGTCAGCCGTCGGCTGAATTCAGCCAGGGTCTCATCACCAACATCCTGGCCAAAACGATCATTAATGCCTTTGAAGTGATCAATATTCACAATGACCAGGCAGAAGCCTCGACGCTGTCCTATATACTCGTTGAGCTTCTGGAACAGCCCGGCACGATTCAGCAGGCCTGTCAGGTCGTCATGACGGGAGTGGTAGAGCAATTCTTCATTACGGGCACGTTCTGCATGGTCAATAACACGGAATAGAGCAAACAGAACAGCGTAGATCAGGAGGAAAATCCCGGAGTACTGCAGGGTTGTGACAGTAAAGCTATGTTTGATCGGGGTTAGGCTGGTTTCTGAGAGTGTCCATAGTTGATATCGACGGTTGAAAATCGCGGCTGTAATAAATGGCTCACTATCGTACTCGTTATGGAAGGTGACAGCTGAATCGAGTGCCTTGACCTCTTCAACTGTCAGACCGACTTCCGCGGTGTAGCCTGCCCGGTTCTGCTGTCGTTTATCCAAATCGACACTGGGCTTGGCATATATTTCGGTGCCGGAGTTGTTGGGTGATATGTACTGCAAGTAGCCGTCGGACTCTCGGAACAGCTTCACTACATCATAGTGCGTGTTATTGAGGGATTGGTTGAAGACGCTGTTGGACCCGTTCATGCGAAGCCCCGCGGTCATTACTGCGATCACCTTGCCTGACGCATCTCGCAGAGCCTTGCGTACGGGGATAACCCAGCTACCCAGGGCTTCAACATAATAGGTGCGTCCCAGAACCATATACTGGCTTTCAAGAGCTTGCTCGAAACTTGCGGCAGTACTTGGATTGGTGCGAAGGTTGGGCAGTTGAGACAAGTTCAGATTGGAACTGACTCTGACCAAAGTCCCGTCAGTCCTGGCAAGGCCAAACCCTACAATGCTTTTGTCTGCTTCAAGAATATGATCCAACAGCGGTAGCTGCTGACTGGTGTCGAACATTTGCTCGTTATCCAGCAGCTCGCGTCCGATCACATCCAGAACCAATTCTTGAGTTTGAAGCACGCTGTTGACGGCCTGGGCAACAAGCTCGGCTCTGTTTTTGTGGTAGGTACGCTGTTCAGCATCCAGCGACTGCCAGCGTGCGTGCAGCACTACGCCAAGAAGAACCAGTCCTCCCAGCAATATGAGCCAGAATAATGTCCACAGGTTACGCTTTAAAGCCGCCATAGGGGGTCCCTTTGCAGGATATGATGGCCATATCCCTGCCTGGATAGACTTCATTAAAGGACAACACTCATGATGCTGGCAAGTGATGCAGATCACTCTGAGGGAGCTATCTAGTCCTGACTGCAGAGGGCAAACAGCTGAGCGCGGCTGGAAATACCAAGTTTCTCGTAGGCGCGTTTGCGATAGGTGATGACACTGCTAACGGCTACATCCAGTTCAACGGCAATGGCTTCGTTTTTCTTGCCTCGTAAAACGGCTCTGCAGACCTGCTGTTCTCGGTCCGATAAAAACGCCAAGGGGCCTTCGAGTCGAAGTTGCTCGTTGAGTTGAAAGTGTTTGCTTACCAATACGCCGATCAGCGTACACACATTGTGTGCAAACTCGGGATCATCAAAGCGGGCATCGAAACCGGGTTCCCGGCGGTACAGGTTGATGTAGTAGTTGCCCTGATCGGTACCGCGAATAATGGAAATCTTGTCACTGAAGCCCGGAGTCTCGAAGAACTCCTTGCGATAATGCAGTCCCATATTTCCGCTCACGCTGTTTAACCGAACGATTTCTGTTTGGCCGGGCGCCAGGCTTTTAAGTGCTTGAAAGTTGGGGTCCTGCAGATAGTGACGTTCACTGACATAGGCATCTGCCAAGCGTTTGCCTGAGGATTCTCGGGCGTAGTCCTTGTAGATCAGTGTTGAGACCTGCTGCCCGTCAGGGCAATAAAACACCATGCATTGTTCAGTGCCGAATTCGAGTTGCAACCAATTAAGAAAGCAGTCGTAAAATTCAGCCTTGCCCATGTGCTCCAGCACCTGCAGTACGTCAGAAGAGGGCATCCAGCCAGGGGTAAGGTGCATCTTGAGGTGTCTGTCCTGCATAGGTAAAGGGGATTCTGCCGCCGCCTTAGTTGAGGCGGCCAAGTGGGTTTCAGCTCCCCTTGAGTATACCGTTATATATCTGGCACTACAGGCTCATACTGGCCATCAATAAAGGTGCACTGGAGAATAGCAGATTGATGATGGTCACCCATTGCCAGATCAGTAAAGCCAGAGGCAGTAGCGCGGGAATAAACATCCAGTTTGATGCTGGCGCAGTCGCTGGACCAAATCGATTAGCTTCCTGGTCACCGGGTATGGTGGCCAACAGAAGGTAAACAAAGGGTGATGCCAGGGGGATCAGATAAAAGAAAGACCAATATCCGCTTACGCCAACATCGCGATAGCGTTGAGCAATCATTTTCAAACCTACCAGATTGAAGATGAGCAACGAAGCAAGTGAGAGTGTGAGTAATGTGCTGTCATCAGGTGGGCTAAAAAGCATCATTAAGGCTAGGGGTACGAATGCCAGAAGATGCCAAATATTGAAGTAAGCCTGAAAGCGAAGACGGTCCAGCCGTCCGAGTCCCAGAACCAGTTCCCTGTTCATATGTGTCCCCATCCATTGGGTAGAAATAGTGATGTGTACTCAGATGCTGAGTGAGAGGCACATTATAAAATGGAGGGTTGGAATACAAGGGGGAAATAAATTGAAGAGAAGAGTACCAGGGTAACTGTAAAATCGGTATCGCCGTCTTATTCGATACCGCCGTTACCCTGGAATGACAGGCTGAGGCGCCTGCCATGTTGGAAACGCGAACTTCTTGGCTTACTGAGCAGCCAGTGCACTCAGAACTTTCTTGAATGTCGCCAGCTCTTCATCGCTGAATTGGCTGAACATCTTGTCCTGCTCTTCTTCAGACAGGCGCCACAGGGCTTCAGACTGCTCAATGCCTTGTTCAGTGATGCTGTAGCATTCGTCAGCAAAGCTGATCAGTCCCTTGCGTTGCAGGATTTCGGCGGCTTCAGAAACCTCGATATCCGGCATGTTGACCTCTTTCAGCAGGTCTTTTAGCGACAGGTTGGCGCTCTGCTGCAAGACCATCAGCATACGGGCTTCGCTGGTGCGCAGGCCGGTAGACAGCTGCAGCGGCGCGTAGTCTGCCTGATAGCTGCGTACTGCCTGAGTCATCAGGTAGTAAAGGTTATCGCTCAGGCGGCCTTCCAGTTTCTGCACGGCTTCCGGCTGTTCCTCGGTTTTGGCCGGGAATCGGGAGTGCGGCATAACAACGGAATAGCTGCCCTGATGGTACAGCAGAGGTGAACGGCCTGCGTCCTCAAACGCAACAACCTTGCCGATCAGAATCCAGTGGTCACCACCGTCAACGGTCTGGTACGACTCACACTGGAAGCAGGCAGAGGTATGCGGCAGGATCGGAGCGTTACCGAAACCTTCGCTGTATTCCACACCAGCAAACTTGTCATCGCTGGGGCGGGCAAAATGGTTGGAGATATCGATCTGGTCAGCGGCCAGAATGTTCACGGCAAAGTGAGACGCTTTTTCGAAGATCTCGCAGCTGCCGGAGCGCTTGTCGATGCTCCACAGAATCAGTGCAGGATCCAGAGATACAGAGTTGAAGCTGTTGGCGGTAACGCCAGTTTTTTCGCCTTCAGGGGTCTGGGCGGTAACAACAGTAATACCGGTGGCAAAGTTGCCCAGTGCACGGCGGAAAGCTTTGGGATCGAATTCAGTGACTTGATTGCTCATATCATCACCTGGGATGTTGGGTTCTTATGATCGGCTACAAAACCGCATGAGAATTCAAACGGATGCGGGCGAGTAAATGCCTGCCGGTTTTGCAGACAGTCTTTAAAATCAGAAGCAGGGCGAGCAGATTTCTATCATGCACGCCCTGGGACACATATCGTCCAGACTGGATTAGAGCAGGGAAGGATCCGGCTCAAGACCCAGGATTTCGCGACCGATGATCTGAGCGCAGACATCGTAGTCGGTGTAAGCGTGAGCAGCGGTCATGTTGGATTCGCGCCACAGACGCTGGCCTTCACGATCAGCCAACCAGTTGGACGCGCCCATTACAGCCCACAGGCGGTTAACGGCTTCTACACACATCTTGATGGCGTAAGCCTGGTTGGTACGCCAGTGCGCCAGGGTGTAGCGGTCCGGGTATTCGTGACGCTCACCGTATTCCTTGTGCTCGTTCCAGGTTTTTTCCAGGTAGGCACGGGCAGCGCATACCTGCTGGTAAGACTCGGCAACACGCAGGATCGGTGGAATAGACTCTTTAACCTGAGCGCCGGTGTAGGCACGAACACGGTTCTTGGTCATTTCCTTGTAGACGTCGATCATGCGCTCAGCAACGCCCAGGCTCATGGCAGCGAAGCCACAAGCGAAGTACGGACGGTACGGCGTGTGGTAGATCTTGCTGTCCGGGTACAGAGAGCGGCCAACGTGACGGCCTTCCATCATGTCGCCTGCAGCCTGGATGCGGTGCTCAGGTACGAACACACCTTCGATGCGAGCGGTTTTGGTGCCGCTGCCCTGCATGCCGGCAGAGTACCAGTCGTCAAGGATGGTGAAGTCACTCTTCGGAATAACCGCGAAGCTGTAGATTTTCTCGCCAGCGTCGTTAAAGCGGTTGAAGCCAACGATGATCCACTGCGCGTGGTCAACACCGGAGCTCCACTTCATGTCGCCAGTGAAGATGATGCCGCCTTCGACTTCTTCGTGTTTGCCGAACGGTGCGATAGAGCTGGAAGCAACGGTATCCGGGTTCTCGCCCCAGAATTCGTCCTGAGCTTCTTTGGAGAACATCGCCATCTGATGGTTGTGAGTGCACAGCAGGCTGTAGGCCCAAGCAGTTGAGCAGCAAGCGCCGGCCAATGCCGCGATGCAATCAGTAAACTCTGGCAAGCTGATTTCCAGGCCGCCGTATGCTTTCGGCAGGAAGGCGCGGTTCAGGCCAATGCCGTGCAGCATATCGATGTTTTCCTGCGGTACCTGGCGCAGTTCTTCCGCCTTGCTGGCGTTTGCGCGGATGGCAGGGAGGATCTCTTTGAGTTTCTCAAGCATCGGGTTGTGAGTTGTCATCAGGATCTGCTCTCTTTTAATAATTGGTATCCGATCTTGCGGGGTGTTGGGTTGGGTGAGACTGCCCAGCTAACGTAAGCGTAAAGCCCCCACAAGGATTGAAACGATTATGCGGGCCTAAAGCTCTGCAGGAAATGTAATATTCTGGCTTGTTATTGTACTTTTCTTCAAAGAGGCTCTGTTGCAGAGGCCTCTTTGATTGAAATGGAGTGTTTGAAAGCGGCGCTTAGGCAGGCTGTGAATGGCGGGTGGGAATCAGTGCCAGCAGGCAGCCAACGCCGGTGAGACCGATGACCAAGGCCATCGGCAGAGGTGTGCCATCATGGAAATGGCTTGTTGCCGAGCTGGCCAGCGCACCCAGGCCAAACTGGGTTGCCACCGCAAGCCCAGCTGCGGCACCGGCCTGGTTGGGAAAGCGTGCCAACAGGCTGGCCATGCAATTGGCACCCATCACACCGGTCACGCTGACATAGCCCAGTAAGGAGGCTACTACAAGCCAGAGACCGCCTGCGCCGGTCAAACCACCGAGCAGCAACAGCCCTCCTGACAGCGATGCCAGGACACCTGCTGCAACCAGCAGCTTCTGAGTGCCGATGCGTTTTACATAACGGGCATTCAAACTGACCAGCACAATAATGCCGCCGATATTCAGGCTGAACAGCCAGGCGAAGCTTTGCGGATCCAAGCCAAAGTAATCGATATACACGAAGGGGGATGCCGTAATGTAGGCAAACATCCCTGCAAAACAGAGCGACATGCAGAGGATATAACCCAATGCGACGGGCTGAAGGGCTATGTGCAGATAGGCTTTGAACACGGCCAGAATGCTGGCATTGCGTGAGTCCCCGTGGTGGGTTTCCGGAATCTTCCAGGCACTAAACACCAGCATCACGGCCGCAAACATGAAAAGTACAACGAACAGCGAACGCCAGCCGGATATCAAAATCAGGTAGCCACCGACCAACGGAGCAACCAGTGTCGCGATCATGGTCACCAGGTGCATCAAAGACAGCACGCGGGCGGCTTCATTGATCGGGAAGAGGTCACGCACAATAGCACGAGCCAGCACTGACGCTGCCGCCCCCCCCAGTGCCTGCAGGAAGCGCGCTGCAATCAGGGTGTCCGCAGTATCAGCAAGGATGCAGCCAATACTGGCCACCAGATAGAGGCTAATCCCCCCTAGCAACAGGCCACGACGGCCAAACTTGTCCGAAAGCGGGCCATAGAACAGCATGCCGATGAACAGGCCGATCAAGAAGGCGCTGATAGTAAGCTGGATGCTGGATTCCGGGGCGTTCAGGTCTGCCGCGATCAAGGGAAGGCTTGGCAGATACATATCGATCGACAAGGGGCCAAAGGCGACAAGCGCGGCCAGCAGCACGATCAGGCGGTGGGGATTGGCTACCGATGACATTTATATCTCCGGTTGGGTGTTGAGTTGTTTTCGCCGAATGATAGCATTGGTTGATATTTAATTAATATATTAAATAAATGCTTTCGACCTCTGTGCTAAGAGACAGTTTGCGGATAATGGCCGTTTTAGAAACCAAAACGGCCTGCAAATGCAGGCCGCTTCGGGAGAAAGGAGACGGAATTACAGACGGCTGGAGCCGGGTGCAAATGTCTCGGTAACGGAGGCCTGAGGTCCCGGCACCTTGTCGCCGCTCACCGGTGAAACCGGGAACACGGCGTTGATCTGACCAGTGCCGGAGCTACCGAAGTAAGGCGTTAGCACTTCCACTTTCTGATCGTACTCGGACCAGCCCAGAGCGCCCAGCAGCATGGCGGTGTCGTGCATGAAGCCTTCACCGTGACCTTTTACCGCGTACTCAGGCAGCATTTCGCAGAAGTCTTCCCACTCTGCGTTTTCCCACATGCGAACCACTTCGTGGTCCAGACGTTCCAGGAACGGTGACCAGGTTTTGGTCGCGAAATCAGGCGCCTGACCGTTTTGAGCGAAGCGGTGCGACAGAGAGCCGGATGCCAGAATGGCGACGGTGCCGTCGTACTTCTCCTCGATCGCCTTACGCATGGCCCAGCCCAGGCGTGCACTGTCATTCAGGTAGTGCACGGTACACATGGCGGATACAGACAGGACCTTGAAGTGCTGGTCCTGGTTCATATAGCGCATCGGGACCAGAGTGCCGTACTCAGGGTCCAGTGTGGTATTGGCGTGCGCCAGGGTTTCAACGCCCTGAGCGTTACACTCGTCAGCCAGGATCTGACCCAGTTCCGGGTTGCCGGACATCTCAAACTCCATGTTGGAGATGAAGTGCGGCAGTTCGTTACTGGTGTAGTTGCCTTTGAAGTGAGCACCACAGTTGATGTGGTAGCTGGCATTTACCAGCCAATGGGTATCGAACACGATGATGGTGTCGACGCCCAGTTCACGGCAGCGGCGGCCGATCTCGATATGACCATCGATGGCAGCCTGACGGAAGCCCTTCTTGGGACCATCCAGTTCCGACAGGTACATGGACGGTACATGTGTAATTTTTGCAGCAAGTGCGAGCTTACCCATGAGGTATACCTCTATTTATATGTGCGGGGGAATGAGCCCCTGTTTGAAAACTGTACGATTAAAATAGCTGACTTGTCGATTCATGCCGGAGGTCATCATGCTGTCACCACCGCAGCGCGCCGCGCATGCCAGTGCGCAACCAGGGCCAGGAGCGGAGCCAGGAGCAGGCAGCCGAACAGGGTGGTCAGGCCCATTCCCAACAGCGAAGGCACTAGCTGAGCAATGGCTGCGCCGGTGAGTAGCTGTATGAATCCCATCAATCCGGATGCAGTGGCTGCAGCGCCGGGCGCGCAGCTGATTGCCGCTGATTGAGCGTTTGGCTGGCTCAGGCCACGGCCAAAGGTCACCAGTGCCATCGGCAGGAACAGGCTGGCAAAGCTGAGAGTGTCTAACCAGGCGAGTGCCAGTAATACAAGCGCACCAACCAGAGACAGGCCATTCCCCAGCAGAACCATCTGATCCACATGGAAATGCTTGGCCAGTCGAGTCGAGCCGAAGCTGCCCAGCATGAAAGCCAACGAAACCGCCAGGAACCAGGTGCCGAAGTCGGCCGAGTTACCACCCAACTGTTCCACCACGATATAGGGCGCACTGCCGACAAATAGATAGAAGGCGGTGGCGATAAAAGTAGTGGAGAGGGCATAGCCCAGATACTGACCTGAACCCAGTACACCGCTGTAGCTGCGTAACACCCGTCCCAGATGCAGGTTTTCACTGCGTTCAGAACAGGTTTCAGGCAATAGCCGCAGGGCCAGCAGCCACACCAGACCACCCATCAGAATCGACAGGTAGAACACGGCATTCCAGCCACCCCAGAGGTTGATATAGCCACCCAGCGCAGGCGCAATGGACTGGGCGATGGCGATTGCCATCACCACATAGCCCATGCGACCGGCTGCACCGGCCCGGCCGTGCACATCAAGGATGATGGTGCGTGCCAGTACCATGGCCGTGCTGCCCCCCAGAGCCTGGAGTACACGGCCGGCAATCAGTGCAGTGACGCCGTCCGCGGAGGCAGCCAGACAGCTGCCGGCTACATGCAGTCCCAGGCCGACCAGTAGTACCGGGCGGCGCCCGAAGTAGTCCGCCAGTGGGCCTGAAATCAGCTGACCAAACGCCAGGGTGAGCAGATAGGCGGTAAAGGTCAGCTGAATGGTGCCAATGTCAGCGTCTAACGCCCGCGCAGCATCCGGCATCGCCGGCACGAACGCGTTCAGTGCAAGCGGACTCGCCATGGCAATGGCGACCAGCAGGGGCAGGGCGGGCGTAGCTCTCATCGTTTACTTGGGTTCACGAATGACCAGCAGACGCAGTTCGGTCATGTCTTCGATGGCGTAACGTACACCTTCACGACCCAGGCCGCTGTCTTTCACACCGCCGTATGGCATGTGGTCAACACGCCAGGACGGTACGTCACCGATGACAACACCACCGACTTCCAGCTCGTTCCAGGCTTTCTGGATCTTGTAGATGTCGCGGGTGAAGATACCGGCCTGCAGACCGAAATCGGAGTTGTTCACTTCTTTCAGCGCAGCATCAAAGTCGGTGAACTTGGACAGGATCGCAACAGGGCCAAAGGCTTCCTGAGTGCAGACATTCTGATCAGCCGCTACGTTTTCCAGCAGAGTTGCCTGCAGCATGGCACCTTCACGGTCGCCGCCGGCCAGAACAGTCGCACCGGACTCTTTCGCTTCCAGTACCCAGTCGTGCAGACGAGTTGCTTCTTTCTCGGAGATCATCGGACCGATGAAGGTGCTTTCGTCTTTAGGATCGCCGTGAACCAGACCTTTAACAGCGGCAGAAAGCTTCTCGCGTACTTCGTCGTAGTGCGCTTCGTGCACCATGATGCGCTGAACGCTGATGCAGCTCTGACCAGACTGGTAGTAAGCGCCGAAGACGATACGGGCAACCGCATCATCGATATCGGTACCTTCATCAACGATACAGGCAGCGTTACCGCCCAGCTCCAGTACGACAGGCTTCTTGCCTGCTTTGGCCTTCAGCTGCCAGCCCACATCCGGAGAGCCGGTGAAGCTCAGCAGCTTCAGACGGTCGTCGGTGGTGAACAGGTCGGCACCGTCACGGTGGCACGGCAGAATGGAGAACGCACCCTTGGGCAGGTCAGTTTCAGCCAGGATTTCACCGATGATGATCGCACCGATTGGCGTCAGGCTGGCCGGTTTCAGGATGAACGGGCAGCCCGCTGCGATTGCAGGTGCAACCTTGTGTGCCGCCAGGTTCAGCGGGAAGTTGAACGGAGAGATGAAAGAGCAGGGGCCGATCGGCACGCGCTTCCACATGCCGGTGTAGCCTTCGGCACGGGGGCTGATATCCATGGGAACGACTTCACCGCCGATACGGGTCGCTTCTTCAGCGGCGATACGGAAGGTGTCGATCAGACGGGTGACTTCACCGCGAGCATCCTTGATCGGTTTACCGGCTTCGATGCACAGGGCAACGGCCAGTTCTTCGGCACGCTCTTCGAAACGCTTAACACAGTGGTTCAGGATTTCCTGACGCTTGTATGCCGGCAGTTTGCTCATCGGCTCAGCTGCAGCGTCAGCCGCTGCGATAGCCTGGTCGATAGCCGCCGCGTCAGCCATGGCTACGCGTGTGGCAACTTCGCCAGAGAACTTGTCGGTTACGGCCAGGTCCTGGTTTGGTGCCTGAGCTTCGTTAGCCAGATAGTAGGGGTAGGATGCTTGCAGCATGAGAGGGGTCTCCGTCTGCTTAATATTAATGTTGGGTTATCACTTGCTTGTTAGGCACCCGGCAAACCAGGTGCCTGAATTTTACTTAGTGCTTGAGACTTAATTCTGGACCGGAAAAACAACATTTGCCTGACCGGTACCTGAGCTGGGGAAGTATTCCCCGATCAGTTCGCCCTTGCCGGTGTACGTGTCCCAGCCCAGTGCACCAAACAGCATGGCCGTATCGTGCATGCCACCTTCGCCACTGCAGAACTCGGCGTATTCGGGCAGCATTTTCAGGAAGGTGTCGATTTCACCTTTCTGCCACAGCTCCAGCACGCGCAGGTCGACCTGACGGTTGAACTCGCGAGAGATCGTGAAGGTGCCGTTGTTGGCTTCGTACAGATCGTTTTCCCAGATCTTGTGCGACAGGGAGCCGGATGCCAGCAGCAGTACCTTGCTGTCGCTTTCCTTCACCGCTTCAGCAATGGCCTCACCCAGTTTGCGGGAGGCTTCGATGCTGTGAACGGTGCACCAGGCAGCGATGGAGATGATCGGCATGTCACCGGGTTCCATGAAGTGCATTGGAACCAGAGTGCCGTATTCCAGATCCAGGGTTTCAACCTGATGCGACAGGGTGAACACGCCTTTTTCGGTTGCCTTGGCAGCAATGGCATTACCCAGTTCCGGGTTGCCACGGTAGTCGTATTCCAGATTTTGAATGAAGTGCGGAAACTCGTGGCTGGTAAAGCAGCCTTTGAAACGAGCGTTGCTGTTGATGTGGTAGCGCGCGTTGACCAGCCAATGGGTATCCAGAACGATCACGGTATCAGCACCGGCTTCACGCGCGCGGCGCATGATTTCACGCTGGCCATCGATCGCCTGTTGACGGCATCCCTGCAACTTGCCCGGCTGCTCAGACAGCAGCATGGTCGGGACATGTGTAATTTTTGCAGCTAGTACGATTTCGCCCATGGTCACACCTTCTTTATTCTTGAGGTTTGGCGGATCTGGTCTGGAAGGCAATGAGGCTCGCCTGGGGGTACACAGATCAATCCGAACAGTGTTCGCACTTCGTTAACATATTAACTAATGCTAGATAACATGTTAACTAATGTCAACGACTCCCCGAAAGGGGCGCCGTTTAACAAAAGGCAGGAATATTGACGGGTATCAGGGTTTGATCTGGCAGAGCTTGTTCAGCAGCTTGTCGAGTTCTTCCATGCTCTCGGGTGAAAACTGTCGTGTAATCTCCTGATAGGTTTCCTGCAGCGTTGGACTGATGCGGGCAAACATCTCCTTGGCCTCCTCAGTCAGGCTGATCAGCACGCGGCGCTGGTCTTCTGGCGAGCGGCGGCGCTGGATGTAGCCCTGCTGTTCCAGACGGCTGATGATGCCGGTCAGGCTGGGGCTGAGGATGCAGCACAGATCAGCCAGTTGCTTGGATTCCAGCTCTTCGTATTCATCCAGCGCACGAATGACGCGCCATTGCTGCTCAGTCAGCGGAATTTCCTGAAGTACAGGGCGGAAGAAGGCCATGGTCACTTCACGGGCCTTGAGCAGTTTGAGCGGGATCGAGTCTTCGTATTTACGCATGGTTCAATAAATTCAGCTTAGGTGACAGGGCTTCAGTGGATACCCAGATACTGCATCATATAGATCAGTGCCGAGGCTGCAAGCAGCATGGCTAGAGTATAGGGCAGGTTGGTTCGCAATATGTCGCGTCCCGAACAATTGAAGCGAGCCTGCAAAATAAAGTTAACGCCACTGAACAAGCTGCCTGACATTGAGGCAGAAGTGGCGACGATATAGGCGATAGCCATCTGGGTTGGAGCCGTTGTGACATCGGCCAGCATACCGGCAAAGATAGCCACCAGAGCAAACTGATGAATACCCAGGTGGGCCAGGATAGTGATGGTCCAGAGTACAAAGACCGCAACTGCCGGGCTGGTATAGGTAAACGGCAGACTGAACAGGCCGGCACTGAGGCAGGCTTTCACCGCAGCCGCCAGGAAACCAGCGCTGAGGAATAGACTGATCTCGCCACGGGTGTCTGCCAGGCGTTCGATAATATGATTGCCAAAACGCTGAGTCGCTTCAGCGGGTCCTTGCTTGAAGGTGAGCAAGAGCAAGGGGGTCAGCAGAGCCATAAGCGATACCACCCCAACAGTGGGGAGGTCTGGCTTAAAGGCTGTGACTGCCAAAATGGCGGCAATCAATGTGAGCGGTAGTACCAGCGTACCCGGGGTCATCGGATAGCCATGATAGGCATCGAGCTCGCGTTCATGCCGGAAGCGGGCATCCATCAGCGTGTAGGCCAGGCCAAACAGGGACAGCCCCAGCGTAAAGGGCAGGATGCTGTAGAGTTCGGTTCCCGGCACCTGCTCCAGAGTCAGTGGCAGAATACTGAGGAAGGGTGACCAGAGTACGGCCAGGCTGAAACCGCGTGCCAACACCATGCTGGAAAGCGGCGACAGCGTTTGTTTACGTTTAAGCTGCTCTCCGACGAGGAGCATGGAGGAGAAGTTGGCGACTGAGGACAGCAGATGCATGCCACTGAGTGTGGTGACGAAGCTGCGCAGTCCCGGTTTGCTTTCCAGAGAGTGTAACTGGGTACTGAGGCGAATAAAGTTGACGGCTGCCAATAGCATGGCCAGTTTCAGATGTTCGCTCAGCAGATCGAGAGGGTGTAGGGGGACGCCCTCAATCCAGCTCCATATGGCGAAGACGACGCCAGCGCCCATCAAAAGGTAGATGGGAACACGCTGTTTCGGCGTCAGTCGGCCAAACTCCAGTACCACGAATGTCCAGGCAGTCAGCGTTGCCGGTGTGGTGAGATTCGCCAAGCCAAAGGTATCGAACAAGGCCATACAGAGTGTGGCAAAAATCAGCACGCCTGAGGCAGCATCACGGCTGATCAGCGGGGTAGCGGAGGACTGGGTAGAAGTAGTCATGCCGCTATTTTATTAACATGTTAACTAGTAGTCCAGTTGTCTTTCTTGTGTGTCTGGCGGAACTGCTGCGCGGTTTTGCCCGTTAGCCGTTTGAAGAAACGGGAGAAGTAAGCCGGATCGCTAAAGCCCAGCTGGTAACAGATGTCATTACTGGAATGTTCGGTAAACACCAGCAGGCGTTTGGTTTCCTGAATGATGCGGTCGTGAATCAGCTTTTTGGGTGAGCGGTTCGACACCTTCTGGCAAATCTGATGCAGGCGACTTTCGGAAATACCCAGCTCACGTGTGTACTCCGGCAAGTGCAAGTGTTCACGGTAGTGCTCTTCAATCAGGTCGGAAAAGCGGCGGAATATGCGCAGGTCATCATTGTTCAGTGTCGTGCTTTCGGCTTCTTTGGGCGACAGGCGCGAAATCTGAATCAACAGCAACCGGACCAGAGTGTGCAGGGTCAAGCGTTTGGCAGGGCGTTCCTTGTACCACTCAAGTTTCAAGTTACGCAGAGTTTGCGTAATCAGTGGCCACTGCTGGCGCTGATCGGGATCAAGTTCATCACGTACGATGCAAAGACCACGGTTAAGCTCCGTGTCCATCTCTTCCTGCAGCCCGTCTTTCAACAGCTGCCAGGCCAGTGACTGATGAACCGTCAGCACATGTCCCCGTGCGGTGTTCTCGGTCAGGAACGAGTGTGGCATTGATGGAGGCGTCAGGATCAGAGCAGGGCCCTGAGCATGATAGATACGATCATCGATATGAAAGCTGATCTCGCCACGGTCGATGTAATGGATCTGCAAATACTGGGCGTGCCTATGCACTGGCATGTCACGACCATAAAAGTCGGCAAGGTTTTCCAGTACGTCATAGTGGATCGGCGCGTCGAGGTATCGACGGTCGTAATCCTGTCCCAGGATGATGTTGGGAATCCATTCGCTGTGGGAGTGTTCGCTCATAAGGCGACTATAGCAGAACAGGCAACTATATAAGGAAGGAGCCGGAGACAGCGTGCAGGTGCACGCCCTCCGGCAATATCTGCCAGGGTGGACAGATTAGTTTTTGCCGAGCTGCGGAACCTTGTGGGTACCGTGCGCGATGCAGACGTTCTTGGTTTCCATGTAGAAGTCGAAGCTCCAGTCGCCACCGTCGCGACCGATACCGGACATCTTGATACCACCGAACGGAGACGGCAGGTTACGATTGTTCTCGGAGTTCACCCACAGCATGCCGGCTTCGACGTGCTTGGCCATGCGCATGGCGCGGCCGGTGTTCTCGGTCCAGATGTAACCGGACAGACCGTACTGAGTGTCGTTGGCGATGGCGATCGCTTCTTCTTCGGTGTCGAAGGAGATGGCGGTCAGAACCGGGCCAAAGATCTCTTCCTGTGCGATGCGCATCTTGTTGTTGGCACCGGTGAACAGGGTCGGCTCCAGGTAGTTACCTGCCGGGTTGATGTTGCCGCGTGCTTCTTCGATGCGCTTGCCGCCGACTGCGATGTTGGCGCCGTCTTCTTTAGCGATGTCGAAGTAGCTCAGTACCTTGTTGTAATGCTCGGTGGCAACCAGCGGGCCCACTTCGGTGTTCGGGTCCAGAGAGTGACCGACCTTCAGGTTGCGTACGCGCTGCTCCAGGGCTGCCATGAACTTGTCACGGATACCGCTCTGGATCAGCAGACGGCTGGAGGAGGTGCAACGCTGGCCGTTCAGGCTGTAGATCATGAATACTACAGCGTCCAGAGCGCGTTCGAAGTCGGCATCGTCAAATACGATAACCGGATTCTTGCCGCCCAGTTCGAAGTGCATACGCTTCAGGGTGTCAGCACCCTGACGCATGATGTGAGAACCGGTTGCAGATTCGCCTACCAGTGCGACCGCTTTGATAGCCGGGTGCTCGGTCATGCGCTTGCCAACGCCTTCGCCGAAGCCGTTAACCATGTTCCAAACGCCCTTCGGCAGGACTTCGTCCGCGATCTCGGCCAGGATGTAGGCGCTCAGCGGCGTCAGCTCAGCCGGCTTGTGCACAACAGTACAGCCTGCAGCCAGTGCCGGTGCGATTTTCCAGGTAGACAGCATGAACGGCGTGTTCCACGGCGTGATGATGCCAACCGGACCGATCGCTTTACGGATGGTGTAGTTGGTATGCTCGTCCTGATGCAGTGCCAGGCCGTTCTGCGCTTCAGGTGCCTTGTCAGCGAAGAAGCGGAAGTTGGCTGCGCCACGCAGGGCGGCCTGCTTCATGAAGCGGATCGCCTGACCACAGTCCATGGACTCAACCAGAGCGATTTCGTCAGCGCGTTCAACCAGGCGGTCAGCGAATTTGTTCAGCAGACGCTTGCGCTCGGCACCCGGTGTGTTGGCCCAGGCTTCGAAAGCATCTTCAGCAGCCTGACAGGCCGCATCCATGTCGGCAACGGAGCCGGCCATGATCTTACCGATAGAGCTGTTGTCGGTCGGTGTGTAGTTGTCGTACTCGGTACCGCCGTTGCCCAGGGTGAATTCACCGTTGATGTAGTGGCCGGTGGTGTTGTTCTTGAAGCGCTCCAGGTATTTCTGTGCGCGTTCCAGGTTGGTGTCCAGAGTATCGCTCATGATGCTTCTCCCGTTTGGTTTGGATCCCGGTGCTGGGGTGCAGTCACCGGGACGGGTCTTATTCTCAGTATTTGTCGCCGTAGAATTCCTGCTCGCTGACCATGCGGGTCTCGAGGGAGCAGACGTTCTCGATAGAGCACACGATGGTGTCGCCCGGCTGGCAGTCAACGATACCGTGCGGTGTGCCGGTGCAGATCATGTCGCCCGGGTTCAGGGTCATGACCTTGCTCAGGTATTCGATTACGAACGGCACGTCAAAGATCATGTCCTTGGTGCTGCCGTCCTGAGTCAGTTTGCCGTTGACCGTGGTGGTCAGTTTCAGCGCGTTGGCATCAGGGATGTCAGCGGTATCTACAATCCAGGGACCCATCGGCAGCAGAGAGTCACGGCTCTTCACGCGCAGGTTCGGACGGTAGTAGTTTTCCAGGTAGTCGCGGATCGCGAAGTCGTTGCAGACGGTGTAACCGGCAACGTAATCCAGCGCGTCTTCACGCTTGATGTTCTTGCCGGTCTTGCCGATGACCGCAACCAGTTCACACTCGTAGTGCTGATATTCGATACCGTCAGGACGGTAGCTCACCTGCTTGTGGCCGGTCAGCGTGTTGGCGTGCTTGATGAAGATCAGCGGCTCTTTCGGCGGCTCGAACGCCAGCTCGGTCGCGTGGTCAGCATAGTTGATGCCCAGCGCGAAGATAGTGCCCGGTTCTTTCACCGGCGGCAGCCAGGTGATCAGGTCAGAGTCCAGAGCTACGTCCAGCACTTCACCGTCAGCGGTGGTAATGCGGTCGTTAGCGTCGATGTCGATGTCCAGCTCGCGGCCGTCAAATACGATACGTGCGTGTCTCATGGCTCAGGCACCTCCCAGCGTGTTGTTCAGGGCGCCAATACCCTCAATGCTTGCTACAACCTTGTCACCCTTGGCAACGGCAACGCGATCACCGGCGAAGCCGACGGCGATGATTTCACCGGCCTGCAGGGTCATGATGCGCGAAATGATGCTGATCAGTTCAGCAACGCTGCGCTCCATGTTGGCCAGTTCGAAGCTGCTCTTCTGTTCGCCGTTAACGCTTACGGTTACGGTCAGGGCGTCCGGGTTGGCGACTTTGTCAGCGGCAACGATTTCAGGACCTACAGGTGCAGACGCATCCAGGCACTTGCCCTTGATGTCGGGGCGGTAGTAGCTGGCTTCCGGCAGGGAGAAGTCACTCACGATGGTGTAGCCACCGACGTAGTTCAGCGCTTCATCAGCAGAAACACGGCAGGTTTCCTTGCCGATCACAACGCCGAGGCTCGCGCCTACAACCATTTCAGCAACGTCGTTGCCGTCGAAGTCCTTGGCCCACTCGACTTCAGCGCCGTCAACACTCCAGGTGTTGCGTGGCTTGTAGTACAGCACCGGCTGAGTCGGCGGTTTCTTGTAGGGATCGGTGTTGAATGTCCCATCCAGAGCGGCCAGCTGTGCCTTGTCGTTTAGCGCGACACAGACCAGCTTGCTGTTGACCAGAGTGTTTGCAGTCATGATTAACCTTCTCGTGTTATGACCGGCAATTAATAGCCAGCCTGAGGTTTTTCGTCTTCAACCGGAGCGCCTTGCTTGAAGCGCTGGGCCAGCTTGCGGGTTTCGTTGGCCAGGATCATGGTGTCGACACCGACACCCACGAAGTTGGCACCCTGCTGGACATAGGTTTCTGCCAGGGACGGATCCAGGCAGAGCAGACCGGCATACTTGCCGGCATCGCGAATCTTGTTCAGACCCTTGTTGATGGTCTCGACCACCACGGGGTTACCGGCATCACCGATGTAGCCCATGGAAGCAGACAAGTCTGACGGTCCGATGAATACGCCATCGACACCTTCAACTTCCAGTATGGCATCCAGGTTCTGCATGGCACTGGCAGTTTCCACCTGAACGATCAGGCAGATCTCGTCATTTGCCTTTTTCAGGTAGCCCGGTACCTGGTTCCAGCGCGCGGCGCGGGCCAGGGAGGTACCCAAGCCACGAATACCCTGTGGCGGGTAGCGCACGGCCTGTACCAGCTGGGCCGCCTGTTCAGCCGTCTCAACCATGGGTACCAGCAGTGTCTGTACGCCGATGTCGAGCAACTGTTTGATCAGAGCAGTATTGCCTTCAACGCAGCGCACGATCGGTGCGGTGTCGTAAGGTGCGATTGCCTGCAGGTGGCTCATGATGGTGCGCAGATCGAAAGGTGCGTGTTCGCCATCGATCAGCAGCCAGTCGAAACCGGCAACGGCGGCGATTTCAGCCGCGCTGTTGTCGGGCAGACCCAACCACAGGCCGTACTGGGTTTCGCCGGTGGCCAGACCCTGCTTGAAGCGGTTCTTTGGCAGTTCCATTGGAATATCCCCAGTGTTCGATTATGCGAAGTTCAGGGTGACGCCACCCAGAGAGCCGAAGTCGGCGTGAACGGTGTCACCCGCTTTAACCGGTACCGGACGGGTGAAGGAACCCGACAGGATTACCTGCCCCGGCTCCAGGCCGATGCCGTGAGGAGCGAAGCGCTTGCAGACCCAGGTGATGCCTTTCAGCGGGTTGCCCAGTACGCCGCCCGCCAGACCGGTCTCTTCGATCTGACCGTTCAGGTACAGCATGCAACCAGCCCAGCGCAGGTCGATGTCCATCGGCTTGATCGGACGACCACCCATGACGATACCGGCGTTGGCAGCGTTGTCGGAAATGGTGTCGTATACCTTGCGGGTGTAGCCGGTTTCCGGGTCGGTACGCAGGCAGCGTGCAGCGATCAGTTCCAGAGAGGGGATGACGTAGTCAGTCGCGTCGATAACATCGAAGATGGTTACGTTTTCACCGAACAGCGGCTTTTTCAGTACGAATGCCAGTTCAACTTCGATACGCGGGTCCAGGAAGTCGGATGCCTTGATGGTCGCGCCGTCTTCGAACAGCATGTCGTCCAGCAGTACACCGTAGTCAGGCTGATCGATGTTGGAGGCCATCTGCATGGCGCGAGAGGTCAGGCCGATCTTGTAGCCGATAACTTTGCGGCCTTCTTCGATCTTGCGGTCAACCCAGGCTTTTTGCACGGCGTAAGCGTCTGCCATGTCCATTTCTGGATGTTCCAGTGTCAGGGCCGGAATCTGCTTGCGGCTTACTTCAGCTTCGTACAAACGGTCCGCGGCGGCCTGGATCTGCTCTTTGGTCAACATGCGAGACGTACCTTCTTGTTGTCAGTGTTTAGTCTTGGCTACCCGGCTGCCTGTCATCGCTCCTGAGGTGGCTGACAGGGATGGGTGCCGATCATCTGCTCAGCATTTTAGTTAACATCTTAACTAAGTCAATACCCGATCACACGGCTCTCTCTTTTCAAACCGTACTAGTCTTTATAGACCCATCACGGGGAGATGACAGTCTGTTGACAAAAGTTAATATGTTAATTAGATTCCGTGCGTTTGCCTTTTTAAATGCCTGTCGGCGTGTTCCTGTTAGGACATTGCTGCACTGAAGGGGAGTACCAAGATGCCGCATTTCGTTGTTGATTATTCCGGCAATTTGCATGATCGCCTGGATTTTCAAGCGCTGTTCAAAGACCTGCATGAGTATGTGGTGTCTACGGGTGCCTTTCCGATTGGTGGTGTGCGCAGTCGTGCCATCCGTTGCGATGACTTTCGCGTTGCAGACGGGCGTGAAGATTTTGCTTACCTGAACCTCAGCCTCAAGATTGGCCATGGCCGTGATATGGAGCTGAAAAAAGAGGTAGCAGAGCAGGTGTTCAAGATTCTGTGCGACTGGATGAAACCCATCACGGATGAAAGCTATGTACAGATTTCATTTGAGATGACCGAATTGGATCCGGTTCTCAAGTTCAACAAGAACAATATTCATCCGCTGTTCAAAAAGGACTGAGGCCTCTTGGCACCAAGTCCGACCGACTCGGCAGCTATAGATCGAGCGGTAAATAATAAGCCGTAAACCGGCACTTTCCGAAAGTAGCAACAGACTGTAAGTGGAGTTCCTCCGTGAAAAAAACGTTCAAATCTTTGGCCGGTGCTGCTGCACTGGCTATGGGCATGACTGCCTCAGCTACAGCCTCGGCTGAGACGACCCTGATCGTTGGCACCTGGCAGCCGCCGGGCAACCCGATGAACTCAATTGTGTGGCCGACCTGGGCTGGATGGGTGGAAGAAGCCACCGAAGGTCGCGTTAAAGTCAAGATCGAACAGGATGTGGGTCACCCCAAAACCTATTTCCAGTTGGTTGAGGATGGCGTAATCAATGCGGGTTGGAGCTACCACGGCTATGGTCCGGGGCGCTTTAAACTGCCGGTTGCGGTTGAGCTGCCGGGCTTGAATGTCAGTGCTGAAGCTGCGTCTGTCGCGCTGTGGAAGGTACAGGAAAAATATTTCGCGGATGCAGGTGAATACGAAGGCCTGAAATTGCTGGCGACCTTGACGCATGGTCCTGGTCAGTTGCATACCATTGATCCGGTCGAAAGTCTGGCTGATCTCAAAGGTAAGAAAATCCGCATCGGTGGCGGTGTTCAGACCGAGCTTGGCGAGCGCATGGAAATTACACCGGTTGCTGCTCCGGGTTCCAAAGTGTACGAAATGATGCAGCAGGGCGTGATCGACGGTGTCTTCATGCCGGTGACTGAGCAGAAATCCCTGCGTCTGCACGAAGTCGCTCCCAACCTGACTCTGTTCCCGGGTGGCATGTATCTGGGCAGCTTCTCCATGTTTATCGATCCCTACTTCCTGGATGAGCTGGACCCCAAGGATGCTGAGGCTATCCTGAGTGTATCTGGCGAAAAGCTGTCGGCTCTGGCGGGTAAAGCCTGGGATCAGGCGGATCTTGAAGGTCTTGAAACTGCTCGTGAAAAAGGGGTGGCTATCAAGCAGCTGGGTGCTAATGATCCGATGACGCTGGAATTCCGTGAGCTGATCAAAGGCATGGACCAGGCCTGGATCGACAGTGTTGCCGATACCGGTGTTGATGCTGCAGCTGCTCTGGAAGAGTTGCGCACCATCGCACGTGAGTACGAAGCTCAGAAGCAGGAGTAATCCATGTCATTCAGTGCCTGGTTTAATGCGCACTATGACGAGAAGGGGCCGGTTAAATGGCTGGCCTTTTTTCTCGAAGCAGTGTCTTCATTCGTATTGTTTTTCCTGATGGCGTTGACCTGTGTCGACGTGGTTGGACGTTACCTGTTCAATAGCCCGCTGCATGGCGGGACAGAGATGACCGAAATTGGTCTGGCGGTGATGGTGTTTGCTGCCATGCCGGTGA
>JBLXGN010000003.1:239139-503403 GCA_048260865.1 Marinobacterium sp. | reverse complement strand
GTTGCGGCAAAACGAGCGATGACACTGGCATCGATCTTATCCGTTTTAGCCAGTACACCGATGGCCTGGGCGTAGCGCCTGATACTGACAGGATTAACCACGACAATGGGCAGGTTGGCCTGGTCACAGGCAAATACGAACGCATGTTCATAGCGCCCCGTGGCTTCTGTGACAATGCGTGCGACACTTTGGGATTTAAGGACCTGAACGATCTTACGGATAGACGTTTCTTCGTTTGGGATTTGGAAATGGAGGTCCAGCGGATGCAGGACGATATCGAGTTTGGATTTGCCGACGTCAACGCCGACGTTGATTTCAATTTGGCTTTCTATGTGTATGGTCATAAGCTAACTCTGCCTTGCTATGCGGGCTCGGGGCCCCGATGACTGTTCGAGTTATCGCTAACGAGTCATGCAGCGCTACCCACTTGTTATCGGTCTCTCGTGAGAGGAGCCGGCCAATCATCGAGCTGCTGCATGAAGGCCCTCAATGGCCGTTGAGGGTGGGTCCCAATTTACCCGGAAAACACAGAGAATTATCCATACAAGTCAATTAACTACGCGCCTGCGGCGCCGGACGCAGCAAAGCTGCGCCGGTTATTGAGGCGTTATTTGCCAAGGAGAAATTTACTATGGGGATGATTCCCTCGCACGAAGAGCTTAATAAGCTTTCCGATCAAGAAATTATTGATAGGTATAATGCAGCAGCTCAGAATACCGGCGTTGGTGCAGGTTTTTACCGAGAAGAATATGTAAGAAGGCAAGCAGAAAAGCAAGCGCAGCAGATGTTGGGCATCAATAAAAATATGCACCGCATGACAATTGCAATTACTGTGTTAACCATAGTCAACGTGATGCTTGTCGCTTACACCATTGTTGCCCCAGGCAGTAACTAACAAGGTGCTCAAAATCGTTCGTTACACTCACTGGGACCTCAAAAGCTTTGCTTTTTCGGCCCCTTAGCACGGCGTTGGGCATCTTTTGGAGGCTAATTGCAACTAATGAATGATTTATTTAGAAATTTTTCCGAGTTATTTTCTGAATACTCAAAGAATTTTGGTGTGAAGGAATATGTAGGTACTGATCGGGCTCAGCTAATGCAGCAGGTTCCATCGGTAGGGAGAGGCGTTTACACCTATTGGGTAAAGGGGGCTAAGCGGCCAATATATATTGGTTGCTCTGGAAAAGTATCCGCCAACGGCGATTTAAGTGGTAGTACAGTAAAAAAGAGGATTTTTTCCGCAAGCACGCCTTACCACATATCAAGAACAGAGAGTTATTTGTTCTATTCTCCAACGTCGGCGGGGGTTCCACCAGACGGTTACAACTCAAAAATACAATTAAGTGAACTGAGCATTAAGATTATTATGGTCAGTGATAAAATCGCTCCTGCAGCATTAGAGCACTCACTATTGCAGGGCTTTATTAACGAGTATGGTTGTTTACCTGAAGCGAACCAGAAGCTGTAATAACCCTAAGAAGAATTTATAGTCGCTCACAGTGGGCTGAGACCTCTACTGCTATGCTGATCCGGCTCCTAAATAAGACGTTTATATTTTTATATGAGTGAAACATATCCAGTAACAGAGTTTGAGTTCTCGGAAGAATCAGAAGGCTTTAAAGAAAAAGACAGATTCTACTCTGAAAGCAGAGAAACCGTTGCTGTTATTGGGTGCAAGGCAGACGGCACATTTACATATGCTTTGTACCAGTGGGATTTAACCGATGCTGAGTATGTCGGCGGTGGGTACTGGTCTTGCTGTGATCTTGGGGGCATGTATGGGGAATACAGTTCGGCCAAATCAGAGGCTCAACAGGCAATATCGTGCCATAAATAAAATATAACAAGCGGCTGTTATCGCCCCTTCAGGGCTGGGACGGCCTTTGTAGTTCCCGCGGTTTAGCGGACACCTCGATCTAATTCATGGACCCACCCGGCTCCTACAAAACTCAGCAATAGCAGCAGCCGTTTCGTTGCTAATCTCAGGACACACCATCGGGAAAACCTCCGTTCCATGAATGGTGCCTTTCACCTCGCGGCAACTGGCCTGCGCACCCGCCCTTATCAGCAGTTGGCAGAATTCCTTACCTTCGTCCCGCAGAGGGTCGAACTCATTCACACTGATAACGGTTGGCGGGAAGTCAGTCACATCTTCTTCGCTGGCGAATGACGGCCAGGCGAGCGGGTTTTTCGCCTCGAACGCTTCAATGCCGTACCCGATGCGCCCCTGGTTGTTGTGCAGATCAAGCATGATGCCATTCAACTCCGATGACGAAGGGTACTCTGGCTGAGGCCACTTGCCGGCGATATAGGGGCAGAGAGCAAATAGTCCCTTTACCTTGCGATGCAGCCCGGTCTCCTTGAGTTTCAGAATGCTGGCAATGGCCAGGTTGCCTCCACCGCTTTCGCCGGCAACGACGATCTGGTCCGGGTCAATATTCAGCGATTCATGCTCGCGCCACAGCCATTCGAGGCCGCTGACACAGTCGTTCAATCCTGCCGGGAAGGGAGCAATCTCCGGCACGGATGAGGGTACAACGGCATTGCGGAAATCCACCATGGCAACGGCAACGCCGCGTTGGGCGATGATTTTGCCCCAGGCCCGGTAGTTACCGTCATAGCAGGACAGGTACTGCATTCCGCCGCCATGAATGTAGTACACGCAGGGGAGTGTGGCGTTGTTGTCGGGGCGGATAAAGCGCAGGTTGCATTGGTTGCCGTCAGGACTGGAAGTGAATGAGTAGTCTTTAATCACCAGCCCCGTGTCGGGGGCTATCAGGGGCGTATCATTCGCTTCCAGAAACTGGTTGAACAGCGCTTGGGTGGCTTTTGCCTTGTCGCTGTTGGCAGCGGCGACCAGCTCTTCGCGGCTGGCGAAATCACGGAGGGAAGGCGGGGGCAGTGCGCCGAAGACCGCTTTGATACGTGGATCGATGCCATCAATGTCCAGAATTGGATTGTTCATGCAGCCTTCCCCGTGATTGGTTTGCGTGTGTCGAAAACCGGTTACAAGAGACACTTATACATCCGGGCGCAGCTGATCACCATCTTTGAGACTCTGCGTTGTGAGCCAGCTCGCTGTTTGGTAATAGCGGTGGGACAGGTGTTACCGTGCTGCAATCTGACAAGACTCGCAATGTACCTTCTGGCTTTTGGGCGCGATGATTCCGATTCGCTATCCGTACAAGAGGTTCGCTTTTTGCATATTCCTCAGCCCCAAGCCGTGAGAATTTAGGTTGTGTGGTTTTTTTAACCAACAAGTCTGCGGTCAAAAGGAGTAGACAATAAAGATCAGCTGCTGAACGTCCAAAATACTCGCTTTTGTCGGATTACCTGATTCCCTGCATTTCGCACTGACGGGCATAGAAAATGAGGTTTATAGATGAATAAGACACAGTTGCTCTGCGCTGCACTGACGTTATCCGTGACGGCGAGTGTTTCCCAGGCTGAAACAGTCAAACTTTCCATGTCTTCCTGGCTCCCTCCGACACACCCGCTCGTGACCGACGTATTCAAGCCCTGGATTGAGGATGTTAAACAGGCAACCGAGGGTCGTATCGAGATCGTGATGCTGCCATCGCCGCTGGGACACCCCAAGGCGCACTTTGATATCGCGCGTGATGGTCAGGCGGATATTACCTACAGCACACATGGCTTTAACCCCGGTCGTTTCAAGCTGACGGAAATGTTTGAGCTGCCGTTCTCGGGTGATAGTGCCGAGACCACTTCGGTTGCGACCTGGGAGGTCTACAATAAGTACTTTGCCAAGGCGGGCGAGCATAAGGGCGTGCAGTTGCTGTCACTGTTTACCAATGGACCTGGTCAGATCCACACCAGCAATAAGGCGATTAAAGGGATGACCGATTTTGGCGGCATGAAGCTGCGTGTTGCTGGTGGTGCCGCTCAGGATATTGTTGAGGTGCTGGGCGGTGTGCCTTTGCATAAACCGGTATCCAGTACCTTTGAGTTGATGTCGAACGGCGTGGCGGATGGCACCCTGTTCCCGGTGGAATCGGTCAGCAGCTTTAAGCTGCAGGATGTGGCAACCCACACCACGCTGATCCCCGGTGGCTTGTTTAATACGACGCTGTTTTTGGCCATGAACAAGGATCGATTCGACAGCCTTCCGGCCGAGGATCAGAAGACGCTGATGGCGATGTCGGGTTCCGCCTTTGCCAAACGTGCAGGCCAGATGTTCGATGCCCAAGACGCCAAAGTGCTCAGTGAGCTGAAGGCAAACGGCAATGATATCAACGTGGCCGATCCTGACTTTGTCGCCAGTATCCGCACCTCGACCGCGCCCATCACGACGGCTTGGGTTGAGCAGGCCAAAAGCAAAGGCGTTGATGCTGAAGCGGCCTTGGCGGAATACCAGCAACGGGTTCACTAAATTGATCTAAAGGCTGATTCACCGGTCAGGCTTTCAACCACCATCGTTTCTCCCGCCATACTTCGGTCCCTGGCGGGATTTTATTTATTCAGTATTCAGTTTCTTGAGCTGGGTTAACCAATCAAAATAAAAGACTTCTCGTGCTTTTTAAATGTTATTAGTGGGAAGTTTGATCTCAATAATGGATGCAAGTCCGTTTCCGAATTTGGCTACAAAATATCAGTTGACGTTTGTTAGGAGCTGCTTTTAGAGTCGAAAGAGGCCGTTTGATAAAAACCATCACGTTGAAGTGGTTTTAAGGGCCCGGCTTTCGATGTTTCCTAACAGAGTTAGACAAGATGCTACAGGCAAACCCTCTGTCCAATCATAACCTGTTTGAATCTCATGATTTGGAGGAGACGCGGGCGCGTATAAGCGATTATCTCTGGCCTCACCAGATGCAAATTCTGGGGCGTTCTTCCGAGGTGACGACGCGACTGGATGGGGTGTCATTCGATTGCATCGATCTGTTCAGTCTGGAATACGGCACCGAGGTGCAGCTTGAGCCCGGCGAAATCGAGGGCTACTACCTGGTGCAGACAACGCTCTGTGGGTCCGGGCATGTGAAAAACGGCAGCCGTTGTGCGGATACCCGGGTTGGCCTGACGACCATCGTTTCACCCTCTGAACCCACTTCGATCACCATGGATGCCGCCTGTCGGCGTTTGATTCTGCGTGTTGAACGCGAGGCGCTTGAGCGGCAGGTTAGCCTGATGCTGAACCGAGAGCTGAAGCAGCCGCTAGTGTTTAATCTCGAACTTTCCCATAGCTCGCAGGAAGGCATAGCCTGGCTTCAGACGCTGGAATATCTCTGCCAGCAATATAATCTCTGTGCCGGCACGCTGGAAAATCAGGCGATTCGCAAGCAGTTCGCCAGTATGGCGATGACCCTTTTGATTGGCACTCAACCGCATAATTACACGGACCAGCTTAAAACCGAGTCGCACGTGGTTTTACCGCGCCATGTACGCCAGGCACGGGATTATATTGAGGCTAATCTCGGTGAGCCGATTAATATGTCCGAATTGGCGGCGCAGTTTGGTGTAACTCCCAGAACATTGCAATCCGGCTTCCAGCGTTTTCTTGATCAAACCCCCAGTGAATATATCCGTGAGCTGAAGCTTAAACGAGCCCATGAAGCCCTGCAGGCCGCTGACCCTGATAGTGCTCAGGTGACCGATATTCTGCTGGGGCTTGGCGTCAGTAACGCAGGGCGCTTTGCACAGCTGTATAAAAAACGCTTTGGCTGCCTGCCATCACACACGCTGAAACACGCGCATTCCTGATTTTTCTTCCGCCTGAAAATCACTTCGCTTAGTGAATACAGGCTTCGTGATTCGCATATTTTCCCCACCGCCGCAGTGATTGAATGATCACAAGGTTCGCACAGGCTGATGCCAGCCTGGGACGCGAATGTGGTCAATTGATAGGTGGAGAAACATCATGGAAATAGCAGTATTGGGTGGTGGACATGGTTGTTACGCAGCGGCCGCAGAACTGTCTGAGAAAGGACATCAGGTGCGTCTGTGGCGCCGAGATGCCGAAGCGTTGGCGCCGGTGGTTGAGGCAGGCTCCATCACGCTGAAGGATTTCCGTGGCGAGCGTGAGGTCGCGATTGCCAAGCCGACCAGCTCACTTGAAGAGGCCGTCGCCGGGGCTCAGTTGATCGTGATTCCGTTGCCCGCGACCACGCATCTCAGTCTTTCCAAACAACTGGCACCCTTGCTGGAAGATGGCCAAGTACTGTTCTTCCCGCCGGGTACGTTCGCCAGCTACATCTTTGCCAAAGCCACGCGTGATGCGGGTAACAAGGCTAATGTCGCCTTTGCTGAAACCGGCACCCTGCCTTATTTGGCGCGTAAGCATGGCCCGCGCCAGGTCGTTTGCAGTGGTTATGCCACGCGCCTGCCCACCGGTGTATTCCCGGCCTGCAATGCCAAGCATGCGTTCGAAGTGCTCAAGCAGGCTTACAGCTCCATTGAAGAGATCGAAGATGGCTTGAGCGGCGCCCTGATGAACGCAGGCGGCATCATTCATCCCCCGTTGATCATGATGAACGCTGGCCCTCTGGAGCATTTTGATGCCTGGGATATCCACAACGAGGGTACTCAGCCAGCCGTACGTCGGGTGACAGATGCGCTGGATGCAGAGCGTATTCGCCTGCGTGAAGCACTGAACTACAGCGCCCCGCATTTCCCGCTGGCGGATCACTACGCCAAAGAGGGTGATGAGTGGATGTATGGACGTGCCGCGCATGAACGTCTGACGGACAGTGGTGACTGGCGCGAGAAGATCGTTCTCACCGAGCATCGATATATGCTGGAAGACACGGCGCTGGGCTTGTCATTCCTGGTGTCCCTGGGTAAGTGGCTGAACTGCCCCACGCCGGTTGCCGCAGGCTTCCTGGCCATTGCCTCGGCCATTACCGGTCAGGATCTTTACGCTCAGGGACGGACACTGGAAAACCTGGGTCTGGACCAGCTTTCAGTAGATGAAATGCGCAATCTGCTGCAGAACGGGGTGTAAGTCATGGCGCTTTCCAATGTTGAAGTCGCGGTGCTGGGTGCCGGGCGAATGGGGCGAGGGATTGCACTGAGTTATGCCTTCGCCGGCGTCCCTGTGGTCATGCTGGATTTGAAACAGCGCACCGATGAAGGGCGTGCTCGGCTCCATGATGAGGCGATGACCGAGATCCGAGGGGATCTGGCGTTTCTGGTCTCGGCGGGTTTGCTGGATGAGTTCAAGGTGGATGAGGTGCTGAGCCGCGTTGGCTTTGCCGCCGAGACTGAAGCAGAACGCATCCTGGCCTCGGCGTCGATCATCTTCGAGGGCGTACCTGAAGTGCTGGAAGCGAAGCAGGAAGCTTTCGCCTTCGTAAACCAGCATGCGGCCTCCGATGCGATAGTGGCCTCAACCACCTCGACTTTCCTGGTGAATGAGCTGGCAGAGCTGGTCGAAAACCCCGGCCGCTTTATGAATGCGCATTGGCTGAATCCGGCGCACTTGATGCCGCTGGTTGAGCTGAGCAAAGGCGAGAATACCCGCGAAGAAACGGTGGCCTCACTGAAAGCGAGTCTTGAGTCGGTCGGCAAGGTACCTGTGGTTTGCGCAGCGGCGGCTGGCTACATCGTACCGCGTATCCAGGCGCTGGCCATGAATGAAGCCGCGCGTCTGGTGGAAGAGGGTGTTGCCAGCGCTGAGGACGTGGACAAGGCGCTCAAGGTCGGCTTCGGACTGCGCTTCTCGGTACTGGGCATGCTGGAGTTTATCGATTGGGGTGGCGGCGACATTCTTTACTATGCCTCGAAATACCTCAGCGGCAAGGTTGATCCTCGCTTTGAGTCACCCGAGATCATCGCCTCCAACATGGAAAACAAGCGCAACGGTATCCGCGATGGTGTGGGCTTCTACGACTATGCATCAATGGATGTGGATGCCTACCGTAAGTCCCGCATGCAGGACTTTGTCGAGATGCTGAAGAGCCGCAAGCTGTTGCCGGAAGAGGGGCAGGCGTGTGTTGTGAGCGAAAAACGAGCCGCCGGTGAGAACTGACAGTGCTGATGTGACGTACTACAGATTACGAAACCCAAATTCTATCCAAATGAATAGACCGTCATCGCAGTGAGAGGTCTAAAGTGGACATGACCTTCGTATCAGTAACCAAGTCGGCAGTGTGAAGATGTTGCCATGCATCCTTGCTCTGTTGGACTGCAAAACTAAGAGGAGGAGTCGGTTTCCCCTGTTAGCGGAACTGCAGAGAAGAATGAAGTACGTAAATTGCACTGAGCGGTGCGGGGTATAATCTATATCCCTGATCACAAGGTTGATTCCCGGGTGCCTCCGGGAGTCTCCTTGTGATCAAAATCATTTCTCGTTTCACGCAGTTTCTTCACGCCCGAAATAGCATCTACTCTTCTCTTATACAGCTGCCAGCTTGGTTACAACGCTCTGAACCTTATCGTCCATCGTCTGCTCACGATCAGTTCGAGTACCCAGTCGCATGGAGGAACTTACGCGTGGCGCTCCCATCTCGTGCATGACTTCGTGACAACGCTTCACGGCAGCCATCACTTCATCCCAGTCGCCCTGGATATTGGTGCCGTAGGCATGAAGTTGATGTTCAAGACCGGCCTCTTCCAGTACCCGCTGGCAAGCGGTGACGTACTCGGATACGGACACGCCTACACCCATGGGGATAACACAGAGATCGATCATGACGTTCATATCGGGTTCCTTCTAGAAATGCTGATGTGGTTCGGGGCTGAACCCTTCGGCTCAGCCCAGCCAGAGATCGTATGTCATCCCATTTTGAATGACAGATTCCAGATTGTCCCTGTTTTCCTGGCTGTCTGATATTTCCGCCAAAACCTGGCCCACGGTTTTTTCGTGGCGCTCAATCACTCCGGTGTAGTAATCCCGACCCTCTTCGTCATATTCGCGTTCCAGAACGTTCCGATAGAAGCCCTCAACCACGGACTGGATGTCACTGCCGGCCAGAAAATGGTCGGGTACCCTGACGCCATATTCGTCCATAAACTCCTGAGTCCAGGTGAAGCGTTCAGCGATATCTACGGCACTCATGCCGTCGTCTGCCTGAGCGAGCCAAAAACCAAAGCCGACCTTGTCCGGTGTGCGGTTGAAGGCCGCCTGATAGGTGCGATAGATGCCGCCGGCACTGTTTGCATCATCGCTGTCGAAGGCGAGGCATTCATCCAGAAACGACAGGCGTTCCACATTGATAAGGGTATCCGTGCCGGTTTGGCCCTGCAGGCTTTCCACCAGGATAGAGCCGTTGCTGAACGTCAGTGAGTAGTCATCGTGATGGTCTTCGTAATAGACGGTGTCGGTATCATCCCCGCCGTCGATGCTGTCATCGCCGAGCCCCGCGTAGAAGTGGTCATCGCCGCGTCCGCCATGCCAGTCATCATCGCCACCGGAGTCCTTGTATCGGCCATCGTCGGAGCTGTCGTGCAGTTCGATATAGATGCCATCGCCGTCAGGGTCGGTGTAGACCTTGGTTTCTACAAATGCGCCATAGGTTTCGGTTTCGATAATATTGTCGCCCGAGACCTCAAAGGTTTCATTGGAGTCGATTGAGTCCAGCTCCCAGACACCATCGTCGTATTCGTAGACCTCGGTAACCTGGCCATCAACGAGGGTGAACTTGTACCAGTCATCCTCATGAGAGTCGCCCGAAGAGTCGTCATCGCTTATGTCGTCACTGGAGCTATCATCGCTCGGGCTGTCAGTTGTACGGCTGCCTGATTCGACGTACACACCGTCACCGTCCGGGTCAGAGTAGATTTTGGTTTCAATGAACGAGCCGTAGTTTTCGTACCTGAATACATTCGATCCCGATACCTGATAGAGCTCGTTTGCTTCAATGGGCTCTCGCTCCCAAACGCCATCATCGTATTCGTATACCTCGGTTACAAAACCGTTGACGATAGTGAACTTGTATCGGTCTGAGCCTGACATAAAGACCCCCATGTGTTTTTTTATGCCCGATGCGACGCCGCCTGATAAGTGTAGACGAGGGTCGCGATTTGCTCCTGTTAAACACCCGATCTCAGCCAATCAGCAAGCGGTTTATCATGCCGACAACCTGACCTGAATAGGTCTAAACTTCTTCTGTGTAATCCTGTTTGTCATTGATATCGCCGAGCGAAGGGACTCTGAGGCCTTAAGCGAGGTGCATCATGTCTACCACCCGCTGTACCTGTCTCTATTGCCTGTTGTGTATGTTGCCTTTTTATCCTTCCAGCCTGACTGCCGCGAGCAGTGATGAATTCAACCGAACGCCCGGTCGCTTTGGGCAGGTCCTTCAGACCCTCCAGCACCGCATTCGCGCGAGTAATGAAATCGATGATCTGGAAGCCGCTTTTTGGCGTGAAGAGGGTGTTCAAAAAGTGGATGAAGGGGTTAGAACGCGAAACTTGAAGGGCTTCGATCTACAGCTTGAGATTCTGCGTATCCGGTTGAATATGCCAACAGACCGTCCAAGTTGAATTTCTGCTGACTCGGATTAGTCTTAAACTGATATGAGGTGACTGATTTGGGTCCCCTTGCTGCCAAGGAACCGTCCGGAGGTTAACAATGGATGTAAAACTGTTTGCGGGTGTTGTGAGTTCAGCTTTGATTGCCGTGCATTTTTCGCCTGCTGTTCAGGCGGAAGAGGGCGGTGCTGGCCACTATGTGCCGGGTGCATTGGCAACCTTGATTGATTTGCCACCTACACAGCCGGGTATGGTGTTTGAAACCGCTTACCTGAATTACGATGGCCAAGCCGATTCAGCCCTGCTGGGTGGCCTTTTGACTGCCAATCTTGATGCCAAGAGTGAAGCGCTCCTGCTCGGCGGCTTTTACACCTTTGAAGAGAAAGTGTTGGGTGCCTGGTATAGCGCGGGGGTGTTACTGCCCTACGTGGACATGGATATCACAGCCAGTGTGCAAACGGGGCAGCAGAGTATTCGCCGACGTGATCAGGAATCCGGCTGGGGTGATGTTACCCTGCTGCCGGTAATGATGGCCTGGAAGCAGGATGAATGGCAGTTCAATGCGGTGCTGCCCATCTATGCACCGACCGGTGAGTATGAAGAAGGGCGGCTGGCCAATCCGGGTAAAAACTACTGGACCTTCGATCCAACGGTCGGGGTGGCCTATTCAGGTCAGAATCTGTGGAACTGGGCCGTGCATACCGGCTTTGCGATCAACACAGAAAACAAGGATACCGACTATAAAAGCGGTACGGTCTGGCATGTTGAGGGCAGTGTCCAGAAGCTGATTCCGATGGGGTCGGGTTTGCTTGCAGTGGGGGCTAACGCTTTCTACTACGACCAGATCACGGGTGATAGCGGCGATGGCGCTCGCCTGGGCAACTTTAAAGGCAGTACCACAGGTGTGGGCCCTGTAATCAGTTACCTGCTGCCGGGGGCTGAGGAATCGATGGTCTTTGAGCTGCGCTGGCTGCCTGAAATGTCGGTCAGCAAACGACTGGATGGTGATTACATCTGGGGCAAGTTCGTATACCAATTCTGATCAGGCAGATGCAGAAAGGCCCCGCTTGGACGGGGCCTTTTGGTAGTTAGACGTTACTCAGCAACTGTACATTCGCTTTAAAGATCCCTGACACCTTCATACCAGGCATCCAGCAGATGGTGGGCGCTGTCGTGATCGGCCACTAGCGGAGATCGGCGCAGCAGATTGGCCTGTTGGCTGTTCTCTGCCTGATAGATGACCTTGTCATTTTTGATGGTGACCAGGACCTGCAGTTGGTCCAGCGTTTCAGGATCGATGATGGTTGGGTCGCCGGACAGGATCACGAAGTCGGCAACCTTGCCGGGTTCGATGCTGCCTTTGCTGTTCTCTTCAAACTGCTGCCAGGCCGGCCAAATGGTCATCGCCTTGAGCGCTGTCATCACATCGACGCGTTGCATCGGGCCCAGAATATCGCCCGAGCGTGTACGTCGAGTCACCGTTGCATCCAGAATGCGCATGCTGTCCGGGAAGGCGACAGGTGCGTCGTGATGGGAGCCGAACATCATATCCCGTTCACGTACCCAGCCGGTGGGTGAGATGTTCTCCGCGTTGACGGGACCCACGGTATGATCGCGGTGCCAGTCGCCCCAGTAGAAGGTGTGCATGGGGAACAGGGACATGAATACGCCCAGCTCTTTATAGTGGTCTACCTGATCTTCACGCAGGAACTGACCGTGGATCAGGACTGGGCGGTTGCCGGGGTCACCGTAGGTTTCCTGTGCCTTGGTCAGTGCTTCGATAAGCATGTCAGAAGCGCCTTCACCATTGGCGTGGGTAATCACCTGCATGCCGTGCCCGTAGCACCAGTTAACGGAGTCCTGAACCTGTTCCATGGTGACGGCAGCATAGCCGGCATAGCCTTCCGGGTAGTTACCCACAGGATCGTAATAGGGACGGTCACGCAGTGCGGTGAAGCCCTGAGGCGAGCCGTCGATGGTCAGTTTGCAGCCGCCAACACGGACATGACCGGTATAATCCTTGGAAACATTGGCTTTCAGATAGTCCTTGGATTCCAGCACATCAGGATAGGCAATTACATCAATCGGCAGCTGACCTGCGCTGTCGATGACTTTCAGGGCTTCAACAATGCCTCCGGAAGAACGACCGTCCTGAGCGGTGGTGTAGCCAAAGCTTGCCCACATTTTGGCGCCCGCTTTTGCGAAGGTCTGCATGCCTTCAGGGCCAAGTGCGTTAAGCATGGGCGCCAGCGCCGTGAAGAACGCATATTCTTCCAGCACCCCGTTTGGCTCGCCGTTGGCATCGCGTTGAATCACGCCACCGTCCGGGTTCTCGGAAGATGCGCTGATGCCTGCCATCTCCAGTGCCTTGGAGTTGGCAACTCCCAGGTGACCGGACTGATGCACGATCATGATGGGGTATTCGGTGGACACGGCATCCAGGTCTTCACGGGTCGGGTGACGTACTTCTGCCAGCTGGGCATTGTCGTAGCCAAAGCCGATAATCATCTTGGACTTTTTCACTACCTCGGCGTTTTTCCTGGCCCAGGTGCGAAGGCTGTCTTGCAGGCTGGCAATGTCGGTGACTTCGCCATCCGGTGGTGACAACAGGTTGGCAGACAGCGCCTGGATACCGCCCATGACCACATGGCCGTGGCTATCGACAAATCCTGGCAGCAGGGTACGACCGCTCAGATCGAAGACCTTGGTTTGAGTCGTTTGAAAAGCTGTGACGCTGGCCAGATCGCCTACGGCGAGAATGCGGCCATCCTTAACGGCAATGGCTTCCGCTGTGGGCTGGGTATCATTGATCGTTAGAATGGACCCGCCCAAATATATGGTGTCCGCTACGTCTTGTGCCGTGACTACACTGGAAGCGAGTACGGCACTGCCTAACAGGAGCGCTTTGCAGGTGTTGGCTACCATGTCGTTATCCTCCTTGACCGGTCAGCTGGGGGAAGCAGGTTGTGGTCGAACAATGAACTCAGTCTAGTTGCCATCTAATCCTTGGCAATGACCGTTGGGCTTTTTCGGATACCTGTTTACCATGCGTTTGGCGACCGCGTAATGACCCTGTTCAGGGAATGCTCGGCATAGCCGATAACGGCCCCTTTTCGAAAGCAGATGGATACGGTACGAGATGAGCACAGATAAAAATTCAGAAATCGATCCGTTGATGTGTCCGCTTTGCGGTCAATCCAATGCCTGTCTTAACTTGGGGGCAGCAGACGTAGAACGTAATTGCTGGTGCAATGAGCCCGTGTTGGAGTTTCCTGAAGCCCTGCTGGCGGAGATTCCCCCGGAGCTGCGGCGCAAGGCCTGTATCTGTCGAGCCTGTGTGCAGAAGTTTCATGCTGATAATGGAGACTCGTCGGGTAAATCCACATCATGAGAGTGGATAAAGGGCTGGCGCAAACCTGAATTCTTGACCATGCTTGGGTGGATTTGGCTGGCCTGTACGGTCGTTCAGGCGCCACACTGAAATTAAGGAGACCTCTTATGTCTCTGTTACGTGTTTCAGGGCCTTTATTTCTCGCAGCAATCCTCACCGTACTATCCGGGTGTTCGATGGACGCCTACCGTCACTCAAGTGCCGGAACCTATCTTGGGCTGCCGGTTGCGATCGGCGATGGACAGGCTCAGACCTATGTGACGCTGGATGAGCAAGGCAAAGCGCAGGCACTGGGTATCCGTATGACCGAGGGGGCCCTGTCGGGATTACCGCAGCAGGTTCCTCCGATGGCCTGGGAGTACGATCTACAGCTGCCGCCGCAGGCGCAGGGTTCAGGTTACGACCATGTCACGGTTGACTGGAACCCGAAGGGACATGTTCCAGGTGGCGTATACGATACCCCTCATTTTGACTTTCATTTCTACACCGTAGACAAAATCTTCAGGGATGGCATCACAGCCACCGGAGATGATTTGGCCATTGCGCATCGCGCGCCTCCCGCGTCTGAAATGCCTCAGGGCTATGTGCTGCCTCCAGGTACCGAGGTGCCACGAATGGGGGCTCATGCAATTGACCCGGCCAGCCCCGAATTTCACCAAATGCCTTTTACCTATACGTTCATATTCGGCTTTTATGATGGTGAGATGATTTTTTTGGAGCCGATGACTTCGCTTGAGTATTTGCGTACCAGGCCTGAAGTGTCGGCCCAGGTCAAGCAGCCAGAGGTGTATGCCCGTAGTATTTCCTTTCCCGCGACATTCGCCATTCGTTATAACGCGGGTCAGAACTATTATGAAATAGCATTAGAAGAGCTGGTCAGTAGATAGCTATACTGTCTCTATATGGATACAAAAGAGTTGGCTCGAATGAAAACCCTGAAACCGATCAGGACTTACCAGCATCAAGCAGTTGAAGATGCAGACCTGACCTTAAACAGTATTCTCGATCTGATTGTGGAAGGCACTTGGGATTGGAACGGACGGACGGGCGAGGTGTTGCGTAGTCCAGGCTGGTTCAGAATGCTGGGATACAATGTCGGAGTCTTCCATGATGATGTGTTCACCTGGGAAAACCTGATTCACCCGGATGACTATGAGCGGGTAATGAGCAACTTTGAGTGCTTCACCAGTGGTCAGGTCGGGGTTTACTGCGTGGATTACCGCTGTCGAAAGGCCGAAGGGGACTATTTGTGGATTACAGATCGTGCTCACGTCGTGGAACGTGATGAGGACGGTAATGTGTGCCGAATCATCGGGGCTCATCTGAATATTCACGATCGCAAGTTGGCGCAGCTGGAACTCATTGAGCAAAATCGTTTACTTAAGGCTGGTAACCTGACGTTGGAGAAACGTCTGGTCATCAAGGCTAAAGAGCTTGAGCGCCGCAATGCCGAACTTCAGGCTAAAATCGCCGAAATTGAGCACATTTCCAACACCGATCCGCTCACCCAGATTGCAAATCGCAAGAAGTTTGAAGCAGAACTGGTACGCGAAAAGGCGCGGGCAGATCGCTATCAACACCCACTGTCACTCGCCATCTTCGATATTGATCATTTCAAGGCGGTCAATGACACCCATGGTCACCATGTGGGTGATGAAGTGTTGAAAAGCCTGGCCCAACATGTGGCCGATAATATTCGAGATCTCGACTTCTTCGCCCGTTGGGGCGGTGAGGAGTTCGTGCTGATTTTCCCCAGCATCAGTCTGGAAGGGGCCTGTGAATGCACCGAAAAGCTGCGCAGTCTGATCAGTCAGGTGGAGATGGCGCCGGGCATCAGTATTACCTGCAGTTTTGGTGTCACTGAATACCAGTCTGGCGACAGTATTGAGAAGCTCTTTACCTGGATCGACAACGCGCTGTATATGGCAAAAAATACCGGCCGTAACCGCGTCGAAGTATTCACTTCAGATCACAGCCCTACTTGATGCTGTTGCTGGAATAGCGTCCGGGTGAAACGCCCAGGGCTTTCCGGAACATGGCCACAAATGCGCTGGGGCTGCGATACCCCAGTGACAGGGCTACATTCAGTACCGACTCTCCCTTACTCAGTTGTTCTACTGCCTGTTGCAGCCTTGCCTGTTGGCGCCACTGCTGAAAGGTCATGCCTGTTTCCTTCAGAAACAAACGGCGCAAGGTGCGTTCGCTGGCGCCTGCCTGTGCCGCCCAGAAGGTTAGATCGGTATGAGCGTCCGGCTCGTTTAGCAGGGCCTGCATCACGGGCTTTAAGCGTCGGTCGGAAGAGAGGGGCAGGTAGAGGCGAGAGGGCCTGAGAGCTTCCAGTTCATCCAGAATCACTGCGCAAAGGCGGCTGGCCGGGCTGTCAGGCGTGTAATGGTTGCCAAAGTCGGCTACTCGCTGAATCAGCTCCCGCAGCAAGGGTGAAACCTCGACGACACTGCATTGATCCGGAAAGCGCTCCAGATAGGCAGGGTCTATGAACAGGTGTCTGATTTCCGAGGTCACGGCCGGGCTGACCGAGTGGCGAATGCCGCCGGGAATCCAAACCGCCTGTGAGGGTGGAATCACCCAGTTGCCGTTATCCGTCTGCACCTTGATCACGCCCTCACAGGCATAGGCCAGCTGACCGCGGGGATGGCTGTGGAAATCAAATTCGAAATCGGTCTGGATACGGTTATGCATACCGAGGATCGGTAGTGCTGGATCCACGATGAATCCGCGTTCCGAGCGGCAGTGTTGGCGAGGCGTAATAAAGCCAGAAGTCATGATGTCCGTTTTTCGATATTAAATGGCATTTTATCGACTAAAACCCTAACGCTTCTTCGGCACAATAGCCAGCAAGCAAGGGTTTGGGGAAGGGAAATGAGTATTTCACTTAAACGTTCTCAATGGGTGGCACTGGTCATGATTCCGGTGCTTTCGGCATTGCTGGTATTCACGCCAGTGGCTGATCTGTTTGAAGGCAAACAGCTGGCGACCGCATTGTTGGTCGTCGCCGGCATGGTGCTCTTTGCCACCAGCGCGTTGCCGGAATTTGTCAGTGCTCTGGTGGTGCTGGTATTGGCGATGTTGTTGTCGCTGGCACCCGCTGAAGTGGTGTTTTCCGGGCTGACATCCACCGCCTGCTGGTTGATTGTCTCCGGTCTGGTGATCGGCATTGCCATTGCCGAGACCGGGTTGGCGCAACGTATCTCAAATCGCTTTACCCGCTATCTGGATAGCAGTTATGCGCGGCTAATCACCGGTATCGTATTGATGGGCATCCTGCTGGGATTTGTGATGCCGTCCTCTGTTGGGCGCGTGATGCTGTTTATTCCCATTGCGCTGGCAATTGCGCAAAACTGTGGCTTCGCCAAAGGCAGCAATGGTCAGTATGGCGTTGTTTTGGCTGCAGCCTTCGGGTGCCATCTGCCCACCTTTGCCATCCTGCCGGCCAATATTCCCAACATGATTATGATCGGTTCGGCAGAGAGTATTCATGGCTGGACGCCGATGTTTGCCGAATATCTGCTGCTGCACTTCCCGGTATTGGGCGCATTGAAGGCCGTGTTACTGATTGCTTTAATTCTCAAGCTCTATCCCGATACGCCCCAAAAAGCGCCGCCGGTGGCAAGTAATGGTGGCTTCAGTGGCAATGAGATGCGGCTGCTGGTGATTATGCTGGCGACGCTGGGATTCTGGCTGACCGATTCCGTGCACCATATCTCTGCCGCCTGGATCGGCTTGGCCGCTGCAACCCTGTTGCTGTTGCCGGGAATTGGCATGGTGTCGACTAAAAGCTTTAACGAAAAGCTCAATCTCAGCTCGATTCTGGTTGTGGCCGGCCTGCTGGGGATAGCCAGCCTGATCAACTACAGCGATATCAGCCAGGTAGTGGGTGAGCGTGTGCTTGACTGGCTGCCGCTGGCGCCCGGTCAGGATGCAACGAACTTCTTTGCCCTGTCTTTATTGGCCATGTTCACAGGTGTGGTCGCAACCCTGGCGGGTGTCCCGGCAACCTTGACGCCACTGGCTACCCAAATCAGCCAGATGACCGGTTTCAGCCTGGAAGCCGTGTTAATGACACAGGTGTTTGGCTTTTCCACCATCGTTTTCACCTACCAGTCGGTGCCACTGATGATGGCGATGCCTTTGGCCGGGGTGCCGCTGATCCATGCGGCACGGTTGTGTCTTCTGTTGGCGCTGCTGACGGTGGTGCTGCTCTTGCCACTGGATTATCTGTGGTGGCAGTGGCTGGGCTGGATTTAACCCACCTCATTCAACAGCTCCAGCGTATGCGCCAAACGGGCATGGGAAGACTCCATCTCCAGCAGCGACTGCAGGATTTCCGGATCAAATCGAATCACGCCAAACAGGGCAAAGCTGAACTCTGAATCGTCCTTGGCCTGCCACTCATCCGAATTGGCGACGCGCTCTATGGCTTTTCTAGCGTCGGGGTCCGGGTGGGCCAGGGCCAATAATCGATGCAGAATCTTGTCTCTCAGCAACTCTGTGGCCGCCGCTTCCAGGGCCGTGGCGGGTCGGTCAGGCAAGGGCTTACAGGCATGGATCTGATAGGGCAGAAGCTGGATTTCGTGCTCGCGCTGGTAGCGCTGTTCGACATGCACATTCAATAGCATGCGGCCATCGTCCAGTGTTTCCATCAGTTCACAACGCCCGGCACTGAAAACGTCATAGGGTTGATAGGTGGCCTGATTGGATGTGAGTGCCTGTTCAATACTGTTCACACGCTTACCAACACTGAGCGTTTTACGTGGATGGCAAATCGCCACCAGCGTATCCGTGTCCAGGCAGTGATGAATCATCTCTCGATAACGTGGCTCGAAAACGTGCAGGGGAAAGAGGGTTCCGGGAAAAGTGACGCAACCGGGTATTGGAAAGATGCAGATATCAGTCATGGTCGATCCTCCACTTTGTATTGCGCAGGTTCGTAATGAGGGGGCTGTGTAATGCTTCTGATCTTCCCCGGAGGTTAAGCCGGATATCCACCGGGTAGTGTTTCAGAATAGCTTTTTTTGAGCCTTAAGGGGCTGCTGCGACGAAAAAGATAAACGGAGTATCCCTATTCAGTGCCGACGGCGGCTCAAGTGCGCAAAAAATATGCACTTCGTTGGTGCGGGTGCGAATCCTTGGTGCGCCCATCAGGGCTGGAGTTGGGGGTAGATTCCTGTTTTTAATGCACCAAAAAATCGCATATTGTACTAATGGTGAGTTGGTGATCGGCGACAAAGCCTGCTATAGATGGTTCTGAGATTGCAAAGGGTTATGGCATAGCCTTTGCTTAAGACAATAAGAATAAATTGAGTGTCTCAACGAGAGGAACAGCTCCATGTATAAGAAGGAAATTCTGGCAGTTACCACTCTTGCAGCAACTCTGGTTACAGGTATGACCAGTGTTCAAGCCGCGACTTTGGATGATGTCAAAGCGCGTGGAAATGTCAGCTGTGGTGTGAGTACCGGCCTTGCGGGTTTCTCCGAAAAGGATGAAAACGGTAAATGGAGTGGTCTGGACGTTGACGTATGTCGCGCCGTAGCCGCTGCTGTACTGGGTGATGCCGATGCTGTTCAGTACAAACCGCTTACCGCCAAAGAACGTTTCACTGCGCTGGTTTCCGGCGAAGTCGATATGCTGTCTCGTAACACCACCTGGACCCACACCCGTGATACCTCTCTGGGTATCAACTTTGCGGGCACCAACTACTATGACGGCGCAAGCTTCATGGTCATGAAGGATCTGGGTGTTAAAAGCGCGCTGGAGCTGGATGGTGCCAACGCGTGCATCCAGGCGGGTACTTCTACCGAGCTGGCGATTGCTGACTACTTCCGTGAAAACGGCATGTCCTACAAGGCCGTTACCTTTGATACGTCTGACCAGACCCGTCAGGGCTTTGAGTCCGGTCGTTGTGACTTCCTGACGTCTGATGGCTCTCAGTTGGCTGCACTGCGTGTAGGTCTGTCCAACCCGACTAATGCGATCATCCTGCCGGAAGTGATCTCCAAGGAGCCACTGGGTCCTGTTGTCCGTCAGGGCGATGATCAGTGGTTCAACATTGTTAAGTGGTCTCTGAATGCCATGATCGAAGCGGAAGAGCAGGGCATTAGCTCAGCCAACGTGGACGACAAACTGGCAAACGGTAACCCGGGTAACAAGCGTTTCCTGGGTGCTGAAGGTGAACTGGGTGCCAACATGGGTCTGGAAGCCAACTGGGCCTACAACATTGTGAAGCAGGTTGGTAACTACGCCGAGTCCTTCGAACGCAACGTTGGTATGGATTCTCCGCTGAAGCTTGAGCGCGGTCTCAACGCCAGCTGGAAGAATGGCGGTATCCTGTACTCACAGGCAATGCGTTAATCAATAGATTAAATTCAGGGGGGCTTCGGTCCCCCTGTCGCTTTTGCTTCATAGCCAGGTTACGTCCATGTTCAAACAGAAAACTATTGAACACGCCAAATCGGCTGCCCGTAAGTCTAAAGGCAACGGTTCGGCAGCCATTTACAATAATCCAAATGTCAGGGCGCTCTTTTATCAGATTTTGCTGGTCTTAGGGCTGGGCTACTTTTTCTACTCCGTCATCAGTAACGTACTGGCCAATATGGAAGCCACCGGGATTAAAACCGGTTTCAGCTTTCTGAATGCAGCGGCCGGCTATGACGTACTGATGTCGCTGATTCCTTTTGAAGCGACGGACACCTACGGTCGCATTTTCGTTGTTGGCTTCCTGAACACTTTGCTGGTATCGGGCATCGGTATTTTCTTTGCCACCATTCTCGGGTTCCTGTTCGGTGTCGCCTATTTCTCGCACAACTGGCTGGTTCGCAAGACGGCTGTGGTGTATGTCGAAACCTTCCGAAACATTCCGTTGCTGCTGCAGGTGTTCTTCTGGTACTTCGCGGTACTGTCTACCTTGCCGGGCGCTCGACAGAGTCTGAGTCTGGGTGAGGCCATTTTCCTCAACGTGCGCGGTCTCTACCTGCCCAAAATGGTGGGTGGCGATCTGTTCTGGGTTGCCGAAGCCGCTTTGGGGCTGGCGATTGTGGGTATTTTCGTACTGCGTCGCTGGGCCAAAAAACGTCAGGAGCTGACCGGTCAGCCCTTCCCGGTGCTGTACACATCCATCGCCATGTTGATTGGCCTGCCGTTGCTGGCGCTGTTGGTAACCGGTCTGCCGTTTACCGTTGAATACCCGGCGCTGAAGGGCTTCAACTACTTCGGTGGTATTACGGTGATTCCTGAGCTGATGGCACTGGCGATTGCGCTGTCGGTGTATACCGGTGCATTCATCGCTGAAGCGGTTCGTGCCGGGGTACAGTCCATTCCTCACGGTCAAACAGAAGCTGCGCGCAGTCTTGGTCTGAAAGAAAACAAGATCATGTCATTGATCATCGTACCTCAGGCGATGCGCGTGATCGTGCCTTTGCTGAACTCGGAGTATCAGAGTCTGGTGAAGAACTCGACCCTGGCGGCGGCTATCGGATATCCGGATCTGTTCAACGTCTTTGTGGGTACGGCGCTGAACCAGACCGGTCAGGCGATTGAAACGATCTTTATGACAATTGTGGTGTACTTCGTGGTGAACATGGTCATCTCCTTCCTGATGAACCGTTTCAACAACGCAGTGGCGCTGGTGAGTCGATAGGGTGCAGTCATGAAAGAGTTTCAACCTATTCCTGCTCGCCCTGCGCCGGTTAAAACGGTTGGGCCTGTGGCGTGGATGAAAGAGAATCTGTTCTCTTCCATTCCCAACAGTGCTGTGACGTTGGCAGTCATTGCACTGCTGGTGTACTACATTCCTCCCATTCTGGACTGGGCATTTTTCTCTGCCAACTGGCAGGGTACTACTGAAGATGCCTGCGTCCGTGAAGGGGCTTGCTGGGTGTTTGTGAAGGCCTGGTCCTACCAGTTCTTCTATGGCACCTATCCAGTCGAGGAAGTCTGGCGCATCAATGTGCTGCTGGGCTTGCTGGTGCTGGTCATTATGGCGTCTTTTACGCTGCCCAAGCATATTCGTATGAAGGGTTCGGTTATTGCCTGGCTGGTGCTGCCTTTGGTGGGTATAGCGCTGCTGGACGGTCGCCCGCTGGGCCTGATGGAAGTGAGCACGGACCTTTGGGGCGGTTTCACTCTGAACGTCTTTATGGCGGCCGCCAGTATTATCGTGGCGTTCCCGTTCAGCTTCCTTTGGGCGCTGGGCCGACGTTCCAACATGCCCTTTATTCGTTCGGTTTCGGTGATCTTCATCGAGTTTTTCCGTGGCGTTCCGGTGCTCTCACTGTTCTTCATGGGCTCAGTGATGCTGCCGCTGTTCTTTGCCGAAGGTACCAACGTGGACAAGCTGATCCGTGTCTGGATCGTGCTGATCTTCTTCATGTCCGGTTACATGGCTGAAGTGTTCCGTGGCGGTTTTGCTGCGGTCCCGCGTGGACAGTATGAAGCGGCGGATTCCATCGGCCTGAGCTACTGGCAGAAAATACTGCTGATTATCCTGCCTCAGGTGATCAAGGTGTCCTTGCCGAACATCCTGGCGACCTTCGTCATGCTGTTCAAGAACACCACCTTCCTGTTGATTATCGGCATTCCCGAGGTGGTTCAGACCCTGCAAACCGCGCTGTCCAACTCCTACTGGCTGGGCGGGCACGCGCTTGAGGGATATCTGTTTGTGTTCCTGGTTTTCTGGACCAGCTGTTTCAGCATGTCGTTGCTGGCAAGCAGGATTGAGCGTCAGATGAATAAGGATAAGAGAGATTGATTATGAGTGAAGTGAAATCAGCAGCTGACGCTGAAGACGTGATCATCATTGAAAACCTCAACAAGTGGTATGGCAACTTTCACGTGCTGAAGGACATCAACCTGCGCGTGAAAAAGGGCGAGCGTATCGTGATTTGCGGGCCTTCGGGCTCAGGCAAGTCCACCACCATTCGCTGCATCAACCGACTGGAGGAGTTCCAGGAAGGGTCTTTGATTGTGGACGGTGTGGAGATGATCGATGATGTGAAAAACATCGAAACGATCCGTAAGGACGTAGGTATGGTGTTCCAGCACTTTAACCTCTTCCCGCACCTCACCATTCTGGAAAACCTGACACTGGGACCGATCTGGGTACAGAAGAAGCCCAAGGCGGAAGCTGAAGCCACCGCCATGCAGTATCTGGAGCGTGTAAAGATTCCGGATCAGGCAGACAAGTACCCCGGTCAGCTGTCCGGCGGTCAGCAGCAGCGTGTGGCGATTGCCCGTTCCCTGTGCATGAATCCCAACATCATGCTGTTCGATGAGCCTACCTCGGCGCTGGACCCTGAGATGATCAAGGAAGTGCTGGATGTAATGGTGGAGCTGGCGCAAGACGGCATGACCATGCTCTGTGTGACGCACGAGATGGGCTTCGCCAAGAAGGTAGCGGACCGCGTGATCTTCATGGATGCGGGGCAGATTGTGGAAGAAAACGAACCTAACGAGTTCTTCAACAATCCACAGAACGAGCGTACCAAGCTGTTCCTGAGTCAGATCCTTAACCACTGATCGCTCTATTCAGCCTCGGGTTTAATAGACGCAAGCGGCTGTTGCCTTCGGGTAGCAGCCGCTTTTTTATGCCTGCCGTCAGGCGAAAACCGTTGCTGACAGCCATTGGCTTCAGGCCTTGATGCTGTCAGGATTACTCTTTTGCCTGTTGGGAAGCTGTGCCGTGTCCAGACTCTACATTTATGATCATTGCCCTTTCTGTATTCGAACGCTGTTAGTAGCCCACTACAAACAGGTCAGCGATCTGGAGCAGGTCGTGTTGCTGAATGATGATGAAGAGAGCCCGAATCGACTGATCGGCAAGAAGATGGCCCCGATTTTTGAGCATCAGGGTGTCGCCATCGGCGAGAGCATGGATATTGCCAAGCTGCTCAATGATCTGGGTGATCCTGCCCGCAAGATACGTCCGTTGCAGCTGAACGAAGCGATTCAGCCGCTGCTGCAGCCGATCATGAAACACTGTCAGGCGCTGTCCTTCCCAAGGGTCATCCACATGGGTATGGAAACCTTTGCCACCGAGTCTGCAAAAAACTATTACCGCGCCAACAAGGAACGCATTCTGGGCTGCACCTTTGAGCAGGCGCTGGAAGAGACCGAAGAACATAAGGCTGTGGTCGAACGCGTCCTGGCGCAGTTGCCTCCGCTGACCCTGCCGTCGGAGCAGGGCAACACCCTGAGCTGGAACGATGTGATGAACTTCCCGCTGCTGCAGTACATGTCATCGGTGAAAGGACTCAACTATCCGCCACGCATCAAGCAGTGGATGCAGGAAGTATCGGAGATTGGTGGTGTTGAACTCTATTTTGATCGGGCGATGTGAGCAGTGCATATGAAAGTTAAGACTGGGCTTTTGGCCCTGCTGATGGGGCTGTCGACATCTCAAGTCTGGGCAGAATCCAGCAGCGATGCGGCGATTGAGTATCGCCAGGGTGTCTACAAGGCGATGGAATGGAACCTGTCCCAGATGGCCGCCAGTGTGCAGGGGCGTGCAGAATTCAGCGCTGACGACTTTGCACAGCGTGCGCAGCGATTGGTGCTGTTAAGCCAGATTGTTGCGGAAGGCTTTGCGGATGAACAGAGCGCGCGGGGTGAAGAGGTTGAGACCCGTGCGTCCTACCGTATCTGGCAACAGCCGTATCGCTTCAATGAATTGATGACGGATATGCAGGGGCGGGCTCAACAGCTGCAGGAAGCGGCTGCCAAGGGTGAAGACGCTGATGATCTGCGACCTCTGGTCGGGCGTCTGGCGCAGAGCTGCAAGGCCTGTCACGACAAGTTCAGGGACTGAGAGATAAAGCCCGGCCCCAGTGCGGGTTGGGCTTTTACAGCTTCGTCTTAATACCCGAGAGTCGGGTCTACGCACTGAGGACGTTGGCCTGCCTCCAGTTGTTCCAGATAGCCGATGATCTGCTCCACCGCTTCCGCAATCGGAGTAGGGGCCGCGATATGGGGTGTAATGATCGCTTTTGGGTGCTGCCACAGCGGTGAATCGGTTGGCAGCGGCTCGGTATCGAACACATCCAGCAGGGCACCTCTGAGTTGCGCTGAGTCCAGCGCGGCAACAAGCGCATCCATATCGATAATCTCGCCACGACCACAACTGATCAGTGCGGCACCCTCTGCCAGCCGTGACAGCGTTTTGGTGTTGATCAGGCCGCGTGTAGCGGGTGTGTGTGGCAGCAGATTGATCACTAGCCGTGCACCACTCAGGCAGTCGAACAATCCCTCTTCACCGCTGAAACTGGTGACCCCCTCGATCTGTTTGGGTGAGCGGCTCCAGCAGCGCACCGGAAAGCCCTGCTGTGCCAGTTCCTGTGCGGCACTTTGTCCCAAAGCTCCTGCACCCAGCACAACAACCGGCCAGTGGCTGCTCGGCTCGATGTCATAGTCGTGCCAGTGTGCGCTCTGTTGTTGCGTGCGATAACGATCAAAATCACGGGTAAAGTGCAGCACGCCATAGCGGATATAGTCGTTCATCCAGCGACTCATACCGGCATCACGCAGCTTTAAAAGGGGTACATCCGTTGGCAGGTTGGGTAGCTTGAGCAGGCCATCGACACCGGCGCCCAGGTTAATGATGCCCTTCAGATTCTGTTGTTCGGCAAAGAACTGTTCAGGCGGTTTCCACAACAGGGCGTAATCCGCCTGGATGTTTTCCCCATCGGGTTGCCACTCCTGAATGTGGATATCGGGGAGCCGGTGCTGAAGTTGAGCGAGCCAGGACTGGGTATCCTGGCCATTGCTGTAAAACAGAATATTCATCGGTACACCTGAAAGTCGTGAAGCGCAGGAGCGAGTGTTCAGGTCACTCTAACAAAGCCCCTGCGCCTGCGCACGGTCAGGCCAGTGCTTCGTTGTGCATCACTTCACACAGGATCTGGGCTCCTGATGCGATCTGTTCCGGTGTGGAATACTCCGCCTCGTTATGGCTGATACCGCCCACCGAGGGAACAAAGATCATCGAGGTGGGCATGCAGGTGGATATGTTGACGGCATCATGGCCGGCACCGCTGGTCATGCGTCGGTAGCTGTAGCCGCTCTGGCTGACCACGCGCTCAACCGCATCGATGCAGTCGGCATCGAAAGCGATGGGAGGGGAGTCCCAGATACGCTCGACCTGAACCTCAACACCCACCTGGGCCGCGATCTGGTCAATCAGTGCCATGGCATCACGTTCGGTCACTTCCAGGCCTTCAAGGGTGGCGTTGCGCAGATCCAGGGTGAAACTGAGGTCGCCCGGAATCACATTACGTGAGCCCTTGGGAATGCTCAGTTCACCCACGGTGCAGCGGCAGTCTTCATCGGCACGTTCGGCAGCCATATCGATCATGGCCGTAATCATGCGTGCCGCCGCCGAGAGCGCATCCTGACGGTAGCTCATGGGCGTGGGGCCAGCATGCGCGGAGACGCCCTTGATATTGACGTTATACCAGCGCATGCCAAGCACACCGGTCACCACACCGATCTCTTCATTTTCGCGCTCCAGCACCGGACCCTGCTCGATATGCAGTTCAAAGAATTTGGCGAACTGGCGTGCGCCGACTTCAATATCACCGTCATAGCCGATGGCTTTCAGCGCATCACCCAGGCGTACACCCTGCGCATCGGTCTGGTTCAGGGCGTATTCCAGCGTGAACTTGCCGCTGTAAACACCGGACGCCACCATGGCGGGGGCGAAGCGTGAGCCTTCTTCGTTGGTCCAGATCACCACTTCGATGGGGCGGCGGGTCTGGATATTGGCGTCGTTGAGGGTACGAATGACTTCAAGACCTGCGAGACAGCCGTAGATGCCATCAAACTTGCCGCCGGTAGGCTGAGTATCCAGATGGCTGCCGGTGCTGATCGGCAGGGCCTCGGGATCGGTGCCGGGACGACGCGCATAGATGTTGCCGATCTTGTCGACGCTGATCTCACAACCGGCTTCACGGCACCAGCGCACAAAGAGGTCACGGCCCTGACGGTCCAGTTCGGTCAGCGCCAGACGGCAGCAGCCACCGGCTTCGGTGCCACCGATCTCGCCCATCTCCATCAGGCTGTTCCAAATTCTCTGGGCATTGATTCTTGGTGCGGTCATGGTGATTCCTCGCTCGCAATCATATTGATCGGCAAAAATTTTTATTCGATGCGAAGCAGCATAATCAGCCGACCAAACGACCGATATACCCTCTAGGGGATAGCCGCGGTCACGGCCTTGCCTACCCCCTGGGGCATATACAGCCGGCAGATGTGAATCCCTAGACTGGGGACAACTGAGGAAATGTCCCAAGGGTAAATAGGTAAACGATTATGGCGAATAACAGCTACAACGACTGGCAGGCACTGGCTCAACAGCTCCAGTTCCGTAATCAGGCCTGGATCAATGGCCAGTTTCAAGCGGCGCAGAGCGGGGAAACCTTTGCCTGTGTGAACCCGGCCACTGAACAGACGCTGGCAGAAGTTGCCTCCTGCGATACGGCGGATGTGGATCTGGCGGTACAGGCCGCACGCCAGAGCTTTGCCGCGGGCATCTGGTCCGAGCGTTCACCGGCCGAGCGCAAGCGTGTGCTGCTGAAACTGGCGGATCTGCTGGAACAGCATCAGGACGAACTTGCGCTGCTGGATACTCTGGATATGGGCAAATCGATCAGTGAATCTACCGGTTTTGATGTGCCTTCCGCGATCGATTGCTGGCGCTGGACCGCAGAAGCGGTGGATAAGGTGTACGGAGAAATAGCGCCCACCGGGAAGGATTCGCTGGCGCTGCTGACCCGTGAGCCGATTGGCGTTGTCGGTGCCATCGTGCCCTGGAATTTCCCGTTGATGATGGCGTCCTGGAAGCTGGCACCGGCACTGGCGGCCGGTAACTCGGTCGTGCTCAAACCTTCCGAAAAGTCACCCCTGAGCGCTTTGCGTCTGGCCGAGCTGGCACAGGAAGCCGGTTTGCCCGATGGCGTGCTTAATGTGCTGCCGGGCTTTGGTCATACCGCTGGCAAGGCGTTGGCGCTGCATATGGATGTGGATGTACTGGTGTTCACCGGTTCTACCCGGGTTGCGGGCATGCTGATGGAATATGCCGGTCAGTCCAACCTGAAGCGGGTTTGGCTGGAAGCCGGTGGCAAGTCACCCAATCTCATTTTCGATGACTGTGAAGACATCGCTGAAGCGGCGGCCAATACCGCCGCGTCGATCTTTTCCAATCAGGGCGAGGTCTGCATCGCGGCTTCACGCTTATATGTGCAGAAGGGCATTAAGGATGCCTTTCTGGCTGCGCTGAGCGAAGCGGCCAAAGTATTTCAGCCGGGTGATCCTCTGGACCCTGCCTGCACCATGGGACCGATGGTGGATGCTACCCAGTTGGCAACGGTAAACCGCTATGTGCAGTCGGCACTGGAGGAGGGCGGTGAAATCCTGTTCGGTGGTGTGCGTGAACATCGTCCGGGTGAGGGCTATTACGCGCAGCCGACGCTGGTTGTCTGCCCGCATCAGGATATGAGTGTGGTGCGTGAAGAGATTTTTGGCCCTGTACTGGCGGTCAGCGAGTTCGACACGGAAGAAGAGGCCATCGCCCTGGCGAATGACAGCCAGTACGGACTGGGGGCCTGCGTCTGGACCGCCAATCTCAAGCGTGCCCACCGTGTCAGCCGCAAGCTGCAGAGCGGTATGGTGTGGGTGAACGGCTGGGGTGATGGCGATCAGACCGTGCCCTTTGGCGGCGTGAAAGGCTCTGGCAACGGTCGCGACAAGTCATTGCATGCACTGGAGAAATACACCGAGCTTAAAACGATCTGGGTACGTTTGTAACGCGAACGCATGAGAGAGAAGGGCGCTGCTGGTCAGCGCCTTTTTGCACTCTAGGGATTGGCCAGAGCGTTCAGATGATTCAGGAACATGGAAAAGAGTTCCGATTGCGTCGAGGTGTTCAGACGGGCATGAATGTTCTTGCGGTGCACTTTTACCGTACCGGCACTGATCTCCAGCATATCCGCAATCGACTTGGATGAGTGACCCTGCAGAATCAGGGCGGTGATCTCCTGTTCGCGTCGGGTCAGTACGCCACTGCCAAAGGTGGACAGGGCATACTCCGTAGAATTACGCCCCTGCTCATCGTGTACATACTCCGATGATTGGGCAATCCAGAACTGGCGTACCAGTGCGCTGATCACCGGAAATACGTTGTTGAGCGTATTTCGCTCTGCGCGGGTGATGGTGCCCAGGTTGGACTTGCGTCCCAGCGACACCGTAAATACCACATCCTTGTCCAGCGGAATCACCAGAATGATCTCGTCTACCAGATCAAATTCGTGGTAGCAGGAGCGATAGTATTCGGTGGTTTCAAACGAGTCTGGACAGATCTCTCTCAGGCGATGTACGCCGGCACCCAATCCCTTATGGATGGCGTTGAACAGCGGGTCCAGCATGTACAGTTCATTGATGTAACGGGATAGCGTCGGGTGCAGCTGCTGCGCATGGGTGCTCAGGATTACTATCGGCTTGTAGCTGTATTTGTAAGTCGCTACCAGACTGGTATTGAAGCTGACCAGGTGCGCGAGGGTATCGTTCAACACCTCGGGAAAGTTACGCATACGCGTGTGGTCAATCAGCCGGGCCAAGTCCTTGTGCCAGCTTTCTGAAGGTGAAATGTCGACGCCGACTTTTTGCATGGCTGCGATTATCTGCAGGTTGTGGCTGGGAAAAGTGATTTAACTCTAGCACAAGCGTACCGAGAGTCGCGTTCTAAATGCTTGATACTGGGATATTTATTAAAACGGCCAAAGAAATAAACCGGAAAAAATACCCGGCTATCCCCTGGGGGGTATAGATGCCTTTTCCGACCCGGTAGTAGTTTAGATGCATGGTCCGGTGGCAGCGCCATATTGGATTTACCTGACCGGATAACCCTAACAACAATAGTCGGCGAGGCACTGATTATGTCTTTGGATATCAATAAACTCTGGGAGCAGGACAAGGCTCACTTTGTTCACCCCTTCACTGATTTCTCGGTTTTCCAGAAAGAGGGCTGCGATATTATCACCGAGAGTAACGGTGAATATGTATATGATGGCAAAGGCAATAAATACCTCGATGGCATTGCCGGCCTTTGGTGCGTGAATATCGGCCACGGCCGCAAGGAAATGGGTCAGGTGATGGCCGAACAGGCCGAGACAATGGCCTACTACTCACCCTTCAATAACCTGTCCAACGTGCCGGCCACTCAGCTGGCAGCCAAACTGGCTGAACTCGCCCCCTCCAATCTGAATCACGTCTTCTACAGCTGTGGCGGTTCCGTTGCCAACGACACCACCATCCGCATTGTCCACTATTACTTCAACCAGCTGGGCAAGCAGGACAAGAAGATCATTATCTCGCGAGATAACGGCTACCACGGCACCACCTATGTATCGGCTACGCTGACCGGCATCGAAAGCAACAATTGGGGCTTCGATACGGCGCATCAGTTCGTGCACCACGTGAAGGAAGCCAACTGCTACCGCCGTCCCGAAGGCATGACAGAAGCCGAATACTGCGACTATCTGGCCGATGATTTTGAAAGTGCTATCCAGAAGCTGGGTGGCGCTGACAAGGTGGCTGCGTTTGTCGCTGAGCCGATCATGGGGGCCGGTGGTGTACTGGTGGCGCCCGAGGGCTATCACCGTCGCATCTACGACATCTGCAAAAAGTACGACATGCTGTACATCTCCGACGAGGTAGTCACCGCATTCGGCCGTCTGGGCCACTTCTTCGCCTCCGAAGATGTGTTCGGTATTCAGCCTGACATCATTAACTGCGCCAAGGGCCTGACCTCCGGCTATATCCCTCTGGGGGCTACGCTGTTGAGCGATGAAATCTACGCCGTGATCAGCAAACCTCAGCGCGAGGGTGCCGTGTTCAGTACCGGTTTTACCTATTCCGGTCACCCGGTTGCCTGTGCGGCGGCACTGAAGAATATCGAAATCATGGAGCGTGAAGGCATCTGTGAGAATGTACGCGAAGTGGGGCCCTACCTGGAGCAGCAGCTGGCAACGCTGAAGGATCTGCCGATTGTCGGTGACGTGCGCGGCAGCCACTTCATGATGTGTATCGAAAGCGTGGCCAACAAGGACACCAAGGAACTGCTGCCGATGGAAGCCAATGTCGGCAAGCGGATTGCAGAGAACTGCCAGAAACGTGGCCTGATTGTGCGCCCGATTGCACACCTGAACGTACTGTCTCCGCCGCTGATCTGGACCCGTGAGACCGTTGACCAGGTTGTTGGCATCTTGCGTCAGAGCATTCTGGCCACGGTGGAATCCCTGATCGAAGACGGCCTTTATCAGCCGCAGGACTGAACTGGGTGCATCCGGCAGGCGTGTTCTACCCTGCCGGATGCCACAGCATCTATAGTAAATACGACAAACAGGATCATCCGATGATCGATAATAACAACAGCCCCAAAGCCGCAGGATTCCGGATGCCGGGCGAATTTGAACCCCATGAGGCCTGCTGGATGCTCTGGCCGCAACGGGGCGATGTCTGGCGTTTAGGTGCCAAACCGGCGCAGCATGCCTTTGTGGCGGTGGCGGAAGCGATCTCGCGCAGCGAAACCGTATACGTGGGTGTCAGCGACGAGCAGTATGAAAATGCGCGTGCCATGCTGCCGCCTCAGGTGCGAGTCGTGGAGATCAGCTCCAATGACAGCTGGATGCGCGATATGGGCCCTACCTTTGTGATCAATGATCAGGGTGAGCGTGCCGGAGTCGACTGGATTTTCAATGCCTGGGGCGGCCTCAATGGCGGTCTGTATTTCCCCTGGGACAAGGATGACCGTGTGGCGCGCAAGGTTTGTGAAGTCCACGGCAACCCGCGTTTCCGCGCTCCGCTGGTGCTGGAAGGTGGTGCCATTCATGTGGATGGCGAGGGCACTCTGCTGACCACCGAAGAATGTCTGCTGAACACCAACCGTAACCCGCACCTGAGCCGGGAAGAGATCGAAGCCTACCTGGATCAGTATCTCAATATCTCCCGCGTTATCTGGCTGCCCAACGGCACCTTCAATGACGAAACCAACGGTCATGTGGATAACATCGCCTGCTTCGTTAAACCCGGTGTAGTTGCCCTGCACTGGTGTGACAACCCCGAAGATCCTCAGTACCAGATCGTACGTGAAGCCCATGAGGTACTGACGCAGGCTAAGGATGCCAAGGGGCGCTCTCTGGAAGTGGTCAAGCTGCCGCATCCCGGCCCCTTGTTCATGACGGCGGAAGAGGCCGGTGGCATCGACCTGGCGGCGGATAGTCATCCGCGTGAAGAAGGCGAGCGGATGGCGGGCTCCTACATCAACTTCTATATCGGCAATTCGGTGGTGGTCTTCCCGCTGCTGGACCCTGCCAACGATGATGAAGCCAAGGCTGTTCTGCAACAGCTGTTCCCCGAACGTGAAATTATCGGCATTGATGCCCGCGAAATTCTGTTGGGCGGCGGCAATATCCACTGCATTACGCAGCAGGTACCCGCAGCCTGAGCCAAAAAATAATAAATACGTCGGTGCCGTTAAGGCACCGATGCTCTCATGAAGACTGTGTTCCTAAGACACCTCACAAAAATTATAGCGAGGAACAACCATGTCAACTGCGACAGATACGCCTATGTCTACACGTCAGGCTGAACCGAGCAAAACATTGGCAGTCACCCTGCTGTCCGTAGCCGCGATCGGCTTTGCACTCTACTGCTTCCAATTGTACGGGGCTGATGGCGACTACGGCCTGTTGAGCCTTTTCCCCATAGTGGTGGTGATTGCCACTGCGCTATACACCAAAAGAACCATCGAGTCCCTGTTTATCGGGGTCCTGGTTGGCCTGCTGATGACCAGCTCACCGGCGGACTTTATCCCCCAGCTGGGCACCACCTTTCTTGATGTGTTCATGAATGAAACGGTGGCCTGGATCTTCATTGCCTGCGGTTTGATGGGATCGGTAATCTCACTGGTGACGCTGGGCGGAGGTGCCGAAGCCTTTGGTCGCTGGTTGACCACCAAGGTGCATTCCCGCAAAGGCACACTGTTTTCCACCATGGCGCTGGGCCTGGCAATCTTCATTGATGATTACCTCAATGCCTTGACCATCGGCTCCTCCATGCGCAAAGCGACGGACAAGAAGAAGGTATCCCGCGAGTTCCTGTCCTACATCGTCGACTCCACGGCTGCGCCCGTGTGTATCATCCTGCCGTTTTCCACCTGGGCGGTCTTCTTCTCCGGTTTGCTGGAAGATAATGGCGTCGCTGCCAAGGGTATGGGGATCGACCTTTTCATCGAGTCCATTCCCTACATGCTCTATGCCTGGGTCTGCCTGGTGGTGGTGATTATGGCGATCTCTGGCAAGCTTCCGCTGCTGGGTAAAATGAAAGACGCCGAAGCGCGTGCGGCCAAAGGTCAGGTGATCAGCGATGCCGATATTCCGTTCGATACTGAAATGGAAGCGGGTGTTGCCAACTCCAACATGCTGAACTTCTTTGTCCCGATCATCGCGCTGATCTTCTTCACCTGGTATTTCGGTATCGACATCATGGCCGGTGCCATGGCCGCCATCTTCGTGACGCTGGTGTTCTTCGGTGTTCAGCGCCTGATGTCGGTTGGCGAAATGTACGACGGTATTCTGAAAGGCTTTGTGGGCATGATCATGCCGCTGGGTACGCTTTTCTGCGGCTTTATGCTGGCGGAAGTGAACAATACCCTGGGTACGACCGAGTACGTGATCAACGCAACCACCGCATTCATGACGCCGGATATGTTGCCGATGGTTGCCTTTGTGGTGATGGCGGCACTGGCCTTTGCAACCGCATCCTTCTGGGGCATCTTTGTGGTGGGTATGCCGATCGTGCTGCCGCTGGCGCTGGCAGTGGATGCCAGTATTCCGCTGGTGGTGGGTGCCATGATTTCAGCATCAGCGTTCGGTTCTCACGCCTGCTTCTATGGTGACTCTACCGTGCTGTCGGCCAAGGCCTGTGGCATCAGCCCGATGAGTCATGCCATGACACAGTTGCCCTATGCACTCCTGGGTGGTGCCATCTCTGCACTGGGCTTCCTGCTGCTGGGCATGATGATCTAAGCACCGAGTTTCCAAGCTACATCTCATACGCCCGGACTTGTTCCGGGCGTTTTTGTTGCAGCAGTCAAAGGGCTGCATCCAGACAACAAAAAGCCCCTCCAGCAGGACTGGAGGGGCTTGATATTCAGCTAAGGTCCTCTGGACGTTTAGCCAGCCTGTTTGGCTTTGAGCTCCAGACGGCGACGGTGCAGAACCGGCTCGGTGTAACCGCTCGGCTGCTCGCAACCCTTGATGACCAGTTCGCAAGCCGCCTGGAAGGCGATGCTGTCATCAAAGTTCGGCGCCATCGGCTGGTAGGCCGCATCGTCGGCGTTCTGACGATCAACCACAGCGGCCATGCGCTTCAGGGTTTCCATTACCTGCTCTTCAGAGCAGATGCCGTGATGCAGCCAGTTGGCGATGTGCTGGCTGGAGATACGCAGAGTCGCGCGGTCTTCCATCAGGCCCACATCATTGATGTCCGGAACCTTGGAGCAGCCCACACCCTGGTCGACCCAGCGTACTACGTAGCCAAGGATGCCCTGGGCGTTGTTGTCGAGCTCCTGCTGGATCTCTTCAGCACTCCAGTTCGGATTCTGCGCCACCGGCACGGTCAGGATGTCATCCAGGCTGGCACGGGTGCGGTTCTTCAGCTCCTGCTGACGTGCGAACACATCTACCTTGTGGTAGTGCAGCGCGTGCAGGGCTGCAGCGGTCGGAGACGGAACCCAGGCAGTGTTGGCGCCGGACAGAGGATGGGCAATCTTCTGTTCCAGCATGTTGGACATCAGATCCGGCATGGCCCACATGCCTTTACCGATCTGGGCACGGCCGCTCAGACCACAGGCCAGGCCGATATCCACGTTCCAGTCTTCGTAAGCCTTGATCCAGGCAGCGCCTTTCATGTCGCCCTTGCGGATCATCGGGCCTGCTTCCATGGATGTGTGGATCTCGTCACCGGTACGGTCGAGGAAGCCGGTGTTGATGAACACCACACGTTCCTTGGCAGCACGGATACATTCTTTCAGGTTAACCGTGGTGCGACGCTCTTCGTCCATGATGCCCATTTTCATGGTGTAGCGCGGCAGGCCCAGTGCATCTTCAACACGGCTGAACAGCTGGTCGGCGAAGGCGACTTCTTCCGGACCGTGCATTTTCGGCTTCACGATGTAGATGGAACCAGTCGTGGCATTGCGGAACTTGCCGTTGCCCTGAACATCATGCAGCGAGATCAAAGTAGTGACCACACCGTCCATGATGCCTTCGGGGATCTCGTTGCCTTCGCTGTCGATGATCGCCGGGTTGGTCATCAGGTGACCCACGTTGCGCACGAACATCAGGCTGCGGCCTTTCAGCGTCAGGCTGTCGCCGTTCGGTGCGGTGTATTCGCGGTCCGGGTTCATGCTGCGAGTGAAGGTCTGGTCGCCCTTGGCGATCTCTTCGGTCAGGGTACCTTTCATCAGGCCCAGCCAGTTGCTGTAGGCCAGTACCTTGTCGGCCGCATCAACGGCAGCAACGGAGTCTTCGCAGTCCATGATGGTGGTCAGCGCCGCTTCCATCAGGATGTCTTTGACGCCGGCTGCATCGGATTTGCCGATCTGGCTGTCGCGATCGATCTGGATTTCGAAATGCAGACCATTATGCTTCAGCAGGATGGCATCGGGATTGCTGGCGCTACCCACGTAGCCCTGCAGCTGGGATGGCTGATCAAGACCGGTTTCGCCACCGTCACGCAGGACGACACACAGCTGACCGTTCTGGATGCTGTAACCCGCAGAATCCTTATGAGAGGCGCCTGCCAGCGGAGCGCTCTGGTCGAGGAAATCACGACCGAAAGCGATAACCTTGGCACCACGGGCCGGGTTGTAGCCTTTGCCTTTCTCGGCGCCATTCTCTTCAGAGATGGCATCGGTGCCATAGAGTGCGTCGTACAGGCTGCCCCAGCGTGCGTTAGCCGCGTTCAGTGCGTAACGGGCATTCATCACCGGTACCACCAGCTGAGGACCGGCCATGGTGGCCATTTCGGGATCTACATTTTCAGTGGTGGCGGTGAAATCTTCGCCTTCCGGCAGCAGGTAACCAATGTCCTTGAGGAAGGATTTGTAGCTGTCGAAGTTGAAGCTGTCACGGTTGTCACGATGCCAGGCGTCAATTTGTGCCTGAATCTCGTCACGTTTGGCCAACAACTCACGGTTACGCGGTGCGAGGTCGTGCACGATGCTGTCGAAACGGCTCCAGAACTGCTCCACATCGACGCCGGTGCCCGGCAGTGCTTCGTTGTTGATGAAATCGTAAAGCTCTTTGGCGACCTGCAGGCCACCGACCTGTACCCGTTGGCTCATCTTCTTGCCTCAATTTTTTATGCTCTTCTTGTCCCAAGCAACCTGGGGCAAGACAGGAATTCTTATCCATTGAAGGATTGTGCATTGCGAAAATAGCGCATTTTCAGACGGATGTCCCGCCTTTGCGGCTAAAGTATGAGTAAATGGTGCAATGGTGTTGTTTTCGCGGGAGATAGGGTGTTGTTGACAGTATTTCGTGAATTTTAGGTTGTTTTTTTACAAGCTAAGGCCGCCAAAAGCGGCCTTTTGCATATGCAGTAAACAGAAATAACAGCCTGTCGTAATTTTAGAACAGCCAAGTGCCTGAATCGGGCAGGGGCTGGCCCTTATCCAGCGCCTGCAGGCCTTTGACGCAACGGATAATCATCCAAACGGCAAGCAGCAGCAGAATGATGAAGCCGATACCTATAAACAGAAGGATGAAGCCAATCAGCGAGGTCAACATGGCGATCCAGAAGGTACGGATCTGCCAGCGGTAATGGTCCTGTACCCAGTCGGCGGCATCGTTCTTGTAAATGTAAGCCATGACAACACCGATGATGGCGGTGATGCCCGATACCAGAGAAACCAGATACAGAATGTAGACAATCTTGGCATTGTTGGCGCCACTGTCGGGCTGAGGAACAACAGGGGTACTACTCATTATGTTCTCCTTGAACACAGGGTGGGGGAATAGAGTCGGTCATTATACTTTGTCCCCTGAGGATCAAACGAGTTCAGGGATATGATCAGACTAGCGAAGGATAGTTGCGGTGCTGAGACAATGGATGGACTTTGCCGCCAAAAAAATCGGGGCCTGTAGTGGCCCCGATGGTGTTGTCTGCAGTGTGGCTGTTTTACATGTAAAACGGCAGATAGAGCGCGATTTTGGGGAAGAAGTACACCAGTAGCAGACAGGCAAACATCAACAGGATAAACGGCCAGACACCGCGTACCACATCCATCACCTGTCCCCCTGCTACGGCTTGTATCACGAATAGATTGAGCCCGACCGGTGGGGTAATCAGTGCACACTCGATCATGATCACGAAGATGATACCGAACCAGATCGGGTCGATACCCAGTGGTGCCAGAGACGGGTAGAGCACCGGCATCATGATCAGCAGCATGGAGATCGACTCCAGGAAGAAGCCCATGATCAGCAGCACCAGGCAGACGGCCATGATGAACAGACCGGCTTCACCGATATGCGTGCTGACGAACATCGAGATCTCCTGCGGGATCTGGTACAGCGTAATCGCCTTACCGAACACCTTGGCACCGGCAATGATCAGGAAGATGGTGATCGACGTCTTCATGGTGTCCATGCAGGCGATCTTGAAGCCATCCCAGCTCATGGTCTTCAGTGCCAGCACTATCACCAGCGACACGGCGACGCCGATGGCAGCCGACTCGGTCGGAGTGAACACACCGGCATAGATACCGCCAATGATGACCGCCGCCAGCAACAGGGTTGGCAGAGCACGCAAGGTGCTTGAGCGACGCTCACTCCAGGTTGCCTTGGCCACAGGGGTACAGCCCTTGCCAAAGATGGCGTAGAGGAAACTGAAAGCGATAAAGCTGCCCGCCATGATCAGGCCCGGCACCACACCGGCGAGGAACAGATCGACGATCGATTCTTCGGTGATGACGCCATAGACGATCATCGGGATGGACGGTGGAATCAGGATGCCCAGAGTACCACCGGCGGCAATCAGGCCGAGCACGAACGGACGGTGGTAACCGCGATCGGTCATCTCCTTGATTGCCACACTGCCGATGGTCGCTGCGGTGGCGACGGACGAGCCCGAGATCGCCGAGAAGATGGTACAGGAGGTAATGGTGGCAATACCCAAACCACCGGGCCAATGGCCCACCCAGTTCTGTACGGCGTTGAACAGGTCCTTGCCAACACCGCCCTGGAGCAGGATGTTGGACATCAACAGGAACAGGGGCACCGACAGCAGAATGAAACTGTCGAACGAGGAGTAGAGCGCCATGGGGACCATCAGCGGCGAAATATCCGCCAGCAACAGCATCGCCAGGCCCATCCCGCCCAATACGAAGCCGACCGGTACACCGGACAGCAACAGCATCAGCAGGGCAAAAATAATCAGTGCAACCGTCATCAGATATTCACCTCTTCCGCAGCCTGCAGATGTCCGGTCAATACCAGTGCGGCTTCAGTCAGGCATTGAATGAACAACAACCCGAAGCCAACGGGGATCGCGCTTTTGGTTACCCACATCGGCAGCCCCAGCATGGACGCTGAAGACGATCCCATGACGATGGATTCAATGACCAGTTCGCTGCCGTACCAGGCGACCCAGGCCGAGAACAGTGCCACTACCAGCAATGCCCAGAGCTCGGCAACAATGCGCATGCGTTTGCCAAACAGGTTGATCAGCATATCGATGCGGATCAGTGCCTGGTGTTGCAGCAGCCAGCTGGCGCCCAGACAGGAAGCCCAGATCTGGCAGAGCAGGGAAAGGTCTTCCACCCAGATCGTGGGGGAGAGAAATACATAGCGGGCTATCACCTCGTAGGTGATCATCACCGCGATGGTGACGAACAGGGCCGAGGCCAGGCGTCCGCACAGGGTGACCAGAGCGTGATTGAACCTCACCCAGCCTGAAGGGTGAGAAGCACGCCAGGCCTGCTTGTCATTTGAAGAGGAGTTCATGGATTTTTCCGACGGCTGATAACGAACAAAACGGACACCCCTGTAACAGGGGGTCCGTTAGGAAGTCATGTTGAGCGGGCAGAGATCAGAGCGCGCGTGCCGCGTCAACCACCTGCTGGCCCAGAGGACCGGCATTCTGCAGGAAGCTCTCCAGCACCGGCTGGGTCGCTTGCTGCCACTTGGCCACGTCGTCTGCGCTCAGCTCGATGACGTTCATCTCTTTTTTGGCGTTTACGATCGCATCGGCTTCCAGCGTCTGGATCTTGTCACGCAGCTGCTTTTCGACCTTAACGGCTGCATTCTGCAGAATTTCACGCTCGCCGTCGGTCAGGCCCTGCCACACTTTCTCGTTAATGATGGTCATGAACTCGATGTTGGCGTGGTTGGTCAGGGTCAGGTGATCCATAACCTGGTACAGCTTACGCGGGCCTACAGCGGTCACACCGGTCATACCGGCATCAACAGTACCGCGCTGGTACGCCAGGAACTGCTCGGAACCGGACATCACGGTCGGCGCGGCATTAACAGACTTGGCGAACTCGCCCAGAGTCTTGCCGAATACACGCACTTTCATGCCATCCATATCTTCCGGCAGCTGGATTGGTTTGCTCTTGGACAGCAGTGCAACACCGCCGTATGCCTGCCACCACAGCGGACGGGCACCGGTTGCGATGATTTCGTTATCCAGCAGGGTACGCAGTTCGCTGCCGGGGGCGGTCGCTTTTATCACCTTGTCGTAGGTGGGGAACATGAACGGAACGTAGAACACATCTACAGCCGGGATGGTGCCGGCCAGCTGAGTGACGCTCATGACGCCCATTTCGATGGCGCCGGAGGTCACCGCGTGGTGTACTTCCTTGTCTTTATACAGCTGAGCGGCCGGGAAAATCTGGATCTTGATATCACCGTTGCTGGCAGTTTCGACTTCATTTTTGAAGTCGGTCAGGTTCTGGCCCAGGTGATGAGTCAGTGGCAGCTGCAGGGTGACTTTCAAAGTGGTCTCCGCCAGCGCAGGCATGGCAGTGAGGGCGGTCATTAGCATGCCGGAACAGAGGATATTCTTCAGTTTCATGATCATTCCTTGTTTATAGTTTTCATTGGTTTTGGCCTGATCAGGTGCGGCCGTTTTGCAATAGCTGTTGTACCGATTCAGGGAGCGGGCGAGTCAGGCTGCGAGGGCCTGCCTTGCTGATCTGACCTGGCAAGTCGTGATCAACGATGACACCCAGTTGTTGTGATTGGAGGAGCAGTCCATTCAGGTCGACACCGGTTTCCAGTCCCATTTCGGACAGCATGTGGACCAGGTCTTCAGTGCAGATGTTACCGGTGGCTCCGGGGGCGAAGGGGCAGCCACCCAGTCCACCCAGGGAGGTGTCGAACTGATTCATGCCGGCGGCCAATGATGCCAGCACGTTGCTCAGTCCAAGTCCGCGGGTGTTGTGGAAATGCAGGGTTACTTCCAGTTCAGGCCAGCGCTGGCGCACGGCCTGACAGAGGTCGAACACCTGATTCGGCACGGCCATACCTGTGGTATCGGCCAGGGTGATGCTGTGCAGGCCGCGCTCAAGATAGGCATCGACGTAGCGCAGCACGCGATCCTGCTCCTGATTACCTTCAAAGGGACAGCCAAAGGCGGTGGCCAGCGAGCCGTTCAGGCGCATGCTGGTGCCCTTGCTCATCTCGGCGATGCGCGCAAACTGCTCCAGTGACTGGTCGCAGGTCATACGCATGTTGGCCAGGTTGTGGCTTTCGCTAACCGACATCACCAGGTTGATCTCGTCTACTTCCAGCTCCAGTGCACGCGCACAGCCTTTCTCGTTGGGCACCAGTGCCACATAGGTGGTGTCGGTGTCACGGGTGATGGCACGCATGACGTCTTCGGCGTCGCGCAGATTGGGGATAGCGCGAGGTGAGACGAAGGAAGTGACTTCGATCTTGTTCAGCCCCAGTTGGGCCAGCGCATTGATCAGCTCAATTTTGGTCTCGGTGGGTACAAAGACGGCTTCGCTCTGAAAGCCGTCACGGGTGACCACTTCATTGACCAGCACCTGCCGGGGAAAATTGGCGAACATCAAAGCGCTCCCTTGTCCTTAAGGCTCTGAATGGCGTCTGCGTCGTAACCCAGGCCAGACAGGATTTCCTCGTTATGTTCGCCGAGCTTCGGACCCAGCCAGCGGGTCGTGCCAGGTGTGGCGCTCAGCTTGGGTACGATTCCCGGCAGCGAGATCTGCTCACCATCCGGCAGCGGCTGTTCACTGATCATGCCACGGGCACGGAAGTGCGGGTCTTCGAAAATTTCGGCTGCGGTGTTGATGCCGCTGGACGGAACGGCCGCGTCTTCCAGCACCTCGAGTGCGTCCTTGAGGCTGCGGCTGGAGGTCCAGGCTTCGATCGCTTCGTCCAGCTCGTCGCTGCGACGGGCTCGGCCATCATTGTGGGCCAGTTCAGGATCGTCTGCCAGGTCGGGACGACCGATAGCGTTCATCAGACGCTTGTAGATACTGTCACTGTTGGCAGCAATGACGATGTAACGATCATCGGCGCTGCGGTAGGTACTGGACGGTGCGATGCCGGGCATGCTGGCGCCGGTACGCTCGCGCACAAAGCCGAACATGCCATATTCCGGAATCAGGCTCTCCATCACGCCAAACACGGCTTCATAGAGGGCCACATCAACGTACTGGCCCTTGCCACCGTTCACCTTCAGGTGGTGCATCGCCATCATGGCGCCGATAACGCCGTACAGGGAAGCCAGGGTGTCGCCGATGCTGACACCGGCACGGACCGGAGGACGGTCAGGATAACCGGCCAGATAGCGCAGTCCGCCAATGGACTCGGCAATGGCAGCAAAACCGGGGCGGGATGCGTAGGGGCCATCCTGACCATAACCGGATACACGAATCATGATCAGTGAAGGGTTAATGGCTGAAAGCTGTTCCCAGCCCAGGTTCCACTTTTCCAGCGTACCGGGGCGGAAGTTCTCGATCACGATGTCGGCGTCTTTCACCAGCTTGTGAATAACGTCCTGAGCATCGGGGTCCTTGAGATTGAGGGTCAGGGACTTCTTGTTGCGGCTCTGGGAGTACCACCAGAGGGAGGTGTCCTTGTGCATCTTGCGCCAGCGGCGCAGGGGATCGCCGGTACCCGGCGGCTCAACCTTGATCACTTCAGCACCGAACTGAGCCAGAATACTGGCGGCGTAAGGGCCTGCAATCAGGGAACCCAGTTCAAGTACACGTACGCCTTCAAGCGGCAGCGGTTGAGCGGCCTCTTCCTTGGCGGAGGAGTTTTCCTCGGTCATTGTTATCTCACCTTCACATCACATGGCTACAACACAGTTGTGTGAAAATGATGGTCCGTATCCCGAGAATGACAAAATGGTTAAATGTGAGGCTGCCATCTCCTTTCGCGATGGCTGGGATCAGTCATTCAGGGTCAGATATTCCAGCAGGCGTCGCGTGGCCTGAGACATGGGGTACTGGTTGCTGGTACATAACTTGAGGTTACGGCTGGCCCAGACATCTTCCAGGGCTATTGCCTTGATTCGGTTGGTATTGACGTAGGGGCGGGCAATATCCTGCGGCATGATGCCGATTCCAAGGTCCTGCTCTACCATCCTCAGCAGGGCTTCGTAACTGGTGACCTGAATACGCATACGGAAGGGTTTTTCAGCCGCGGCCGCCGCGTGCAGCAGTTTGTTATTGATCGCACTCCCGGTATGAAGGCCAACATAGTCATATTGCAGTGTATCCACAAACGACAGCTGTTCGGTTTCGGCCAAAGGGTGTTGGTTGGAGGTGATCACCACCAGCCGGTCCGACATGTAGGGATAAATCTGCAGGCTGTCGGTATTGCCCAGCACCTCGGTAAAAATGCCGATATCCGCCTGATTCTGGCTCACCGCCTCGATGATCTCGGAGCTGATCTTCTCTTCCAGCTGGATCTGGATCTGCGGGTGCTGGTCCAGGAAGGCTTTCAGCTGACGGGGCAGGAACTGGGTGATGGCCGAAATATTGGCCACAATCCGTACCTCACCCCGTACCCCCTGCGAATACTCATGCATGCGGGCATGAACTTCGTCCAGCTGGTGCAGCACGCCGCGCGATAGCTGCGCCAGGGCCTTACCGGCCTGAGTACCTTCGACACCGCGGTTGGTGCGAGTCAGCAGCTGAGCATTGAGGCTGGTTTCCAGTTCGCTGATGCGTTTGCTGACAGCGGAGGCAGCGATATGCTCCTGTTCGGCAGCGGCTGCGATGGTGCCGGTTTCAAGGACACGAACAAAAAGGCGCAAAGAGGTGGGGTCCAGGCGCATAAAAACGGCTCCGAGTGCTGACAGGGAGCTCGATTCTATGCGCTGGGCCCCAGCCCTCGCAATGACCTATTTGGCGCGGTGCAGGTGCACATCCAGCTGAGGGAAGGCGATCTCGATGTCGTGTTCGTTAAACAGGCGGTTGATGGCCTTGTTCAACTCATCCGTCACCGGGACTCGGTCCGCCATGCTGCTGACGTAGACACGCAGGTCGATATTCAATGCGCTGTCGGCAAACTGACGGAAGTACGCATCCGGTTCCGGGTCGTCCAGAACACGTTCGTTATCCCTGGCGGCCTGCAACAGCAGTTTTTCTGCCAGTTCCACATCACTGCCGTAGGCCACGCCGATGGTGAGGACGACACGCGTGGTAGCGTCACTGAGCGACCAGTTGATCAGCTGTTCGGTGATAAAGGTCTTGTTGGGGATGATCACTTCCTTGCGGTCCCAGTCCGTGATGGTGGTAGCACGAATCTGAATGCGGGACACCGTGCCGGTGACGTTACCCAGGGTGACGGTATCGCCGATACGCACGGGCTTCTCAAACAGGATAATCAGACCCGAGACGAAGTTGGCCACGATCTCCTGTAAGCCAAAGCCCAGACCCACACCCAGGGCAGCGACCAGCCACTGCAGCTTGCTCCATTGCACCCCGAACTGGCTGATGGCGACCATCACACCGATCATGATCAGGGAGTACTTCAGCAGGCTGGTGATGGCATACCCGGTGCCGGGTGACAGATCCAGATGACGCAAGGCCAGCAATTCCAGCAAACCCGGCAGGTTCTTGGCTGCCAGCAAACTGATCAGAATGATCAGTGCCCCGACGACCAGATCACGCAGGGTCACATGTGTGAGAACTTCCTGATCGCCGCTGATCTCAATACTGCTCCAGAGTTGGACGCTTTCCAGAATCTGCAAGGTCGGCAGGAAGTCACCCAGGGTCAGCCACAGCGATGTGCCGAGAAAAACGACGATAGCGGTTTTAAGCAGGACACGGGACTGATCTGAAATGGCCTGAAGATCCAGATAGTTCTCGCTCAAGGGTGGAGTTTCATCCTTGTTCTCACGGGCGGCCAGAATCTCGGCGCGGCGGGCGCGTGCACGGCTGAATGCCAGCCGTCTTTCTTCAATCAACAGCCAGCGCAGCCCCAGCTTGAACAGCAGGAAGGTGCCGGCACCCTGAAGTACGACGACCAGCAGAATCAACATGAAGAAGAGGGCGGTGAGGGTGTAGCCCCAGAGCCCCAGGCCCAGCATGATCAGATTGAACGCCAGCAGCAGACCGATCCAGAGGTGGGCATTGAGCCACCAGTGACGCTGTTGTGTCAGCTGCTCAAAGGTATGACTGACCTTCCAGAAGCCGCGCCAGAACAACAGCAGACTGAGTACCAGCAGCAAAAACAGCAACCGTCCCAGGCCGCTTTGCAGCTGAATGGCATTGTAATTGTCGGTGATCATGAGCAGCGACAGCAGAGGGAGTGAAACCCAGAACAAGAGGCTGAGCTGACGCCGCATGACTTTGGCTAATGCGGTGGGAACGGAAAAATGACCACACATGAGACCATCGGGCGCCTTAAGCCAGATCAGCGCCGTGATATAGCACTGCAGGCTGGAAGCCCAGAGCAGCAGTAACTGGCTGAACAGCATATGGCTGGGATGGCTCGTATTCAGTCCCTGTGCACGCAGTAGCAGCAGGAAAACCGGTAAGGGTACAGCGATGAGTGCGCCCAGCACCATTGTTCTCAGAGTGCGTGAGAACCGATCATGAACCACGTTGCCGATCTGTTGCTGCCAGCGTTGGCGGTGGCGCTTGAGATAGCGATGGATAAAGAACGAGAGTACAAGCAGCAAGGCCGTCAGCCCCAGCATGGAGCCGATATTGGCGTCATCCGCCAGTATCGGCGTCGCTCTGAGCTGTTTTATCTGTAATTGGAAAAGCTCCAGTCCCGCGGCAATTTCTGATGGCCATTGCCAGGATATCGATGGCGAAACCGGCAGCCACAGCAGCTGGCGGTTGATCAGCTGGCGTGCCTGTTGCAGGCGCTCATTCATCTGCTCTTTGACGGCCAGTAACTGTGATAGCTCACTGAGCAGTTGCTGACGCGCGTCCTGTAACTGGCTTTGCAGTGCCTGCTGATTTTTCAGCAGCTGCTCGCGGTAATCACGTTGCACTTCGTCCAGGTTGTTCGGGATGTTGGCTGGGTTGGCTTCCTGATCCAGCTGGCTGAATGCAAGGCTGCTGAGGCGCAGCTCATTCAAGGCCTGGCGTGTGGAGTCGACTTCTACCGGACGGGACAACTCCAGCGTAAAGCGGCGCAGGTCATAGCTGGCGCTATAGCTTTTCAATTCCAGCTGCTGCTGGATGATCTTGTAGCCGCGGCTAAGCAGATCCAGCTTTCGTTCCAGAGTGGCGCGTTGGTGTTGCGTCTCACTGGTACGCTCGATCAGTTGGCTGACTTCTTCACTGGTTTTGCGATTGTCTTGCAACAGGGCAAACAGCAACGGGTGCTGCATGTCAGCGGAGGTCGGTTCCTTGAGGCTGCTCAGGGTCGTTTCCAGTTCTTCCCTCAGCATCTGCTTGCGGTGATCCAGCATCGCTTCCAGAGTCTGGCTGGACTGCTGTAGCTGAAATTGCAGTTGCTGCAGTTGCAACTCTGCCAACTCGGTTTGGCCCGGCAGGGCCAGCAATTCCAGTTCCAGGGCACGAATTTGGCTGCTGCGGCTTTCCTGGAGGACGTTCTTCAATTGCAGCAATGCATCATTGAAGGCACGAGTGTCTTGCTCCGGCAGCACTGGCGGAAGCGTAATCAGTGACTGTTTCAACTCGGCCAGCTGCTCGCGAAGGCTCAGCTGCTTTTGCTTATTGAGTTCAATCTGCTGAGATTTTTCCTGCTTTTGCTGTTCCAGTTCCAGAACCGCAGCGCGTTTCAAAATGATCGCCTGGTCCAGCTCGGAACGATTCAGCTGCTGATACTGGCTGTCTTCCTTGAGGTTGCGAACCTGCTCCAGTTTTTGTTGCTGATGACGTAACTCAGCGGGCTGGCGCTCAAGCTGTTGCTGTAGCGCATTGGCCTTTTCCTGATACTGCTGGCGGCTTTTGAGCGTATTCAGCGTTTTCTGATACAGCTCCTTCAGCGCGGCCTGATCACCGGTTGCATCGGCCTGCTGCTGAATCAACTGTTCAAGCTGCGCAATGTCTTCTTCCGGGGAAGCAGCTACAGTTAAAGAACAGCTCAGCAACAGGCTCATAAGTAGCAGCCAGCGTTGAATTAATCGTTTTGTCATCATCCTGTCAACATCAGCTCATGGAGTGGAGGCACTATAGGTATAAGGTAAGCAGAGCATAGGAGCATGACCGTGAACAAAACAAGAATAATAGAGCCGGAAGGGTTCGCGGCGGCGAATTTTCACCCTTGCCGGCTGCGCGAGTCGCTGGATTCCTTTGTGCCAGGGGTGCACACCCTGTGCAGCACCGAAGTGCAGGCCTATCTGGACTTTTATGGTCTGGGGTCATCGACCTCAATCGCCAACTACAATATCGGCATTGAAGTGGTCGATGATGTGGAGCTGGTGGTGCAGCATTTCGGTCGTGCACACAGCCGGGGTACTGCCATTCTTCTGCATGGCTACACGGATCACGCGGGTCTGTTCCGTCATCTTATTGATCATCTGTTACAGCAGCACTGGGATGTGCTGATCTTCGATCTTCAGGGTCATGGGCTCTCCGGCGGCAAACGTCTGGAAATTGACTGCTTTGATACCTATGCTCGCCAGCTGGCTGCCATCCTGAAACATCATCGCCTGCGTCTGGCTGGGCCCTGGGTTGCCGTTGGTCAAAGCACCGGTGCTGCTATTGTGCTCAAAGCAATGATGGGACAGCACCTGAAACATCTACCGGTGGTGGATCATATTCTCCTGTCGCCGCTGATACGGCCCTATCACTATCATCGTGTAGAGCGAAGCTATCGCTGGTTACACTGGTGTATTCGCCGTGTGCATCGTGAACCGACCGAAAGCTCAAATGACCCTCAGTTCAATTATTTTGTTCGCCATGAAGACCCCATGCAGGAGCATTTTGTCGATGTGGGCTGGGTGGGAGCGATGCTGGACTGGGTAGAGGATGCTGAGCGTCAGCCCTCTTTGCGCGAGCCTGCCCTGATTATTCAGGGCACTGATGACAGGACCCTGGAGTGGGAGCATAACCTGGAGGTACTCTCAGGCCTGTTGCCCAATGCCAATATCGAGCGCCTGACCGCAGCGCGCCACCATCTGGTGAACGAGGCTGAGCCCTGGCGGAAGGAAGTGTTTGATCGAATCAGTGATCGACTGAAAAAAGTTCAGGCCCGCGCCTCTCTGCCAAGAGTTGCAGGCCTGGATCACTAAGTGTGTGATCGAAGGTCAGGTGCAGCCTCCGAGGCGAGGTGGCACACATTCGGGTTTGTGATCAGGTCAATCTGAGTACCTGGTCACTGAGCTTCTCGATCAGATCCGGGTCGTGGCTAACCAGAACCAGGGCACAACCGCTTTCCCGGCACACCTCAACCAGTAACTGATTGACGCTTTTGGCCGTGACCGGGTCCAGTCGGGATGTGGGTTCATCGGCGAACAGAAAAACGGGATCGAGCAAGAGTACACGGAGTAGACAAAAGCGTTGCAGCTCGCCGCCTGATACCGCATCGGCGTTGCGTTGCAACAGACTGGCATCCAGCTCCAGGCGCTTCATCAGCGGTGCAATGCGGGCTCGGTCCAATTCATGTCGCTCAATCAGGTCATCCAGCAACTGCTGCAGACTGACCGCCTTAGAGACAGAGGCTGTGGGGTCCTGATAGAGCTTTTGCCAACGGTGGGGCTCGGTGTCTTGATGGCGAAGAACCTGGCCCTGCAGCGGCGCATGCAGCCCCAGAAGTGTATCCCCCAGAGTGCTCTTGCCGCAGCCACTGTCGCCCAGAATCCCCGTCACTTCCCCCGCTCTTAGCTCGATGGACAGATTGCTCAGCAGAGTCGTTTGGCCACGGCCAATACTGAGCGAGTGCGTACTGAGAACCCGAGACTGATCAGTGGTTTCTGTCTTGGCCTCTTTCATCCAATTACGTGGATCTGCTTCGATCAGGGTGCGGGTGTAGTGGTGTTGAGGTGCATCGAGAATAGCCTCAGCGGGACCGCTTTCCAGTAACTGTCCCTCGCGCATCACCATCAGGCGTCCGCCCAGTTGCCGGGCAACGGCAACGTCATGGGTAATGGTGATCAAGGCGCCCTGTTCGGTTTGATCCCGCAGCTGGGCCACCACCTGATCCCGACGGGATACGTCCAGGCCCTTGGTAGGTTCATCCGCAATCAAAACGGGAGCCCCGCCCGCCATGGCACAGGCGATGGCCAGACGCTGCGCCATACCGCCGGATAGCTGCCCGACCCGCTTGTGACGGCTTTCGCTCAGGCCTTGCAGGCTAAGCCTGTAGTCAGCACTCTCACGGGCTTGAGCCAGAGGCTGGCCGTTGACCAGTTGATAGGTTTCTGCCAGCTGCTTTACGGCTGGCATCAGCGGATCAAGTGCATTCCAGGGCTCTTGTGGCAGGCTGCTGATCTGCCGTCCCCAGAGTGCTCGCCGCGTTGCAGGAGAGCCCATATCCTGCCCTGCCAAACGAGCACTACCCTGACTGTGAAGTCCAGACGGCAGGTTGCCCATAATCGCGTGAGCCAACAGGCTTTTACCTGAGCCGGTCTGGCCCAGAATCGTCAGCCGTTCTCCCTTGGCAATGGCGAAACTGATGGGCTGTAGCAGACAGGTATGTCCGACATGTACTGACAGATTTTCGACGGCAAGCAGGGTCATGTGAGCGACCTCCTTCCCAACAGATGAAAGCTCAGTACCAGCAATGCCAGTACGACCAGGGGTTGTGCCAGCAGCCAGGGTGCTTCGGCATAGAAGGGAAACAGCTCTACGATCATCAGCCCCAGTTCGGCCAGTGGCGGCTGAACACCTACCGAGACGAATCCCAGTGATGCCATCATCAGAATGGCGTTGGCAGCGCCAAAGGTGGCCAGTGTCAGTAACTGGGGCGCGATTGCTGGCCAGTAATGGCGTTTGAACAGATAGCCTGCGCCGAACCCCATTAGACGGGATGACTGCACTTCAGGCGAATGAATCAAACTGCGTGTAATGACTCGGGAGACCCGAAAGTACTCGATCCACTGCACCAGGCAGATGGCGAGATAGAGTATCCACAGGGAACCGGGTGCAATGGCGGCCAGTATCAACACAAATACAAGGCCGGGCAGGGCCAGCAGTAAAGTCACAACAGCATCCAGCAGACGATCCAGCCAGGCCGGACCGGTTGCGGCAAGCACACCCAGCCCGACACCAATGGCTGCTGAGGTCAGCATGCACAGAACCGCCATCATGACGGAAAGTTGCACGGCTTCTGCCAGCCGTACCCACATGTCACGACCAAAATGGTCCGTACCCAGCCAGTGATCCTGGTCAGGGGCAAACAGAATCTGTCCCAGATTTTGAGTGGCGGCGTCATCGCTCGACAGCCAGGGCACCAGAAAGCCAAAGGCCGCCAGAGATAGCAGCAGTCCTGCACCCATCAGTTGGGTACGTGAAAGAGAGCCCGGCATCATGATGTGCTCACTCCTCGAGGGTCGATGGCATGGCACGTGAGGTCTACCAGAGTATTCAAGGCCACGAAAAGGACGCCCATCATCAGAGCCGTACCTTGAATAACCGGAATGTCGCGAGCAAAGACGGCATGCGTCAGTCCATGTCCAATGCCGGGCCATGAAAACAGCGATTCGATCATCACCACACCTTCGATCAGGGTGATCAACTGAATCCCCATGAATGCGACAACCGGGGCAGCCAGGTTGCGGGCGCCATGTCTCAAAAAGGCTTGAGTGGGGCTTAGGCCCTTGGTCTGCGCAAACTCATAAAAGGGGGAGTGCAAAATCCGTTTTGCTTCAGTGCAGATAACACGGTTGGAGATGGCGGCCAGGCTCAGTGCCAGCGCCAGGGCAGGGAGCACCAGATGAGCGGGAGTGCCAAAACCGGCTACGGGCAGCCATCCCAGCTCCAGCGCAAACAGCATCACGCCGATCAAACCCAGCACAAACACCGGCATGGCTCGCATCAGGGTGGAAAGCGTCAGCGTCAGTCGATCCAGCCAGCCCCCCTTGAAGGCACTGGCGAGCCCCAGAGGCACGGCGATCAGCACGGATAGCGCAAGGCCCGTCAATGCCAGTAATAGCGAGTGTCCCAGCATATGCCAGACTTCGTGCAACACAGGTCCGCCACTGACCAGCGAGGTGCCCAGATTCAGCTGCAATAGGTCCTGCAGCCAGTGCCAATAGGCGCTCCAGGGCGACTGATCCAGTCCCAGCTCGGAACGGACCAGTTCGGCAGCATTACTGTCGACCGCATCCTGTCCGTAGCGGCCGGCGGCAATGCGGTAGGCCATATCCCCCGGCAGCGCTCGCATCAGAATAAAAGTGAGGGTGCCAACGCCCCAGGAAACGGCCAGCAGTTGCAGCAGCCGTTTCATCAACAAGGAGGAAATACTCATCGCCAGCTCAGCTCATTCAGGAAGTAGCTGCGCTCATAGGGATCAAAGCGGAACCCCTGTACGCGGGTATTGATGGCGGTGTGCTGAACGTAGGACGCCACGGGAATCAGCGGCAGATCGGTCTGAATCGCACGGGCAATGGTCTGCGCCTGCGCGCGGTAGCGCTGAGGATCGTTTTCGGCCGTTAGAGCATTCAGTTGTTGTTGAACTTCGGGGCGTGACCAGTTCATGCTGCCCCAGTCACCGCCGCTGACCTGACCAAAGTCCTGAATCAGGATGCCCAGAGGATCGGCAATGGTGCCGTAGTTGCGTGCGATCAAGGCGACTTCCAATGAACCATCCTGATGTCCGGCGGGAATTGAACTGGAGCTGGTGATATGTACGTTGAGTTTTACTCCCAACTGTTTCCACTGATCCTGAATAGCCGTGGCGACAGGGGTGAGTTCAGGGCGGTCGGAATAGGTCATCAGATTAAGTTCAAAGCGTTGCCCCTCACGCTCCAGCCAGCCGTCCTCACCTGCTTGCCAGCCCTGTGCCTGCAGCAGTTGGCGTGCCCGCTCCAGGTCGAATTCAGGTGTCAGTTTGTCCAAGTGCCAATCCTGCATGGAAGCCGGCAGCAGCTGGGAAGTAGCCGATTTTGGGGAGCGTAGAATGGCGGTGGCGATACCGGTGCGGTTGATGGCCAGGCTCAGCGCCTGGCGAGTCTCCTGAGCAGAGAGCAGAGGGTGCGCCAGATTAAGCTTGATCGACAATGTACGAGGTTGATCCGAACGCAGGATCTCCAGGTTGGGCAGGCGCTGCAACATGGGCACGGACATGGGGTCCAGACCAAAGGTGATATCCATCTGTCCGCTTCGAGCCTGGAGAACGCGGGCTTCCTGACGGTGCCCGGTCAGGTAGCTGACATATTCGATACTGCCTTTGCGGTCCCAGTAGGCATCAAACTTCTTCACCAGCAGCTTGTGTGGAATGGCAACTTCGATAACCGCGTAGGGGCCGGTACCGATCAGTTTCAGCACTTCGCCCTCATCGTTGAAAGACGACGGAGCCAGAATGGTACTGGAATAATGCGCCAGAACGGCACCCAGTGGGCGATAGGGCTTGGTCAGCTTAATCTGAATCCTGTCGTTACCAACGGCTTCGATACTGGCAACCGGCGACTTGTTCAGGGCACTGGGGCGGTTGAAAGAGCGGTTCAGGTTGTCGGCCACGATGCGGGCGTCCAGCAGCGTACCATCATGGAATTGCACGTTGGGTCGAATCGACAGGGTCCAGATCAGGCCATCATCCGAAATCGCCCAGTCGGTCGCGAGGCCCGGTAGAAGCTGACCGGATTCATCCACATTCAGCAGACTTTCCAGCATTTGCATGCGGGTGAATACATAGCCACGCCGGGTTGGGTCCAGGCTGGAAAACTCAAAGGCACCCTGAATTTTTAGGGTGTTGGTGGCGGTTGGCGTGCTCTGGGCAGGGGATGTTAGGCAAAGGCTTAGCAATGCAGCCAGACCTGCACGCTGAAGATGTTTGATCATAGGGGACCTTGGACTGAGTCATGATGGGATAAATATGTTATTACATAACAATAAGTAAATGATATTCGATTTCATTGGTGAATGGAATTGCGAGACTCTCGACAGGAATACGGCCTGGGGTTCGGCTGTGTTAGACGTGATGGAAAAATGCGGTATAGACAAACAAAAAGGGCGAGTCGTTAGACTCGCCCTTATGGAATGCGATTGGCTGCTTAGAACAGACGACGGCAGCGGATAGTTCCGGTGATCAGCTGCAGTTTTTCCAATGCCAGCTTGGAGCAGTCTGCATCAACGTCAATAACCACGTAGCCAACCTTGTCGTTGGTCTGCAGGTACTGACCGGAGATGTTGATGCCGTTTTCGGAGAACACAGTGTTGATCTGGGTGAGGACACCCGGGATGTTCTCGTGGACGTGCAGCAGACGGTGCTTGTTCGGGTGCTCCGGCAGCGCAACTTCCGGGAAGTTCACGGAGGTGATGGAAGAGCCGTTGTCGCTGTACTTGACCAGCTTCTCGGCCACTTCGTAACCGATGTTTTCCTGAGCTTCCATGGTAGAACCACCCACGTGCGGAGTCAGGATAACATTGTCGAATTCACGCAGCGGGCTGATGAATTCGTCGTTGTTGCTGCGCGGCTCGACCGGGAATACGTCGATGGCAGCGCCCAGAATTTTGCCAGCCTTGAGTGCTTCGCACAGAGCGTCGATATCAACAACGGTGCCACGGGCAGCGTTGATGAAGATGGCGTCCTGCTTGATCTGTTCGAACTGGGTCTTGGCCATCATGTCTTTGGTGGCAGCTGTTTCCGGTACGTGCAGGGTGATGATGTCACACATGCCCAGCAGTTCCGGCAGGGAGCTGACCTGCTTGGCGTTGCCCAGCGGCAGCTTGGTCACGACGTCGTAGAAGTAGACATCCATACCCAGGCCTTCAGCCAGTACGCTCAGCTGAGAGCCGATGCTGCCGTAACCGACGATACCCAGTTTTTTACCACGGATTTCGTAGGAGTTGGCGGCACTTTTCTGCCACTCGCCGCGATGAGCCTTGGCATTCTTCTCGGCTACGCCGCGCAGCAGGATGATCGCTTCAGCCAGCACCAGCTCGGCAACCGAGCGCGTGTTGGAGTAGGGCGCGTTAAACACCGCGATACCGCTTTCGGTAGCGGCCTGGAGGTCAACCTGGTTGGTACCGATACAGAAACAGCCCACAGCAACCAGCTTCTCAGCCGCTTCAAAGACCTGGCGAGTCAGCTGGGTGCGGGAACGGATACCAATGAAGTGAACGTCACGAACTTTTTCGATCAGTTCTTCTTCAGGCAGAGAACCTGTGTGGAATTCGATGTTGGTGTAGCCCTGCGCGTTGAGCGTGTCGATCGCGGACTGATGCACGCCTTCCAGCAACAGAATCTTGATCTTGCTCTTATCCAGAGAAGTAGTTTTGCTCATCTTCTGCGACTCATGCTGCAGCTGGGCGGGGGATTTCGTCCAGCCAAGGGAAAATTTGAGGCGCAAGTTTAGCACAAAGTACCGAGATTTTTTGTGGCCGGTCGCTCTGGAGTGCGGAAAATTATTCAGCTCAACTTGAGCATGAGTGAAGGGAAGTGCTGCCGGACAGGATAGTCCGGCAGGCGTGCCGGGCTTAGCTGTAGTAGCAAAGGTAGGCGGTAGTCGTTTCGATTTTGACGTCGAAGGAGTCACCTGCGGTGATGTTGAACTCGGTACCGGCTGGGAACTCGGTCCACTCGTCGCTGCCCGGCAAGCGAACGGTCAGCTGACCGGCAGTTACGATCATGCGCTCGTTCTGGCTGGTGCCGAAGGTGAATTCACCCGGCAGCATCACGCCAGAGGTCGCCGGACCTTCCGGAGTTTCAAACGCGATGGATACGACCTTGCCGTCGAAATAGGTGTTGGTGCTGAGCATGTGGCTCTCCTTAAAAGTCTGTCGGCTCTGAGGCCGCTATTGGGAGAGCAAGCATAATCGGCCAGCCGTTCGGCGTCACCTGTTTCTCTTCTCGGCCTGTTCCAGCACCAGATCAGCAAAAGTCTGGTTGGCACGGGACAAGCGATGGCCCTTGCGCCAGGCCAGCGAAAGGTCGAGCCAAACAGTAGGTGTAAAGGGAACGGCGACCAGGTCAGGGTCATCGGCGACGACCATTTCCAGCAGGGTAGTGATGCCAAAGCCATGGGCGACGATCTGTTTGATCAAGGGGATCAGATTGGTTTCAAAACCGATTTTAGGAATAACGCCGGCTTTCTGACTGATCTGGTCAATCACCTCGCGATGGAAATAGCCTTCCTTGAATAGCACCAGCTCTTCAGCAAAAAAGGCGTCGTAACTGATGTTCTCCGCTTCGGCCAACGGGTGATCCGAAGGCAGAATCGCCACCATCTGAGCGCCCAGGAATCGATGCGTTTCGAGGTCTTCAGGCGGGTCGTCGGTCACGATAACGCCCATGTCGATCTCCCCCGTATGAATCATCTGCTGCAGCTTGCGAGTGCCGGCTTCTATGACTTCCAGCCGAATACCGGGGTAGCGATGTCGAAAAGCCATCAGAATGGGCGGGAAATAGTAGGAGCCCAACATGCTGGGAATACCCACGCGAACTTCACCGCCTTCCAGAGAGTTCAGTTCACGCATTTCACGTTCGGCATCCTGCACCGCCTGCAAAATACTGCGGGCGTGACGCAGCAATACCTCACCTTCATCGGTCAGTCGTACCTGTTTGCCGAGGCGGTCAAACAGGGTCAAATCCAGTTGTTCTTCCAGCTTGCGAATCGACATGCTGATGGCGGGCTGAGCGATATGAAGTTGCTCGGCGGCAGCGGTGAAGCCGCCCGTCTCGGCGACGGTCAGGAAGTATTTAAGGCTGCGCAGATCCATATCAATTTCCGTTATGGAATACATAAAATCTATATATTTAAATGATTTTAGTCTGCCTGCTATTGTGCCGCCATATCCCTCGTCCATTTCTTAACATCAGGACAGTTCAATGATCGTTTCCGGCAGCAGCGCTTTCTGGCGAGCCACCCTGGCTTTGTGCCTGGGGTCCTTCATGATCTTTGCCAATGTGTACATCACCCAGCCATTGCTGCCGATGCTGGCGCAGGCGTTTGATGTCTCGGCACTGGAGGCAGGCTGGACCTTCACGGTTACTACGCTGACTCTGGGTTTGTCCCTGTTGATCTGGGGGCCGCTATCCGATGCTCTGGGGCGGCGCTGGATTATGCTGCTGACCATGGGGGGCGCTACTCTGGTCACCCTGATGCTCTCCTTTATTGAACATTATGGTGCCATGCTGGCGCTGCGCGCCGTGCAGGGTGTGCTGCTGGCGGGATTGCCCGCCGTGGCGATCGCCTGGATGGGCGATGAGTTCGAGCGAGAAGCCATGCTGGTGGCAGTGGGACTTTACATAGGCGGTAACAGCCTGGGCGGTATCAGTGGCCGTTTGATCGGTGGCTTTGTCGGGGATTGGCTGGGTTGGTCCAACGCCTTTCTGGTGATGACGCTACTGAGCCTGTTCTGTCTGGTGGTATTTGCGCTGCTGCTGCCAGAGTCGCGTCACTTCCGCCCTCAGCCAGTTAAGCCGCGGCGCATGCTGGCCGATCTGGGCAGTCATCTGCGTAACCCGGTACTGCTGTTGGCCTATCTGGTAGGCGGCTTTAACTTCTTCATCTTCATCAACCAGTACAGCTACATCACCTTTGTATTGTCCGAAGCGCCGTACTCCCTGCCTGCCAGCGTGTTGGGGATGCTCTTCCTGACCTATCTGTCCGGCACCTTTGGCTCCGCCATTTCCGGCAAGGTCGGCCAACATCTGGCCCAGCCCCTGTGTATGGCAGCAGGTGTACTGGTCCTCATGTGTGGCACGCTGCTGACCCTGTCGGATGCCCTCTGGATGATTATTCTCGGCTTCCTGGTGAACAGTTTCGGCTTCTTCTTTGCCCACTCCAGCGCCAGCAGCTGGGTCAGCCAGAATGCTCAGCATGCCCGTGCCAGTGCCTCTTCGCTGTACCTGCTGTTCTATTACACAGGAGCCAGTACGGGTGGCTTTTATCTGCACCCCTTCTGGGAACGACTGGGTTGGCAAGGCGTAGTGGTGGGCTCCCTGTTGGTTTTGGCCCTGACCCTGAGTTTAAGTCTGGTGCTCTATCGTATGCAGCAATCACGTCTGACGGCGGCTCCGGCCTGATCTGTTAAACTGTGAAAAACGGTTCTCAGGAGATGTGTGAAATGAGTTATCAACACCGTGCGGCGGATGAGCGTGAACTGGATCTGCCGTTGGGCAAGGTGGTGTGTATTGGTCGCAACTACGCTGATCATGCCCGTGAACTGAACAACCCTGTTCCAACCGAGCCCATTCTGTTTATCAAGCCGGCTACCTCAGTCGTACCCATGGAGCAGCCGTTCCAGGTTCCAACGGATAAGGGCGCGGTACACTTTGAAACCGAGATGGCGATCCTGATCGGTGAGACACTGACCAACGCGGATGAGCAGCAGGCGATGCATGCGATTGCCGGTATTGGTCTCGGTCTGGATCTGACCCTGCGTGAAGTTCAGGACAGCCTGAAACAGAAAGGCCAGCCCTGGGAAAAGTCCAAATGCTTCGATGGCGCCTGCCCTCTGTCCGCATTCTTGTCGCCTGCTTCCGTGAATGATTTGACCGATGTGCAGATTCGCCTGACCGTTAACGATGAAGTCCGTCAGGATGGTAATTCTGCACAAATGATCACGTCCGTGACCAAACTGCTGAGTTATGCCAGCCAATGGTTCACCCTGGAGCCGGGTGACGTGGTACTGACCGGTACGCCCGCTGGTGTGGGGCCGGTAAAGCCGGGTGACCAGCTGCGTGTGGAACTGGTGGACCTGCTGCGAGTCGAAACCTCGGTTAGCGCTTAACGCCCTCGGGCGTTGGGTTAACGAAAGAAACAGAGGTTTTTAAGACCGCTAAGGGGACTCTATGCTCTGGTTTAAGATGCTGCATATTCTGGCCATGACCAGCTGGATGGCCGGAATTTTCTACCTGCCACGTATTTTTGTGCACTATGTGGAAGGCCGTGAAGCGGGGCAGGATGTAGCCCGCCTGGAGATCATGGCACGCAAGCTCTATGGCTTCATGACGATCATGGCCGTCTTCACACTGGGGTTGGGGCTTTGGCTCTGGCTGGGGTATGGCTTCAGCGGTGGTTGGCTACATGCCAAGCTATTGTTTGTGGTGTTTCTGATCGGCTATCACTTCTGGTGCCGTGCCTATCTGAAACAGCTGCAACGGGGAGAGTTGAATCGCAGCGGTCGCTATTTCCGTTTGTACAACGAACTGCCGTTGCTGATCTTTATCCCGATTCTGATCTTTGTGGTGGTGAAACCCTTCTAATCATTCGGTACGCGTCAGGCTACTCGTTGCTTGAGTGGCCTGATTTCTGTTCCAGCTGCGCGATTCTTGCATCCAGGCGGTCACAGGCATCACGCAGCTCATCCACCTCATCCTGCCAAATTTCGATTTCGATGCGCGTGGGCAACATGCGGGCTTCTTCGTGTAGATACTCTTCCACGCTTAGCATCAGGCTGCTGCCACTGTAGCGCAACTGTCGGGTAGCTGAACGGAGTAAATTTGCCAGTGGATGGGCTGCAGTGTCGCCGATCAGGTCAGCCAGCCAGGCTTCCCAATCAATCTGACTATCGGCCAATATTTGTTGCAGGCGGTGTACCAGACCGCTGTCACCTTCCAGCGTTACGCCTCGGCCAAACATTACCTGATTACCGGCTTGAGGCAGGCGCAGCAAGTTAAAAGCCGAGCCGCGAATGCAGGCGTCGGGTTCGGTAGCGCTCTCAGCCAGCAGGTCGATGCCTTGTGCATGAGGCAGCAGGTAGAGGTGGCACTCAGGGCGAATGCACTCGATTCGGATCTCACGTCCAGCCAGTGTTCCCAGTTGCTTCAGCGTCACCGGATCACGCGCCAGCAGTCGATTCAGGCTTTCTTCGGCCAGCGTGAGCAGGGTGGCATTGATCATTCCGGTCGCCATATCATTACTCGCTTCAGACTGCTGGGTTCAGGGGCAAGGCCTGGATCAGGGCTTGATGCCTGTATGCAGGGCTACAACACCACCGGTCATGTTCTGGTAGCGCGTGTTAACAAAGCCAGCGTTATCCATCATGCCTTTCAGGGTTTCCTGATCCGGGTGTTTACGGATGGACTCGGCCAGGTAACGATAGCTGTCAGCATCGCCGGCGATCATCTTGCCCATCTGAGGCAAAATGTTGAACGAGTAAAAGTCGTACATCTTGGTCAGCGCCAAATTGTCGGTCTTGGAGAATTCCAGAATCATCAATTTGCCGCCGGGCTTGAGAACACGCAGCATGGAGGCGAGTGCTGCATTCTGATCGGTGACATTGCGCAGACCAAAGGCGATGGTGATGACATCAAAGGTATTGTCTTCAAACGGCAGGCACTCTGCATTGGCCTGAACGTATTCGACGTTGCCGGCAACACCGGAGTTAAGCAGTTTGTCACGACCCACCTTGAGCATGGAGTCGTTGATATCGGCCAGGACAACCTTGCCTTCCTGGCCGACCATGCGCGCAAACTTGCGTGTCAGATCGCCGGTACCACCCGCAATATCCAGCACCTTGTGACCGCGGCGTACGCCGGACTGATCGATGGTGATGCGTTTCCAAAGACGATGGATGCCGCCGGACATGAGATCGTTCATCAGGTCATACTTGCCCGCGACCGAATGGAAGACATCGGCTACGCGTTTTACCTTCTCTTCGACCGGTACATCCTGATAGCCGAAGTGGGTGGTTTTCTTTCCGTTCTGCTCTGACATGGTTCTCTGTCCGACTGTTATCCGAAATGTGTCCGCATTCTACCCCTCATGGGAAGATTTGTCGCACTGGCATGGGGTTAGCTGCGGGCGATCAAACCGTTATCACGGGATGCGCCGGCTGCCTTTAACTGATCAAGGTAGCGCTGCCAGTAGTCGGCCTGATTATGCGCCAGGTCATGCAGGTATTCCCAGGTATAGAGTCCTGAGTCATGACCGTCATCAAAGATGATTTTGAGGGCGTAGTTACCGGCAGGCTCAACGCCTTTAAGTCCTACGTGTTGCTTGCCGGTCTGGAGCACGCCGTTACCGATACCGTGGCCACGTACTTCAGCAGAGGGCGAGTGAACGCGCAGGAACTCGGCGGTCAGCTCGAAGCTGCCATCTGCATAAATCAGTTCCAGGGTACGGGATTTCAGGTGCAGCTTGATATCGGAAGGAAGGGGAACCGAGGTATTCATGGTAAGGCTCCGTAGAAGCCGGGGCAGGGATGCTACCCCGGCAATATAAGACTTAACGTCTTAGAGAATATAGTGGCTCAGGTCTTCGTCGTGGCTGAGTTCATTCAGCTGGGAGTTGACGTAGTCAGCATCGATCACAACCGTATCGCCGGACTTGTCAGAGGCGACAAATGACAGTTCGTCCAACAGACGCTCCATCATGGTGTGCAGGCGACGGGCGCCGATGTTTTCGGTCTGCTCGTTGACTTCATAGGCCAGCTCGGCGATACGGGCGATGCCGTCATCGGTGAACTCGACGTTTACGCCTTCGGTCGCCAGCAGGGCCTTGTACTGCTCGGTCAGGGATGCCTTGGGTTCGGTCAGGATGCGACGGAAATCTTCTGGCGTCAGTGCGTTCAGTTCGACACGGATCGGCAGACGACCCTGCAGCTCAGGAATCAGGTCTGACGGGCGGGCCAGGTGGAAAGCACCAGACGCGATAAACAGAATATGGTCGGTTTTGACCATGCCGTATTTGGTGCTCACGGTGCAGCCTTCGATCAGTGGCAGCAGGTCGCGCTGAACGCCTTCACGGGAGACATCGCCGCCGCTGTTGCTGTCGCCACGCTTGCAGACCTTGTCGATCTCGTCGAGGAAGACGATACCGTTCTGTTCCACCAGCTCGACGGCTTTCTGCTTGGCTTCTTCCTCTTTCACCATGCCAGCCGCTTCTTCGTCGGTCAGACGTTTGAAGGCGTCTTTGACCTTCATGCGCTGACTCTTTTTGCGGTCCTGACCCAGGTTGGAGAACATGCTCTGCAGCTGATTGGTCATCTCTTCCATGCCGGGAGGTGCCATGATCTCAACGCCCATCGGCTGCTGGGATACTTCGACATCGATTTCCTTGTCATCCAGCTGACCTTCGCGCAGTTTCTTGCGGAAAATCTGGCGGGTCGCGCTGTCGGTTTTGCTCGGCTCTTCTTCAGCACCAAAACCGGTCGGACGTGCCGGGGGCAGCAGGGCATCGAGGATGCGCTCTTCAGCGGCTTCTTCCGCGCGGAAACGTACCTGTTCCATCGCCTGTTCGCGCACCATTTTAACGGCCATTTCCACCAGATCGCGGACGATGGTTTCCACATCGCGACCCACATAGCCCACTTCAGTGAACTTGGTGGCTTCTACCTTGATGAACGGTGCATTGGCCAGTTTGGCCAGTCGACGAGCGATCTCGGTTTTACCGACACCGGTCGGACCGATCATCAGAATATTCTTGGGGGTTACTTCCGGGCGCAGCTCTTCATTCAGCTGCATACGGCGCCAGCGGTTACGCAGCGCGATGGACACTGAGCGTTTGGCATTGTCCTGACCAATGATATGACGGTTCAGTTCGTGCACGATCTCGCGCGGGGTCATATTGGACATGCTCAGTTCTCCTCCTGGCTCTTATTAGCCTGATTCTTGTTGGCAAGGGTTTCGATGGTCAGGTTGCCGTTGGTGAATACGCAAATATCGGCTGCGATGTGCAGGCTTTTTTCGACAATGTCACGGGCGCTCAGTTCGGTGTTGTCGACCAGTGCGCGAGCGGCTGCCAACGCGAAGTTGCCACCGGAACCGATGGCGATGACGCCGTCTTCAGGCTCGATCACATCACCGTTGCCGGAGATCAGATAGGTTTTTTCCTGGTTGGCGACCAGCATCAGCGCTTCGAGGCGGCGCAGGGCGCGATCTGAACGCCATTCACGTGCCAGATGAATCACCGAGTTAACGATGTTGCCCTGATGTTTGTCCAGCTGCTGTTCGAACAGGTCTCGCAGGGTAATAGCGTCAGCAGTACTGCCGGCAAACCCCGTGATCACCTGATGCTTGGGCAGGGTGTTAACCTTTTTGGCGGTGCCTTTCATTACGGTATTGCCCAGGGAAACCTGGCCATCACCGCCAACCACTACCTGGTCACCACGGCGCACGGAAACAATCGTTGTCATAACAGAAAAATCCTATCGGTATTTCTAATGCATACAGATATGGATGCAGATGACAGGATTTCAAGGGGGGGAAGATCCGGATCAGTCGATCCGGATCTGCATGGGCAGGATGCTGAGCTGGCCCAGCTTGTTTCGTGCCTTGTTCATGTCGGTCTTGTTGTCGAACGGACCTACGCGAACGCGGTACCAGACGCCGTTGCTGCCTTCGGAGCGATCGGTACGCACCCCCGGCAGTCCTTGCAGAATCAGCTTTGCACGCATGCGTTCCGCATCGCCAGGATCACGGAAAGAACCGGCCTGCAACAGGTAGCGGTGTTCCATCTTGGCGTCCTTGGGCGTGGACTTGTACACGTCTACCTTGGGCGCAACCACTTCCGTTTTGGGCAGCATTTCGTAGAACTCAAACTTGCTTTTGGGTTCTGCTATTGCCGTTTCGACAGGCTTGGGCTCAGGTTTAGGTACCGGCTTGGCCGCAGGTGCTGGAGCCGGCTTGGGTACAATTTTTTCTACCCGAGGCGCTTCTACAGTTGCTGGCTCCGGCTGTGTTTGTACCAGCGTGTAGAGCAGATAACCCAACCCGCCCAGCACCACCAGCGTGATCAGCAGCAGTCCCCAGGGGTTGCGCCGGGGCGGCGGAGGTGCCGCCTTTCTGGGAGCTGTCTTACGTGGCTGGGCACGGCTGGCACTGTTGCCGCCGCGCCGCTTGCGCGCGTAGTCCTGCTTCGCCATTGCTTACATTTGCTCCGGTGCGGATACGCCCAGCAGTTTCAGACCGTTTGCCAGTACCTGACGTACAGCAACGCTCAGCGTCAGGCGCGCATTACGCAACTCGGCATCGTCGATGATCAGCTTGTGGCCGTTGTACCAGGTGTGGAAATCACCTGCCAGATCACGCAGGTAGTTGGCAAGAACGTGCGGCTCGAAGTTGAGAGCAGCGTGCTGCAACGTTTCCGGGTACTTGGCCAGCTGTTTGACCAGATCCTTCTCGACTTCGCTGTCCAGACGCTCCAGAGAGGCCAGGCCAGCCGCCTGATCCCAGGACATGCTCTCGCTGTCCAGTTTGCGCAGGACGGAGCAGACACGGGCGTGAGCGTACTGGATGTAGTACACAGGGTTGTCCTTGGACTCGGATTTGGCCAGCTCAAGGTCGAAGTCCATGTGCTGATCCGCTTTACGGGTCACGTAGAAGAAGCGGCAGGCATCGCTGCCCACTTCGTTGCGCAGTTCGCGCAGGGTAACGAAAGAGCCGGAGCGGGTGGACATCTGTACGCGCTCGGTACCGCGATAGAGAATCGCGAACTGCACCAGACGTACTTCCAGCTTGTCCGGGTCGAAGCCCATGGCCTGGATCGCGGCTTTCACACGGGCGATGTAGCCGTGGTGGTCGGCACCCCAGATGTTTACGACCTTGTCGAAGCCACGCTCGAACTTGTTCATGTGGTAGGCGATGTCAGACGCGAAGTAGGTGGTCTGGCCATTGGCACGCTTAACTACACGGTCCTTGTCGTCACCGAAATCGGTAGAGCGGAACCAGATGTTGCCTTCCTGTTCGTACAGGAAGCCTTTGGCATCCAGCTGTTCCAGTGCACGGCTCACATCACCGCTGCTGGTCAGGGAACGCTCGGAGAACCATTCCTGGTAGTCGACACCGAACTCTGACAGGTCTTCACGGATGTCGCCCAGAATGGAGTCCAGGCCGGCATCGAACACGATGTCGTAGTCATCACCCAGCAACTGGCGGGCGCGCTCGATCAGGGCGTCGATGTGGATTTCCTTGTCACCGCCGGCAGGCTCGTCGGCCGGGATTTCAAAGAAGACTTCGGCAGCCGGGTAGTTAAAACGATCGCCATGGTCTTTGATCAGGTCATTGGCGATATCACGGATGTAGTGACCCTGGTAGCCGTTGCTCGGGAAGGTGAGTTCCTGCTCGTTCAGTTCCAGATAACGCAACCAGACGCTCACGGCCAGAATGTTCATCTGACGGCCGGCGTCGTTGACGTAGTACTCACGCTCGACTTCGATACCGGCCGCTTCAAGCAGGTCGGATACGGTGGCACCGTAGGCGGCACCGCGGCCATGGCCGACGTGCAGCGGGCCGGTCGGGTTGGCGGAGACGAATTCCACCTGCATGCGCGGGCCTGAGTTGGGCGTAGCGCGGCCAAAACTGTCGGCCTGTTCCAGAATTTCGCCGATAACGGCAAAGGTGGACGCCTGGTTGGCAAAGAAGTTGATGAAGCCGGGACCTGCGATCTCGGTTTTGTCGACACTACCGGATTGGGGCAGGGCATCACAGATTTGCTGTGCCAGTTCGCGCGGATTTCGTCGTGCCGGCTTGGCCAGAGTCAGGGCAATGTTGCTGGCGAAGTCGCCGTGCGCCTTGTCACGGGTGTTTTCCACCTGAATGTTCGGCGTGATGTCGGCCGGCAGGGTGCCGTCTGCGATCAGGGAATCGAGAGCGCTCTCGATTAACTGGGCAATCTGTTCTTTCATCGGGGTACTCTGGCTGGAATTGACGATCAGAATGATACAATAAACCGGACATTATACGCGTTTGAGGTGATCAATTGCCAATCAGTAACTGTCAATTGGATCGACATCTACTGTCCAGCGAATACGGCGCGCTTCCGGGTGTTCCTGCATCATGCTCACCAGCAAGGCCAGCGCCTGGTGCAGAGGCTTTCTCTGACTGGCCTGAATCAGCATCTGGGCCCTGAACAGGCCGGCTCGCTTTTCCATCAATGCAGGGAAAGGGCCGATGCAGTGGGCATGTTCTGGCAGATATTGTTGGCCCCACTCACGCAGGCTGAGCAGGAAGTTTTCGGCCAGTCCCTGACGGTTGGCTTCGGCTCGAATCAGGGCATGGTGCGAGAAGGGCGGCAAGTGCCCGCCCTGGCGCAGGCGCAGCTCTTCTCGGGCGAACGGCTCATAGCCGGCATGCACCAGCGTGTTGAGCATGGGGTGGTCAGCCTGCATGGTTTGCAACACAACTTCGCCCGGGTGATCGGCGCGTCCTGCCCGACCGGCAACCTGTAATGTAAGCTGAGCGGTTTTTTCCATGCCGCGGAAGTCGGCGCTGAACAGGCCCGCATCGGCATCCAGAATGGCAACCAGTGTGACCTTGGGGAAATGATGGCCTTTGGCCAGCATCTGGGTGCCGACCAAAATGCAGGGCTCGCCTTTGTGGACCTCCGTCATGATCTTCTCCAACGCGTTTTTACGCTGGGTACTGTCACGGTCCACTCGGTGAATCGGCACCTTGGGAAAGTGGACCTGCAGCCGATCTTCAATGCGCTCGGTGCCACTGCCTGCTGGCCGTAACTGATCACTGCCGCAGTGAGCACAGTGGCGTGGAATGGGTGTTTGGCGGTCGCAGTGATGGCAGTGCAGGTGTGGAGGTTGTCGATGCAGCGTCATGCGCGCGTCGCAGCGAGTGCAATCCACGGGAGTACCGCAATCATGGCAGACCAGGGCAGGGGAAAACCCGCGTCGATTCAGGAATATCAGTACCTGGGTGCCCTGACGCAGATGCTGATGAATGCGGCTGAGCAGTCCTGTGGATAAGCCTGCATCCAGTGTTTGCTGCTTGATATCCATCAGCTCGAACTTGGGCGGTTTGGCGTTGCCGGCGCGTTGGGTCAGGCGCAAGTGTTCAAAGCGGCCGCTCAAGGCGTTCTGCAGCGTTTCCAGTGAGGGTGTGGCGCTGCCCAGTAACACGGGAATATTCAGTTGATGAGCGCGGTAAACGGCCAGATCTCGGGCGTGGTAGCGAAAACCATCCTGCTGCTTGAAGGAGCCGTCATGTTCTTCATCGACAATGATGATGCCGGGGCGCTTTAGCGGTGTAAAAATGGCCGAGCGGGTGCCTATCAAGATGCGTGCGCTGCCCTCACGTGCCCACAGCCAGGCATCCAGGCGCTGGCGATCGGTCATACCCGAGTGCAGGGCCAGTACCGGGACATTGAAACGGGCCTTGAAGCGAGCCGTGGTTTGAGGTGTCAGGCCGATTTCCGGCACCAGCACCAAGGCCTGCTTACCCTGCTCAAGTACGTGTTGAATCGCCTGTAAATACACCTCGGTTTTACCTGAGCCGGTTACGCCTTCCAGCAGCAAGGGCATAAAGCCCTGGGCTTGCTGCAAGCGTGAAACGACAGCGGCCTGTTCGGGGTTAAGACCCAGAGGTGCTTCGCGCAGTACCTGATCTTGCTCGTCAGCATGCAGTAATTGAGGCCGCTTTTCGCTGCTGGTTGCCAAGCCCTTGTCAGACAGTGTGCGCAGTAATTTTGGATCGCCACCTTCCGCCCGAAGGGCATCAGTGCTGATTCCCTGTGGATGCTCCAGCAGTAGTTGCAGAAGTTCACGCTGGCGGTGCGCGTTGCTGGACAGTGTTGAAAGTTTCGCGTCTGGGCTGGCATGCCAGAGAGTTTGATGCTGAAAACGATCGGCCTGACCCTGGCGCAACAATACCGGGAGTGCCTGTTGCAGCGCATCACCCATGGGGTGCTGATAGTAGCGCGCAGCCCAGCATGTCAGTTGAAATAGTTCAGCGCAGAGTACCGGTACTTCATCCAGCACTTCCAGCGCGGCCTTAAGCTTGTTGGGCGGGCAGTCTGTATCGGCTTCAGTGACAATGTCCATCAGAATGCCGATCACCTCACGATTGCCAAAAGGCACGCGTACCCGGCAACCCGGTTGCACCTCGGTGGTGCCACAGACAGGCGGTCGATAGTCAAACAGGCGGTGCAGAGGAGAAGGAATGGCCAGGCGGAAAATCAGCATGGATGGGCTACGTCTGAGTCGGCTTTTTTCATGGAAATCTAGTCTAACAGGCAAGGGCAGAACTACCTATTCAAGCACTGTTGCTTATTTAACCATTAGGGCCGCTATTTCTGCTTGTGGCGCCAGGGCTTCGTGCGTATAATTTCGCGCCTTAGTTGTTATTAAATGACGGCTGATTCTTTTCTGGATAATGATATTCAGTTGATGAAGCACGCCGATCCTACGTGCGGTGCCTGGCGACAATACCTTCGACCAGGTGGCGGCGCGCCAATTTTATCGAGGTTTAAGATGAAAGCTGGAATCCATCCGGAATACACCGATATCAAAGTTACCTGCTCTTGCGGTAACGTGATGAACACCCGTTCTACCCTGGGTCAGGACATGCTGGTCGACGTATGCAGCCAGTGCCACCCGTTCTACACTGGCAAGCAGAAGGAAGCGACTTCTGGTGGCCGTGTTGACCGCTTCAAGAAACGTTTCGGTTCTCGTGGCTTCAAGGGCTAATCAGTCCTTGCCAAGAGAGCACACGAAGAAGGCACCCCACTGGGGTGCCTTTTTTGTATCGGCATTGTGTATTTCCATCTTTCTTACCTCTTTCCATACCGTTGCTGCTCAGGCCCTTTGTCCAGAACTTCCTGGAGGATTCCTGGCTGACGTCGAGTATGTTCATGACGGTGACACCCTTAGCTTGAGTGATGGTCGCAAGGTGCGACTGATCGGTGTGAATGCACCAGAGCTGGGGCGAGACGATCAACCGGATCAGCCTTATTCCAAAGATGCGCGCCATCTACTGCAGCTGCTGGTTGGCGAGCAGAAAGTTCAGGTGCTTCCCGGTGTTGAGTCGCATGATCGCTATGGACGTTTGTTAGCGCATCTATACCTGCCGGATGGTCGGCTTGTTGCCGAAGAGGTTGTGCGTGCCGGTCTGGGCCATGCGTTGGCTGTCGGCAGTAATCATCGGTTGGCTGATTGTCTGTTCGCAGCTGAGCGCGAAGTGCGTCAGCAGCCGGAGAAGCTTTGGTCGCTACCTTTGGTGATGGCAGGGGATATCAAACGTGCGGGCTTTGTCCTTGCGCAAGGGCATGTGACACGGATAACGTCGACTCGGAGGGGGGTATACCTCGATTTGGATGATAATCTGGCTGTGTTTTTGCCGCAGTCGCTGGTCGGTAAATTACCAGCGTCCGGATGGAGAAAAGGACAATTATTGGAAGTCAGAGGCTGGGTAGTTGATCGCTTACAGCGACGGAATAACCTGCCTGAAGGACAAATGCGCTGGTTGCTGAATATTACGCATAAGTACCATATACATTCACTCTAAAGTAAAAAAATTACACTTCCTAAGCACGGTTGTTGTGCATATGGGTTTTTTATATGATGCCAGTCCGTCTTATTAAACCTTAGTTGGAAACAGCAACCATGTCTCAAGATTTAAAACAAGCTGCTCTCGATTACCACGAGTTTCCGCGCCCGGGTAAAATCAGTGTAGAGCTTTCCACCTCTGCTGAGACTTCGCGCGATCTTTCTCTGGCGTACTCGCCGGGTGTGGCCGAGCCGGTCCGTGAGATTGCCAAGGATCCTGAAGCAGCGTACCGCTACACTGCGAAAGGAAACCTGGTTGCCGTGATCTCCAATGGTTCCGCTATCCTGGGTCTGGGTGATCTGGGTCCGCTGGCATCCAAGCCGGTAATGGAAGGTAAGGCTCTGCTGTTCAAGCGTTTCGCCAACATCGATTCCATCGACATTGAAGTTGACGCTGAGAGCCCGCAGGCCTTCATCGATACGGTTGCCCGTATTGCTGAAACCTTTGGCGGTATCAACCTGGAAGACATCAAAGCACCTGAATGTTTCGAGATCGAGCGCATCCTGATCGAACGCTGCAACATCCCGGTATTCCACGATGATCAGCACGGTACTGCGATTGTTACCGCTGCGGGCATGATCAATGCGCTGGAACTGGCTGGCAAGAAGCTGGAAGAAGCTCAGATCGTATGCTTGGGTGCAGGCGCTGCTGCCAGTGCGTGCATGAAGCTGCTGATCAATATGGGTGCCAAGGTCGAAAATATCTTCATGCTGGACCGTAAGGGTGTGATCCACTCCGGTCGTGAAGATCTGACTCCGGAAAAAGCGGCATTCGCCACTGAAACCGATAAGCGTACCCTGGAAGACGCGATCGATGGCGCAGACGTATTCGTAGGTCTGTCCGGTCCTGATCTGCTGTCTCCGGAAAACCTGCTGAAGATGGCGGACAACCCGATCGTCTTTGCCTGCGCGAACCCTGATCCTGAAATTAAACCGGATCTGGCGCGTGCGACCCGCTCTGATGTGATCATGGCTACCGGTCGTTCCGATTACCCGAACCAGGTCAACAATGTCCTGGGCTTCCCGTTCATCTTCCGTGGTGCTCTGGACGTTCGTGCCAGCGCGATCAATGAAGAGATGAAAGCCGCAGCCGTTCGAGCGCTGGCAGATCTGGCCAAGCAGCCAGTGACCCCGGAAGTGCTGAATGCGTACGGTCTTCAGGAGCTGGAATTCGGTCGTGAGTACATCCTGCCGAAAGCGACTGACTCCCGTCTGCTGGGTGCGATCTCCTACGCAGTTGCCAAGGCTGCTGTGGATACAGGCGTAGCGCGTCTGCCGATGCCTGCACATTACCCGCTGTAAGCGTGGGTATGTGAACGCACGTCTGCTGATGTGCGGGAAAATACAAAAAACCGCTGCTTTGGCAGCGGTTTTTTTATGCTTGAACCCAGGTTGACGGGTTAGTAACTGAAGATGGCTTCTGTTGCCGGAGCCTGCATTTGCTGTGCCGGGCTCTTGGCCGTTTCGGTGGGTACATCTTCGGTACGGAAGAATTCGTAGATGGCATCGGTCTGGCCTGTATAGGCACGTTTGCCGCTGGCCGGATCGATCTGAATGCGCACTACACCTTGTGGGGCAGTCGGCGGCTGTTCAGGTACATCCTTCAGTGCATCTTCCATAAAGTCGATCCAGATCGGCAAGGCTCGGCTGCTGCCGTATTCGCCACGTCCCAGCGGACCCGGCTGGTCGAAACCGACCCAGGTGGTCGCTACCAGTTGTGGGCTGAAACCGCTGAACCAGACATCTTTCTGCTCATTGGTGGTGCCCGTTTTACCGGCCAGATCGCTTCGCTGCAGTGCCTGGGCGCGGCGTCCGGTACCACGATTGATAACGTCGTTCATGATGTCGTACATCAGGAAGGCGTTGCGTGGGCTGATGATGCGTTTGGCATATCTGGGTTGCAGAGGCTCATCGGCAGGCTGAAGAATTTCGGTTGAGCCGATTGTTGCAACGGGTGCTTGCTCGTCGATGGCGCCTTCGCTTTCGGTATTTGCGGTGCATTCAGGGCAAGCTCGGAGTGGATTGGCCTGCAGCAGGACCTTTCCTTCAGCATCCGTGATGTGGCTGATCAGATAGGGCTCAACCTTAAAGCCGCCGTTGGCCAGAGCAGCATAGCCGGTCGCAACCTGCAATGGGGTAGCTGCAGCGCTTCCCAAGGATAATGACAGATTGGCCGGGAAGCGGTCAGGCTCAAAACCAAAGCGCAGCATGAATTCACGTGCCTGCTCAATTCCCAGTGCGCGCATCAGACGAATAGACACCAGGTTACGTGAACGATACAGCGCTTCGCGTAAGCGTGTGGGGCCATTGAACTCGCCGTTGTCGTTCTCGGGTCTCCAGGCGCCTTCCAGGCTGACATCATGGAATACCACCGGGGCGTCGTTGATGATGGAGGCCGGCGTAAAGCCATTCTCCAGTGCCGCCGTATACAGGAACGGCTTGATGTTCGATCCTGGCTGACGGTAGGCCTGAGTCGCACGGTTGAATTTGTTGTGATAGAAGCTGAAACCGCCTACCAAAGCCCGTACTGCTCCATCTTCCGGGTTGAGTGCTGCCAGTGCGCCCTGTACTTCGGGTAGCTGAGTCAGCTTGAACTGGCCTTCGGTATCATGCATTACACGAATGACATCCCCTGCATTCAATACATCTGAAGGCTTTTTGGGGGCTGGGCCTGTCCAGTGGATACTGCGGAATGGGCGCGCCCATTTAATACCGGACCAGGACAGGCGTGCTTCTGTGTCATCGCGCAGCAACAGATTGGCGCCGTCTGCATCCACTGACACCACCAGAGCCGGCTCGAGTCCTGCATAGCCGGTGAAGTCTTTAAGTGCGTTCAGCTGGTCTTCCCGGCTCAGAGCTTCAATATCGATGCTGGCTTCGGCGCCACGGTAACCATGTTGCTCGGTGTAATCCAGCAAACCTCGTTGTACAGCCAGAGTTGCTTCTGTCTGCATGCCGCTATCAACGGTGGTCCAGACACGATAGCCGTCGGTATAGAGGTCTTCGCCGTAACGCTCAAACAACTGCTGACGGACCATTTCGGCGATGTAAGGGGCGTCCAGCTCAATGTCGCTGCGGTGGTATCGGGCGCTAACGGGTGTGTTGACCGCTTCATCATGAGCCGCCGCATCAATGTAACCCAGTGTGAGCATACGTCCCAGAATCCAGTCGCGACGCTCTTTGGCGCGCTCGGGATTGGTGATGGGATTGAACGCAGAAGGTGCCTTGGGCAAGCCTGCAATCATCGCCAGCTGAGCCAGGCTGAGCTCATCAATACTCTTCCCGTAGTAGGTGTTGGCGGCGGCCTGAATGCCATAGGAGCGGTGGCCCAAATAGATCTTGTTGACATACAGCTCCATGATTTCCTGCTTGCTGAGCTCTTGCTCAATCTGCAGGGACAGCAGAATTTCGACAAACTTCCGCTTGAAGGTCTGGTCGCGGGTCAGGAAAAAGTTTTTCGCCACCTGCATGGTAATGGTGGAGCCGCCACTCTGGATGCGACCGCTGGATGCCAGCTGAAACGCAGCACGACTAAGGCCGCGAATATCGATGCCAAAATGCTCGAAAAAGCGGGCATCTTCAGCAGCCTGAAGCGCTTTAATAAAATCGTCAGGAATTTGGTCGAAGCTAACCGGAACGCGCTTCTTTTCACCAAATTCAGCTATGAGTTTGTCATCGCTGGAATAAATGCGAAGTGGCGTTTGAAATTTAACCTGTCGCAATGTTTGCACATCTGGCATTTCTGGGCTGAAATAGAGATATGCCCCCGAAATAGCGACAACTCCCAGAAAGACGCCGATTAGCGACAGGCTTATTAACCATTTGATTAAACGTTTGAGAATGCGCATGCTGCCCTTCAGAATAAGCGGAAAAAATATAGAGCTGGATCATTATATAGGTGTGTGCTTGCGGGTCCATAATGAACCGACAGTTTAAATTGTGCCCGATACAGGCTACATTGTGAGCGTTTCCGGGACTTCACCTGACTGATATAAGGAAAATGTCGTGCTCAGCTTTCTTAAGCCAAAGTCTGCCGGCTGGGTAGGAGTGGATATAGGCTCCTCTTCTGTCAAGCTCGTTGCACTCAGTCAACATGGACAATCATACCGAATTGAGGGCTATGCAGTCGTAGCCTTGCCTCCCACTGCAGTGGTTGATGGCAATGTCGAAATTCCGGGTGAAGTATCTGACGCTGTCGAACGCGGATTAAAATTGTGCGGCGGCAAACTCAGCCACGCCGTCACCGCCGTTCCTTCCTCCGCCGTTATTACCAAGCACCTCGAAATCTCTAATGCCTTTGCAGGCATGGATCTTGAGGAGCAAGTCCAGATTGAAGCAGACCAGTTCATACCCTATCCGCTTGACGAAGTTGCACTGGACTTTGAAGTGCTCGGGCCTGTGGATAAAGCGCCTGAACTGAATGAAATACTGCTGGTCGCCTGTCGTCGCGATGATACCGATGCCCGTGAAGATGCGATCAACGGTTCGGGCCTCAAGTGTGAGGTGATCGATATCGACACCTACGCGATTGAACGTACGCTGCCGCTGCTGGAAACGGATCTGAGTAATGCACCTATTATCGGCATTGTGGACATAGGCGCTGCGACCCTGACCCTGAACGTATTCAAGGGTAGCAAGATCATCTACAACCGTGAGCAGGCGTTTGGCGGTAATGATTTGACCAACATGATTCACCAGCACAGCGGTTTGGAAATCGCAGAAGTTGAAAAGCAGCTGCACAGCGGTGAGTTGGACGAAGATATTATGGAGAACCTGGTGTTGCCCTTCCGAATGACGGTGGTGCAGCAGGTTTCTCGTGCTCTGCAGTTCTACTATTCATCCGGCTCGCAGGGGCAGCTTAGCAAGCTGTATCTGGCAGGCGGGACCTCCGGGATGGAAGATCTTCCCGGTATGGTGGAAGAAGAGATCGGCGTTATTACCGATATTGCCAATCCTTTCCATAACCTGGAAGTGGATGCCAAGATCAATCCAGCTCGTCTGGAAAAAGACGCGCCAGGCTTGTTGAAAGCCTGTGGTCTGGCGTTGAGAAGCTTCGATATTTAGGGATCATAGGGACTATGTATGGCGCGTATTAACCTCAGGCCCTGGCGAGAAGAACGAAACGAGCGGCTACAGAAACGCTTTCTGGGCAATTTAGTCGCTTCTGCCGTCTTGGGTGGTCTGGTTGTCCTGGGTGTCAGCTATTACTACGACATGCAGATGGATCGTCAGAACGACAGGAATAACTACCTGAAAACAGAGATTGCCAAGCTCGATCGCAAGATCAAGGAAATCAATGAGCTGCGCTCCAAGCGTGAGCGATTGCTGGAACGTCTCAACGCAATTCAACAGCTGCAGGGCAACCGCCCTGTGATCGTGCGTAACTTCGATGAGCTGGTTAGGGTGCTGCCTGACGGTACCTTCTATAACAACCTGACTCGCCGCGGTGAAATTATCACGGTTGATGGCATGTCCGATAACAACGATGAAATATCCGAATTCATGCGTCGACTGGGTGACTCCATCTGGTTTGGCGAACCGGACTTGAGTCGAGTGGACAAGTCGAATGAGCAGAAACGTTTCAACCTGCAGGTGGTCATGACTCGTCCTGATACCGAGGAGGCGAAATAATGGAAAATAATGCCTTCAAGCGAGCCTTTCAGGGTTTTGATCCCAATAATCTGGATTTCAATCAGGCGGGTAGCTGGCCAATTGGCATCAAGGCCATCGTCTATATATTGATGTTTGCCATTGTGGTGGGCGCCGGTCTGCACTTCCTGGTGCGTGACAAGCATGATGCGCTGGAAAAAGAGATCGCCAAGGAACAAGACCTTAAAAATGAATACCAGCGCAAGGCGTTTCAGGTTGCCAGCCTGGACGCACTGCGCAAGCAGATGGCCGACGTGGAGGGCCGTTTTGCCGAATTGTTGAAACAGCTCCCGACCGATAAGGAAGTACCTGGGCTGCTGGAAGATATAACCGAGATTGGCCGTCAGGCGGGTCTGGAGTTCAACCTGATTGCACTGCAGCCTGAGCGTAAAGAACAGTTCTATGTTGAACTGCCAATTCGTATTCAGGTGCGGGGCGACTATCACCAGATGGGTGAGTTTGTGAGTGGTGTAGCGGCTATCAAGCGAATCGTGACCTTGCATGACTTCTCTTTGCAGCCTGCAGGCGACAATACACTGTCAATGGAAATCAGCGCGAAGACCTACCGTTATGACGACAACAAATAATAGCAAACGGACCCTCCGTCTGGGCCTGGCGGCGCTGTTGATGTTGCCACTGACTGGCTGTATCTGGGTCGATGATACTGAAGATTTACAGCGCTACACCCGTGAGCAGCAGGCACGGCCAAGCGGGAAGGTGGAGCCCCTGCCAACCTTTAAACCTTACGAAAGCTTTGTTTACGAAGGCGCCAGTTTGCGTGACCCTTTCCGTCCACTGGTGAGAAATCAGGGTAAGCGCGAAGAGTTGCCGGATGACGGTGTGCAGCCTGATACCGAGCGACCCAAGGAATATCTGGAAGAGTTTGCTGTAGAGCAGCTGGAAATGGTCGGTTTGATTACCCAGCCAGGCGAGAACGAACTCTGGGCGCTGGTACGCGATCCGAACAATGAGGTACACCGTGTTCATCAGGGTAACTACCTGGGAAATGATTATGGTGAGGTTATCGAGATCAATGAACGTGGCCTCGAACTGGTAGAAATTATTTCGAATGGACGTGGCGGGTGGATGCAGCGTCCGCGCACTCTGTCGCTTGAGAAGCAGGATTGATAAGGATGCAGACCGTGAATACATACCAACGGAACTCTAAAAACCGAATGCGGACTGGACGCCTGGTGCCCTTCTGGCTGATGTTGAGTGTGATGGCCTTGACGGGACGAACTGCATTGGCAGAGGCCATGCTTGAGGATGTGACCTTTACCACCTTGCCTGGCAAGTCGGTAGAGGTTGAGATGCGTTTCGACTCTGCGCCTGCCGAACCTAAAGCCTACCTGATTGAACAACCGCCCCGCCTGGTTCTGGATCTATGGGGTGCGAAGAATGCCATGGCGGAAAAGATGTTGTCCGTTCGCTCTGGCAGTATTGATAGCCTGCACTTCGCTGAAGCCAACGACCGCATGCGTGTAGTGGCTAACCTGAACAACGTTGTTGAATACAAAACACGTGTTGAAGGTAATAGCCTGGTGTTGGAAGTGGGTAGTGGTACAGCCCAGCAGATTATGCGTTCTGCCGAGGCGCGGGCCGAGAAAAGCTCTGCTTCTGCAGTCATGAAAGATGGAGCCCCACGTGTTCAGGCGGTTGATTTCCATCGACTGGAAGGCGATGTCGGCCGAATTACCGTGGATCTTAGCAGTGCCGATGTGGGCCTGGATATTGTCGAAGAGGGTGGCAATATTGTCGTCAACCTGATTGGTGCAGGTCTGAGCGCAGATATGCAACAGCGTATGGATGTGCAGGACTTTGCTACGCCGGTTAATTTCATCGATACCATGGTGAAAGGAGAGCATGCCAGCATTCTGATCAAGCCGGCCAACGTGCTGTATGACTACATGGCTTACCAGAGTGGCAATCAGCTGGTATTGGACTTCAAGCCTCTGACGGCTGCGGAGAAGGAAGAGCAGGCAAACCTGTTTCCCTACACCGGTGAGAAGATTGATCTGAACTTCCAGAACGTTGAAATCCGTACGGTACTTCAGATCATTGCAGAAGTGGCTGAAAAGAACCTTGTTGTCAGTGATAACGTTCAGGGCAACATTACACTGCGGTTGAAAAATGTACCCTGGGATCAGGCACTGGATATTGTGCTGAAAACCAAAGGCCTGGATAAGCGTGAAGCGGGCAATGTTCTGCTCGTTGGTAGTGTAAGTGAAATAGCAGAACGTGAAGCAGTGGAGCTTCAAAGTCTGCAACAAGAAAAGGAACTTTCGCCGCTGGTTACAGACTTTATTCAGATAGACTACCGTAAAGCCTCTGAAATTAAAGATCGTATTATTGAAGCTAAAATGGTTTCGGAGCGCGGCTTTGTGATGGCCGATGACGAAACCAATACCTTGATGGTGCGAGAAACTTCCAAGCAGATCGCCGAAATACGAGATGTGATCAAACGCTTTGATGTGGAAGTGGCGCAGATAATGGTTCAGGCGCGTCTTGTCACAGCAACCAACTCCGCTGCTAAAGAACTGGGCGTTCGCTGGGGAGCAGGCTATCGTGGTGATAACTACGTTATCGGTGGTTCCCCGAGCTTTGGTGAGACACCTTTCGTGCATGATCCCACTATTACACGTCCTAATCCTTCGGATTACTTTGGTGTAACCGACGAAGGTCTTGATGCCTATCGCGCAGACCTGGAAGCCTTTAACGCAACTCAGCAGATCCCGAGTAACCTGTTGGTTGATATGGGCCTGGAAGCAGCGACTTCCGGCTTGGCGTTCGGCTTTATTGACGGTAGCTTCCTGCTTTCAGGCGAATTGCTGGCGATGGAAACGGATGGTCGTTTGGAAATTGTTTCCCAGCCGAAAGTAATCACCACGAATGGTAAACCAGCAGTAATCAAAGCGGGACAGGAAGTACCTTTCCAAACAATTGATGGTGACGGTGAGGTGACAGTTGAATGGAAAGAGGTGGTATTGAAGCTTGATGTAGTGCCACAGATCATTCCGGGTGATAAGGTTCAACTTGAATTGACCATCACGGAAGACTCTATTGGGGAGGAGTACGGCAGCTTTGGTAACCGCTTGATTAACCGACAAGAGCTCAAGACATCCATAGTCGTAGCAGATGGGGAAACAATAGTTCTTGGTGGTGTACTGCAAAATCAAACGGTTGAAGATGTTTCCAAAACTCCATTCTTGGGTGATATCCCGGTGCTTGGTCATTTGTTTAAAAGCAAAATATCTAGTAATGAGAAACAGGAACTCCTGATCTTCATCACTCCGCAGATGATTCGTGAGTCACTTAGACGATAAGTACAAGAGCAGTAAAATTTGAATGTGTTTCTAATTGGCCCTATGGGTGCTGGAAAAAGCACCATAGGGCGTTTGCTTTCTCAAGAGTTGGGGCTGGAATTCTACGATTCAGACCGTGAAATCGAAGCCAAGGCCGGTACCAACATTCCCTGGATCTTCGATGTTGAGGGTGAAAGCGGCTTCAGGCAGCGTGAAGAGTTGGCCATTGATGAGCTGACTCAGCTGGACAATATCGTACTGGCCACCGGTGGGGGGGCCGTATTGCGAGAAGCCAATCGCAAGCATCTGCAAAGTCGTGGTCTTGTGGTGTATCTGCACACATCCATCGAGCAGCAGCTGGAACGTACCGCCAAGGATCGCAATCGGCCCTTACTGCAGACCGAGAACCCTCGGGCTGTACTGGAAGCGCTGATTGCCGAACGTGACCCCTTGTATCGATCCTGCTGTGACCTGCTCATCAAAACCGATCGGCGCCGGCCCAAGGGTGTCGTGAACGACATCATCCGCTTTTCTCGGCGTCAGCAGCCGCTAAAAACAGCCGAATAATACGTTTCTCGGAGATTTTCCACGATGCAAACACTGAGTGTTGATCTGGGTGCACGCAGTTACCCTATTCAGATCGGCCAGGGACTACTGTCCGATAACCTGCTAGCGGCCCATATCAAGGGGCGTCAGGTCATGGTTGTCAGCAATGAAACCATTGCTCCTTTGTATTTGGAAACAGTAGTGCAGCAGCTGTCTGGGTATCAGGTCGATACGGTGATCCTTCCTGACGGCGAGCAATACAAAAACCTCGATCATGTAAATCTGATCTTTGATGCCTTGTTGGAAAAGCGACATAACCGCACCACGACGTTAGTGGCTTTGGGCGGTGGTGTGGTCGGTGACATGACCGGCTTTGCGGCTGCCAGCTACCAGCGTGGTGTTGCCTTTATTCAGGTACCCACAACGCTGTTATCTCAGGTTGATTCCTCCGTTGGTGGCAAAACAGGTGTCAATCACCCGCTGGGTAAAAATATGATCGGGGCCTTCCATCAGCCACAACAGGTGGTGGCGGACACGGATGTGCTCAATACGCTGCCCGAGCGCGAACTCTCGGCCGGACTGGCTGAAGTGATCAAATATGGCCTGATCTATGATGAGGCTTTTTTGACATGGCTAGAGGCTAATATGTCACGCCTGAGAGCGCGAGATCCTGAAGCGCTGGCCTATGCCATCTACCGTTCCTGTGAAATCAAGGCCGAAATTGTGGCCCAGGATGAGCGTGAATCGGGTGTGCGTGCTTTATTGAATCTTGGACATACTTTTGGTCATGCAATCGAAACTGATCAGGGCTATGGTCAGTGGTTGCACGGAGAAGCGGTGGGTGCGGGTACACTGATGGCGGCTGATCTGTCAGGGCGTTTGGGCTGGCTGTCACAAGCTGATTTGGACCGGGTTAAAACCGTACTTGAGTCGGCTGGCCTGCCGATTTATGCGCCGGCTGAGATGACACCTGAGCGCTTCAAGGACTTGATGGCAGTGGATAAAAAAGTCCTCGATGGTCAGTTGCGCCTGGTACTGTTGAAATCTTTGGGGCAGGGTGTTGTCACATCTGACTTCCCTGTACAGAAATTGGATGAAACCCTTTCTGCAGGGCAACACCTCGGTCAACTTTAATAGAATAAGCAGGTCATCATGGCAGATGCGCTGGAGTATTTTGAGCCGGAATCACGTCTTCAGCAGCGGGAAAAGCTGAAGCACCTGGTACGCTTTTCCGACTTTGTACTGATCATTTCCGGTGAAGCCGGCAGTGGCAAAACCGCGTTGCTGCAGCAATTGGCGCCTGATCCACACCAGGGGTCAGAGGTGGTTGCACATCTTGAGCTGGACGACAGTACAGATGTCACAGGCGTTCTGACACGCCTGGTGTCTGAGCTGGATCTGCAGGTTCAGGACGATAATCGTCTGCGCCTGTCGGGTCTTCATATGAAAGCACGTCAGCTTGCAGACGATGCCGTACCCTTGCTTATTCTGATCGACGATGCGGATTATCTGACCAATAATGCGCTCGAGTTGCTGATTAACTTCGTTACTGCCGAGCAGGGTGCTGCACCGCGCCTGCTGATGACTGGGTCGCCGGAGTTTGTTCAGCGCTTCGACGAAATGGGGCTGGCACAGTCACTGGATAGTCATCTGCATATAGAGCGTCTGGATGCTTTTACACCTGCAGAATCCGCCGAATATCTTGAGTCTTTGTTGCCTCAGGAGCTTGAACTGGGAACGCGTCAGTTGCGTGCCATGGTGGAAAAGGCCGAAGGTAGGCCTGGTCGTTTGCGGGCCTTGGCCGCTGAATATCTCCGAAAGGATGGCGGGCGATCCGTTAAAATGCCTAAGGTATTGCCCCCTATCCATATAACGGCATCTGCCTTGATCCTGTTGGGCGTCTTTTCTGCGGCTATCTGGCAGTATCTTCCAGAAGATGAAGAGGCGCCAACGGTAACCGAGCGCGTGAGTCTGCCATTACCGGTTATCGCGGCGGCAAATACCCAGGAGCCTGTACGGACGCTGGAGCTGGCAGAAACCGAACAGGTTGTTGAAGAAGCCTCTACTTATACGCCGGATTCAAGCAGCGAAGCATCCCCTGCAATAGAACCTGCTCCTCTGTCTGATCCAGAGCCCGTTGTCGTGGAAGAAACTGCTCAGATGGACGTTGTTCCTGAGCCGGAACCTGAGGTAGTGCCTAAGCCTGAGGCCAAGGCTGAAACGAAATCCGAGTCCAAACCTCAGCCCGTTGCTGCTCCCAAATCAGAGCCCAAACCCGAGCCCAAACCCGTACCGGTTCCTAAGCCTGAGCCTGCTCCTGAGCCCAAGATTGAGCCTAAGCCTGCTCCCAAGCCTGCACCTGCGCCTGAGCCGGTCGCTCAAATTACTTCCGGTGTGGCCAAGGCGTATCTCCGCGAAGATGAGTTAATGTCCTGGCCGGATCGTGGCTATACTCTGCAGATGTTGGGTGCGCGAGAAGAGAAGAGTGTTAAGGCCTTTTTGGATGCGCAAGCACAGCCTGAGCGTTTCTACTATTTCAATACAATCTTCAAGGGCAAACCCTGGCATGTTGTAGTGTATGGCCAGTATGCGGACCGAAATTCGGCTCTGAATGCAGTCTCAGCCTTGCCTTCAGAATTGCAAAAATTGCGTCCCTGGGCGCGTTCAATAGCCGGTGTGAAGGCTGATATAAATAAAGAAAATCAATAGGTTAGTGTAAGAGTGGCGCCCCAGGGCGCCATTTTTTATGCTTGCTGTCAAGCAGGAGGCGAGCTGGATAAAATTTGTTCTTTATAGGCCGCGCGTGTAAAATTGCATCCCCTTTTTGCCCGTCCAGCATACCCCGGGAGAAAGGAATAGATATAAATAATTGATTAAAAAGAAGTTTTTAGTGAGGTCGGCTTATGAACAAAGGTCTTTATCGCCTCGGAGAGTTCAAAGACAACTGTGGCTTCGGTCTAATGGCTCATATGCAGGGTCAGGCCAGTCACGATCTGTTGGAGAAGGCGATTGAAGCACTTGCTTGCATGACTCACCGCGGGGGTATCGCTGCGGACGGCAAGACGGGGGATGGTTGTGGTCTGCTGATGCAGAAACCTGACAGCTTCCTGCGTTCAGTCATGAAGGAAGAGCAAAGCGTTGAGTTGGGTGACAACTATGCCGTTGGTATGGTGTTCCTGTCTCGTGAACCCGCATTGGCAGAGCAAGCGCGCCAAGAGCTGAATTCAGCTCTAGAGGCACAAGGGCTCCAAGTCGCCGGCTGGCGTGAGGTCCCCACAGATGAAGGTTGTCTGGGACCCATTGCTAAGGATACGTTGCCGCAAATCGAGCAAGTATTCATCAATTCCAATGGCAAAGACGATCGTGAATTTGCCGTTAGCCTCTTTACTGCCCGCCGCCTCACCGAAAACGCCCTCAACCAAGATCCTGATTTCTACATTTGTAGCCTGTCTGACAAGGTACTGTCCTACAAGGGTCTGATGATGCCGGTGGACTTGCCGGTGTTTTACAAGGATCTGAACGATCCGCGTCTCGAAACCGCGATCTGTACTTATCACCAGCGCTTCTCAACCAACACGGCTCCACGTTGGCCGTTGGCCCAGCCGTTCCGCTTCCTGGCGCACAACGGTGAGATCAACACCATCGAAGGCAACCGTAACTGGGCGCGTTCACGTCGCACCAAGTTCGTGACCGAGCAGCTGCCGAACCTGGATGAGCTGCAGCCGATCGTCAATACCACCGGTTCTGACTCCTCCAGCATGGATAACATGCTCGAGTTCCTGCTGGTTGGTGGCATGGACATCTACAAGGCTGTGCGCATGATCGTGCCGCCGGCCTGGCAGAACGTCGAGACCATGGACTCCGATCTGCGTGCCTTCTACGACTACCACTCCATGCACATGGAGCCTTGGGATGGCCCCGCGGGCATGGTAATGACCGATGGTCGTTTTGCTGTCTGCATGCTGGACCGTAACGGTCTGCGTCCGTCCCGTTGGGTGATGACGCGTGATGGTTACATCTGTACTGCATCCGAGATCGGTGTATTCGACTACGCGCCGGAAGATATCGTGTCTCAGGGCCGTGTAGGTCCGGGTCAGATGCTGTCCATCGATACCCAGACCGGTGAAGTGCTGCACACTGCGGATGTAGACAACAAGCTGAAGTCTGGCCAGCCCTACAAGCAGTGGCTGAAAGACAATGCGATTCGTCTCGAACAGCACATGAACTTCGAGATGGAGTCTCAGTCCTTCCGTGAAATGTCTCCGGAAGAGACCAAACAGTACATGAAGATGTACCAGGTATCGTTCGAAGAGCGTGACCAGGTACTGCGCCCGCTGGGTGAGTCCGCGATGGAAGCCGTTGGTTCCATGGGCGACGACAAGCCGATGGCAGTACTGTCCAGCAAGATCCGTTCACCTTACGACTACTTCCGTCAGCAGTTCGCGCAGGTGACCAACCCGCCGATCGATCCGCTGCGTGAAGCGATTGTAATGTCGCTGGAAACCTGTATCGGTGCAGAGCAGAACGTGTTCGAAGAAACACCGGAACACGCCCGTCGTATCATCCTGACAACGCCGGTACTGTCTGCCAACAAGTTCCGCTACCTGCTCAACTGCCCGCACGAAGGCTTTGAGTCCCAGCAGCTGGATCTGCAATACGATCCTGCCATTGGCCTGGAACAGGCGATTCGCAACCTGTGTGAAGAGGCTGAAGAAGCTGCGCGCAGTGGCAAGGTACTGCTGGTATTAACCGATGCCTACCTGTCTCGCGACAAGCTGCCAATCCATGCAGCCATGGCGACCGGTGCCGTGCACCATCACCTGGTTGAAAAAGGTCTGCGTTGCGAAACCAACCTGATCGTTGAAACCGCAACTGCGCGTGACCCACACCATATGGCTGTGCTGTTCGGCTTTGGTGCTACAGCGGTATATCCGTTCCTGGCCTACCGCGTGCTGAACGATCTGTGCCGTACTGGTGAGTTGGGTCTTGATCCGATGCAGGCGCACGAGAACTACCGCAAGGGTATCAACAAGGGCCTGTTGAAGATCCTGTCCAAGATGGGTATCTCCACAATCGCGTCCTACCGCGCTGCTCAGCTGTTCGAAGCCGTGGGTCTGTCCAGTGAAGTGGTCGACCTCTGTTTCCGTGGAGTCTGCAGTCGTATCGAAGGTGCGCGTTTTGAAGATTTCCAGAACGAACAGGCTGAACTGGCTAAACTGGCCTGGAGTGCACGCAAGCCGATCCAGCAGGGTGGTTTGCTGAAGTACGTTCACGGTGGCGAATACCACGCCTACAACCCGGACGTGGTTCGCACTATCCATGAAGCGGTGACCTCCGGTGATCAGCGTGCCTACGATCGTTATGCCGAACTGGTCAATAATCGTGGTGTTGCGACTCTGCGTGACCTGCTGGGGCTGAAAAAAGGCCTGAAGCCGGTACCGCTGGACGAAGTAGAGCCGGTTGAGAACATCTTCCCGCGCTTTGACAGTGCTGCCATGTCTCTGGGTGCTCTGTCCCCGGAAGCTCATGAAGCGCTGGCGGTTGCGATGAACGAGTTGGGCGGTCGCTCCAACTCCGGTGAGGGTGGTGAAGATCCTGCTCGTCACGGCACCATCAAACGCTCCAAGATCAAGCAGGTTGCCTCTGGTCGTTTCGGTGTGACTCCGGAATACTTGATGAGCGCCGATGTCATGCAGATCAAGGTTGCCCAGGGCGCCAAGCCGGGTGAAGGTGGTCAGCTGCCGGGTGGCAAGGTTAACTCCCTGATCGCGCGTCTGCGTTACTCCGTGCCGGGTGTGACGCTGATTTCACCTCCGCCGCATCACGACATCTATTCAATCGAAGACTTGGCTCAGCTGATCTTTGACCTGAAACAGATCAATCCTGAAGGTCTGGTGTCCGTGAAGCTGGTATCCCGTCCGGGTGTTGGCACCATCGCATGTGGCGTAGCCAAGGCGTATGCGGACCTGATCACCATCTCCGGTTACGACGGTGGTACAGCAGCGTCTCCGCTGACATCTATCCACCATGCCGGTTCCCCATGGGAATTGGGTCTGGCTGACGCTCAGCAGGCACTGCGTGCCAACCTGCTGCGTGGCAAGATCCGCCTGCAGACAGACGGTGGTTTGAAAACCGGTCTGGATGTGGTCAAGGCTGCAATGCTGGGTGCCGAGAGTTTCGGTTTCGGTACCATGCCGATGGTGGCACTGGGCTGTAAATACCTGCGTATCTGTCACCTGAACAACTGTGCGACCGGTGTCGCTACTCAGCGTGATGATCTGCGTAACGACCACTTCCGCGGCACCGTGGAAATGGTGAAGAACTTCTTCCGTTTCGTGGCAGAAGAGACTCGTCAGCTGATGGCTCAGCTAGGCGTGCGCAGTTTTGATGAGCTGATTGGTCGTGTCGATCTGCTCGAAATCCTGGAAGGTGTCACACCCAAGCAGGCTAACCTGGATCTGACGCCGATCATCAGTGACGCTGGTGTTCCGGCCGAGTACCCGCATACCTGTCAGCAGGAGCGTAATGAGCCGTACGATGCCGGTACCCTCAACACCGAAATGCTGGAACTGGCACGTGATGCCATCGCCGGCAAGCAGGGTGGCGAGTGGACGCTGAAGATCACCAACTGTGACCGTTCAGTGGGTGCACGCACCTCCGGTGAAATCGCGCGTCAGCACGGTAACCTGGGCATGAATGATCAGCCGATCACCTTCAGCTTCCAGGGCCATGCCGGTCAGTCCTTCGGTGTGTGGAACGCCGGTGGTCAGAACCTGCTGCTGGAAGGCGATGCCAACGACTACGTCGGTAAGGGTATGGCAGGCGGCAAGATTGTTATCCGTCCGTTTGATGCCGTTACCTTCAAATCCAACGAAACCGCGATTATCGGTAACACCTGTCTGTATGGTGCAACCGGCGGCAAGTTGTTTGCTGCAGGCAGTGCCGGTGAGCGTTTCGGTGTGCGTAACTCTGGTTGCCACGCTGTTATTGAAGGCGCCGGTGACCACTGCTGTGAATACATGACTGGCGGTATGGTTACAGTGTTGGGTGAAACCGGTTACAACTTCGGTGCTGGTATGACCGGTGGTTTTGCCTATGTGCTGGATATGAACAACAGCTTTGTGGATAAGTACAACCACGAGCTGGTGGATATCCACCGCATCGGAACCGAGCAGATGGAGATCTACAAGAACCACCTGCGCTCGGTGATCGAGGAGTTCACGGCTGAGACCGGAAGTGCCTGGGGTCAGGAGATCCTGGATAACTTCTATGACTTTAGCGGCAAATTCTGGCTGGTGAAGCCGAAAGCTGCGAGCCTGAACGAACTTCTGAACACTGTGCGTGTACGTCCTGAGTAAGCACAGAGAACGACTAACAGCTGCACCTGCCCGCGGGCAGGTGCCGGACGAGGTGGTAAGATGACTAACCGTCTGAATAACGACTTTCAGTTTATCGATGTTGGCCGTCAGGGACCGGAAAAGATTCCGGCGGACGTGCGCAAACAGCAATTTGCCGAGATCTACGAGCCGTTCAAGGACAAGAACGCTTCCTCTCAGGCACACCGTTGCCTGGAGTGTGGTAACCCCTACTGTGAATGGAAGTGCCCGGTACACAACTTCATCCCCAACTGGCTGAAGCTCGTCACCGAAGGCAACATCATGGAAGCGGTGGAACTGAGCCATCAGACCAACACCCTGCCGGAAGTCTGCGGTCGCGTATGCCCGCAGGACCGTCTGTGTGAAGGCGCCTGTACTCTCAACGACGGCTTTGGTGCCGTGACCATCGGCTCTGTTGAGAAATACATCACGGATACCGCTTTCGCCATGGGCTGGAAGCCAGACATGTCCAAGGTGGTATGGACTGACAAGAAAGTTGCCGTGATCGGTTCTGGCCCTGCAGGTCTGGGTTGTGCCGATGTGCTGGTGCGTAATGGCGTTAAGCCGGTCGTGTTCGATCGCAACCCGGAAATCGGTGGTCTGCTGACCTTCGGTATCCCGGAATTCAAGCTCGAGAAGAGCGTGATGAGCCGTCGCCGCGAAGTGTTCACCGAGATGGGCATCGAGTTCCGCCTGAACACCAACGTAGGCACTGACGTAACCATGCAGCAGCTGCTGGATGAGTACGATGCAGTGTTTATGGGTATGGGTACCTACACCTACATGAAAGGTGGTTTCCCGGGTGAAGATCTGGAAGGCGTCTATGATGCACTGCCGTTCCTGATCTCCAACGTAAACCACTGCCTGGGCTTCGAGAAAGACGCGTCCGAATACATCAGTGTCAAAGGCCAGAAGGTCGTTGTGCTGGGGGGTGGTGATACCGCCATGGACTGTAACCGTACCTCTATCCGTCAGGGTGCAGATTCGGTTGTCTGTGCGTACCGTCGTGACGAAGAGAACATGCCGGGTTCCAAGCGCGAAGTTGAAAATGCGCGTGAAGAAGGCGTCAAGTTCCTGTTCAACCGTCAGCCGGTTGAAGTTGTGGGCGAAAACGGCAAGGTTGTCGGCGTTAAGGTTGTGGCCACCCAGATGGGTGAGCCTGACGAAAACGGTCGTCGCCGCGCTGAGGTGGTACCGGGTTCTGAAGAAGTCCTGCCTGCTGATGCAGTGCTGGTGGCCTTCGGTTTCCGTCCGAGCCCGGCGCCTTGGTTCGCGGATTTCGGTATCGATCTGCACGATGATGGTCGTATCAAGACTCAGGCTCAGCCGCAGGAAGCAGGTCGTTTTGCCTTCCAGACCAGCAATGCCAAAGTCTTTGCCGGCGGTGACATGGTGCGTGGTTCCGACCTGGTCGTAACCGCCATCGATGAAGGCCGTAAAGCGGCTGAAGGTATTCTGGACTTCCTGGAAGTCTGATACTCGCCCAATAGGCTAACAAAAAACCGGATGCTGTGATGGCATCCGGTTTTTTTGTGTCTGAAAGACGGGTGGCTTTTTAGAAGCTGTCGATGGATTTGCTCAAGTACAGTTCAAACCTGAGTGTGACCGCCCAGCGCGGGTCAAAGTCAGAGTCTCGCGGGAAGTGCAGCTCCGGGATCAGGTCCATAAACAGAATGCCCCTGTGGATATCGCGTCGGTACCAGCTCTGCAGGTAGTAATTGTTGAAATGCGGGTCTGAAAGGCTTTCGCCCACCATGATCAGGCCGTTGCGCAGGCTGCTTCTGTCATCCAGTCTGCGCGACACATCAAAGCGCTGGGAAAACTCCAGCGTATCTTCTTCCTCTTGCCACTGGAACTTGGTGTAGGAACGCAGCGTACGCTGCTCATCCAGTGGGCGCGTCAATGACCAGCTGCTGCGTGCCGAGTAGCCGTCGCTATTAAACCAGGATGCACGGTTGTTACTGTTCAACTTCCAGGGGCTGTCAGCAAACTGCCATTGGCGCTCACCACTGACGCGAACATAGGGATCAATGGGCAGGCGCAGTTTGATACCGGCACCGTAGCGGTAACTCCAGCGCTCGCTTTTATCTGCCGGGTCCAGCTTGGCAAGGCCCAGAACGGAGTTGTCATTTTCCACGCGCTGGCTGAGGCGGGCATCTGTTCCCTGTTCATCCAGGGTGCCCAAAGATTCTTCGGGATCACTTTCGATCAGGATGCGCAGGCGATCCTTACTGGTGGGCAGGTCCAGACGAAATCGCAGGTTCAGGTCAGTGTCAAAACCCTCCGATTCCTGCCACAAGGACTCCTGACTAATGCGCAGATAGGACTCGTTATCGATATCCAGGCTCTCGGGGGTTCCAAACAGACTGTCCAGTCGTCTGGCAGAGCGATCAACCCAGCCGCTCATAATGACTTCAGCCCTATCCAGCGGCTCGCCGGCCCAAGCGGGTAAATCAGATGTTTCGGCAGCGATTGCTGCAGAAGGTATGCAGCAAAGCAGGGCGCTGAGGCGGTAAGCATTTGTTCTCATGGCACAGATTACCTTGGCATGTACGCAGGTCACTTCTCGACTCAGTATAAGGTAATCGTGCGGGATGGCTAGGGCGCTGATTTTACTGTGGTGTTTACGCGACTGTACCAGAGGACAATAGCTGGTTAATAGATGCTCAACTAATTTGAAATTGGCCCCCCCCACCAGAATTGTTGAGGGCAACAATTATGAGCACCGTAATAGGCAGTGTTACTGCTATCTCTGGCTTGGTAGTTGCCATAGATGCAGACGGCGTCGAGCGCACCTTAGCGCTGGGTGATGCCATCATGGAACAAGACCTAATTCGTCCCAGCATGGATGCTCAAATTGAAATCTCGTTGGATAACGCCTCCGAGCCTATCTTACTCAATGGTGGCCAGAACTGGTTGGCCACAGCCGATACCTTTACACCTGCCTCTGATTTTCCTGCAGATAATGCCGTAGCCGATGTTGATGCTATCCAGGCAGCCTTGTTAGCGGGTCAGGACCCGACCGAAATTCTTGAACCTACCGCTGCGGGTGCCCCTGCTGCTGGAGCCGCTGCTGCCGGTGGTGGTAACGAAGGTGCTGACTTTGTACAGCTTAGCCGTACCGCTGGCGAAACCACACCTGAAGCGGGTTACGATACCCAGGGGCTGGGTTACACACCTCCGCCTGTTGCACCTGAAACCGCTTTGATCGTTGACGAACCGGCACCCGAGCCGCCACCTGCTGCTCCTCCGGCACCTGAGCCTGAGCCGGAACCTCAGCCAGAACCAGAACCTCAGCCCGAACCTGAGCCCGAGCCTCAGCCAGAACCTGAACCAGAACCTCAGCCTGAGCCTGAACCGCAGCCCGAGCCCGAGCCTGAACCTGAACCTGAACCTGAACCTGAACCTGAACCTGAGCCCGAGCCCGAGCCCGAGCCGGTTACAGTCCAGCTGTTCGCAGTGATTGGGTACGATGAGGAAACAGAAGAACCGATTCTGGCCCCTGTCAGTGATGTGCCTGAGGGTCTGTTTGCCGAGTACGTGGCCCATCTTGTCGATTCAGGCAACAACATCATCGATGATGGCGGTCAGGTAACAATAACCTTTACTAATGGCTCTGCGACAGGTGTTGGCTCTCAGAGTACAACGGATGGCTCGGAAGACTTTATCAATACTCAGCAGGTAGTCACCCTGGGTAGTATTTTCAGCACAGAGGTGCTGGATGACTATGCTGCGGATCATGGTGAAACGTTTACTGCGAGTGCCAGTGGACTGACAACTGCAGCTAACTATGGTCCGGTTACTTATGGGGCTGCTGTTACCACAACAGTTGTCGACGATAGTAACCCGGATACTCCGCAAACGCCGGATGAGCCGGATGATGATACGGTCACCGTCAAACTCTTTGCGGTTGTTGGTTATGACGAACAGACTGATGAGCCCATTTTGGCTGATGCCAACTCAGTGCCTGAGGGTGTAGCGGCTGAGTATGTAGCCCACCTGGTCGATAAGTTCGACAACATCATTGAGGATGACGCCGAAGTTACCATTACATTCAGTAATGGGACGGCAACAGGTGTTGGCTCTCAGACCACAACAGATGGATCTGAAGACTTTATTAACGTCCAGCAAACGGTTGTTCTGGGTGCAGTGTTTAATACAGATGTACTGGACGACTACGATGCTGATCATGGAGAAACCTTTACTGTAGGAGTCAGTGGCCTTACATCTGCGGATGAATATGAAGGCGTTACCTATGGTGAAGATGTCACTACAACCATTGTTGATGACAGTAACCCTGATACACCGGATGAGCCGGATGAGCCGGATCAAGATTCGGTAACCGTGAAGTTGTTTGCCGTCATTGGTTATGAGGGTGAATCTGAAACGCCAATATTGGCGGATGCGGACTCAGTTCCTGAAGGAACAGCCGCTGAGTATGTTGCTCACCTCGTTGATAAGGATGACAACATTATCGACGATGGCGGCACAGTGACCATTACATTCAATAATGGCACGGCTACGGGGGTTCTGTCTCAGTCGGTAACTGATGGATCCGAGGATTTCGTTAATGAAGAGTTGTCAGTAACACTGGGTAATATCTTTAGTACCGATGTTCTGGATGATTATGCAGCCGATCATGGAGAGATGTTCACTGTCAGTGTGAGTGAACTATCGACAGCTGCTGATTACGAGTCTGTTGTTTACGGAGAAGATGTCACGACCACCATTATCGATGACAGCAATCCGGATACGCCGGATGAACCGGATGAACCGGATGCCGATACTGTTGTGGTTAAACTCTTTGCGGTTGTTGGTTATGTCGAAGGTTCAGGAGAGCCAATCCTGGATGATGCCAATGCGGTCCCTGAGGGTGTTGCTGCAGAATATGTTGCTCATCTGGTGGATAAGGACGACAACATTGTTACTGACAGCGGTAATGTGAAAATTACGTTCAGCAACGGCACGGCCACAGGTGTTGGTTCTCAGACAGAGACGGATGGGTCTGAAGACTACATCAATGTTACGCAGAGCGTTGATTTGGGTAGCGTGTTCAGTACAGATGTCTTGGATGACTATGGTGCTGACAACGGTGAAACCTTCACAGTAAATGTGAGCGAACTGAGTAGTGCCGAGGATTATGAATCGGTGGCCTATGGTGATGATGTCACGACCACCATCATCGACGACAGTAACCCGGATACCCCGGATCAAACTGATGAGCCAGATCAAGATCCGGTAACCGTTAAGCTGTTTGCTGTCACTGGCTATGACGAAGAAACGGAAGAGCCCCTCTTGGCAGATGTCAACTCGGTGACCGAAGGTGATGCAGCAGAGTATGTAGCACACCTGGTCGATAAAGATGACAACATCATCGATGATGGCGGTGAGGTAACAATCACCTTCACTGATGGAGATGCGACCGCAGGTGCAGAGGAAGACTATGACGGTACACAGCAGACGGTTGTGCTCGGAACTATCTTCAGCACTGGTACCTGGACTGATGAAACCTTTGAGCTTAGTGAGGACTTCACAGTATCGGTCAGTGGCCTGACAACTGCCGGCAACTATGAGTCTGTCCTCTACGGTGATGACGTTACGACCAATATTCTGGACGTAACCAGTCCTATCGGTGGCGATTCAATTCCATTGTTTGTTGATGAGGCCGTTGATGAGGATAGCGATTCCGACAGTCTTGAGTTCACGGCCGGTAACCTGGCGCTCAGCTCCTTCAAATTCAGTGAAGACTTGGGCGACCTTACAACGGCTGCAGGCTTGAGCTGGAGCCGCATCAGCGATACTGAAATTCAGGGCTCTGTAGGTGGCTCGCTCGTCATTACCTTGACGCTGACCGCCAGTGCTATAGCGGCGGGTGCGACAGGTAATGTATCAGTGAGCGCCGAACTGGAACCGGGTGTAAATCTGCTTCACCCTGGAGAAGTTGCGGGTACTGACAGACTGGATCTTGGCACCATCGATGTGCTTGCCAATGACGGTAGCAACCCGGATGTAACCGGTACGGCAAGCCTGATGTTGCAGGACGATATAATCGAGATCACAGATCTGGGTAATGCCAATCTTGCAAATGCGGTTAACGCAACGGCCTCTGGGGATTTGGAAGTCGATGCTGGCGTTGATGGAATGGATAGCCTGATCTTCTCCGTCGGTAGCGACATGCCTTCGTTGAAAACCACTGCGGGCAAGGATGTGACATTTATCCAACTGGCAGATGGCAGTTTGCAGGCTGTGGACTCTGATAATGACCAAGTCTTCTTGTTGGAAGCTGATGACGACGGCAGTGGTTATACTCTGTCTCTGGATCAGGTGTTACAGGGCCCTTCAGTGACTACCGGTGTTCAGGTTGATGGGGGGGCTATATTGGATGCTGGGACTCCAATAGCAGGCGAAATCCCGGTTGTGTCCAACGGTGTAACGATCTTCCTGCAGGCGGTTGGCGGTAGTGTTGCGACTAACCCTTCAGGGGATGGTTATGGTGTGGATAACAATTTGATGAACTCCGGTGAGTCCATTTCCTATCGTGTGGCTGATGGTGAGTTCTTCGAGGACATGTCCTTCACCTTGGGTAACTTCTCTACCAGTGGTAATCCTGATGATGTCTTCACTTATCAGCGGTTTAATGGCAGCACCGCGGTTGATTCTACTGCTGTCAGCGTGACTGCAACCACCAGTGGTGAGAGTGGGGAACACACCATTGATATTCCTGATGATGGCCAGGTGTTCAACCGGATTGTAATCTCTGGGTCTGATTACAAGGTCGTCTCCATGGATACGGATGTAATCCAGTTCAGCACACAGGACGTGATACTCGACTTTGCAGTGGACGTTAAGGATAACGACGGTGATGTGCATGGTGGTGACTTCCAGGTAGCAGTAGATACCTCGGACGATGGCCAGTATGTCACGCTGGACAATCCAACACTGGATACCCTGGTTACAACACCTCCGGATGTCGAAACCTGATGCTTCAGTGATTATTTGATGTCAAAGCCCGGCGGGAGCCGGGCTTTTTGTTATCTCCAAAGTATGGTTTTCTAGGTGTGTTGTATTTTGTGAGCAAGGATGTGGCTAGCAGGACAAGCGAATGAATAATGTGGAAATGCAGCCCCGTGCTGAAGGTTGTAAGACTCAACCTTCGCTTCAAATCCTCAATCATGGGCCGCTGATCATGCGGGTCGAAAATATATTGAGTGCTGATGAGGCAGCAGGCTTGATAGAGCTGGCCAGAGAACATCTGCAGCGAGCCAAGGTTTCGTTTGATGAGGCTTATGGGGTGACCGATGGGCGCTCCGGTCAAAACTGCTGGCTCAGGTACGCAGATTATCCGCTGGTCAAGCGGATTGGGGATCGTATCGCTGAATTGGCGGGCATGCCGTTGGAGAATGCCGAGTCTCTCCAAGTGTTGCACTATGGTGCTGAGCAAGAGTATCGGGCGCATTACGATGCTTATGACCTTTCCACTGCCAGAGGGCAACGGTGTTGCCGCTTTGGCGGGCAGCGTTTGGTAACAGCCCTGGTTTACCTGAACGAAGTAGCTGAAGGTGGAGGAACCGCTTTCCCACGCTTGGGACTGGAAGTGGAGCCTGCGCCAGGTCGAATGGTTTTGTTTCAGAATATCGGAGACGATGAAACCAGGCCTCATAAAGACAGCTTACATGCTGGAATGCCGGTTGTTCGGGGTGAAAAGTGGGCGTTCAACATCTGGTTCCATGCCCGCCCCATGAGAGAAAAGCAGGTCTTTGATGCGCCTGACGAGTCCTGAATATGAGTTGTGAGTGACGTAGTGAGGCGTATTCAGGGGTGCCGGAGCATTTTTTATCAAACTGGAACTGACTAATCACCCTGGGTAAATCACGAAAAAGCAGAAAAATCCCTCTACCTGTACCTGAGTACACTGGTCATTTTTGCTTCAGATCTCTAGCTTAACCCAATCTGAACAAAAAGAACCCGGAGGGTAACAGGATGAGTACCGTCATTGGTAGTGTGAGTGCGATATCTGGTCGAGTCATCGCCATCGATGCTTCAGGCAACGAACGTGTACTGGCGTTGGGCGACGCCATCATGGAACAAGATGTCATTCGTCCGAGCGTAGATGCTCAAATTGAAATCAAGCTGGACAACGCCGCTGACACCATCGTATTGAACGGCGGCCAGAGCTGGCTGGCGACAGCTGATACCTTTACCCCCGGTAATCAATTTCCCGTTGATGATGCAATTGCCGATGTAGACGCTATTCAGGCTGCGTTGTTAGCGGGCCAGGACCCGACTGAAATCCTTGAACCGACGGCTGCTGGTGCGCCTGCTGCCGGTGGAGCAGGTGGTACAGGCGGTAATGAAGGCGCTGACTTTGTTCAGCTGGAAGCCACTCGTAACGAAACCACTCCTGAAGCGGGTTATCAAACCCAAGGTATTTCCTCTGAGCAGCCGCCGTTGGTTGCCGAGCAGGATGCCCTGATCGCAGATGAACCGGCCCCCGAGCCGGAGCCCCAGCCAGAACCCCAGCCAGAACCAGAACCGGAACCCCAGCCAGAGCCTGAGCCGGAACCCCAGCCAGAGCCTGAGCCGGAACCCCAGCCAGAGCCTGAGCCGGAACCCCAGCCAGAGCCTGAACCGGAACCTCAGCCAGAGCCTGAGCCGGAACCCCAGCCAGAGCCTGAGCCTGAGCCAGAACCTCAGCCAGAGCCCGAACCAGAGCCTGAAGTTGTTAATCTGCAGCTATTTGCGGTTGTGGATGGACAGTATGTATCTGCCAATACCATTTATGAGCCGGGCTATTTCTCGCTGCCTGGCCAAACTGACTCTACAGAGCAAAGCGAATTTTCTGAGCTGCCGACAGTAGGTGAATATGTTGTCCTGGCGGTTGATAGTAGTGGAGTTCCGCTAGCCACACAGCCGGGCGGCACGATTACGGTTAATGTTGGTCAGCCGGGTGACGGTGCAAGCGCGGGTGAAGACTATGCAGCCGGTGGTCCTCAGCAGGTGACTGTGGGCCAGTCTTTCTTTGTTGGAGCGGAAGATGATGCTCTGTCAGACAACAACGAAGAGTTCACACTTTCCCTTGGTGGTAACTGGTCCCGTGAAGGGACTGGTGTTATCGCAAATTACTCTCCAAACAATGTCACCACGACAATTTTGGATGAGACACATAACGATAATCCCCAAGACCAGTTCAGTTTTGAAGACAACGATACTGCCTACACCTTCCAGCTGTTTGCCGCCAATGAAGACGGCAGCCTGAGCGATGATCCGTCCGTGATCAACGAAGACGGTGAGACCAGCGCGTACTACATCGTCCTGGCGGTCGACGAGAACGGTGATCCGCTGGCAGCAGCTGATCAGCCGAGCGGCACTGTTGACGTGAGCTTCACCAACAACGGCACGACGTCGGATGCGGACTACGACTACGTCAGCACCACCGTGACCATCGGCAGTGCGTTCAGCAGCACGGCTGTGGATGATGCCTTTGCCGACAACGGTGAGACCTTCACTGTCGCGCTGGAAGGCAACTACAGCGAAGCAGCCGATTACGAAGCGGTCGAGTACAACACAGACACTGTTGAAACCACGATCATCGATAATGACTCTATTCCGACCATTGGCAATGGTTCAGTCGTAGTGTCTGAAGAGGGCCTCGATATCCCGGCTGAGGATAAAGTGGGCTTGGAAGATACTGATGCCGGCACGGGTTACACCGATCAGACGAACGATGCCAGCGATTCGGGTTCGCTCACAATTACCGGTAATGGCACAGCAGCGCTGACTGTCGCAATTGACTTGAGCAGCCTGCCAACAGGACTTGAGTCTGGTGGTGAGCCTATCAGCTGGGCGTATGAGTCGGGCAATGAAACGGTCGCCATTGGTTCTACTGCTGCCGGCACTGAAGTGATCAGAGTTGAGCTGAATGGTGGTGACGAGAGCGTTAATACAGCAGGCTCTACGCCTCCTGGCAGTATCGGTTACACCGTTTCACTGAGTCAGCCAGTCGATCACGACGTGAACAGCCTGGAAGATACTCTGAGCTTTGACTTTGATGTCTCCATCTCGGATGGCAGCAATACACCTGTCGATACAGGCACGGTTTCGGTCACTATTGAAGATGATATGCCTGCTCAAAGTAATGATTCGAACACGCTTGATGTTCAGATCAACACAATCGAAGTAGGTGAGCTGGAGACTGGTTGGTCCAACGCTCAGGGCGGGAATTCAAATGTGCAGAGCATCAATAATGGTGTTCCGGGTCAGGATGATGTGGTTAGCTGGAGTCCATCCAACTACTCATTTGATGATAACGACAGCCTGATTAACAACCAGAATGTGGCAGTTAACTCGACCTTTGCAATTGGCGAATTTACCCACAATAACTTCCCGACTGACGAAGGCAATGCGATCGAATCTGTTGATCTTAACCTGTCCTTCAATGTTGTCATTAACGGATATGTTGCCACGGTTAATCACACTATCAGCTTTGAGCATGATGAAACCGACAATACGAGTGATCCTGTTACCAGTCGTGACATTGTTACCATAAACAATGCCAGCACAATCGTACCCATCACAATCACAACAGCTGAAGGTGCTGTTGAAACCTATAACTTTGAAATTATAGGCTTTGTAGATGGAAGCGGTAATGTGGTGGATACCGTCTACACCAATGAAAGTGCTTCGAACAGCTTCCAGTTGATGGGACAGCTGGTCTCCTCTGATTCGCATGAAGTAAGTGGTCAGGTTGATTACGGCTTTGGTGCCGATGGTCCGGCCGATGAAAACTCCGTTGAGTGGGAAGGCAGTGTCAATGGTGTGATTCAGGGCGATTACGGTGTACTGACCGTCGACGACGAAGGTAACTACACCTACCAATTGGATCAGGATGCTTATGACGCGCTGAGTCCAGGTGATGATCCTGTTGAAAGCTTCACGTATACAGTGACTGATGCTGACGGTGATGGTGTTGAGTCCACTCTGGATATAAATATCAATGCTGTTGGTGCGCCGCAGGCACCTGATTTGATTCCAGAAGGTCAGGATGAAACCGTGGGCCTGGAAGTCGGGGCAACCACGACCAATCTTTTGATTACTCTCGATGTCTCCGGTTCGATGGATGACTACGTATCGAGTGCGGGCAAAACGCGTTTCGAAATCGCTAAAGAGTCGTTGATCTCCACCTTTGAGGCCTATCAGGCCATGGGTGAGACTGAAGTGAACCTGACGCTGTTCGCTTCCAGCGCAGTGAATGTTGGCTGGATGAGTGTGAGTGATGCCATTGATTACATCAACGGTTTGGAGGTTCACTGGAATGATAGTGGCTTCACTGATGGTGTTTACTCTGACGGCAATCGCATCAATATCGGTAGCAGTACCGACTATCTGGATGCATTGAATACAACCGAAACAGCCGACTTTACTGGCCATTCAGCTGATCAGACGATTGGATACTTCCTGTCTGATGGTGACCCGAACGACAACGCCAGTGCGGTCAATAGTGACAGTGATTCGGCAATTCAGGACTGGAGAGAGTTTATTGAAGGCAATGACTCTGGTCTGCAGGGCCATGTCGATAAACTGTTTGTGGTCGGCATAGGGTCGAATGTATCCGAGACCTATCTGGATATTGTTCAGGTACAGGAAGGTGAGTCACCGATCATTGTTACCAATGAAACACAGCTGGTTGATACGCTGACTAATACCGCTTCCGCATCTGTAAGTGGTGATGTGTCCGATAACGTATCCGGCGGTGATGGTGCTATCAGTATCGACAGCATTACTCTGTACGGTACGACGTACACAGTTGATGGTAGCAACGGTACGGTGGAATTCCCCAGCGAAGGCGTCGAGCTTGCTGGTCAGGGAACACTGATCTTTGACTTCACCACCGGACAGTACACTTACAGCGTACAGCCAGGTGAATTCCCTGAGGGGCTGACAACCAAGCAGTTCTCTGTGACCGTGTCGGACGAAGATGGTGATGCGGCAACCTTCAATGTGAATATTGAAGTAACTGCTCTGGATACGACAGCTTCTGAGCCTGTGCTTGATGGCAGCGTTGATCAGGGAACCCAAACTGGGTCGGGCACGGGTACAGAAACATTCACGGAAGATGGGGATGTTTCGTTGTCGTGGACCAATAACAGTCACACGTATAGTTTGGGCGGAACCGCAACCGGTTTTAGTCTAACCGTTAGCAGCTATAAGGTTAGCGGGTCCAGGGATGATGACGGTTATATAACCTTCTTGAAAGATGGCAGTCCTGTAGGCTCAAGTATCGATCTGGATACTCTAGACGACGGTACTCACACCTTCACGAATCTGGCCGAGTTCGACTCTGTGGTAGTGATCAGAACTGATGGTCGTTTCACAATTTCGGACTTCAGTGCTGAAGTGACCGTTGAGGTTAATACTTACGAATACGACCTCGATATGTCGGCGGCGCTGACTGATCTGGATGGCTCGGAATCGCTGAGTGACATTACCGTAGACGGCTTGCCCACGGGCACTTCAATCACAGGCACGGGTGTAACCGCTAATGGTGATGGCACTTATACAGTGACGTTGAATGCCAGTGGTGAAGCTGAAAGTGATGTGAAACTGCTTGCCAACCGTCAGCTGACAGATGCAGAGCTGGAAGGCATCACTATCTCCGTTACTTCGACTGAAAGCAGCAACGGTCAAGAAACTACCGTTACCGCCACCCTGGTCGACGGCATCGTTGCTGGCGTGGCTTACCTCACATCTTCAGGCCTTAGTGGCATGACGGATGATAACGGTAGCTTCGAATACCGTGAAGGTGACTCTGTGACCTTCCTGGTCGGTAACGTAGTTGTGGGTACCGCCTCTGCAGATGATCTCGCCAACGGCCAGGTGTTCCTGCAGGATCTGGCCAATGTGGACCGCTCGGATCTGAACAACGAGTATGTCGAAAACATGGCAGTCTTCCTGCAGTCTCTGGATGCCGATGGTAACCCTGCTAACGGTATCAGTATCAGTGCGGCCACTCATGCCGCGCTGGCTGATACCAGCCTGAATCTGCAAACAGCGACGGAAGCTGAGCTCAAGGCTCTGATTGAGCAATTGGGTGAAGCTTACGTGTCTGAAGAAGAGGCGATGGAGCATGTTCGCGAGATGCTGGAGCAATATGCTGGCATCACCGAGTTCGATGAGCATGTGGATGACTCCATTCAGTCTGCAACGCTGGCGACTGAGCCGGTAACAGGTCTGACCTACCAGACCAGTTCAGGCATCGAAGGCGAGCTGGATGCCGGCGTATTCGAATATGATGCCGGTGATGTGCTGTCCATCTATGCTGGTGATCAGTTGGTGGCCGAGTTTGATACTGCATTGATCGGTACTGATGGTGTCATTACCCTCGAAGAGGCGGGCTTTAACCTTACCCTTGAAGAGTTGCAGGCACTGTTGTCTGACGATGCTGATACTCAACAGATAGACGAAGAGCCTGAAACTGAAGAGCTTGAGTCTGAGGAATCCGAAGCAGGGGATATCGCCGCTGCGGAAGAAGAGTCTGAAGATGAGCCTGAGCCTGAGGCTGATGAAGCTGACAGCTCTGATGAATCTGAAGATCAGGGCGATGAAGAGGTAAGTCTGTTGGATGATGGTGGTGATATCTTCGGCCTGGCCGAGGATGATGCTCCTGAATTTGATGACGCTGAGGATGCAGGTGAGGAGGATAACTCTACAGGGTCTGAGGAACCTGAATCCGAGGAGGCCGAAGAGCCTGAAGGTGAGCCGCTTCAAGCATCTGATCTGTTCGAAGAAGAGCAGGAGAATAGCCTGGATAACCTGTTGGGCAGCGGTGAGCCGTCCGAAGGTGACTCTGAGAGCGCTGAACCGTCGCAAAGTCCGCAGGAACACAATGTGGATGGCCTGGTCGATAACTCGGCCCTGATGGATAATCTGGTGGGTACACCGGATACATCTTCAGACTTCTGATCTGGAAACGCTTGAAAAGAGCCGGCCTTAGTGCCGGCTCTTTTATGTCTGATGTTTGAAGGTTTCAGCCTTGAGGTAATGGAACTGAACGGACAGCTTTCAGCGTGTATTAAGCCAGTAGGGTGCCTCTTTGCTGGACTCCCCAGCACCCAACCGTTATCCTTTTGGCGTCAAAAAAGGGTAAGCAAACTGTGGGGAAACAGCATTGAGTACGCCGGAAAATAATCAGCCAAACACAAGGCGTGCAGAAGTCCTGTCACTGGAACGACATGGGGCACTGCGCTTCCATAAGGCCAATAACTTTGCCTTCGCGGCAGATTGGTTATATGTGCCTGTGCATCATAAAGAAGCCAGTCAGCTGGCACGTCAGTTTCCGGTGCTTTTCTACCCCTTGCCCAAGGGTGGTGCCATGCCCTGCATGTTGCTAAAAACTCAGGGCAAGTCAGCGCTGAATGAGCAAATGAATTGGCAGGGTAAAGTCCTGCCTGATGTCATGCGCCTCTATCCTTTTGGTTTGAGTAAACAAAACGGCCGTAACTCCTTGGCGGTATACCCTGATGCGCCTCACTTTGAAGGCAAGGGTGAGAAAATCATCACCTCAAAAGGAAAGCCGACTCAAAGGTTGAATGCCATTATTAAGCAGTTGGCACCCATTCAGAACGCATTTGAGCAGACTCAGCCTGTTATGCAGGAGCTGTTGTCGCTCAACGTGCTAAAGCCAATGACTTTCGAGCTCACTCGCCCTAATGGTGGAACCGAACGGGTAACCTTGCTGGCTTGCGCTGACAAGAGTGTTCTGTCGAACCAAAAAATTTCGCCTGCAGTGCGAACCCTGCTGTATGTGCATCAGCAGTCTTGCAGTCGCTTGTTCAAGCTGATTTCGACAAAAGCTAAAGAGCTGTCGAAGGCAGAAGCCAAGCCAGAAAAAGCGGTTAAAAAGACGAAAGCAGCGAAGGCAGCGAAAACAGCTGCAGCCGAGCCGGTTAACGTTCGCGATATGATCCAGCAGGTGTGTGAGCAGTTTGATGTCAGTCTGGACGATCTGAGAAGCCGCAAGCGCAGTGATGCAATCAAGCGTGCACGTGAAGCCTTGGCTGCAGATGCCAGTGCATGCGATTGTTTACCAGAGCTGGCAATCCAGCTGGAACGCTCACTCGATACAATTAAAAAATGGGTCTAGATAGATCCTGGCTGTTCAGATGCAACTGACCCGACTGACAACTCGTTTTGTCGAAGATGAAGACCGTTTTTTAATCAGCGCTGATTCGGAAAAGGGCGTTATCAACCTTTGGCTAACCCAACGTTTACTCAAGCGGCTTGTGCCTTACCTGATTGATTGGGTTGGCCAAGAGGAGACTCTGGCCGAGGGTCAAGCTGATGAGGCCGAGCCAGACTCGCTTAAGCGCTCTGGAGGTGAGGCAACAACCGAATCCCCACGTCCAGCAAAGGAGCAGGCTCAGTCACAACTGGTTGCGCAGTATACTAACCCCCAGGTGGCTAGTGTATCTTCGGATAAGGCCGTCCAGAGCTGTCTGGTTCGTACCTTAAAGCTTGAAATGCGCCAGGAAGCGTTGCGTCTTGTCTTTGTGCTGCCGAAAGATGAAGAGGCAGTGCTGATTTTACGTGAAACACAGGCCCGCATCTGGCTGGGTGTGCTATATAAACATTGGCAGCAGGCACAATGGCCTGACATCTGGCCGAACTGGATGAAAGACGCTCAGCAAATGCGGTTGGCGGCCCCGGTTTCTCTGATGCACTGAGAGTGCGACTATGACGGAAAAAGAACAGAGCATCATACTGGGCTATTTGCGCCAGTGTCCGCTCTTTCAAGAATTAAGCGAGGAACGCTTGCTATGGATAGCGCCTCAACTGAAGCTGCGACAGGTTCAGCGTGAGGAAGCGGTGCTCTCGATGGGTGACCCTTCGGACTCCATGGGGTTCCTTTTCCGCGGGCAGCTGAAAGCCGTCGCCTACTCCAGTAGTGGCCGTGAAATCGGCTTTTCCATGATTCACCCGGTGAATCATTTTGGTGAGCTATCCCTGATTGATGGTCAACCGCGCTCGGCTGCTGTGCTCGCGGTCGAGTCGTCTCTGGTTGCGTTCCTGCCGCGCAAGCCTGCTGTTGAGTTGATGATCAATGAGCCCAAGGTATCTGCTCGGATGATGGTCGCCTTGACCCAGCTGATACGCCGCTGTAATCAACAGATCATGCTGTTGGGCTATCAGCATGCTCATAGCCGTGTATGTGCTCTGCTCATGCGCTGCCGTTTTGAAGAGTCTGAAGAGGGGCTCAGGGTTCTGGATTTCCCATCTCAGCGTGAAGTGGCCAGCCTGACCAATACCAGCCGTGAAACCGTGTCTCGTGTTCTGGGGCAGTTGCAGGAGGCAGGTATCCTGACTAAAAAAGGACGCCAGCTGTGGATAAATGATATGCCACGGTTGGAGAAACGAATGCTGGAAGGCAGGGAGTAGTCGCCCTGCCTCGCATTTCAAATCTGCTCTAATTCCTTTTGATTTTCTGCCTTTGGGGCTTCCATGCAGTCATCCAATATCCAGTATTTGCCTCGGCTTGACCACCTGCGTGGTCTGGCAGCCATGATCGTCTTTACATACCACCTGTATCATCACTTCTACCATGGCTGGCAGGAAAATCCTGATGCCTGGTATTTGGGGTTAATGGTTGAAGGGCATACCGGGGTAGGCTTGTTCTTCGTGCTGTCCGGTTTCATCTTCATGTTGATTAGTCTTAAAAACGGTCAGATACGGTATGGCGATTTCATGCGTAACCGTTTCCTGCGTATTTTCCCGTTATTCCTGTTTGTCTTCTTTGTTGCGATTTCAATTGGTCGCAACAACTTTGGCGCCGCTGATGTGCTGTATCTGTTTTTCTCGAATCTGGGGCAGGCCCCCACTTCGGGCAGTTTTATTACCGGGGCTGCCTGGACGATCTCGGTTGAGTTTACCTTCTATGCCATCTTCCCCTTTCTTGCCATGGCGGTGGCGGATAAAGGCGCTACCTATCTGCCTCGGTTGATACTGATACTGCTGCTGTTCAAGCTGGGGGCTTACTACATCAATGAAGCACCCAAGCACATGTTGTATTCCACCTTGCTGGGACGTCTGGATCAGTTTTTGATCGGTATGATGGCCGCAATGGTCTATCAGCGCGCTCTTGAAAAGGGCTGGCTGCGACAGTGGTTCTGGTTGCCCCTGGCTTTGCTGGTGGTATGGGCGGGTGTCGGGGCCATGGCGCATTTCTTCAGCTACCAGGCCAAGGAACAACATCAGCCCTGGTGGATTATCTGGCCGACGCTTGAAGCACTGCTATGGGCGGGCGTATGTCTGGCTTACCTGTGTACCAGTATCCAGTTGCCGAAGCTATTGAACGCTGTGCTGGAGTTGATGGGGCAGGTCAGTTACTCCTGGTATCTGCTGCATGCGCTGATTCTGTGGCTCTGGAGTCAGTTGATCGGTCCGATCAGTGTGGGCAGTTTCTGGATAGACTTGCCGTTGAACTGGCTGGTGATAGGGGCTATCAGTTTGGCCTTTGCCAAACTCTCTTACCATACGCTGGAAGAGCCTTTTTTGGGGATGCGCAGACGGTATACGAGCTGACACCCCCAAATAAGTAAAGCTTTTGTTTGACACACTATGTTTAGGAAGGCTTTACGACGTTCATGGCAATCGATACACGGTTTTCAGACGAAGTGTTCATTTCTACAGAGTGTTCTAGCCAAGATGGGAATATTATGAGTTGTCCAGCCTGAGGCTGCGTTTTGATTGCGTTACTACTCATTTTTCCTGCCATTTCAAGTGGAGCATATACAGCGCCCGGTCTTGGGTCTGCAAAGGAAATGCGCCCTGAATTTTCAGGAGTATCTAGATAAAAGCATCCACTCAAATAGGCTCTTGGGTGTCCATGTTGGACATTGTAGCCACCGGGGTAGGTCATGTTTACCCAAGCGCTTAAATCGAAGTCACTTTCATCTACTTCAACTCCCATTTCTTTAAAGCAATGAATAAAGCATTGAACTGATACTTGTTTGAGCGAGTCAAAGTGCTGGTTCTTGAAAATATTTTTCTCGCTATTCCAGCCTAAGCGGTTAGAGCGTCCTTGAGGGGTGGGTGAGCTTTCTCTCTGTTCATTGATACATTTTCTCCATTCACTAAACTCATGATCAAGCTCCGTGAGGTCAAAAGTCCATATTCTAGTTACAAATATATCTATGGAGCTAGCGCCAATTTTCATAGTATTAAGCCCGCTAAAACTGGTAATTTAAATAAAGATCTATTTTGTTTTTTACCTATACAATAAAAAACTTCCGTCAGTAACAGAGTCTAATTTATAGTCACTCAGTCGATTATCAGTTAAAAGTGCCTAGTTCTAAAATGTTACAGGTCAAACTTCAGTGTATCGTCTGCTTTTCCGAATAGAGCTTCAACATCCATATCCGTTGAGTCTTGTTTTACTTTCTGTCTGATGAGTACTTCCAGCACCTGCTTGTTACGCATAGAGAATAGTTGGGCATAAGCCACGGCCATGGGAGCGCCCCTCAGGAGGTGGTATTTCTCAGCAGGCAGTGCATTTAGTGCCTTTTCATCGATACAGAAAAGTCCATTGGCTTTTGCTAATTGCTGCCCGTCGTTTAGCGCTAATTCCCAGGATTTGATAATACCTGCTTTTTCAAGTGCTGCTACAGCTTCATGGGTTACCTTGCTTGCACCGTGGAAGAGTTTGACTAAATCAAAATGTGACTTTGTAGCCTGGGTCATTTCTCCATTAGCATCGAATAACGGCTCTGCTTCAGGGCTTGATGTTAAGCCTTCTTCCGAAATGCAGAAAACCAAATCATCACGTCCTTCCGCTCTCAGTAATGCAAAAGGTCCTTTTCGCAAATATGCTGGCGCGTAGGGGGCCGCCCAGTTGCCTTCAGCTGTGACATAAGCAGAACCATGTTGAGTGGTGCCGACTAATGCAAATAGAGCATAGTGCTCACCAGTCTTGCCAAAGCAAAGAACGTGGGACTGAATCAAGGCTGTGAGCTCAGGGATGGCTACTGATATCAACGGTGTGTGGTCTGCAAACTTGTAATTGGCAACAGGCGTGAAGGAAAGGCTCGAATGTGCTTGAGGTGATAGTGCGACAAAAGACATAACAGATTCCGAGTATCGTATTAGCAAAAAACCCCTGAATCCATAGGGAATCAGGGGTTTTGGATTAACCCGGGCTATTCAGGAATAGCCATAGGCTCTAGAGAAATTCCCTAGAATTAAACGATGTTGCCGTCGATCAGCGTAGTAGTTTCGCTGAAGTCTACGGTACCGACCAGTTCAACAGAGGTGAAGCCGTCTGTTGCAGCGCCAGCAGTAGAAGCAACTTCGTAGACGTTGTAGAAACCAAGGTTATCAACGTCTTCAACCATCAGGATGGAGTGTACTTCAGTACCTACTAGAGTACCCGGAGCTGCAGCGGTAGCGAAACCACCTGCTTCATTCAGAGTAGCCAGTACCTGAGCGTCGGTCAGAGTATCGAAAACCAAGGAAGCTGCAGTTGCACCGTTCAGAGCTGTGAAAGTAGTCTGAGTAACAGTGTTCACACCCATCGCGCCGATTGTAGCAACGGTACCGTCTACGCGCACCTGAGACTCAACGGAGCTAGAGGCGGAAGTCATACCGTCCAGCCAAGCGCTGAAGTCCAGCATGTCGATTGCTACAGTAGCAGCAGGGTCAGCATCAGTGTAAGACACATCGAAGTGAACGATGGTGTCGTTACCGAAGCCGCCCTGGTCGAATACTACAGTATCAGCAGAACCTTCGAAGGTGTCTGCGGCACCGGCATTAACTGTAACGGATACATCAGAGCTCAGTACGATAACGTCATCGCCCAAGCCTGCATTGATGGTGTTATCAGTACCAGCAGTAGAATCAGCACCCAGAGCATCACCCGGAGCAGCAGCGTCTTCTTCAACTACGTCGACGAAGGCGCCAACGTCAGCGTAGGCATCAGCAACTTCAGCGGTAGTGATGCTGGAGTCTTTGTTGTCTGCTTTCAGAGCATTGGTGACATTGGTCAGATCCTGCGCACTCAGAGTGGTTTCTGTCAGAGCGATTTCAACCATGTCATCACCGGCAACAGTAACGCCGTCGATCAGGTAAGTCACTTTCAGCTGACCGTTAGAGTCAACTTCAGCAGAAGCCAGCTTGCTCAGTACAGCATCGTTGTTGATTGCTTCAGCAACAGCAACGTACAGGTCACGCTCAGTAGTCAGGTAACCATTGCTGGCCTGAATTTCGATAGCTTCAGCAGACTCGATACCGTCAACGAAAGAGTCAACATCATCGGTGCCAGTGTGCGGCATCAGCAGAGTTACACGTACGGACTGGCCGTACAGCAGCTCAGAAGCGGTCAGGGTAGTGCCTGTGCCTACAGCCAGTTCAGCAGCTACAGCTGCATCCAGGTCTGCTGCAGTAGTCCACTCACCTGCGTTGTGGAAAACGGTAGCTACAGTGCCAGTGTTTTCAGCGTAGATAGTGTCGCTACCAGCACCAGTCTCAGCATCAATGTTTACATTGTTGCCTTTGACAGTGTCAGCACCGCTGCCCAAGTTGATCTCTGCAGAGTGAGTAGCATCAGTGGAAGAAGAAACTGTTACTTCGTTGTCACCGCTAACAGAGTTAACGATCAGCTTGCTCAGTGTGCTGCCGGAATCAGTTTGACCGTCGATGGTAGCAATAACGGTGTCGCTGCCAGCGCCGGTAGTAGCGGTAACCTGAGCACCACTGTCGATGTCGGCGTTGAAAATGTCATCACCAGCACCTGTAGTAGTAGAGAACGCCAGGTTGCCCAGAGACTCAAAACCGCTCTCATCGTCGCCGTAAGACGCCCAGTAAGTTACATCGCCACCACCAGTAGCAGTGAAGGTTTCGATGTCAACTGCACGGCTAGTTGTGCTCTGACCGATCTGCAGGTTGCCCAGGAAACCGTTAGCATTCAGGGTATCCAGAGTACCGCCGAACGGAGTAGTGTCGCCACCTTCGTTGTCTTCACCGCGAACAGTCAGGGCAGCGAAGCTGTCCAGAGTGGTGTCATCGGATACGATGTTGACAGTACGCAGGGCGTTGTCAGTAGAGATGATCTGGCCCAGGTTAGAAGGCTTGCTAGCATCACCTACAACAGAGATGTTGAAGATTTCGATGCCGTTGTTCTGGTCCTGATCGGTGTCAGTGTCACCAGTAGACCGCCAGTCTTTACCACCGATGGTCAGGTTACCACCTTCGCCATCACGACCAACTTTTTCAAGTTCAACGTTGATGGAGATCGGCAGTTCAGTTTCAGAAGCAGGAGCCGGACGCATGGTGCTGTTGATATCAGTATCAGTGTTCACCTGACCCTGAGTGAAAGAGCCCTGTCCCAGTTCTTCAGAACCAGTGTTGGTGATCAGGATCGGGTAGTAAGAACCAGCGGAATCACCCGGCTCGTAATCAGTACCATCAACGGTAACGGGCAGAGAGAATACGGTCGGAGACAGCGGCTGCAGAGTTGCAGTGATGGTGTCGAAACCGGCATCAGCGGCAGCAGCGTTGATTGCGTTTACAATCTGATTGTACGCAGTGGTGTAGTCCAGCGCAGCGTTAGCGGCGATGTCAGTCAGGTCTACAAGTACTTCCGTATCGCCTACCATGAAGGTGAAGCTGTCAGTACCGAAGATCGGGTTGTCATTGGTGACGTTGGTAACGGCGTTCACCAGACGAACCAGCAGGGTAGAACCGCCAGTTGTAGAAGAGGTGTTCAGGTAATCTTCGTCGAACAGAACGGTCAGGTCAGACGCGTCGCTGTCAGAGTTGAAGTTGTCAGTGTGCTGCATGACAACAGTCAGATCGTCGGTCAGGCGGATAGAACCGTCTTCGGTCAGCGTGGTCAGGTTTTCGATAACCAGATCAGCGTCAGAGAAGTGAGAACCGATACGGTCGATGTCAGTCATGTTCTTGGCATCGAGAGTGATCGTGCCGTTACCAGCAGACAGTTCGCGCGCTTCGATTTCGATGTTTTCAACGCTGGAAGTGCGCGGCTGAACATCGATAGTAGTGTTGGTAGTAGCGCCAACGAACTCGTCAACCAGTTCAACGTCCAGAGTATCTGTACCTTCACCACCGTCGATGCGGTCAGCAGAAGACAGGGTGTTGGAAACGCCACCAGCGAACGGGTTCTGAGACAGGTAGCCTTCGAAGGTGTCGTCGTTCTCAGTACCGGTCAGTACGTCAGTGCTTGCAGTCAGGGAGAACAGTTCACCCGGAGTACCCGGATCAACCGGCTCTTCAGCATCCGGGAAAGCGTCAACAACGATGTCAACGTCAACAGTGGCCGGATCAGTTTCAGAGGTTACGCCAGCCAGCAGGGCTTTAGCAGCAGCCAGCTGATCAGCGCCGTATTCTTTGTCGCCAGCTTCTACAGCAGCGGTGAATTCGTCAGCAACGGCCTTGCGGTTAGCCATAGTGATAGAGTCATCACCAGTAGCGCCGTTCAGGATAGCCAGAGCGATACCACCTTCAGTGATGTTGCCGGCTTCCAGTTCGCCTACGTAGTAGTCCAGACCAGCCTGCTCAGCGTCACGGCCCAGGATCTGCTGGTACAGAGCGTTGACCAGTTCTTCGTTGGTCAGGTCGCCGTACTGGCTGTCGTATTCTTCAGAAGAAGCGAAAGCGTCGATGATAGCAGTCAGGTCGCCGTTAGCAGCTTCCAGTTCGTCAGCCCAGTAAGTCTGACCAGCCAGGTCAGCCGGACGACCGTAGAAAGCGATGTACAGGTTCTGGATCTGATCCAGGCTTGCTTGTGTAGCCATGTAGTATTACTCCGTTAGTGATGTTAACCACTTGGTCATATATATGACAAAGCGTCTATGCTTTGTTTATTGCAACAGTGCGTGGCCAATACACACTGCCGTTTGCGGGCACTGTGCCTGCAAAGCGTTACAGTGGAGTGACAGCGGCTGCCTACTCAAATGCAACAGGTTGCATTCAAACAGACTCGAAGGCCATTGAATGTGACCGCCATCACACCTTTCACCAATTGATGACCGCAGACGCAAAAATAACGCGTGTTAAAGCAGTCTGCACCGAACTCGTAATCTTACTATAAAACAACGGGCTAGATGCAAGGCTTAAAGCGTGCCGATAAGAGTCAATTCTGATGACCAGCCGTCTTGTTGATAGAGCTCAATGGGGCTGTTGGTGTGGCGCCAGTCTGCGCTGGCCTTGATTGAAAGGTGCTTGTTAAGGCGCCAGGTGTATTGGGTATTCAACCGCGTCAGGCGTCGGTCTCGTTTCTTGTTGCCCCAGAATGCGGGTGAGTAGGCGCTTTCTTCATACTCGCGCAGATACATCAGTTGCCATTCCCAGGGAATGTTTTGCCAGGGTCTGTTCCGAGTACCGGCGTGTACGCTGAAGCGATCATCGCCTGCACGGGGCTCTTGCGGCTGGTCATATTCCATCCCTGTGTAGACCACAACGCCGGGGGCTAGCTGCCTTAGCCACTGTCCGCCTATACTCTGGCTATCCGCCGCAACCTTCTCGTAGTTGTAGCGTGTATAAAGGGAGAAGCGTTGTTGCTCGGAGCTGAGCGTTACGCCCACCTGAGCCTGGACCCGCTGCTGCGCTTCCTGTCTGTGGCCGTTAAGGGATGCATCGAGCCTACATTTAAGGCCCTCAGGGCAAGGAAGCGGTTGTCCCATAAGTGTGTACAGCCTGAATTCGGTTTCCTTCAGGTTGTCGTAATGGCGAGCACTGCCCCCGACATACCAGTTTCGGGTTCCCTGATATTGCCAGTTCAGGTTCAATGCCGAAAAACTGCTGGCACGCTCTTTACTGGCAGTGTCCAGATTCCAATCCAGAGGCAGTCCGTTGAAATTGACCAATATGCTGTTGTGACGGCTACCGTCATTGGCATTGCTGTCATAGCCTCGGGTCAGCATCATACCCAACTCGTGCCGTTGTCCTGCTGTTATAAGAGGAGTAGGGCTGGCTGCCGCCAGCCAGGTATCGACCAGGCGAGCAAGTGCTGGGGGGATATGGTTGGCCTCCAGCCAGGCTCGGTGCTCCAGTGCAGCGTCGCGATCACCGTCCAGCAGGGCCAACCGGAGGCTTTCTATACGCAAGTCACCCCGTGAAGGGTGGCACTTGCTCAGCTCTGCGACTGCCTCGCGTGCTGCGCTCCAGTTTTTGTTGGCATTAGCTCGACGTGCTTCCTGCAGCCAAAAGTCTGAACCTGCTGGGGTGCATTCAAGTGCGTGGACACCACTCGACAGGAGCAGGGTGAGCAGGCCAATCGTGCGGATAATCATGTCAGGCCGTGTGTCTCAGCGGTAATGCCCCAGACTGAAACAGCTTCCACGTGGCTGGATAACTGCAGTTTTTCAGGGTCAGGCCATTGCGCATTGGGAAGAAGCTGCCGTGTCCCTTCTCCTATGAGAATCGGGTAGTCGGTCTGTCGTGTGGCTGCTTCCAAATGGGCCGCCAGGTTAACGGGCGCGCCAATCAGTGTATAGCTGCGGCGGTGACTGGAGCCAAATTCGCCCACAACAACCTCGCCTGAGTTGACGCCTACACTCAGTTCCAGTGGCAAATCGTGCTCAAGGCTGATCAGGCTCATTTCATGGCAAAGCGCCTGAGCCGTAATGACAGCGTGGCGGGCATGGTCAGCATCCTCCAAAGGCGCGCCCCAAAACGCCATGACTGCATCGCCTATATATTTGTCCACCGTGCCTCCATGCTGGTGAATAGTGTTGGTCAGCCGGTCCATGATGATCTGCAGTACCTCTGCCAGGTGTTCTGGATCTGTATCTGCGGCATAAGCGGAGAAATTACGCAGATCCGCAAACAACACGCTCATCAACCTGCGTTCAGGTTCAGCGCCAATGACCCGGTCAGGCTGATTTCGAAGCCGGGTCATTACTTGGGGAGCTACGTAGTGGCTGAATTGGTGCTGAAGTATGTCACGCGCGCGAATAGCGTCAAGTGCTGTCCAGGGGATCAGCAGAGCGAGGGTTGCAACACTCAATACGAGAAGGGGGAGCTGGGGCCAGAAAACGCCTTGCTGCTGCTTCCAGAGCAGGAATATGAACCAGGCACCATTGATAATAAGAGCGGCCAAGGCGGCCAGTAGGGGGTGTTGGCGAAGGAGTAGTAGTGCCAGGCAAAACGAAGTCAGAACAGCGAGGGCCGATCCGATCACCCAGCTATCTTCACCCGTGACCCAGGGGTGTTGGTCAAGCAGGCTCTGTAACAGTAGAGCATGCGCTTCCATGGCCGGGAAGTCAGGCGCTACAGGTGTACTGATTCGGTCATAAGAGCCAACGGCGCTTGAGCCCAGTATCAGGACGCGACCCTGTAAAAACTGTTCAGGCAGATCGTTGTTCAACACGGCCTTGGCACTGACCCAGGGAATTGCACCACCTGGGTTATACCAAGGGATGCGCACACTGCTGTCAGGCTCCAGTGGTAACTGAAGTACCTGATCCTGACTGGAGAGCCTAAGCGGGGTGTTGAGCTGGTAAGTAGGTATTGTGCCTAATAGCTGTCGCATCAGGCTTAATGCCATGGCTTCTACGCAGGTGTTCTGGTGGCACACCAGCGGAAACAGACGTCGTACCTTACCGTCTGGGTCGGTTATAGGTGTGATATGGGCCTGTTCGCTACCCTCAAGGATGCTGATGTTATTGATCCAGCTGCCAATTCGGGGCAGTTGGGTGCAGTCACCGGAGCATCTGATTTTGCTGGGCAAACGGCCGCGAGGTGGCACAGACGCCTGTGCCCAAACCAGGCTGGTGGTGATTCGGTTATCGCTTAGTGTTTTGGCAAGGCCTGCTGTACCTGATGCCTGATCCGGGAATAATACGTCGATGCCGATCAGTGCGGGCTGTTGCGCCAGAAGCTGTTCAATCAGTGCCGCGATACGCTTTCTTTGCCAAGGCCAGCGCCCTTCCTGCTCAAGCGTAGCATCATCGATATCAATCAGGGCAATACGAGGGTCGGAGTGTTGAGTTGCTGGCTGTAGCAGTTGAATCCGCCAATCTTCCAGAGAAGATTCCAGTAAGCGTGACTGATCAGGTAGTAGGAATAATAGAGTTAGTAACAAGCCCTGCAAGATTGCCAGGGCTAGCCACTTGATAAGAGCCGAGCGTCGCATCAGTGCCAGTGCGTGATCCCGCTGACATGAGAATCGTCATCCAGTTGGCGCTCGAACAAAAGGGATGCACTATCGCCGTCTGGTCCAAAGCCTCCTTCGAGGTGCGCATTGGAAAGTGCATCGTCACTCTGCATCAGGCCGTTATCATCGAACTTGCCCGCGCCCTGAATGGAAATAGGGTCGTCGAGTCCTGGTGCGCTGACATCGAACTTGGATACAAATTGCTTCTGATCGAAATCGACGAGCAACATTGGGTTAACGACTTCTGCTGGGCGCAGGCCGTCTTTGCCAGAGTAAACCGCTGAAGAGTCGCTCAGGCTGAATTGAACACTGCCTGCGGTTGGCAGATTTTGCGTACCCGGTGTTTCCAGTGAGTAATGACGGTTGAACGCCATTCCAGGTGTGCGGGATGACAGCAGTGAAATTTTATCGCTGTCTAGTTGAGCAAAGTCGGCCCAGTGTCCCCAGGTAACGCCATTGGTTTCACGTGACTGCCATTGCGCCAATAAAGGCTTGTCGCTTGTGCCGGACTGATGCAGCCCGAACATCCATTGCTGGTCACTGCTTTTCTCAGTAATCAAAATAACAAGGGTTGACCCTTGCCAGTGACCTTTGAGGCTCAAGAAGTCATTCTCGGCGAACAGCATGCCCGCTTCGCCAACAGCGCCACGCAGTGTGTAGTTGGCCTTTCCGGTGCTCACCAGCATTTGGAAGCGACCATCTGCATCAGCTTTGAAGTCTCGAACAACAGCTGCTGAGCCGTGTCCTGCCGGGTTGCCAAGTGGCTGAGCCCAGCTGGTGTTGAATAGCTGGGTGCCGTCGCCTTCCGGGCCTGAGTCTGGGGTAAACCAGATGCTGTGCCGGTCCAGCTCAAGTTGCCAAAGAGCCACATTGTCATCACGCAGCTGCTCAAACCAGTCAAGGGAATCAGCCCCGGTGGCACTCAGGCTATCGGGCAAGGCTTCCCACACAAGACCTTCAGGCCAGTAGCGAGCAGCCAGCAGAGTCTCGATAGAGCCTGTTTTGCCCCAAAGGCGCTTTTGATCAAGATCCAGCCAGCCGTGTAGCTCAAGTGATTGGCGCAGGCGTAGCTGAATATTGTAGATACTATGACTGATAATGGGGTCATAGGCGTCAACCTTCAGGTTGGTGTAGCGGAAGTAATTCCGAATTTCGCTCTCGTTAAAGCCAGCGACTTTATTGTCCACGTTAAACAGTTGGGTGTTGGCCTCGCGAGGTGTGGGGTCAACAGCGTCGTTCAGGCCATCGCCATCTGTATCTGCGAGCCAGGGATTAAGGTTACGTGCAATTTCCAGCTCATCAGAAATGCCGTCGCCATCTGTATCCCCCTCAGGGTCCAGCAACATTGCTTCACGCAGGCCGTCGAGGTTAGTTACAGGCGGCTCTGTGGGCTCGGCAGTATCTTGGGGCTTGGGTGTTTTCTCGGTCAGGGTATCTTCCTGTTCGACAAACTCCAGTACCTGTTCATGCGTCATGACCGGTAGCAGCAGCTTACCCTTGGCATCATAGAGGCCACCCGTGAAGACAGGCACAGCTGTGGTGTCGGTGATAAATGCAGGCGTGCCGCTAATGCGCTCGATACTGTCACCGCGGACCAGGCGCAACCAGGCGTTATCGTCAGCGCTTAAGTCAGCCGATTCAGGTGTTGTACAGGCGCCAAGAGAGCCTGAAACACAGCCCAGTTGCTGCGAAAAAGGAGCCAAACTGATTGCACCGCTGTGGACAAACACGCCCAGTTCATCGTTGTTCAAACTGATCGTGTAGTCGGTACCCCGGATACCCAGTGCAGCAAATGGCGTGTCGAGGCGGTAGCGGTGATGAGCGGCTTCACCGATCTTACCGGTACGCGTGCGGAGTTTGCCCTGTTTGAGTTCAAAGCGAATTGCTGCGTCCTGACCATCGGCGGCAGGTTGGTAGGCATGAATAATCAGCTCTGAATGAGGCTGAAGATTGACGATGGCATTGTCCTGCATGCGCAGAGTCATACTGCCGTCTGCCGTAATCAGGTGATCGCCAACATATACATCGTCCTGTCGGTGCAGCGGTTCTCGTCCTTCGGTTGACACGCGCCAGCTGTCACCTGCTGCCAGAATCACGACACCAGCTGCCAGCTTATTGCTGGCATGGGCGTTCAAGCCCAGGCAGGTAGCGAGGATCATAAACAGAAAGGAGAGGTGATGAAGTCTTGGGCGCATGTGTAACCTCAAGTTCAGGTCAACCAAAGCTGCAGGCCTACTACCTGCAAGCTGGCATCAACGTATTCATCGGACTGCGTAAACTCCAGCATAGCCTGTTCTGGAGTACGAAACCCGTAGTATAGCTCATTTAACCACCAGTTGTATCCGTCACTGTCGGGGATACGCCCCAGTGTGTTGGTATAGAGCTCGTCGAGGAGCTCCTCGTGGCTGATACTGCTGTCACTGTTCTTGTCTGCACGGCCAAGGAACTCAGTGGAGTTGTAGAATCCTGCGGTCATGAACTCCAGGCTTGAGCCCTGTTTCAGCTCGTTCTGCCACCACTCGAATCCGGGTAAGTCGGGTGTGCGGCCCATAATGCCAAGGTAGGCGCGATAGAGTTGAGCATCTTCAGAGGCAACGACAGAGTCACCTCTAACGATATCGCTGCCCCAGGGCGTATCGGAATCGGCAAGCACGGCATCGCCTTCAAGCTCGAACATCAGCTCGTGAGGAGTATAGCTTCCATTGCTGAATGTCAGTGTTTCAACCTCGGTAAAGGTGACCGCATTACCGTTACTGTTGTTTTCAATCAATGTAAGCTGATCCAGCACCAAGCCCTTGCTGGTATCCAGTGTCCAGCGGCTGAACAGAGAGTCGAAAATAATACTGTCTTGGCCTTCGCCGCCAGTAACATGGTCGTGTCCACCTTGCCAGATGTACAGATCATCGCCGGCAGCCAGCTCTATATCGTTGTCGTGCAGGGCGCCTGTGATCTGGTCGTCATGGTCGGTTGCAATCAGCTGCTCGATCTCTGCATCGTAAGCGATAGCCAGGTTGTTGATGCCATTAACCGTTGTACCGGAGTAACTCGAAGTGCGACCAGCACTGGTAAAACCACCTTCGCTGATGTTGGCTTCGATAGCGTTGCTCAACTGACTGAAATCAAGCGTGTCGTAACCCCCACCATCCCAAAGCGTTTGCAGTGGGATCTCATCAGTGAAGGTGTAGAGCGTATCTTCACTGTTGTAGCTTATATTGGCACCGTACAGGTACTGTAGCGCAGCAATGTCCATCAGCTGAAAGGTGATGGGTTGAACATCGGCCATTTCCGGATGACCAGAGTAGGACATGACGGTGTACTGGAAGCTGTCCTGGGAGTCTGGCACGGCAGGGAAGTCACCCTCAGACTCAAATGAATGCGACAAGCCCAAAGCGTGTCCGAGTTCATGAATCAGGGTCAGGTAGAACCAACTGCCGGGTGCCGTATCGTCATTCCAGGTGTCGAAATTAAGCCAGATATCGCCAGCTGCAGCACTGGGTACAGTATCGCCTTCATAGAGCGGCCAGGGATAGTAAGCGTATGCTGAAGTGTCAGCTGACATTTGGTCGCTGAATGCCAGTCGAATATCACCGTAGCTGGTGCCATCGATAGTTTCGGCCAGCTTGAGGTTCGTCAGTTGTCCGATCTGCTCGGCTACACTCCTGAATGCAGTTATATGGCGTGATGCCAGGGCATACCAGTTGTCCCACTCGTTGTCGTCAGTGTAGTCGGCGGGGTAGTAAGCCGTGCCGGAAGGAAAGCTGTAGGTGACTGTGCTGGCATCCCAGCGATATTCGCTGAGCAGTCCGGCATACCATCTGGCGGTATAGTCGACGGGGGCAACAGTCATACTTGAGCACCTCTGGTCATCTCAATCAATGCAGTGGCACAGGCCGACCAATCGAACTGCTGTTCTACGCGCTGGCGGGCGGCCAATGTGCGTTGGTTACGTTGATCATCCGACAACGCGAGCAGGTCGTCAATTGCTTGGGCAAACTGGCTGGTTTCCGCCAGGCTGACTTCGCTGCTGTCTTTGAAGTCGATGCCTCGGTTGCCAAAGGGGGTGCTGATGATATCCAGTCCCCAGGCCGCATAGTCGAGCATTTTCAGGTTGGTGCCTGAGCCCGACATCATTGGGTTAAGTGCCATGGATGCCGCTGACATGACTACCTGCTTTTCAGCTTCCGGCAACATGCCTAAAGGCGTTACGTTAGCTGGAAGCTTCTGGAAGTCGGGATGGTTACACAGGCTGCCCATCAGCCAAAACTGATAGTTGGGGCGCTGTCGAGCGAGATCCAGAATGCTCTGTGCCGCTTCCAGGTTGGGGCCGTGCCAGCTGCCCATAAACAGCAGGGCTTCCTGATCTTCAGTCAAACCCAATTTGACACGGTTTTGACGACGCGTCTGCGTATCCTGATAGCGCGTCAGATTCAGATCCACTCCGTTACCTGCAACGGCTGTGGGGCAAACCGGCTCGCCGTATAGCTGAGCAAAACGGTCCAAGTCATCCTGGCTACAGGCAACCAGCCACTCGCTTTCACGGATACAGGCCGCTTCGGTGTCGTGTACCTTTTGCAGCAGTGGTGCCGGGTCTTTCTGACCTTCCAGAACCGCTGCTTTCATGTCGGCTTCAACGTTATGCGCGTCGTAGGCGATCGGGCCTTGCCAGACGGCACGAATGGCCTGATACAGGTAGGGGTGAGAGGCGATCACCAGATCGGCGTCACGTACCTGATTTTCAAGCAGGCTCATATAGGCCGAATTTTTGAGAATGCCTTCTATGGCAGCGATATCGCCCAGCGGCACCTTGCGTCCCTGCTGCAGGGTTTTTGCATACACCTTCTGAGTCAGCGACTCGGGAACGACGTGTTCAACCAGATTGGGCAGCAAGCGAAGATGGCGCTTTTCCGGACCTGTGCAGACCAGGCTTACATCCATCTCTGTGGATAACTGGGCATAGAGATTGTACAGACGACTTTGTCCACCGCCTTGAGGAGGCCATGCAGGGAATGTTGAAGTCACAACAACTTTTTTGCGTGCTTTTTGTGGTGCCTGGCTATCGGGCTGGTGTTCGGGACCTACCTCTGCAAGTAGTGGTGCCAGCGTGGCTTCCCAGCTGATGTGGGCAACCTTGTCGCGTGCCTGCTCACCCATGCGAGCGGTGGCTTCGCGGTCAGATAGCAGCTTCGCCATGGCATCTTTAAGAGCATTGACCTCAGGGGCAACGCTGTAGCCGCTCACACCATTCTCAACAAACTCGTTGACGCCACCTGCATCAGTGGTCGTCAGCACGGCTTTACCCGCGCTCATGGCCTCGATCGTAATAAGGCCAAAGTCTTCATCGTAGGGCATAAAGGGGACGAAGAGTGCATCAGCGTACTGGTCCGTAATTTCCTTGTCGGTAATACGACCCAGGAAACGAACACGGTCGTCACCCTCGGCCAGTGCCTTGAGCTTTTGTTCTTCGGGGCCACTGCCGGCAATACGCAGTTCAATCTGATCTGGCAGCTGTCGGAAGGCCTGAATCAGCAAGTCCAGACGCTTGGGGCCATCCAGTCGGCTGACGGTGAAAATGTAATTGTATTCACCTCCGTGAATGCCTTTGAGATCGGACGGGTGGTGGACCACCTGTACATCGGCACCTTGAGGGAAATAGTCACAACGGTTGGCTACGTTGTATGAAATGGCACCGTAATGCTGAATGGCCCCCGGGCGTTGGGCAATGGCATCCAGATGGTGAACAACAGCACGGGTCAATGGGCCGGGGAAGGAGCAATAGCGGCCATAGTCATCTGACTGCTCCAGCTCCTTCAAGCGGGCAAACAGCTCAGGCAGCTGGTCACGGGCAGGTGTCGCCTGCAGCAGTTGGATCAGCGGCTGATAGTGGCTCGGGTAGCGCTTGGGCTCCAGTTGCTCTGGCTGGCCACAAAAGTGATAGGTGTCGTACAGGCCACGTAGTTTGTGCTGCAGGTAGCAGTAGTGTTCAGGATGATCGACCATCCATGCCGGGTATTTGGTGCTGATAACGCGGTCAAAATGGCTCAGATCCAGCAGGCTGAAAGCTTCGTAGCTGCGAATGAGTTCGGGAAAGCTGCGCTCCGGAGACGGAATCTTGATCAGCTCCGCTTCGTGGCCTGTGTGCTGATTGATGTGCTCCAGCATCCCCCACCAGAGTTTCTCGGCGCCGCCGATGGTGAAGGGAACGGGGCTGGGGGCAATCAGTGCAATCTTCATCCTGGTCCTGCTCAGTTGTCGGCCAGCAGGCTGCTAACGACCTGCTGCCAGCTGATGTTGTGCTGTGAATAACTTTCGCGCCCGGCGGCGCCCATCGCGGCGGCGGCTTGCTTATCGGCATAAAGGCGCTCGATCGCTTCGGCAATCTGTTCCGGGTCTGGTTCACGGACAAAGCCGGTTTCACCCTCGCGAACAAATTCCAGTGGACCACCGGAATCTGTACAGGTGATGACAGGCTTACCGGACAACATCGACTCTAGCGTGATATAGCCATAATCTTCGTCATAAGGACCGAAGAACACGCCCAGGGCGCGTGCGTAGAGTGTGTATTTCTCGGCTTCGCTGAAGCGGCCGATCAGATGGACCCTGTCTTGAACACCCAGTTTCTCAATTAGTGCCCGGTACTGGGTTTCTTGCCCACCGCTGCCGCCGAGCAGAATACGTACGGGGGAGCGCAGGTATTGAGCGGCCTCGATTAATAGGGACTGGCGCTTCAGGGTTTCCAGGCGACTTGGGTAAAAAATGTATTCCCAGTCATCGGCACAATAAAAATGCTCTGCGCCATGAGGCGGATGGTAGAGCGGCAGTGCATTGAGTCCGTTGAATCGGCGTAGCCTCTCTGCCACGTTGGCCGAGTTGGCGAACAGGCGTGATGCGCGGGACAAAACGCGGGTGTCGTAGTCGGTCACAGCCTGCTTGAAAGCTTCCAGCTGGCGCTGATTTTGCTGCTGCTCGAAAAGCTCATACACAGCACGGTGTTGATGCATCACCCAGACGCGATGATCCGGGTGACGGACGCCGTAACCGGGGAACTGCAGGCTGATAACCTTATCAATTTGGACGCCGTTGAACTCGCTGAAGTCCTGCTGTTCGCAGTGCGCCATCAACTGTTCGATGGAGCTGGTCGGGTTGAACTTGAATGGAAAACGAACCTGCTCAACTTGATGACCGGCACGTTTGAGTGCGTCGGTAACGCCATCGATATGATAGTCGGCCCCTCCGTGCATGAAAGGCACCTGGCAAGCGGTGACCAGCAACTTCATTGCACGGTCTCCGACTCAGGTACGCGTGCAACCAGTGCTATATCCTGAGGACCACACAAGTGACCGTTTACACGCTCGGTAAGCGGATCATTGCCGCTGACCTTGGCTTCTTCCGGATAGGGGTGCAAGCGAACCAACTCACTGTTGGCGTAGCCACAGTATTCGGCCAGGAATTCTAATAGTGTTGGCGTGATCGGGTTGCGATGAGTGGGGTCATGGTAGAAGGTGTGGCTGCCCACCAGAATGTTCTCCGGGTTGGGCGTTTCCATGATCAGTACACCACCGGGTTGCAGCACACGGCGGGCTTCGGTGCTCCAGCGCAGCAACAGTTCAAAGGGGACGTGTTCAATTACATGGAAGGCCGTGATAGCGGCCATACTCGCATCGGGCTGACGGCGGAGCCAAACCAAAGCGTCTTCCAGGGATGCGGTCAGGTCCTGCTCTGTGCAGCTGTTCACCATCACCGGATTGATGTCCAGTCCGGTGGCTTCATAGCCATGTTCACCCAAAAGTTGCAGCCATTCTCCACGACCACAGCCGATATCCAGCACGCGTTTGCTTCCTGACTCAGTATTCGGGAGGTAGCTCAGCCACTTGGACATCTTCTCGCGTATTTCTTCACGTGTACCGCGGCAGGCATCTTCAAACGCAACGTAAAAGGCCGAAACATCACTGTCATCGCTTGTAGCTGTCGAAACTGGTGCTGACTCAGCAGCCTCGGCAGTAGGGCTTGGGGTTCGAGTCGCCAGCGCCTGCTGCTGATAGGCAATTTTATGGCTCAGATTGGCGAGCTGTTTCGACAGTTGCTGGTTGCTCTCGCAAAGTTCGGCATTGTCTTCAGCTTGTTTGTTTGTCTGCTGCTTAAGCTGCTCGACCTGCTGACGGCTTAGCTCAGTGATACGTTCAGACGCCTGTAGCTGCCGGCTCATATACGACAGCTGTTGCAGGATGTTGGCGCGGTATTGGTTCATCTCTTCGCTGTTGGGCAGCTCGCAGATGCGTCGGTAGAGTCCCAGCAGGCGCTGAGCAATGGGGCGCAGCACGCGAATCTTGCGCAGGCGGGCAATCATGCGATAACCCTTAAGACCGCGAATACGAACACCGTAGCGTTTGGCCTCTTCCGAACCTGTCAGTTCGGCCAGGATGCCCTGCTTTTCAATACCCTCATTGAGCTTGTTCAGGTAGCTCTGCATGCCAGCAGGGTCGGGCTCGCGCTGTAAAATACACAGGAAGGCATTACGCACGAAAGCTTCATCGTCAAACTGGAGGAATTCCCGATAGTGATAAGCCGGTTTTGAAGGCAGGCGCAAGCGCTGTTCAAACCCCATCAGGCTTGGGGATTCTTCTGCTGGAAGAGGTTGAGGTTCGGGCTGGGTCTGCAGCTCCAGCTGGGAGGCTTCCTGACGAATGGCTTCGAGCAGTTGCTCAGTGGTCTGAGGCTGATGATTCATTGTGCTTCCTGCGGCCCGGTTAAGGGGCGGGTAGAGTGTTGTAGTCGAGTGGGCAGAGCAACGATGCCTGAAAACAGGGGCAGGTGGCTGCCGGCGACCTCAAAGCGGATAAAGTTATCACACCAGTGGTAGCAGTGCTCCAGGTGGTTATCCTCGGAGTGCAATGCCAGCGTCACTGTGTATTTTCCGGGGGCCAGGTTGATCGGCAGACTGAACTCAACCGTGCAATGCTGGCCTTTGGATAGCTGGAAGTCCTGTCCGAGCAGGTGGCTGTTGGTACCGAAAATGTCTTGCCCAAAGCGGTCGCGGATCATGAAACCGACTGACAGTGATGGAATATCTTCGTAGGCCGCAATATCCAGCTGTATGTCCGCTTCTTCCCCTGCTGCGACTGTGTCACAGCCGGACCGGCGTCCCAGTAACTTGGCGGACTCAATTTTAGCTTCGCCAGTACCGTAGCTGTTGCTGGTGCGTGATTGCTCCTGCAGGCTGACTTCCTGCTCATCCAGGCGTGCCATGATGCGGTTGTAATAGTTCACCGCTTCTTCGGAGTCCCCTTCATAGGCAATTTTGCCGCCATCTAGAACCAGTGCTCGGTCGCAGAGCATTTTGACGGCGTTCAAGTCATGGGACACGAAAACGATGCTGCCGCCGCTGTCGCGAAACGCGCGAATCTTGCGCATGCACTTCTGCTGGAAGTGGCCATCCCCTACGGATAGTGCTTCATCGACGACAAAACACGCCGGGTTGGCGTGTATGGCGATTGAGAACGCCAGGCGCATCACCATACCTGAGGAGTAGGTGCGCACCGGTTCATGAATGTATTCGCCCAACTCCGAGAAGCTGATGATGTCGTCACGGGCGGCCAGAATTTCATCACGGGTCATACCGATCAGCAGGCCATTGGCCATGATGTTGTCCAGGCCGGTCAGTGCATGGTCAAAACCGGTACCCAGCTCCAGTAAGCCGGTGATACGTCCCTGAATGCCGATTTCGCCACTGTCGGGGATCAAAACGCCGGTCAGTAGCTTCAGCAGTGTGGATTTGCCAGCACCGTTCTGTCCCAGCACTCCGAGCGTTTCACCGTTTCGGAGGGTGAAGCTGATGGCATCCAGCGCCTGGTGGCGATGATGATATGGACGGCGCAGCAGGATTTCCTTTAAGCGGTCCGATGGCTTGCGATACAGGCGAAAGCTTTTACTGAGTTGGCGAACTTCGATCATTGCAAGGCCTTAGATAAAGTCGCGGATATCGCGTTCCAGTTTACGAATCAGCCATAGCCCTGTGATCAACATGGCAATGCCTGAAGCTGTTAGCACGCCCAGGGGCAACAGGTTGGGCATCTGGTGATCAATGATGATGCTGCGCCAAGCATCAATGAAGTGGTACATGGGATTTAGCATCAGCAACTGGTGGATACTGGGTGGAACGATGTTAACGACATACACGATAGGGGTAAGCCAGAACCAGAGCTGGAGTACCACGTTGGTCAGCTCTTTTACGTCCTGAATAAAGACACTGAAAACCGCCAGTAGAAAGCCAAGGCTGTAGGCAAACAGTTGCTGCAGCAGGTATAGCACCGGCAAGGCAAGCCACCAGGACGAGAGCGGAAAACCAATCAGTAGCAAAAAGCCGGTGAAAAAGGTGAAAGAGACGACAAAAATGAAGGTCTCAGACAGCAAAATATACAGCGGCAGCAAGTCCAGGCGGATGCTGACCTTGCCGATCAGGTTGCGCTTGTCATGAAACACGTGAGTGACGCGGGCAACTGTGGCTGAGAAGGCATTCCACGCCAGAATGCCGGAAATCAGATAAATACTGTAGCCGTACTGCGAAAATTCAGCGCCAAAGGACTCCAGTCGTGCCCCCATGATCTGGGAGAAGATCAGGGCGAATATCAGAATGTTGATCAGCGGCATGATGAAGGACCAGAGTCCTCCGAGCATTGAGCCTGCGTAGCGGTCCTTAAGATCCTGGCGGGCGAAATTGATTATCAGGGCCGGTGTCATGGCCGATACTCCTGTTGTGCCAAAGTCAGGCTATCCAGTAACTGTTGAGCAGAGCGCTGCCAACGATAGCGCTCCGCGTGCAATTGTCCCTGCCGGGACAGGGTCTCGCGCAGGTTCGAATCAGTCAGTAGTTGTTCCATTTGAGCTCGAATAGACTCGATCGATTCAGGGTTGGCAAGGCCTGCGAAGCCACCGGCGACCTCCGGCATGGAGGTGCGGTCAGCGGTCAGGACAGGTGTTCCGGCAGCCATGGACTCGACAATCGGCATACCAAAGCCTTCGTAATGAGAGACATAGACCGTCAAGCTGGCATTGGCGTAAAGGGCGGGGATCATCGCCTGATCCACATAACCCAAGCGATGCGCCTGGCCCTCGGCAACCAAGCCTTCGATAGCAGACTCTATGCTCTCGCTATGCCAACCACGTGTACCCGCCAGTACTAGTGGGAATCGCTGGCGCAGCCCTGACGGCAGTGCAAGAAATGCCTGAACGACGCGCTCCAGATTTTTACGTGGTTCCAGGGTAGCCACCGATAGAACATACTGCTCGGGCAGTCCCAACTGTTTACGGCAGTGCTCTTTCTGAGCCGGATCAATCTGGAAAAAACTGGCGTCGACACCTGGTGAAACAATATCGATGGGCTTGGCGATCCCTTCTTGAAGAAGCATGTCCCGAGTGAACTCAGACACGGCGTTCAATCGCGTTGCGCGTGCATAGGTCTCGGGCAGCTGGGCATTCAGGGATTTCACCCGATGGCTCGGATGAAACTCCGGGTGGTGCAGGTGCGACAGGTCGTGAATGGTTGCCACACTGGGACCCTGGAATGGCATCAGCACAAAGCTGGGTTCCCAGTAGCAATACCCTTGAAGTTGTTTGCTGGCTCGGCGGGCCTGGCTGCTTTTAAGGAACTGCCAGGCGGCTCTTGCTCCTGGCAGTCTGGCAATACGGGATCGCCAGCTGATCTGGTCAGGCTTTGTGGGGTGCTCGATATCGTCCAGCAGTTGCTGCACCTGTTCTGCCGACAGTAAGCCGCCAGCGCTCAGGCCACAGATATCATTTATGCGAGGATCGGCTAGCAGTTCCCGCAGCAGGCCGCTGGTGTAGCGGCCTATGCCGGTGGGTTTGGGCTGTAGCGAATAGGTGTTGACCGCTATTCTCATGCCTCGTCCGAGCAGCGACCATAAATATCCGTAAAGCGGACTATGTCGTCTTCACCCAGGTAATGACCGGACTGAACTTCAATAACTTCCAGTGGGATCTTGCCGGGGTTGCTCAAGCGGTGCTTGACGCCGACGGGGATATAGGTGGACTGGTTCTCGGTGAGAACTTTCTCTTCTTCGCCACAGATTACATGCGCAGTACCGGATACGACAATCCAGTGTTCTGCCCGGTGATAGTGCAGCTGAAGTGATAGTTGTTGTCCGGGCTGAACAGTGATGCGCTTAACCTGATAGTGGCGACCTTCGTCAATGGTGTCGAAGTCACCCCAGGGGCGTATCACGTGAGTATGATCAGAGTACTCCGAGCGGTTATCCGCTTTCAGACGCTGGACAATGTCCTTCACCTTCTGGGACTGATCCTTGTGCGCAACCAGGACCGCATCCTTGGTTTCCACAACAATGTGGTTGTCCAGACCAATAGTTGCTACATGACGATGGTGAGCATGTACCAGTGAATTGGTTGTATCGTGCAAATAGGTATCGCCTAGGGCGACGTTGTTGTCGGCGTCACGGTCACAGACTTCCCACAGGGATTGCCAGCTGCCAATGTCGCTCCAGCCCGCATCCATGGCAACGACACAGGCATTGTCCGTTTTTTCCATGACGGCGTAGTCAATGGAGTTGTCCGGGCAGAGGCTGAAAAGGTCCGCATTGGGGCGCACAAAATCCGGATCCTGAGTGCTGGATGCCATGGCTGCTTTACAGTGAGTCAGAAGCTCAGGCTCATAACGCTCCAGTTCGTGCAGGAATACAGATGCGCGAAACATGAACATGCCGCTGTTCCAGAGGTGGTGTCCACCCTCTACGAATTTTTCGGCTGTCTGCAGATCTGGCTTCTCAGCAAACTCGTCAATACTGAATGCATCTTCAGCCAGACTGGGGCCGGTTTTGATGTAGCCGTAACCGGTTTCCGGGCGACTGGGTTTAATGCCGAAGGTAACCAGTTTGCCAGCCTCAGCAAGTGGCAGTCCCTTTTTAATGGCGTCATGCAATTCAGAAGGACGGGTGAACTCGTGGTCTGCAGCCAGCACCAGCATGATGGTGTCATCACCTTGCTGCAACAGCCCCAGTGCGGCCAAAGCAATGGCCGGTGCTGTATTACGGGAGCAAGGCTCCAGAATGGTGGCCAATGCCGTAATGTCTGCCTGACGCAATTGCTCGGCAACCATGAATCGATAATTGTCGTTGCTCACAACAACCGGTGCGGCATGCTCCAGGCCTTGCAGGCGAGTAAGCGTACGCTGAAGCAGCGTCGAGCCTGAACCGTCCAGGTCCAGAAACTGCTTGGGAGAGCTTTGGCGTGACAGGGGCCATAGACGACTGCCGCTGCCGCCAGCCATGATGACCGGTGTGAACATATATCTTCCAGAAATTTGAGTGGGGACTGGCCGCGCATTATCCGCCATGAGCGCTATATAGTCCACCTTGGACCAGTGGGCGGCGGGGTGTTTGGCTCGAGTGTCCTATGTTAGTATCCGGTCCTATTTTACCTGCCGTCGGCATTAACGGGACCTGAGCGTTGAAATAACGTTGGGGCGGCCCCATATAAGGCGGCACCGGTTACCCGTCTAAAAGTATGTGGAGTGCCCCATGGAAAAAAAACGCACTGACCTGGAAGCGGTGTTGCACGCCTGTCGTTCCAGCTTTTTCAGTGTCGGCCTGTTCAGCATGTTCATCAACCTGCTGATGCTGGTGCCTGCTTTCTACATGTTGCAGGTGTATGACCGAGTTGTAACCAGCGGCAGCATACCCACGCTTGTTATGCTGACGATTGTGATGGTTTTGTTGATGGTTACGATGGGGTCGCTTGAGTGGGTGCGCTCACGCATTATGGTCCGAGTCAGTACCCGTATTGATACTTTGCTGGGAAGCCGTCTGTATGACGCCAGTTTTAAGCAAGCACTTTACTCTGGTGGCATGAATGCAAATGCCCAGCCGTTAAGCGACTTGACCGGACTGAGGCAGTTCTTGACCGGCAATGGTCTGTTTGCTTTCTTCGATGCGCCCTGGGTTCCCATCTATATCGCCATCATGTTCATGTTCCACCCCTGGTTCGGCATCATGGCCATCATTAGTGTGATCGTGCTGTCGACCATCGCGGTTATCAACGAGAAGGTGACCAGCAAGGTTTTGGGTGAAGCCAATAAGGAAAACATGGCGGCAAACCAGTACACGAATAAGAATTTGCGCAATGCCGAAGTGGTTGAGTCCATGGGCATGCTGGGTCGTATTCGTGATCGTTGGCAGGCAAAGAATCGCAAGGTACTGGCTTTGCAGGGAATTGCCAGTGACCGCGCCGGTATTCTGACCTCTCTTTCAAAGACAGTTCGCTTGATAGTACAGTCATTGGTCTTGGGCTTGGGTGCGTACCTTGCGGTACAGCAGGAAATTTCTCCTGGCCTGATGATCGCAGGCTCCATCCTTTTGGGGCGAGCGCTGGGGCCTATCGATCAAATGATCGGAGTGTGGAAACAGTTCGTCAGTGCTCGTTCTCAGTATCAGCGTCTAAACGAACTGCTGGCCAATGTGGGTGAAGAGCCTGAGCGCATGTCGCTTCCAGCACCTAAAGGCAAGGTCCAGGCAGAAGGTGTAATGGTTGCTCCGCCAGGGACAAAAGTGCCTGTCGTGAAGAATGTTACGTTCCAAGTAGAGCCTGGAGAAATGGTAGGGGTTATAGGCCCGAGCGCCGCGGGTAAGTCGACGCTGGCTCGAGCTCTGCTGGGTATATGGCCAACTATAGGCGGCAAGATGCGCCTTGATGGCGCCGATATCTTCAATTGGAAACGTGATGAACTGGGGCCGCATATCGGTTATCTGCCTCAGGATATCGAACTGTTCGAAGGCTCTATCAGCGAAAATATCGCTCGATTTGGTGATGTTGACTCTAAAGAAGTTGTGAAAGCGGCTCAAATGGCCGGTGTTCACGAGATGATTCTGCGCCTTCCGGAAGGATACGACACGGTTATAGGCGCAACCGGCGGTGCACTTTCTGGTGGTCAGCGCCAGCGTATTGGTCTTGCCCGAGCGATTTATGGCAGCCCGCGTTTGGTGGTATTGGATGAGCCAAACTCCAACCTGGACGATCAGGGTGAAGCTGCCTTGGCTGTGGCACTGCAGAACCTCAAAGAGACGGGGGCAACTGTGTTTATTATTACTCATAGAGCGAGTGTCCTATCTCAGGTGCAAAAGCTGATGGTGATGCGAGAAGGGGCTTTGGCCATGTTTGGTCCGCGTGATCAGGTACTGGCTGAGCTGAACAAGGGGGCACGCGCTGCGGCTCCTGCACCTGCTGCGAAACCGGCCTGAGGACAGTAAAGTAATGAGCAAAGATGCACTTAAAGCTATTCGTGAAGGAACTTTTGAGCTGGATGTCTCCGATAAGACTCCGAAGTTTATTGGCCTTCTGATCCTGTTTGTAACTTTTGGCATGTTTGGTACATGGGCGGCAGTGGCTCCCCTGGATAGTGCTGCGTTGGCACCGGGTGTGGTAACGGTTAAAACCTATCGTAAAACGGTGCAGCACCTTGAAGGCGGTATCGTTGAACAAATCAATGTCCGTGATGGGGATCAGGTCGAAGCTGGGGAAGTCCTGTTGGTCTTGGACGATACCCAGGCCAAGGCCGAAATGGGAATTATCCGCGGACAGATGATCGCTTCTCAGGCGTTGGAAGCACGTTTGAAAGCTGAACGTGATCAACTGGAAAAGATCGAGTTTCCAAACAGTTTTAGTGAAGATGACCTTCGCGTCAAAGAAGCTGTTTTGAGTGAAGGACAGGTGTTTCAGGCGCGTATGAACTCCCATTTGGGTGAGATCGAGGTGCTGGAGCAGCGCATGACTCAGATCGATGAGCAGATTCGTGGTCTTGAGGCGGTCATTCGCAGTAAAAAACAACTGATGTCGTCTTACCGGTCAGAGATCAAGGATCTCAGTGAGCTATTGAGTGATGGCTTTGTTGATAAGCAGCGTCTTCGTGATTTGGAACGACAGGTATCAAATCTTGAAGGTGAAATGGCCGATCATCGCTCTTCAATAGCTCAGGCCAAGATGAAGCAGGGCGAGACCCGCTTGAGCATTCTGCAGTTGAAAAAAGACTTTCATACCGAAGTGGTGAACCAACTGTCCGAAGTACAGTCAACCCTGTTCGATTTGCGTGAACGGGAGCGGGCATTGATGGATCGCGTTGAACGCACCGTTATTCGTGCTCCAGAGGCCGGTATGGTGCTGGGTATGAAAGTGCACACTGTAGGCGGTGTAGTTCAATCTGGTGCGCCTATTTTGGATATTGTTCCGGCAGCATCTGATCTGGTAGTTGAAGCTCAGGTTTCTCCGATCGACATAGACCGTGTCAGCTCTGGAAAGCTTGCTGATATTCGATTCAGTGCGTTCAAGTCTGCAACTACCCCGGTTATTGAAGGGCGTGTTGAGCATATTTCTGCTGACCGGCTGACTAATGAAGAAACCGGTATGCCTTATTATTTGGCACGCGTCGAGTTGACTGAAGAAGGTCGAGCCAATCTGGAACAGGCCAACCTTGTGTTGGTTCCTGGTATGCCTGCTGAGGTTCTGATTAACTCTGGCGAGCGTACCTTCCTTGAGTATCTGGTTCAGCCCGCGACCAACGCATTTGCACGTTCACTTATAGAGGACTGATTTCAATGCGAAGGATATCCCGCGTTATCGGATGTTGCACTCTGGCACTGCTATCGGCAGGCCAGGTTGTTGCCGAGGATGTTAAGCAGGATGAAGCCAATCCGTCTGATCTTTGGGCGCTTTATGAGCAGGCTCAACAACAGGACCCACGTATCCTGTCAGCTCAAGCTGCTGCTCGTCGTGCGGAGTATCAGGAGCGTGAAGCGCTGGGTAAGCTTTTGCCTCAGGTTAATGCTGATACCCGCGTGACGCGTACCAACTATTCTTCCGGAGCGCGTGAGACCTATTACAACGGCGAACGTTACTCTGTCTCCATGTCTCAGGTGATCTATGACTCACCTGTATGGCAAAGTTATCAGCGCTCGCGAGCAATCAGTAACCAGTATGCTGAGCAGGGGCAGCACGATATTCAGGGTGCAGTTGCCGATCTGGTGCAGCGTTACTTTGCGGTGCTGGGTGCACAGGATAACCTGGAACTGATTGAAGCAGAAAAGCGTTCAGTCGAACGTAACTTGGAACGGATCAACTCGCTGTATGCCAAGCAGTTGGCGTCAATCACGGATAAACTCGAAGTTGAAGCGCGTCTGGATCGTTTGCGCTCTGACGAAATCGAAGCTCGTAATACGATTTGGGTTAACCGAGAAGCACTTGCAGAAGTGATTGGTCGCCCTGTGTATGAGCAGCTGGAGCGAATAGTTGCGCAGCCGAAACTGAAAGAAACCTTCGATCTTAAAGATTATGATTATTGGCGTGAGCTGGCTTTGACCAGCAATCCGCTGATTATGGCTAAACAATCTGCAGTGGATGCGCAGCGTGCGGCACGCAAAGAAGCTTTTGGCGGCCACATGCCGTCTCTCAATTTGCAGTTGTCGAGTCAGAAAACCAACATAGGTAGTGAAAACGCACCCTCGTCACCCAATGAGTCGAACGTGGCCGCGCTTAATTTGCGTATTCCCATCTACTCCGGTGGTTCTACCAGTGCGCGTAGCGATGCTGCCTACGAAAACATGTTGATGGCACGCCATGACTTGGAAGCGGCCCGCCGTCAGGTGTTTAAGGAAGTCCGCACGGCCTACATGAATGCCTCATCAGCCTTGGCACGTGTTCAAGCCAGTCAGGTTGCTCTGCAATCTGCAGTGAAAGCACGTGAAGCAGCTGAAAAAAGTTTTACGTACGGCATTAATAATGCCGTGGATGTACTGGATCGTGCCAGTGAGCAATACAGTGCTGCGCGCGATTTGCTGGAGGCCCAGTACAGCTTTCTGTTGAGCTATGTAGTTCTCAAGCGCTGGAGTGGTGCGCTGGATGATGGCGATGTACAGCAGATCAATACCCTTTTGGATAATCACACAGTGAATTACGCTGCTGTCGAAACTGCCGGTTAACTTGTTTGAACATTCTGCATTTGTACAAATCCGCCCCCTCCGAGGAAATCGGAGGGGTGGGTGTTTTTATTGCCAACATTACACGCGGTACCTCTCATGCTGGTGCCGCTCACCGAGTGTTGGTTTTCACCCGTGAAACGGAATTCAGGGTTGAGCGTTGGGACTGCGGGGCTGAAATCTATTTCTGCCCAATGTGGTTCCATTTTGCCTCGATGCCTATTGGGCCGGCTTATGTAAAGCAGTTCAAACAGCTGCTGAGCTGGGCTGATCTGCTGCACTTTCACTATCCGTTCCCGATTCAGGATCTGTTGTATTTGGCGGGTAAGCCTTTCTGCAAGATGCCCCCAGCGTTGGTGACCTATCACAGCGATATTGTTCGTCAAAAATTGTTTGGCAAACTCTATATGCCATTGGCCATGCGCTTTCTGCGCTCGGTGGATAAGGTTGTTGCGACGTCTCCCGGTTATCTGGAAAGCAGCGCTGTGTTACGCCAGCTCAATGAGCCCGGTATGGTGCCTTTGGGTATTGCTGAGTCCCTCTATCCTGCTTTGTCCACAGATCGTCAGGCGCATTTTCGCGAGCGCTTTGGTGAAGGTTACTTCCTGTTTTTGGGGGCCTTGCGTTATTACAAGGGCCTGAATTGGCTGGTTGAAGCAGCGTTGAAAACCGGTTTGCCCGTGGTGATTGCCGGCGGTGGCCAGCTGGCTGACGAACTCAAGGCTCAAGCCTCAGGGGCTGGCAACATTCACTTTGCAGGTGAGGTGTCCGAGGAAGACAAGGTTGCTTTGCTGTCCTTGGCGAAAGCGTTTGTGTTCCCGTCGCATCTTCGCTCTGAGGCCTTTGGTATCAGCTTGCTGGAAGCACAGATGATGCGACTTCCGCTTATTACCTGCGAAATAGGGACCGGCACCAGCTATGTCAATCAGCATGGTGAGACAGGGCTTGTGGTTCCGCCCGGTAATGCTGACGCTCTGGCGCAGGCAATGCTGGAGATGGACTCAGACCCCGAACGACTAGATCAGATGGCCTCAGCCTCTCATGCTCGTTATCTCGAACTGTTTACCGCCGAGCAGATGTCAAATAGCTATCTGGACCTCTACCGCCAACTGATTTCCAGCACGGCCTGATGTCCACCCTCAGCCAAATCTCGGAACGTTTGCTTCGACATTATTACGAAGAAGACAAGCGTCAGCACTTTGCCTATAGCTTCGTACTGCTGCTGATGGCAGCCCTTTGGTTGAACCTCTGGGCCGCTGTCTCAGTCGTGTTGCTCATTGGTTTGGTGAAGGAAGTTTGGGACCACTTCTGGGGAAGCGGTTTCTGCTGGATCGATATGGCAGCCAATGTATTGGGTATCCTCGGCGCTGTTCCCTGCGTCTGGCTCATGTCTGCCTGGTTGTAATTCCGGTTTTTCCGGGTTGTTCAATAAATGCACAAATTGCTTGCGCCCCTATAGTCCCGCACTAGAATGGTGCGTTTGATGCCGAGGACGGTATCGAACTTTCAGCCATCGAGTACAAGGGAGTTTTATGGATATGTCAGGGTACGATGATTCCTATTGGGAAGACTTTGTCGGCGAATACGACAGTATTTCCTGGGAGCTTGCAGAGCGGGTGCATGCTTGGATGCAGAACTACATCAGCCAGCATGCAGGTGTTGATATCTCGGACGATGTGAGTGCTGCGGAAGAGGCACGCCTGAACAGTTATTTTTCTGATGCTGCCAACTTGAATGCCTATTGGAATGCTATTGAGTCTTCTGACTGGTACGCCGAATACATGCAGATGTTTGATAACTGGGATGACTGGGACGACGGCTGGGAAGACGATTGGGATGACAACCTGCTGGGTTCGGATAATCTGATCCAGTCCTACATCGATGATGTGGACCTTCCTGTCACCGAAGCGGTTGCCAACGAGCTGTATAACTGGGTGGCGGATTACCTTCAGACGACCGGCGTCAATATTAATGACGGCGTGGATGAGTCTGAGTTGTATCTGCTGGAGAACTATTTCGGCGATACTAACAATATCCAGCACTTTGTTGACAGCATGGAAGATACCTCCTGGTTTACCCAGTGGAAGGCCGTGTACGACAAGGGTCTGGCAGATGGCTCTGTAGGGCACAATGACTTTATTTTTGCCGATTATCTGGATGGCGATGATGTCCAGTTGTGGGATGAGGATGGAGCACTGTGGAACTCACAGATCAAGCGTGCCGATGGGCTTGTTATCGATGCCGAGGAAGCCCAGCTGTATCGCGCATATGCTGGGGCAATGGGGCGTACTCCCGATGAAGCAGGCTACAACTGGTGGCTGGGTGAAATTGAAGCAGGACGCCAGGATCTGAACTCGATGGCAGGCGGTTTTGTCCACTCTGACGAGTTTAAGGATCTTGCAGATAGCAATGATGATGGTGCTATCAGCAATGCCGAGTTTGTAACTCACATGTACGAAGGCGTTTTTGGTCGTGAGCCAGACGAGGCTGGATTCGACTACTGGGTAGGGGAGCTGGATTCAGGTCGCTACTCTCAGGCAGGTGCGCTGGTTGATATGACGCAATCGAATGAATACGTTGAGAAAACCTATCTCACCGTAGCGGATATGCTCTTTATCTAAGTTTTACCGCTGTTTGATACGAAACCGGCCAGAGTCACTGGCCGGTTTTTTATGCCTTTATCAGGCTTACAGCAGAATATTCATATGCTCCTGGGACTCAGAAATGCCCAGAATCACATTCACAACCGGAACCTGTTCCAGTTGTTCACTCCAATACTCCACTCCCGCAGCCTCAGCACTGCGGCCGAAGGCGTTTTGATACAGTGCCTCGACCAGATCCGCATTGCTTGTTGCTGTACCCAGTGTCTGCTGATATTCATCAGACGCCATGAACGAAGATGCAACCTGCTCCAGACTGGATCCTTGTAAAAGTTGTCCATGCCAGAAACTGAGTCCCGCCTGATCAGGTGTGCGATCAAACAGCGTATCGTAAAGACGCACCACTGAATCGGTATTCTCCGCCAGCACTTCATCTTCCTTGAATGCCAGGTTCTGTATACGCAGGTCTTCTCTTTTATCGGTGTCGAGTTCTGCAAAAGCAATGTCAGAGTATTGGTTCAGCATATACTCGGCAAATGCATCCTGCTCTGTACCTGCTGCTGCTTCAGTGGCAATGCCATCACCCAAGTCGGCATCCATTAAATCGATACGCGCAACTGCGGCTTCATTCAACTCAAGGAAGTCACCGAACGGGTAGCTGTCGCCGCCATCCGCCATAAAGCCAAGGGTGACAATTTTGATCGTAGCGGAGGTGTCGCCGATCAACTCGCCGTTTACGACTAGTACATCCACGACGTCACCGTTGTTATCCACAATCGCTGCACTTTGGATTCGATTACCGGCTTCCTGTGTCCAATCAAAGCTGTACTGAATGCCAGAAACCTGAGCGAACTGGCCCGGTGTGGAGCTTTCACTGGAGGCTGAAACGGCATGCTCGATAACGGCCAGTAACTGGGCGCGAGTCAGCGTGAGGATGCTCAGGTCGTTGTTGAAGCGAAGGGAGGACTCTATATCCAGCTGGGAAATTTCACCTTCCTCCTTGCCTGCCTCTTCGTTTGCTTGAGGCGGACGAAGTTCGTAGTCGCCCTCTGAGCCGACCGCATAGGTTGTGCCGATAGGTTCACGGATACCACCCCCGTTCTTGATCGACACCATGACTTCGCCGTCCAGCTGGCGGGCATACCAAAGGTTAGCGTCTGCGGTCAGGTTACCCAGGTTAGTCTCTTCGGTACGAACAAACGTGCGTTCGCCCTGAAGGTAGACTTCGGTGCTGCCAAAGGTGATACCGTCTTTTTCGGTCACCAGTTCAGAAACAGCATCCACGAGTTCCTGAGCAATAGCGCCTTTGCTGCCTTCTGCATAGGCTGCTTCCTCGCTACCCCACAGTTCTGCGGCAGTCGCATCGGTTGATGTGTAGATGGTAGAGGTTTCGTCGTTGATAGAGTCCGTCAGGATATTGCCTGCTTCATCAAATTCAACGCTCAGCTGGCCAACATAGCGCCAACCACCGTCGGTATTGATCAACACAACATCGTTGCCGGACTTGTCCTGCGTCAGAATAGGGTAGGCATCGTAGGGTGTTTGGCCTGTGCCGGGGTACAGCGATTCGCCATCATCAGCCAGCAGGGCATTGGAGCCACCTGCCATGATAATGTCCACGCCGTCCAGCAAACCTGCCAGCTCTTCTTCCAGGGCGATCTGCTGCAGGTGAGACATCAGGATAATCTTGTTGATACCCTGATCACGAAGTTCGTCGATATATACCTGCAGCTGCTGGGCCAGCAGTGCCATATCGTTGCTGTCTGTGCCTTCTACTTGAACACCACCGGTGCTGGATATGCTTTCCAGAATTTGAGTGGTAGCGGCAACGATACCGATCTGCTCTCCGCCTTCTTCAATGATGGTGGCCGGGGCAATCTTGGGGGCTGCTGCTGCGGCTTCAAGGTCGCTGATGGTCGATCCGAAAGCGGTGTTGCTTAGAATTTGGTCGGTGTAGAGTCCAGACAGGCTGCCGTCGGCGGAGAAATCAAGGTTAGCGCTCAGGTATGGGAATTGAGCGCCCAGCCAGCGCACACCATCCAGATCAGAAGAGCGAATGTCGGTGCCAATAAGATCAGCCAGTGCGTTAGTGCCCTGATCGAACTCATGGTTGCCCAGTGTGACGGCGCTGGCTTCAAGCAAATTGGCCAATGTCAGGTCAACACGACCGGCACCTTCGCGCAGGTTACTGAGCGTGCCGGGTTCCAGGCCAAGCATCTTTTCATTGGCTTGCTGGACCGCCAGGCGAAGGCTGCTGTCACCGGCAGCGGACATATATGGCCCAGGCAGGATCAGGTCCCCACTGGACAGGAACAGGGAGTTTTCAGCCTGGTCTTCGAGGTAGTCAACGATGGAGACAAATGCGGGGGCGTTAAGCAGGTCGCCGCCACCACCCTCCATGTCGGATGCATGCAGAATCTGAAGCGTGTAGTTTGCCATTGTAACCACTCCTCGTATTTGGGGGCTTGGGGTAGCCATCCATCATCCAGCGAGGAGTTTAAACGCGCGTTACACTTTTAAGGCAAAATGAAGAAGGCCCGGCTCCTTCTCAGGGGCCGGGCCTTGGTGGGGGCTTTTTACAGCAGCTGTTTAGAGATTTTTCAGCATGCTTTCGTGCTGAGCCTGTACTTCAGCATCAGGCTTGTCACCCATTTTAGAGACCAGGATGATAGCGATGGTCGCGAAGATGATGCCTGGTACGATTTCGTACATGTCGAACAGACCACCAGACAGTTGTTTCCACACCACCACGGTTACGGCTCCGACCACGATGCCCGCCAGGGCGCCGTTGCGGGTCATGTTTTTCCAGTACAGGCTGATCAGCAGCGCAGGACCGAAGGCCGCACCAAAGCCTGCCCAGGCGTAGGACACCAGACCCAGTACGGTGCTGTCCGGATTCAGAGCCAGGAACATGGCGACCAGCGACAGGCCGATAACAGCCAGGCGACCCACCATTACGATCTCTTTCTGAGAAGCTTCCTTACGGAACAGCTGCTTGTAGAAGTCTTCTGCCAGAGCTGATGAAGACACCAGCAGCTGGGAGTCAGCTGTACTCATGATGGCGGCCAGGATTGCAGCCAACAGGATACCCGCGATAACCGGGTGGAAAATGGCATTTACCAGCAGCATGAAGATGGTTTCACCGTCACCCAGTTCACCACCCATCTGGTTCTGTACGTACAGCATACCGGCCAGGCCTACCAGCATTGCACCTGCCATGGACAGGCCGCTCCAGGTTACGGCGATACGACGTGCAACCGGGATTTCCTCATTGCTGCGGCAAGCTGCGAAACGGGCCAGAATGTGCGGCTGACCGAAGTAACCCAGACCCCAGGCGGCCAGTGAGACGATAGCGATAAAGCTCAGCGGCTCACCGGAAGCATCATTGAAAATGGTCAGTAGCTCGGGGTTCTTCGCTTCTACAGCACTCCACATGGCACTGAAGCCGCCGTCAGCCTGAATCGCCGCGATCGGTACGATCAGCAGAGCAGCCGCCATCAGCAGGCCTTGAACCAAGTCAGTCCAGGATACCGCCAGGAAGCCGCCGAACAGGGTGTAGGATACGATGCACACCGTACCGATGATCAGGGCAGTTGTGTAATCGAGACCGAATACGGTTTCAAACAACTTGCCGCCTGCAACCAGACCAGAGCTGGTGTAGAACAGGAAGAACAGCAAGATGAAGAAGGCAGAAATGACCTGTAGTAGACGTGAATGATCGCGGAAACGGTTGGCAAAGTATTCAGGCAGAGTCAGCGCATCACCCGCCACTATGCTGTAGGTGCGCAGGCGTTTGGCCGTGAACATCCAGTTTGCCCAGGTACCCAGTAACAAACCGCCAGCCAGCCAGATCGCTTCCATACCGGAACCGTAAGCGTAACCGGGAAGACCAAGCAGCAGCCAGCCACTCATATCGGATGCACCGGCTGACAGGGCAGCGGGCCAGGGGCCAAGAGAGCGGCCGCCCAGGAAGTAGTCGGAGGAGTTGGATGTGCGTTGGTAAGCAATGACGCCAATTGCCAGCATCAAAATCAGATAGACGACAAAGGTGCCGTACACCGCGAAGTTGTTTTCAATCATGTAAAAGCCTCTCTGCAATCCCTTATGCGGGTGTTTATTGTGCGCCTGTCTCATGCGTGTACTCAGAGAAGCTGAGACAGGTCGACAACGACGCGAAAGTACCCCTTCCGCCCCATGTTTACGTTAGACAGCTTAGCAGCCCAGCTCAAGCCGGGGTGCTTAACCACCGACTGCAGTGGTATTGATGGTGCGCGTTTTCTCCGTCACCAAGCGCAGCAGGAAGTCGAGATTGCCCACTGAAACGGCATTTAATAACAGTCGTTGCAGGTCGGTCTTGTCACTTCCTACGAACTTTTTGCCGTATCCTCCGGTGCGAGGTAGCCTCGCTGTCGACGAAACTGGGCTGGCGACAGGTCAAAACGCTGCTGAAAGGCACGTGTCAGTGCGCTTTGGTTACAGAATCCGAAGCGTGAAGCCAGCTGGGCAATAGAGTCCGGCGCATGGATAAGTGCTTGTCGAACGGCCTGAAGTCGACGCTCGCTGACATATTGATGGGGCGTGATACCGGTTTGATCACGAAAGCGTGCAAAAAATTGACTGCTGGCGAGGCAGAAGAGTCCGGCCAATTCATCGACGGGCAGTCGGCGATCCATGTGCAGGTCGATGTAATCATCCAGTAATTGCAGGTTCAGTTGTCCCTGGGGACGAGGTGTCGGGTTCTGGTCGAGCTGTCGTTGCAGGGCGCAGAGCAGAGTGTTGCTACAGGCTTCCTGCAGCAACGTATCACCCGGGTTATAACTGAGCTCACGACTGAGTGAGCGCAGCAGTAGCTGCAGTTCGGGCGGGCATTGAAAGTAGCTGGCGCGTGCAAACAGTCGATCAATACGTTCCTGCTGCAGGTGGTCGTGGCTTTCGGTGGGCAAGTCCAGTACCAGAATGCGGTTGTCGCCAAGACCACTGAAAATGTGATCGGTGGCGCAAGGCACCAGACAGCCGTGTCCTATACGTACCTCTCGACTGCTGCCAACCAGTTCAAAGGCAGTGTCACCCTCCAGCCCGAATACGAGTTGATGGTGTGAATGATCGTGCTTATCGGCCGCTGTGGGCAGGCTGAGAACTTTGGTGCTGCGTGTCATGCTGGACAATTCACCGGCTAAACAGTGTGTGAGTTAACCTTAGCCCACTAATTATACAGTTCAAGGCGCAGACTGTACTCCCGTAGAAAGCAATTGATTGCGTAAGCGGTTACAATGTCGCCAACTCAAACTTAGCTACAGGATAAGATGGCGAGATGGCTGAACTGAAAAACGATCGCTTTCTGCGTGCGCTGCTGCGCGAGCCGGTGGACGTAACCCCGGTTTGGATGATGCGTCAGGCGGGGCGTTACCTGCCGGAATACCGCGCAACCCGTGCTCAGGCTGGTGATTTTCTGAGTCTGTGCAAAAACCGTGAACTGGCCTGCGAAGTGACCCTGCAGCCGCTGGAACGTTACGATCTGGATGCAGCCATCCTCTTCTCCGACATACTCACCATCCCTGATGCGATGGGATTGGGTCTTTATTTTGAACAGGGTGAAGGCCCTCGCTTCAAAAAAATCATTCGTACCGAGCAGGATGTAGCTGAACTGCCGATTCCAGATGCGGCTACTGACCTGGATTACGTGATGGCCGCGGTCAGCGAAATCCGTGGTGCGCTGTCGGGGCGTGTCCCGCTGATCGGTTTCTCCGGCAGCCCCTGGACTCTGGCGACCTACATGGTTGAAGGCGGTTCCAGTAAGGATTTCCGTCATATTAAGCAGATGATGTATGCCACGCCTGAAGTAATGCATGCACTGCTGGATAAGCTGGCACAGTCCGTCACCAACTACCTGAACGAGCAGATCCGAAGCGGTGCGCAGGCTGTGCAGATTTTTGACACCTGGGGTGGCGTGCTGAGCGGTCCCATGTATCAGGAGTTCTCTCTCAAATACATGCAGCAGATCATATCGGGTTTGATCCGCGAGCATGAAGGCCGCCGCGTGCCGGTCATCATGTTCACCAAGAATGGTGGTCAGTGGCTGGAAGTGATGGCCGACGCCGGTGCTGATGCTCTGGGTCTGGACTGGACTACCAACATCGATGATGCGCGTGTGCGTGTGGGTGATCGTGTTGCACTGCAAGGCAACATGGACCCGAGCGTTCTCTACGCACCAGCCGAACGCATCCGTTCAGAAGTGGCGGATATTCTGGCACGGTTCGGTACCGGCAACGGTCATGTGTTCAATTTGGGCCATGGTATCCATCAGTTTGTCGACCCGGAAAGTGCTAAAGTATTTGTAGATGCGGTGCACGAGCTCAGTGCCAAGTACCACGGCTGATTTTGCAAGGTAGATGAGCGAACTCTCTCATACTGAGAGTTAAATCGAGCATTGATTAAATGCGTATATCAGGCAGCGATGTGATCCATCGCTGCCTGAGTTGTATCAGGGGCATGAATAACCATGAAGAAACTGTCGAATCTATTTGCCAACAACCGTAGCTGGTCTGATCGTATCCACGAGCAGGACCCGGAGTTTTTCCCCACCCTGGCGTCTCAGCAGGCACCGGAATACCTCTGGATTGGTTGTTCCGACAGCCGCGTCCCGGCCAATGAAATCGTTGACCTTTTGCCGGGTGAGTTGTTCGTTCACCGTAACGTATCCAATATTGTTGTACACACCGATATGAACTGTCTGTCGGTGCTGCAGTACGCCGTGGAAGTGCTGAAGGTGAAGCATGTCATGGTGGTCGGCCACTACGGTTGTGGCGGTGTGCGTGCTGCCTTGCAGGAACAGCCGCATGGCTTGATCGACAACTGGCTGCGCAACATTCGTGATGTCTACTCCAAGCACCGTGACCTGGTAGGCCCCTGGCAGGATACACCGGAACAGGTAGACATGATGTGTGAGCTGAACGCAGTACAGCAGGCCTACAATGTGTGTAACACCACCATCGTTCAGGATGCCTGGAAACGTGGTCAGGATCTGAGCGTACATGGCTGGGTATACAGCCTTGAGAACGGTCGCCTGACTGATCTGGAGTTCTGTGCCGATGGCGTCGAGAATGCCAACGACGAACTGGATCAGGCCATTGCACGTGTTCAGGCAACGCGTGCTTAATTGATAGGCTTGGTTTAACGGGAAAGCCCCTGCCACAAAATCAGGGGCTTTTTTATGTCGAAAGTTTGAAGTCCTAACCCAGCAGAAGTGTCAGTAGCGTTCCTCCTGCCAGTAACAGCGCAAACAAAAGAGCCCCCAGAGCCAGTGGCTTCCAGCCTGCTGCGCGAATCGCACTCAGGCGGGTGGCAAAACCCAGCGCTGCCATCGCCATGGCGAGGAAAAGTTGATCCAGCTGATGCAGCAGTTCCAGTACGCCTGAAGGCAGTAGTTCCAGGCTATTGATCAGCGGCAGCAGCATGAAGATCAGTGCAAACCAGGGGACAGGCAGTTTTCTGGCCGTACCCTCGGAGTCCTCATCGCGGCCAAACAGTTGGCTCAGAACCAATAACACTGGCACTAATAGCATCACACGCATCAGTTTGGTCACGACCGCGGTATGGGCGGTTTCGGCAGGCAGGGTGGCTGCCACAGCCGTAACCTGTGCGACTTCATGGGTCGTTGCGCCAACCAGGCGTCCAAACGCCAGTTCCCCATTCTGAAACAAGGCTTGTATCCAACCTTGGGTGAACAGCCAGGGGTAGAGCAGCATGGCGGCACTGCCGAACAACACCACGGTTGCGATGGCAACCGGGACTGCCTGCTGCCGTGCCCGAATCGTAGGTGCACTTGCCAGCACCGCCGCTGCACCACAGATGGCACTGCCTGCACCGATCAAGACGGCCGTGCGGGCATCCAGTTTAAGCCAGCGAATACCCACCCAGGCTGCCGTAGCCAAAATGCCAACCACAATCACTAGATCGATTAAAAGCGCGTTAACCCCCGCACTTTGGAGGTCTTCAAGGCTGATGCGGAACCCATACAGAATGATGCCGGCGCGAAGCAGATAATGACGGCTGAACTGAAGGCCCGCTTCGCTACGTTGTTCCAGCTGTGTGCTGGCGCAATGTCCCAAAACAATGCCCAGCACCATGGCCAGTGTGAGAGGGCCAAGAACGCCGATGCCGGCCAGTGGCAACTGGACCAGTAACAAGGCACCCAAACTTAATCCCAGTGTCAGCAGCAGGCCGGGCAAGATGGGATTCAGGCGATTTAACGGGTTCATTGGGCACCTCCGTGGAAACTGGGTGCACTTTAGCGATTTTGGTTATAAGTTTAAAACGGATAGATTTGGTATTATTAACCAGTTTTTTAGGTAGAAAATCGATGCTTTGGGGAACCTATGCTGTCACTGCGCCAACTTGAAGTATTTCTCGCCGTCATTGAAACCGGCTCTACCACACGTGCGGCCGACGCTGTGGCCTTGTCTCAGTCCGCCGCAAGTAATGCCTTGAGTGAGCTGGAGTCGCGACTGGGCGAAAAACTGTTTGACCGAGTCGGTAAACGTCTGGTGCTCAATGCCAGCGGTCGAGCCTTACAGCCCAGAGCAAGAGCGTTGCTGGTACAAGCACGGGATGCGGAAATGCTGTTTCGGACGGGGGGCGGTACGCTGAAGGTGGGTGCCAGTACGACCATAGGTAATTATCTGCTGCCACGGCTATTAGGCAATTCTGGTAGCCACTTGCCCTGCGAACGTGTGGAGATTGCCAACACTGATGATATTGCCGAGCGTATGCTCAGGTTCGAGTTGGACTTGGGGCTGATTGAAGGTCGAGCACTGCACCCGGATCTGGTGATGACACCCTGGCGTCAGGATGAAATGGTCATAGTCGCAGTGCCTGCTTTTGCCCATTCGCCTCTGGAGCAGCTGCCCTGGATCATGCGTGAACCGGGTTCGGGAACGCGAAGTGTAGTCGAGCAGGAGCTGTTTGGTGCACTGGATAAAATTCAGCCAGTACTGGAGCTGGGTAGCTCCGAAGCGATCCATAATGCCTTAAGGGCAGGGCTGGGTGTCAGTTGCCTGTCACGACATGTGGTTCAGCAATCACTACAAACCGGTGAGCTGCAGGTGCTGGCGCCAGAGCTCAGTATCCGTCGCCAGCTCTACCTGCTGCGCCACCGTCAACGGCCGGATACCGCTGCGGTGGCGCGATTTTTGGAGTGTTGCCCGGCGGAGGCTTGCTAGCCAGGCTACTTATTCGACAGGAGTATTGAAAAAACCGTGCAGGCAACGCAGCTTGTTCCTTTGTGAAGGGCCGGAAATGCATACCTTATGCTGCTCAATAGTAGCTGTCATTGGTTCTCCGTCAGGATGGTAAGGGTTGGTGAAGCCTGCCAAAACCTGGTTTGCAGGGCGCAGAGGATACTGGCTGAAGGCATTAAATAGCTGAATCTTGGCGTCCAGGTCCTGAATGTCGATTGCGTACACTTGCAAGTCCGGGCTTGCAATCCGGTTCAGAATGGTTCCTACCGGGTTACGAATCCAGTGTGACTCGGGCTGAGGTACAGGGAGCTGATTAATATGTGCCATAAAACGATCAGGTGTCAGCTCTGAGCCGGTAATGAGGTGCTCATACACAGGCAAAAGTGCGTTAATACTCATGCCCGGCTTTAAGAGCTGGCGGGCCAACCAAGGTGGAATAGGCAGGTCCGGATCGAACAAGCCAGGCTCAGAGTCCATCGACCAGTACAAGTTGGCGATCATGGTCAGCTCTCGTGCGTAAGCAAGCCTGAGGCTTTTCTCATTAAGAGTAAGCGGCTGGATGAAAGCCAAAGGCGCTAAATTGAAGTGCTGCTGAAGGCTGTTCAATGCATCGATGTGCTCTGCTATTACTTTTGCAAATGCCATTTTTCCAACCAAATGACTTTCTGCAGCCAATAGTGAGCGAAGTGAGACAAGGTTATCCAGCAGTTGCTGGCGGGCCTGAGAGGTTTCACCTGAAAAGGCCTGTTGAATACTGTTGATGATCAGTACACGGTTGGCCGCGATCACGTATTGATAGAGTGGCAAATACTCTGAAACGCCGGGCTGTGTGAGTATCTGATAATCTCTGTATTGGGTAAATTGATGCCATCGCTCCAGTAGTGCCTGATCCTCTTTGGTCAGATCATGCAATGGTGATAGAGGCTGAAAGAGTTTGGTCATACAGCTTGGGCTGCTGATGCTGCAGTGGCGAGCGTTATCCGACAATGGCAACTGTTCACCAAGGTTGATAAAGGGCCCTTGAATCGGACTATTCTCTTCGACGTGTAGGTCTTCATTTTCTAGGATTTGCGCAAGAATCGCTGCGCCAGTGATATCAGGGTGCTGTCCCAGTGGTACTTGTATACCGAGCAAATATGTAAAGGCCGAGCTTTCCTCGGGGGGCTTTGTTAGTGCGATAAGTGTTTGAACATCAGGGTGTAGGTTGTCATCTTTCAGCAGCCAAAAAACGCCACTGATCAACATGATCAGGAAGGAGAGTGCAAATATAAAGTGTCTCACGAAACCACCGATGGTCTGTGATTTACAGTACAACGGATTGATCAAGCTTGTCCGTTAGCCCAAACCTCAGCGTCCAATGCTGAGGGGTATTGCAGTCTGTGCTCGGTTGTAGACTTCAGGTCTCAGTAGGTTGTGAGCACCCGCGTTGTGCTTAAACAGGTGCTCAGCGTTCTAATTTAGTTGGTACTCTGCACCAGCGCTTGATCCAGGTCGGCGATCAAGTCGTCAATATGCTCGATCCCGATCGACAGGCGTACCATCTCCGGTGAAACACCGGCTGACTTCAGCTCTTCATCATTCAGCTGACGATGCGTGGTTTCGGCAGGGATGGAAGCAAGAGACTTGCAGTCACCGATGTTTACCAGGCGCAGGAAGATCTGCAGCGCATCGTAGAACTTGCGCGTACCTTCACGGCCGGATTTGAGGCCGAAGCTGAGAATGCCGGAGGCTTTGCCGCCCATGTACTTCTGGGCCAGTGCGTAATCCTTGTGGCTTTCCAGGCCGGCGTAGTTCACCCACACCACTTCAGGGTGGTTTTCCAGATACTCGGCGACTTTCTGTGTGTTTTCACAGATACGCTCCATGCGCAGTGCCAGAGTTTCCAGCCCCTGCAACAGCATGAAGGCGTTCATTGGAGACAATGCCGCGCCCATGTTACGCAGCGGGACCACACGGGCACGGCCAATGAAGGCTGCCGGGCCGAAGGCTTCGGTATAGACAACGCCGTGGTAGGACACATCCGGCTCATTCAGCAGCGGGAAGCGTTCCTTGTTTTCTGCCCAGGGGAACTTGCCGGAGTCGACGATCAGGCCACCGATGGTGGTGCCGTGGCCGCCAATGTACTTGGTTGCGGCGGTTACGATAATATCCGCACCCTGTTCAATCGGACGCCACAGGGATGGGCTGGGCACTGTGTTATCCACAACCAGCGGAACGCCATGGCGGTGGGCAATTTCGGCCAGCTTTTCGATATCAGCAATACCACCGGACGGGTTACCTACAGACTCGCAGTAAATCGCTTTGGTGCGAGCATCGATTTTGCTCTCCAGTGCGGCAAAATCGTCTTTTTGTACGAAGCGGACTTCCAGCCCTTGGCGAGGCAAAGTATGCGCGAACAAATTGTACGTACCGCCATACAGCTCACTGGTGGAGATGATGTTATCTCCAGCTTCAGCCAGTGTCTGGATGGTGTAGGTAATGGCCGCCATGCCTGAAGCCACGGCCAGGGCCGCCACGCCGCCTTCCAGAGCCGCAACGCGTTTTTCCAGCACGTCGTTGGTGGGGTTCATGATGCGGCTATAGATGTTGCCTGCTACCTTCAGATCAAACAGGTCAGCGCCATGCTGAGCATTGTCAAAGGTGTAGGACGTGGTCTGGTAAATGGGTACAGCGGCGGAGTTGGTGGTCGGGTCGGTTTCGTAACCAGCGTGCAGTGCGAGCGTTTCCAGTTTCATGTTCTGTCCTTGGTTGTTGTTTTTTATCGCTCACAGCATTCTAGCACCGAGAATACAGGTTATCCCTAGTGTATGAGGTCAGAAAAAAGCCGATACCTTGCAAGGTAACCGGCTTTGAATAAACAGTGGCAGAGCTCTGTTGCTTAGAACAACAGTTCTGCTTCGCCATTTGTTCCGGTCAAGGTGATAGGCTCTCCAGCCTCTGCTACTTCCTCCTTAATCAGGCTGTGAATAGCACCTACACCTGGCGCTGCATCAATGCTGGCCAAGCCCTGCAGCCAATCTCGAACCTCGTCGAGGTCACCGGCATCAAAGGTGGCCATTACCTCGCCATCCTGATCCGGGTCCAGTAGCCAGGTGAAGGTGCGGGCAGCCTTCAGTTTCAGCTCGACCAGCTCGGCATCACTGTTTTGGGCTCCTTGCAGGATATCCAGCATCAGGGTGCCAGCAGTGGCAGGTCGACCGTCCTCATACTCGCCGGCGATAAAGGCGTTGCGATAGTGAGCGAGCCCGGAGCTGTCAACAGCACGGTCAAACAGAGCTCCGTACAGATCGATCACGAATTGGCTGACATTCTGTTCGGTGATTTCACCATACAGTGCACGGGACTCTGCTGAGTTGGCAAACGCATCAGCTACCGCGTCCAGATTTCCGTTGTGTTCATCCAGATAATCCACCCAGAAGGCAAGGCCCGCACTATCGGCAGGGCGCTGATAATAGGCGATGTATAACGCCTGTACCTGCTCACTGAATGTACTTGTGTTGAAGGCCAAGGCACCCGGGTCGAGGATGCGTCCGTTGGCTTGATTGTCAGCATCAAACTCGCCGTTGTCAGTCAGCTGAACATCGAGGCGGATTTTGTCTCCTTCGAGCACAACTTGGCCGCCGTACTTTTCAGAGGCCAGGTTGACCCAAGTGTTTGAAGCATCCTTTTTCCAGAAACCGTTAACTGAGGTGGTGTCGTCTACATACAGGCTGAAGGTCTGAGTACTGCCTACCCTGTCATCACCCAGCAAAGCCTCGAACGCAATCATACCCAGTGGCATATCCATGGCGTCTGGCGCATCGTCGGGCCTATCCTGTTGATGCACATTGAGCAACTCCACACCGCTGCCGGTTGATTTGCCATTGAGGCTGCCGCCGGTGAGGGTAATGAAAACATGGTTATCCTCACCCTCCTGACCTTGCGGGAAGAAAGGGATAGAGGTGACGTCTTTCTGCTCGCTATCTGCGATACCATCGCCATTGCCATCGCCCTGTACCCCGGAAAGCGAGGTCACCTGATCTTCAACGTCGTCAGGAACCCCGTCGGCATCGGGATCGGGCAGACCACCCCATTCGCTGATGTCCGGTAACGTTGGGGAGGGCTCTGGCTCTGGTGTTGGAGGGGGAGGGGGGAGTCGAACATTCACAGAGAACAGAACATTGACGCTGGAAACGCCATCCTCGCTGCCGTCTGCAAGAGTGAGGTCGAACGCGGCTGCACCGGCACGGCTGCTCGCAGTGAAAGTGACCAGTCCATCATCGATGTCTTTTTGGGTAAAGGTATCGCCTGCACTCAAAGGAGTGCCGTTAAAGGCAAGTGTCCCGTTATCCGGTACGCTGTCCAGCGTGTAGGTCAGTTGGTCGGCCGCATCATCTGGGTCTTGTGCGCTCAGGTGAGAGGTATCCAGAGTGATAATTCTTCCGACTGTAATGCTTGGCCCGTTACTGGCGATAATTACCGGTGAGTCATTGACGGACTGCACGTCGAAGGTGCGCTTACCCGTGATGCCAGACGTAATATCGCCCCCGTTATTGAGGGTGCCGCCATCGTCTTGTACTGAAACAATACTGATCTCACGTAAGCCTGTAGTGGGAGCATCACTGATGTGACGATAGGCCAGAGATTCAATAAGGCTTTGCCAGTCGGCCAGCGTCAGAGTACTGGCTTCGAGGGTGATTTCCAGATCGTAATCACTGTCTACGATGGTTACGTCCAGAGGTTGGCCATTGAGTGACAGGCTTTGAGTACCGGTGACGAGCTCTATGGGGCCGGAAAGCATATCTGAAACCAGGCGCTCATCAGCCCCATCAATAACCCCGCCCACCAAAAGCCTTACCAGCAGCAGGCTTTGACCAGTTTCTATGGGATCAATACCGTTTGTGGTCCACAGATCGGCGTCGCTGCCGTTTTCTGTATAGTCGCCCGTTGCGGCAATCGGTGAAACGTTGGGAGCGTCATTAACGTCTAGCACGTTAACGCTTAGTGTTTGGTTGGCTGTATTACCGGCATTATCGGTTGTGGTTGCCGTAATGCTAAGAATTGGGCTGGTTTCATGATCAAGTCCGCCGCCTGCGTAGGTGATTTCTCCCGTCGTGCTGTTGATATTGAACCGTCCACCAGCATCGTCGCTCAGGCTGAAGCTGTAACCATCGTCATCACTTGCCGAAACCGATCCTACGACTGTGCCGCTATCCGCATTCTCAAATACTTCGAGCGGCGTGCTTGCTGAAGGTGGTTCGGGGCGTTTGTTGTCCAGAGAAACGTCGGTACTGCGGCCGCTACCCAAGTTGTCGGAATTGTCGGTCGCATTCACAGTCAGGTTGCGGTCGGTGGCATCCAGAGTGCCTTCCAATACCTCGAAAGTGGCAGACCAGACGTCTCCTGTATTTGAAGCGGTCACCGCTGAGTTACCGCCAAAGTCCGAGAAATCCATGGTGACGGAGGCTACATCTCCATTATTGTCACCGCTGGCTCTGTTGTTCCAAGTCGCGGTGATAGTATCGCCGACAATAAATTCGCCATTTGTTCCGCTAGCACCGGTTAGCGATATGCTGGACGCATTGATGACGGGAGCAACAGTATCAAAGTACATGCTGCTGCCAGTGTTAAAAGCCTCGGCGTTATTGCCGGACGCGTCGGTGATATTGTTCGCAGCTTTCAGATCCAGGCGTAGATGACCTTCGCCACTCAGGTTATTAACAGTGACGGTAAAAAAAGTGCCGCTGCCTGTGACTTCAGCAATACTGCCGGCAGCACTTCCTGTTCCACTTAGAGTGAAATCGTCAGCACTTACGGCCAGTACGGCCTCATTGAAGGTAACCGTGTATTCAATACTGCCAGGTGCGCCTTCGGCTGCGGTGATGGATTGCACTTCAGGGGCGATGTCGTCTACGACTGTGATGCTGAAGGCTTCTTCACGAGTGAGTCCACCAAGATCCTCCGTGAGGATCCGCACGGAATAGGTGCCCGGGTCCATGTTTTGCGGGTGGATAGCCTGAAGGCTGGTGCCGGATAGGGTGAAAAGGTCGTTATTGGTGCTGCCCGCTCCAGATACCAGGGAGTAGGTGTGGCTGTCGCCGCGATTGGTATCGCTGGTTTGCAATGTCCCGACGGTCACATAGTGATTACCTTCGCTATAACTTACCGATTGGCCATCAAGGTAAAGCGCGCTAGGCGCTACGTTATCTGGTCGCTCAGCAATCTTAAGAGTCAGTGTGTAATCGAGAACGACGGTGCCATTGCCAATACGGATAGTGTGATCACCTGATGTCGGGTAAATATACGTGAGAGGCGTGTCTGTAAGTGCGGTGTTGAGGATAAAACTACTGTCGGAGGTGCTTTGGGGGGTAATAGAAAACTCTGTGCTGCTATTAATGTCGATGTTGCTCAAGCTAAGACTGTAAGCCTCAATGTAGTAGCCTATCCCTGCGTTACTGCCAAAGGTAACTGGAAGAGAGTCAATCATGTCGCTGTCTTCACCGCCTGAGGCAAGTGAACCGATGAAGGTGTAAGTTCCGGCTTCGTTAAACAGCCATCGATTATCGGTGCCTGATGGGCCGACTTGGGCATCGAAGTCTCCGGACTCGATGATGTCTCCGGGGGTAGTATCGTAGTCGGCCATGGCTCATTCCTTTGCGTTAGTGATTATAAGATCAAGCGGTTTTAGCGGAGGGCTTATCCAGTTTTAAGATGGGGCCTTTGGTACACCGACCAGGATGCAGTACTGCAGTCTGAGATAGGGCTGGCAGTTTTCATGGGGTTGCCCCTGCCCAGTGCTGGTAATGGTCCCCGAGGGCATATGGACGCTCTCACTCGAGTCTCCGTAGATCAACTCTGGAGTCTGTGCGGATAACATGTTCGTCATGTTGGGTTCGGACGCATCCGCTGCCGCGTTCACAACCTGAAAGTCATGGGTGTGTGCGGGTATTTCTTCTAGGCTCAGTGCTACCACTGACTGTCCGGTGCTTTTACCGAATGTTCGATTGGCCAAGCCGGGCCCCTGCCCCTCGCCGATGACACAGTGGTTGCGAAGATCGGGCAGCTTAAAGGTCGTGTGTCCATCTCCACCGAAAGTGTTCCCTATAAGGGTGTACAGATCCCTATGTTGCGATACGAGCAATTCTTCGCCGTTGCAGGCTTTCCAGCCACGGGGAATATAGGTGTACGGAAATGCGCGTATTTCACCGACACTGAAGTCAGCCATAGCTTTACTCCTTCCTTGTGTTTAACCCGGTGTTGGATACTGGCCTGTGGAAGCAATGCAAAAACGCAGCGCCAAAGAGGGGCTCATATTGTCATGGGACTGCCCCTCACCTGCTGTAGCAAGAGTGCCAGGTGATAGCTTTAGCAATGGTTGATCCTTGGGGCTGGCATAGACGGCCGCGTTGTTGACGGCGAGATAGCCCTCACTGGGCTGATTCGCTTGAGCCGGGAATTGGGCCACTGTTACCTGATGGTTATGTTGTGCCATCTCAGCATGACCAATGGTCTCTGACTCTGTTCCAAACTTGTGGCCTACCATGGGTGGGGTCTGATTTGGACCTGAGCCGCAGCCAACGGGTACTCGTCCTCTTAGGTCAGGCACCTTAAACGTAGAAACTCCATCGCCGCCAAAGCGAGTTCCAATAACAGCAAATAGTGCTGAATATTGAGTAATCCCAAGAGGGCGACCATCGCATGGAATCCAGTCGGGGGGCGTGAGCCCTGTTAAATAGGGAATAGCGCGTATTTCACCTATTAGGGCTAAAGAAAAAGACATTATAAGTAGCCTCTTTATTTATGGGCTGGATAAATACCCGTGAGGGAAATGATGTAATAAAGCACTAATGATGGCTGGGTATTATTATGCGTATGACCAAGCCCTGAGGAGGTTACACTCGATGGGTGTAGCGTCCCTGAATTGTTTTTCGCATATAGTGGTTGGTTGGAATTGGTTTGTGCAAGAACATGACCAGAAGGCATAGGACTGCTGGCAGGTTCTCCAGAGCAGGCGCAGTCATGTGTATGAGGGGGAAGGTGTTCTGGCTGAAGGTCGACGTGAGCTTCACCCCCAGCCCTGCCAGGCGCGTCACCATCTGTACCCTGTATCATGCGGCCATACAAGTTGGGCAGGGCGAAGGTCGTCCGGCCATCACCACCAAACCGATTGCTCAACAGTGAAAACAGCTCAGGGTTTTGTGAGACAGGCAGTAAGGCCCCGTCACAAATATGCCAGCCATGGGGTATTAACCGGCCGGCGAAAATTCTTATTTCACCAAGGAAAGGCTCATCAAACATAATCTAGAATCCTTCAGTGTTATTCAGGTGTTTTATCAATAGTGCTGAATAACTTTTCCATTCATAGAAATACTCTGACAAGAATTGGTCAATTTCAAATGCTATGTTTTATTATTTTTGAGCACTTTTATTATTTTTGAACATATTTCAGTGCATTTGCGTTTTTTTGGAGACGGTTTGGGAGGGTGAGGAGGTAGGTTGCGAGAAGAGGCTTGGGAAAATGAAGGAAGAACGCTCAGGATATCTGCATGAATGAGGTCATGAGTCCCAGGCTTTTGGGGAATACATCTCAGTATTAAGAGGCAGTTGGTTCAATTAATTCCGGTCTGCTTTGAGTAAAGCCCCGCACTGCCCGTAGAGCAGTGCAGGGTGGAGCATTACAGGAAGAAGTCCCAGCTATTTGAGGCTTTCAATTGTCCGTTGAGTTCATCTGAGTATACGAAGCCTTCTGCCACCTGTGAAAGGTCCATTCCCTCCGCCAGCTGCTCTGACCAGTACTCCTTGCCAGCGATGTCGGACGAGCGTCCCAGCAGACCTTGATAAAGCAGCTCGATCTGTTCAGCCAAAGACAGCTGCTCAAAGGCAAAACTATTATCTTGCTGGTATTCATCAGAAGTCAGAAACTCAAGTGCAATTTGCCCCTTGGAGCGTGAGTCAGCAATATCGCTCCAATACTGGAAACCACCCAAGTCGGCCTGACGATCCAGAACCTGTTGGTAAAGGGTGGCAATAATACTGAGATCAGTGCTGTAAACAGGATTCCAGTTCTGGTCGGCGAACTGGATCTGCTCGATGTTGATCAATGTATCCACATCGGTGTCATCATCGAGACGGGTGACTGTCACAACACCATGTGACTGTTCAACGAGGTAATCGGCAAAGTCGCCTTCATAGGTCGCGATGTCGTTATCCATGCCACCGTGCAACTGGTCCTTGCCGGTGCCGCCAAAGAGGGTGTCGTTGCCGTTGTCACCGAACAACAAGTCATCACCGCCTTCAGAGCCGACGGTATCATCACCGTCTCCACCGTGGAGCTCATCATCATCTTCGCCCAGCACGATATTTTGGCTGCCGCTGCCGGCAAATACCACGTTGCTGCCCGAGCCGCCACGCACAGTGACGTCGCCGACAATGATGGCAAACTCAATGTTGTCTAAATCAATAATGGTTCCGGCAGGTAACTGACTGGCGTCGATCACCATGACTTCGGTTTTGTCCCCTTCCACGCCGCTGACTTTGATCGGCTCGGATGGCGCCTCGTTGCTATTGCTGGTAAAGGTCACCTGATTGAGCCAGCCTGCACCGATGCCGTTCAACCACTGGTCCATGCCATTGATCATCGAGAACCAATCCGAGGCAGGGGCGGAGTCGCGCAGCAAGTACAAACCGTCGCGGAATGAGGTTTGGTCGATAGCGGTTTCATTGGCACGGGCTGTGGCTCCGATGCCTTCGGGTAAGCGCAGTGTGGTCACCGGCTGGTTGTTACTATCGAAGTGCAGCGGAATATCGGCCAGATTACTACTGCTGTCGGTGTCCTGACGGTTGGTAGAAATAGGGCCAATAGTGACTTTACTCACTTGCTGGCCATTTTCGGTAACGGTGCGTTTTTCCACCGTGGTGCCATCAATCAGTTCGGTAGAGTCTGGTGCATTGGGGTCGGGAGTAGGAGAAGTTGGGGTTGTGGGCGTTGTAGGTGCCGTGGCGACATCAAAGGTTAGTGTATTACTCGCCGCTGCGAAGGCAGTGCCATCATTAACACTGAACGTCAGAGCTGCATAACCCGTACCGCTCTCGCCGCTGGTGGGTGAAAACTGAAGCAAGGTGGCATTGATATCCGCGACGCTGATGACATCGCCATTGCTTACGGCATTGCCATTCAGCGTCAGTATGCCTTCAGTTGGAACGGTATCGATGCGCACAGATTGCAGGCTATCGTTACTGTCGACATCGCTAAAGCCAAAGTCCGCAGCGCTAAAGGTATGAGTGCCGTTGTAGCTGATGTTGACCGTATCATCCGCGGCCGTTGGAGCGTCATTCACCGGGGTTATGTCGATATTGACGCTGCCCAAGCCGGTGTCAGTACCGCCGTCGTTAATGCTCAGGCTAACAGTGGCGGCGTCAGTACCTGCCAGGTTTTCGCCTGGAGTATGCGTGATGTTGGCGCCGTTCAGATAAGAATCGATATTGGCGATGGTGCCTGTCAGTGTCAAAGCGGCGGTAGTGCTGCCACCCACAGTGACGCCACCTCCACTGCTTGCTGACAGTGTTCCGGCGCTAGCGGTCAAGGTCAGCGTAACATTGCCCGTGGTGTCGACATCTGAAAGTGTTGCTGCTGACAGATCCAGGTTAGCAGCGGTATCTTCGATGAAACTTGCGTCTGTGATAAGTCCTGCCAGCTGCGGAGCATCGTTCACTGCAGTCACAGCGACACTGACATCCACCGTATCGTTTGCCTGGCCATCGGATACCGAAATGCTGACGGTACGAGTTGATTCAGCTGGATTCTCGCCAGTAGCTTCAAAGGTCAGCGCCTGTAGCAGCGACTGGACCAGTGCTGGAGTGGATAGAGCCGAGAGGTTGACGATAAAGTCATTGCCGGCAGCGATATTGTTGCCCAGTGTGCCAATGACGCTCCCAGAGACCGAGACATCGGAGCCTGCGGTGTTGCCGGCCAGGCTGACTACTCCGCTGGTATCCACCGACAGTACATCGCTCGCGGCATCGGCATTTGCAGTCACACTTACAGTTACTGTGCCGCCGTTGAGGTCGGCAGAGTCGGCATCGGTGAGCGTGGCATTGTTGCCGACATCCAACAATATGGCACCGCCGCCTTCAGAGGCGTTTACGCTGTCGCTGTCCAGGTTACCAATAACCGGCGGGTTGGGCGTAACGCTGATGGTAAAGCTGCCACTGTCATCGGCATCACCACCGTTGGCGATTCCATCGGCATCGTTTAGCGTCAGGGTAAAATCACGATCACCCAGCGCCGACGGTGCTTCGTAGCGCAAGTTCTGCAGCAAGGTCTGTATCAGTGCACTGCTGGCATTGGCGCCGAAGTTAATGGTGAGATCATTGCCGCCTTGGCCGTCATCGGTGACATCGATGGTACCAATCGAAGTACCTGATACCAGAATGGTTTCACCTGCGCTGATGGGGGCATCGCCGCCGGAAGTGACGGTGGTGCCGTCGACAAACCAGTTGCCGTTGGCGGCGCCAGAGGTTTGCGCCAGCGTGACAAAACCACCGTTGTAATCGGCGCTGTCTATGTTGGTGACGGCGGCGTCGGCAAAGCCGCTCAGCCCCTGCGCACCGTTGCCCGCCACCACTTGGCTGGTCTCGGTATACAGATTGGTGACAACGGGTGCATCATTAACACCGGTCAGCGAAACCGTGGAGGTTAGATTTGGCGTGGTAGAGTTGCTGCCGCCGCCGTTATCCGAAATTGTAGTAATGGTGACGACGCGGTTGCCGGCTGTGGTGGGGTTATCCGAGGTGTTGCGATAGGCCAGCCCGTCGACCAGGGTTTGCAATTGCGCATTGGTCAAGGTGGCGCCAGTGAATGAAACCGTGGCGGTGCTGCCCACCACCGACACATTGGCAGTCAGTCCATTGGTGGCGGTATTGACCGAATTGCCGTTGGTCAGAGCCACGTCGGAGCCGTCAAAGGTTAAGATTTCGCTACTACCGTCGGCTACATTGGTGACGGTTAACGTCATGGCATCAAAGCGGTCGGCAGCTTCTATGGTACTGGCACTGGGGCCTGAGAATAAATCAGCCGCAGCAGCACCCTCGATGGAGGTGGGGTTCTGGCCAGTAGCTGTCAGGATTGGTGCATCATTGACGTTGGTAATTGACACCGTCACGCTGCCGCTGTCACTGGCTGCGCCATCACTAATTGTAAAATCCAGCTGAACGTTGGCAGCAGGGTCGTCACTACTATTGCTGTATTGAATCGCTTGCAGCACTTCGTTCACCAGCGCCGTGGTGGGCGTGGTGCCGTTGTCGACAAAGCTCAGTTGCAACTGGCCGTTGCCGGTATTAGCGATGGTGGCGATGACATTGCCACCGGCAGTGACAGTGCCACCACCATTCGGGCCACCGGCGGCGGTCAAATTGCCACCCGTGATCACGCTGAGCAGGTCTGAGGCATCAGCACCGCCATTGCGGGCGATGGTAAGGCTGGCGCCGGAATAATCACCGTTGCCGCTGTTAAGGGCATCCATTTCCAGATCACTGATGGTGGAATTGGCATCCAGCTGGACCGCCGCAGCGCCTTCGGTATAGCTAGGGGTGCCATCCAGGCCAGCAAAAATTGGCGCATCGTTTACGGCATTAATGGTCACACTGGCGGTGTCTGAGGCTGATGAAAACGGCGTTGCGTTGCCTGTCGATGAGGCATCAGCGGTGCCGCCTGCACTGCCAGAAGTCTTGTCCCACGCGTGGAAGGTAATGGTGGCCGTGCCGCTGTAATTGGCATCGGGCACAAAACGCACCAGTTGGGTGCTGGCGCCGCCCAGGCTGCCATCGAGCAGCCGTGCTGTCGCGGTGAGATCGATACTGCTGCCGGTGGTACCAGAAAAGTTGTTCCAACTGGCACCGCTGTCGGTGCTGTATTGCCATACGCCGTTGGTGTTGTCGACCTGGGTCACGGCAATGGCTTCCACCGCGCCGCCATCAACGTCGGTAATCGAGCCATCGACCACCATGGCGGCGACGCTGGTACCTGGGTTATTGGCGTTGTTGGAGCCGTCGTCATCTCCATCGGCTGCTGAGCCATCATCGTCACCGGCGTCTTCGTCGATGGCGGTTAATACCGGTGACTGAGCGGCATCCAGAACGGGCGCATCGTTAACGGCGTCGATGGTAATCGTGACGGTGTCGTCAGTGCCATCGTCAGTGCCATCGTTCGGTGTGACCGTCAGTGTGGCGGCGGTGGTGTCGTTGGCATCACTGGTAAAGGTAATGTTGCTGGTATTGTCGAGAAAGATATTTAAATCCGCTTCCGACCCCGACAGCGTCATGCTGCCAGTGCCAGAGTTGGTCACTGTGACACCTTCAAACCCAGGATCACCTACCCCAATATCACCTGTGACGGACGCAATGGTGCCGCGATCAACGCTTAAAGTGAGTGTGATTGGGTCGTCGAGCTCAGCGTCGGTGATGTTGTAGGAGGACAGATCAATTGCGGTGGCGACGTCTTCGATGGCTCTAGCATCAGCGGGTATGCCGCCAAGATTAGGTGCAGTGTTGGCCGAGAAATCGATGGCAATATTATTGATGACGGGATTACCGTAGTTACCTGGGTCTGCATACACAATGCGGACCTCATCAACACTGTCGAAATCAGAATCACCTGTGACATCAACTGATACTCGATTGGGCGTTGATGGGCCATTTATGGCGACAGAGCTGCCCACCTGAGCACCATCTCGGTATGCAAATACTTGAAACGACTGGCCGTCGTTATAGCCCCAGTCATAAAAGTCGAAACTATCTAAGCTGAAATCAGTACCATCGCTGCTTTTGATTGTGAATCCTGCTGATAAGAGCGGTCCACCAAAATCGGTTGTGATCCCTGTGAAGCTGTCGCCAGACGATAAATTGGCGCTATCGTACCAGTTTATGCTATTGACCTTGGTTCCAACGTTGTCACTGATATTGAAAATCTGAATAGTAATACCAGCAATATCTGTACTACCGCCTTCGCCATCTTCGGCTGTGTGGTCGCTGTCCCAATTATTATCGTCAGCGTTAAAACTTAACGTGGTAACTGCCAACTGGTAACGATACCGATCAGCAGTAATGGCTTGGCTGGCTAGCTCAATAGGTCCATGGTCCAATCGCCAGTTCGGTCCATTGTCCAAAAAACCGATAATATCTCTCGCCGCTGCAATGGGGCGTTGTAAAAGTTGCGATAGTTGCTCAACGAAAAATTGACCGGTGTCGCCACGTGCGACCTCACAACCATATAACAAAATACCGCCCTCTTCGGTCAGGGAGGAGCCGACTTGGCTGAGCTGTATTTTGTATTGACTAAGATTGTCAGAGGATATCGTGGCGCTACCCAGATGCTGAGTACCGTTTGAGCCATGTCCGAGTACATGTATTGAACTGTAACCTGCGTGCTGTTGGGCCCACTGCGACAACACTTGAATACCGTCTTGGTCTGGGCCAACAAGAAAGGTTTCCACGCCCTCCGGCAGGCTATCAACAAGTATTTGGTAATCCGGTAGGCTGGTGTCGATAAAGGCTACCTGACGTTGATCGATTGATGACTCTGAGATGGAAAGTGACTGTTTCATTTTTATCATATCCATTAAGGTCAATGAGCGCCTGCAGGAAGGTGGTGCCATTCGAAGACGGTGTGATTAAGTTGAAGTTAATGCTTTACCAAGCCGGTGTCCATGACCTGTCCACTAGTGTCCAAAATGCTACCTGCGTACGCTAACTCTCCTTGTTACAATCCCTTTCTATTGCACACTAAGCACCGTTCCCGGAGACTCCCCATGGCCAAGACCAAAACTGCTTTTGTCTGTAACGATTGCGGCGCCGATTACCGCAAGTGGCAGGGGCAGTGTTCGGCCTGTAATGCCTGGAATACGATTACTGAAGTACGGCTGGGCTCTGATGCCGGCGGGGTGCGCAGTGCGCGCTTTGAGGGTTATGCCGGTGGCACGGGAACACAAAAGAAAGTCGTAACCCTCAGTGAGGTGGCATTGGAAGAGATGCCACGCTTCAGCAGTGGTAGCTCTGAATTGGACCGGGTGTTGGGCGGTGGTCTGGTGCCGGGTTCGGCGGTTCTGATTGGCGGTCATCCGGGGGCGGGCAAAAGTACCTTGCTGCTGCAGACCATGTGTCATCTGGCGGCACAGATGCCGGCGCTGTATATCACTGGTGAGGAATCTTTGCAGCAGGTGGCGATGCGTGCGTCCCGTCTGGGCCTCAAGGCTGATCAGTTGCAGATGCTGTCGGAAACCTCGGTAGAAACCATTTGTGATCTGGCTAATGAGCTGCGGCCCAAGGTGGTTGTAATCGACTCCATTCAGGTGATGCATGTGGCCGATGTGCAGTCGGCGCCGGGTTCGGTGTCTCAGGTGCGCGAGAGCGCGGCCTTCCTGACACGCTTTGCCAAGCAGACCGGAACGGTGCTGTTTCTGGTAGGGCATGTCACCAAGGATGGCTCTCTGGCCGGCCCCAAGGTGCTGGAGCATATGATCGACTGTTCACTGCAGCTGGAAGGGTCATCCGATAGCCGTTTCCGTACCCTGCGCAGTCACAAGAACCGTTTTGGTGCGGTAAACGAGTTGGGTGTATTTGCCATGCTTGAGAATGGCCTCAAGGAGGTGAAGAACCCCAGTTCCATCTTCCTCAGTCGTGGCAGTGAACCCAGCCCCGGCAGTGTGGTGATGGTGGTGTGGGAAGGGACTCGCCCCTTGCTGGTGGAACTACAGGCACTGGTGGATGAGTCGCACCTGTCCAATCCCCGTCGCGTAGCGGTAGGGCTGGAGCAGAACCGTTTGGCGATGCTGTTGGCGGTTTTGAACCGTCATGGTGGTCTTATGACCGGCGATCAGGATGTGTTTGTTAACGTGGTCGGGGGGGTGAAAGTGCTGGAGACCAGTGCTGACCTGGCGTTGCTGCTGGCGGTTGTGTCGAGCTTTCGCAATATGGCGCTATCACAAGAGCTGATGGTGTTTGGGGAAGTCGGCTTGTCGGGAGAGATTCGTCCGGTACCGAATGGTCAGGAGCGCATCCGTGAGGCCTCCAAGCACGGTTTTAAACGTGCCATCGTGCCCATTTCGAATGTGCCCCGTGAAAAAGTACCCGGAATGGAAGTGGTCGGGGTGAAAACACTGTCCGAAGCCCTGGATGCGATCTGACCGAGGGCTTATTGATCCGCGTTGATCAACTGTTCCAGTTCACGCTCCAGGAGGCTCTCGTCGCCCAGGTTGAGTTCAACCAGTCGACGCAAGTGGGTGATGCTGTCGATATCCATCTCTTCTGCGGTAAAACCGTAGTAGGGGGCTTCGATATGCGTCAGTGCGGCGGGGATCGTAATCAGGATATCGTTGGCCAGATAAAGGTGCAGTGAAGCCTTTTCTCCTTCTTGTATGGGAAGTCCGTGTGCGGCTTCCACAAGAGCTCCCCGCAGTGAAATATCAATCAGCTGGACAACCGCGCTGCCGTTGGGGCTGTGCAGCTCGCACTCGGCATCGAATGGAATTCGGGTAAAGCGTCTACGTTCTGTTTGGGTATTCACGCGTGCACTCCTGACTCCTGAGCTAACTCTGTCCCGATAGTATTACACTCACAGCATAGTGGAAACTGCCTGCTTTAGATCAATACTCTAATGTTGATGCTGGTCTACCTTGGATCGCTTGGTGTTAATTCACTGGAGATCACATGTGGGACGTGATGAATGATCTTATAGCCGCGCGGCGGCACTCTCGCTACTTCAATCATACGCGCAGTTATCATCTGTTTACCCGGGTCAGGATGATTGCCTGGCTGCTGATGTTCCTGCAAAGCGGCTGGATATTGATCGACTGGCTACTGCTGCCGGCCGAAGCAAGTACCACCATCGCATACGCGCGTCTGGCCAGTAGTGCTTGCTGCCTGATGTTGGGATTATGGCTGACACAACCCTACCGCCTTGAAGTCTCACTTATTCGACTACTGATGCTGGTACTGGTGCTGACGCTGTTCCAAACCGCCAGTACGGTGATTCTGGAGCAGCATGGTTATCACAGTACGGTGGCCGGCTATGCATTTTTCCCCTTTATGATTATCAGCATGCTGGCGATTTTTCCGCTGACTTTGTTTGAAGTTGCCGGTTTTGTCAGCTTTGTAGTGTTGGTGGAGTTGGTTACTCAGCTTTGGCTGGGTGTTTGGGGTGGCGTCGGTGGCTTGAATGATCTTTGGTTGTTGGCCATTTTGGGGGCGATTGCAGGTTGGGCGTCTATCAATCAGTTGAACATGTTGCTGGTGCTCTATCGTCAGGCAACACGCGATCCGCTCACCGGTTTGGCAAACCGTCGTCAGGTGATGGAGCAGTTGGAAGAGGATATTAAGGCTGCCGGAGCTCAGAAAACCCCTCTGGCAGTGATGATGTTCGATCTGGATAAGTTCAAAAGCTTCAATGATCACTACGGCCATGCTGCGGGCGATATTGTGTTGAAACAGTTCGCCAGGATTCTGCGCGAGCATGCCAAGCGAAAATCCGATCTGGCGGGGCGATTTGGCGGTGAAGAGTTCTTGATGGTGCTGCCGGATATGAGCGCTGAGCAGGTAGAGGGGGTCGCGACCGCGATTCGACAATCCTGTCATGGGACGCGCCTGAAAGTGCCCACTGGTGATGAAGTCAGTTTTACCACCAGTATCGGCATTGCCATGCTAGAGGAAGGCGAAGACAGTGAGAGCTTATTGCAGCGCGCGGATGAAGCTCTGTATCAGGCCAAGGATGCCGGGCGTGATCGACACTGTCTGGCATCCTGGCAGGCGGCGGCCTGAACGTTTGGTACATAGTGCAAAACAAAAGAGCTGCCCGAAGGCAGCTCTTTGCGTTTAACTAGCGTTTAGCCCTGATCAGCTCATGCGGCGATACTTGATACGCTCGGGCTGGTGGTCCTTGCCGTAACGGCGCTTGTAGTCTTCGGCGTACTCGGTGTAGTTGCCTTCGAAGAACTCCACGTTGGAGTCACCTTCGTAAGCAATAATGTGAGTACAGATACGGTCGAGGAACCAGCGGTCATGCGAGATCACCACGGCACAGCCCGGGAAGGCCAGCAACGCTTCTTCCAGCGCACGCAGGGTCTCGATGTCCAGGTCGTTGGTCGGTTCGTCGAGCAGCAGTACGTTGCCACCTTCTTTCAGCAGCTTCGCCATGTGCAGACGGTTGCGCTCACCACCGGACAGGTCTTTAACAAACTTCTGCTGGTCGGAACCCTTGAAGTTAAAGCGACCGCAGTAGGCGCGGGCCGGGGTCTGGAAGTTGCCCACGGTGATGATGTCCTGGCCGTCGGAAATTTCCTGGAACACGGTATTGTTGCCATTCAGTTCACGCGACTGGTTCACGTAGGCCAGCTGCACGGTAGAACCGATTTCGATCTCGCCGGAATCCGGCTGCTCTTCACCGGTGAGCATACGGAACAGTGTGGACTTACCGGCGCCGTTGGGGCCTATGATGCCGACGATCGCACCCGGCGGGATGGCGAAGTTCAGGTTCTCGAACAGCAGTTTGTCATCGTAGGACTTGGTGACATTGTGCAGTTCAATGACCTTGTCGCCCAGACGTGGACCCGGTGGAATGTAGATTTCCTGGGTTTCGTTACGCTGCTGGAATTCGCGAGAGTTCATCTCCTCGAACGCCTTCAGACGTGCCTTGGATTTGGTCTGACGGCCTTTGGCGCCCTGACGGACCCATTCCAGCTCGGACTTCATTGCCTTGCGGTGAGCCGCTTCAGACTTGGCTTCCTGCTCCAGGCGAGCGTCCTTCTGCTCCAGCCAGCTGGAGTAGTTGCCTTCCCAGGGAATACCGTGACCGCGGTCCAGTTCCAGAATCCAGCCGGCGGCGTTGTCGAGGAAGTAACGGTCATGGGTGATCGCCACGACGGTGCCCGGGTATTCCTGCAGGAAACGCTCGATCCAGGCGATGGACTCGGCATCCAGGTGGTTGGTCGGTTCGTCCAGCAGCAGCATGTCCGGGTGATCCAGTAGCAGGCGGCACAGGGCGACACGGCGGCGCTCACCACCGGACAGGTGCTCAATCTTGGCATCCCAGGGCGGCAGGCGCATGGCATCGGCAGCGCGCTCCAGCGCCTGGTCCAGATTGTGGCCGTCTTTGGCGGTCAGCAGGTTTTCCAGCTCGGCCTGTTTCTTGGCCAGTTCGTCAAAATCGGCATCAGGATCGGCGTACGCGGCATAGACCTGATCCAGTTCGGCCAGCGCATCCTTCACATCGGATACGGCTTCTTCGATTACTTCGCGTACGGTTTTGCTGTCGTCCAGCTCAGGTTCCTGCGGCAGGTAGCCCACTTTCATGTTGGGCATGGGGCGCGCTTCGCCGGTGTATTCGGTATCGACCCCGGCCATGATGCGCAGCAGGGTGGATTTACCGGCACCGTTCAGACCGAGGACGCCGATCTTGGCACCGGGGAAAAACGACAGGGAGATATCCTTGAGGATTTCACGCTTGGGCGGTACCACTTTGCCCACGCGGTTCATCGTATATACGTACTGAGCCATCAGTTTGCCTGTAAATTTGGGGTTGAAAAACAGTCGAATTCTACCTGAATACGCTGCCCTTGAAACCAGCGACCAAGGCAAGATGAATCCTTTGCGTAATAGACTGACCCCTTTTCATGTGCTTTCCGTATGTTTTTTCGACTATAATGCGCGTCTTTTCAAGGCAGCCTCAGGTCAGTCCGCACTACCTGCGCCAACTTTACCGCTATTTTTGCAACTACAGGGGACAGCAATGTTTAGCAAAGATATGTCTATCGCCAGTTATGATTCGGACCTGTGGTCTGCCATGCAGTCCGAGGCAACTCGTCAGGAAGAGCACATCGAACTGATCGCCTCCGAGAACTACACCAGCCCGCGTGTAATGGAAGCTCAGGGTTCTGTGCTGACCAACAAGTACGCTGAAGGCTACCCGAGCAAGCGTTACTACGGCGGCTGCGAATACGTCGACGTGGTTGAAGACCTGGCCATCGAACGTGCCAAGGAGCTGTTCGGCGCAACCTACGCCAACGTTCAGCCGCACTCTGGCTCTCAGGCAAACGCTGCTGTGTACATGGCTCTGTGCGAGCCGGGCGACACTGTTCTGGGTATGAGCCTGGCGCATGGTGGCCACCTGACTCACGGTGCTGCAGTTTCTTTCTCTGGCCGTATCTACAAGGCGGTTCAGTACGGTCTGAACGCTGAAACCGGTGAGATCGATTACGACGAAGTTGAGCGTCTGGCGGTTGAAAACAAACCGAAGATGATCGTTGCAGGCTTCTCTGCCTACTCTCAGATCGTTGACTGGGCACGTTTCCGCGAAATCGCTGACAAGGTTGGCGCTTACCTGTTCGTCGACATGGCTCACATCGCCGGTCTGGTTGCGGCGGGCGTTTACCCGACTCCGCTGCCTTTCGCTGATGTTGTTACCACCACTACCCACAAAACTCTGGGTGGTCCGCGTGGCGGCCTGATCCTGTCTGCCAACGCTGATGAAGATCTGCAGAAGAAACTGAACTTCGCGGTATTCCCTGAATCTCAGGGTGGCCCGCTGATGCACGTTATCGCTGCCAAGGCGGTGTGCTTCAAAGAAGCGATGGAACCTGAATGGAAAGAGTACCAGGCTCAGGTTGTTAAGAACGCCAAAGCCATGGCTAAAGTCTTCCTGGATCGCGGTATTAACATCGTTTCCGGCGGTACCGAAGATCACCTGTTCCTGGTTGACCTGATCAACAAGGACATCACCGGTAAGGATGCAGACGCTGCCCTGGGTCGCGCCAACATCACCGTGAACAAAAACTCTGTACCGAACGATCCGCGTTCTCCGTTCGTGACCTCTGGTCTGCGTCTGGGTACTCCGGCTGTAACACGTCGCGGCTTCAAAGAAGAAGAAGTGGCTCAGCTGGCCAACTGGATCTGCGATATCCTCGACGATATCGAAAACGAAGAGACTATTGCGCGTGTTAAAGAGCAGGTGAAGGATATCTGCGCACGCTTCCCGGTTTACAAGTAAGCCGGTAGAATAGCCGGGGCGGCTGCGGCCGCCCTTTTTTATTTGGGGATGAGCCCCGACCTTCCTTCGGGAAACGCTCTTTAACGCTGAGGCATGCATGCACTGTCCATTTTGCGGCACCCATGAAACCAAAGTTGTCGACTCCCGCCTGGTGGCCGAAGGCCAGCAGATCCGTCGTCGACGCGAGTGCATCAGCTGTCACGAGCGTTTTACCACCTATGAAACTGCTGAACTGTTGATGCCCAGGCTTATCAAGGCCGACGGTACACGACAGCCCTTCGATGAAGAAAAGCTTCGTGCCGGTATTCAGCGTGCGCTGGAAAAACGTCCGGTCAGTATTGAAGAGATCGAGGCGGCCATTACCCGGATCAAACAGCGTTTGCGTGCCACCGGCGAGCGCGAGCTACCGTCTCGTGAAGTCGGCGAGGCTGTCATGCTGGAGCTGAAAAAGCTGGATCAGGTTGCCTATGTGCGTTTTGCGTCCGTGTATCGCAGCTTTCAGGATATCAACGAGTTCCGTGAAGAGATTGACCGTCTTTCTACCCCGGCACGTGAAGGGGAAACTTCATGAGTCAGGTATTTACAGCGGATGACCATCGCTGGATGGCCCGTGCTTTGCAGATGGCTGAGCAGGGACTCTACACCACAGACCCCAATCCCCGTGTTGGTTGCGTCATTGTCAAAGATGGCGAGTTGATCGGTGAAGGCGCACACCTCAAGGCCGGTGAGCCCCATGCCGAAGTGCATGCGCTGCGTATGGCCGGTGAGCAGGTGCGCGGTGCGACCGCTTATGTCACTCTGGAACCCTGCAGTCATCATGGCAAGACGCCGCCCTGTGCTGAAGCGCTGGTGAAGGCCGGTGTGGGCCGTGTGGTCGCGGCTATGCAGGACCCCAATCCGTTGGTGGCAGGGCGTGGTTTACAGCGTTTGCAGGATGTGGGCATCGAGACCGCCCATGGTCTGATGGAAGCTCAGGCTCGTGCACTCAACCCCGGTTTTATCAGCCGTATGGAGCGCAACCGCCCCTACACACGCCTCAAACTGGCGTCTAGTCTGGATGGGCGTACCGCCATGCAAAGCGGCGAGTCACAATGGATCACCGGCTCGGCTGCTCGTTCTGATGTGCAGAGATTGCGTGCGCGCAGCTCGGCTGTGCTGACCGGAGTCGACACTGTACTGATTGATGATGCATCCCTGACGGTCCGTGCTGCGCAATTGGGTTTGTCAGAAGCCGAGTCTCAGCGCGCAGCAGAACGTCAGCCATTACGTGTTGTGTTGGACAGTCAACTGCGTTTGCCAGCCTCGACAGCCATGTTGAGTCTGCCGGGCAGTACGCTGGTGGTTACGGCTCAGCCGGCTAATCAACCCAACGCCATTGCCTTGAGCGCTGCGGGGGCTCAGGTGATCTCTCTACCGGGGCCTGATGGCCGCATTGATCTTGAAGCGTTGATGCAATGGCTGGCTGAACATGCACAGTGCAATGAGCTGCTGATAGAATGCGGAGCGACCCTGGCGGGGTCCGTGCTGCAGCAGGGGCTGGTTGATGAGCTGGTGCTGTATATGGCACCCACCATTCTGGGCAGCTCGGCACGCCCTTTGTTTGAACTGCCGCTGGATGAAATGGCACAGCAGTATCGGCTGCAGGTGATGGACCAGCGTCAGCTTGGCCAGGATCTGCGTCTGACTCTAAGCTGTCGTCAGGAGACACATTGATGTTTACCGGAATTATTGAAGCGGTTGGTCAGATTGCCGACGTGCGCATGATCGGTGGAGACATGCGGCTTTATGTACGCACCGGTGCTCTGGATCTGGGCGACGTGAAGCTGGGTGACAGTATCGCGACCAACGGCGTCTGCCTGACCGCGGTAGAACTGCCGGGCGATGGCTTTATCGCTGACGTTTCACTTGAAACGCTGGCACATACAGGTTTTGAATCGCTGGCAGTCGGCGAAAAGGTCAATCTGGAAAAGGCGATGCGTGCGGATACTCGCTTCGGTGGCCATATCGTCACCGGGCATGTGGATGCGCTGGGTACGGTCGTGTCGCGTCGTGACGATGCCCGCTCGGTGCGTGTGCAGATTCGCATGCCTGCTTCTATCCAGAAGTATGTGGCGGCCAAGGGGTCCATTACGGTGGACGGGGTAAGCCTGACCGTGAATGCCCTGGATGGCGACTGTTTTGAACTCAATATCGTGCCGCATACGGCACAGGAAACCATAATCGACAGCTACGTGGCCGGTCGTCAGGTGCATCTGGAAGTGGATATTATTGCCCGCTACCTGGAACGCTTGATGCAGCCGGTGCAGGGCGAGGAACAGGCCGACGGCGATGCCGGTGGCGTGACGCTGGCCCTGCTGGCTAACAACGGATTTATGCGTCGCTGAGGCGACGGGAGAGAACTATGCAGCTGAATACCACCGAAGAGCTGGTTGAAGATATTCGCCAGGGCAAGATGGTCATCCTGATGGATGACGAAGACCGCGAGAATGAAGGTGATCTGGTGATCGCGGCACAGTGTGTGCGCCCGGAAGATATCAACTTCATGATCACCCACGCCCGTGGTCTGGTCTGCCTGACCCTGACCCGCGACCGTTGTGAACAGTTGAACCTGCCGTTGATGGTGCAGAGCAACGGTGCCGCCTTCTCGACCAACTTCACTCTGTCGATCGAAGCGGCCAAAGGCGTAACTACTGGCATCTCAGCAGCAGATCGTGCCGTGACCGTTCATGCTGCGGTGAAGGCGGATGCCAAGCCGGAAGACATTGTTCAGCCGGGTCATATCTTCCCGCTGATGGCTCAGCCGGGTGGCGTTCTGAGCCGTGCAGGCCATACTGAAGCAGGTTGCGATATCGCGCGTATGGCGGGCTTTATGCCAGCATCGGTGATCGTAGAGATCATTAACGAAGATGGCAGCATGGCGCGCCGCCCGGATCTGGAAAAGTTTGCCGCCAAGCACGGCATCAAGATCGGCACCATTGCTGACCTTATCCACTATCGCACCATGAACGAACACACCGTGGAGCGTGAGGAGGAGGGCATCCTGCCGACCGAGTACGGTGACTTCCGTTACGTGACTTACCGTGACGAAATTCAGGGCTGCACCCACCTGGCGTTGATGCAGGGTGAGGTGACGCCTGATGACTCTACTCTGGTGCGAGTGCACGTTCGCAATGAAGTGCTGCGTGACGTGGTCGGTGTTCGTCCCGGTGATGAAGTGAAATGGACCATGCGTCGTGCCCTCAAGCGCGTTGCCGATGAAGGCAAGGGCGTGGTGCTGCTGCTGGACTCCGGTCGTCGGGTGGATCTGGGCGATGCGATCGACAGTCTGCTCAATTCGGAGCGTAAGCGTTCCAAAGTCAATGTCAGTGCCTCCGGTGCTTACCTGACTGTAGGTACAGGATCACAGATTCTGCGTGATCTGGGTGTGCGCAAGATGCGCCTGCTCAGCTCGCCGATGAAATTTAATGCCATCTCCGGTTTCGATCTGGAGATTGAAGAGTACATCCCCTACGAGGATTGATGGACAAGTTATGACAGTACAAGTAATTGAAGGCGATTTCGTAAGCGCCAACGGTAAATACGCCATCGTAGTTGGTCGTTTCAATGCGTTCGTCGTTGAGAGTCTGCTGGACGGTGCTATCGACACCCTGACGCGTCATGGTGTTGCTGAAGAGAACATCCGTGTAATCCGTGTACCGGGCGCATTCGAAATTCCGCTGGCGACCAAGCGTATCGCGCAGCAGAAACAGGATGATGCGATCATCACTCTGGGTGCCGTTATCCGCGGTGGTACACCGCACTTTGAATACGTATCTGCCGAGAGCTCCAAGGGTGTGGCTCAGGTTTCCATGGACTTCGATGTGCCGGTGGCCAACGGTATTCTGACCGTTAACTCCATCGAACAGGCGATCGAGCGCTCAGGTACCAAGGCAGGCAACAAAGGGGCTGAAGCCGCGCTGTCCGCGCTGGAAATGGTCAGCCTGCTGCGTCAGCTTGAGGTCTAAGGTATGAGCGACACTACTCCGCGCAAGGGCAAGAAAAACCTGACCGAAATGCGCCGCAACGCGCGTAACCTTGCCCTTCAGGCCCTGTATCAGTGGTCTGTGGCGGGTCAGAGTGTGACCGAGATCGACGCCCAGTTCCGGGTGGATAACGATATGAGCAACACCGATACTCAACTGTTCTCTGAACTCTTGCGTGGTGTTATCGGTTCCAGCCGTGATCTGGATGAGTCTTTCCGTCCGTTCCTCGATCGTCCGCTGGATGATCTGGACCCGGTAGAGCTGAGTGTACTGCGCATTGGTGCTTACGAACTCAAGCACCGCCTGCAGGTGCCGTATCGCGTGGCGATTAACGAGAGTGTCGAGCTGGCCAAGACCTTCGGTGCGACCGAAAGTCACAAGTACATCAATGGTATTCTCGACAAGCTGGCACAGCGTGCCCGCGCTGAAGAGATCCGTGCCCGTCGCAACAACAGCTAATCGCTGTTTTGCAGGGCTGAGGCGGTAACCTACGGTGGGTGAGTTCGAACTGATTCAGCAGTACTTCCGTAGGGCCGCAGAGGGTCCGGGTGTGCGGGAGGGGATCGGGGACGACTGTGCCGTTCTGGCCGTACCCGCAGGGCAGGAGTTGGTGGTGTCCATCGATACTCTGGTGGAAGGGACACACTTTCTGCCCGGCATACCGCCTGCCTGCCTCGCTGAACGTCTTCTGGGGGCCGCTGTCAGTGATTTGGCTGCGGCTGCCGCCCAACCTGCCTGGCTTACCCTTGCCCTGACACTACCCGAAGCAAACGCCAACTGGCTGGAGCCTTTTGCGGCTGCGTTGGCACAACGCTGTCATGAGCTGGGGATTGCGCTGGTCGGTGGCGATACCACTCGAGGGCCACTGTTGGTGCTCAGTGCCCAGGTCCATGGCTGGGTTGAAAGCGGTCAGGCATTGTTGCGCCGAGGTGCTCAACCCGGAGACGTTATTTTAGTCTCGGGCACTCTGGGTGACAGTCGAGGCGGGTTGGAAACCCTGCTGCATCCTGAAATGGCTATTGATGATCATGAATGGCTGCAGCGTCGTTTTTATCGGCCCGAGCCCCGTGTTGCGCTGGCGCGTGCACTAAGGCCTTGGCTGCACGCAGGTCTGGATATTTCAGACGGTCTGATGGCTGATCTGGGGCATGTGCTTGAAGCATCCGGTGTGGGTGCTGAAATTGAACAGTCGTCGCTGCCGGTATCGGACCAGCTGAAACGCAGTTTTCCGGAGCAGGCCTATCAATGGGCACTGACCGGTGGCGAAGACTTTGAGCTCTGCCTGATCGCCCCGCGCTCCGCGGTCTCTGCTTGCCTGCAAAAAGCGGCTGAACTTGGGCTTTCGCTGACCCCGGTGGGCCACATAAGCATTGAACCAGGGTTGAGGGTTGTCGATTCGTCTGGGCAACGCATAACGGGCCTCACGGAAGGCTATGACCATTTTAAGGAATCGCAATGAACAAGGCTCCGGCGTCAGTCTGGCGCAATCCGATTCACTTTCTGGCCTTTGGTTTAGGCAGCGGCGCTGCTCCTAAAGCCCCGGGTACTTTCGGCACTCTGGCGGCCGTCCCGCTCTGGTATCTGATGGCGCAGACCAGCCTGCCGGTTTATTTGGCGCTAACCTTGGCTGCATTTGTGATCGGAATATGGCTCTGTGGCCGTACATCTCGTGATCTGGGTGTGCATGACCATGGCGGCATTGTCTGGGACGAGTTTGTCGGTTACTGGATTACAATGATCGCAGTCCCGGTGGACTGGATCTGGGCGCTGCTCGGCTTTATCCTGTTCCGCCTGTTTGATATCTGGAAACCCTGGCCTATTCGGCCGGTGGATCGCCGGGTACATGGTGGACTGGGTATTATGTTGGACGATGTGCTGGCAGGCGTGTTTGCCGCACTGGTACTGCAGGGCCTGATACTGTTTGGGTGCTGATGAGCTTTAAATTAGCTGGCACCCAGTAAACGAATAGTGACAGAGGAAACGACCAAGGTGTCAGTACAGTATGTAGCCGATTCACGGCTGCCGACCCCCTGGGGGGTGTTTACCATGGTAGGGTTTGAAGACCCTGCAACCGGCAAGGAACATGTGGCGCTGGTCTTTGGCGAAGTCGCCGGGGATACACCTGTGCTGGCACGTATTCATTCTGAATGTCTGACCGGCGACGCGCTGTTCAGCCTGCGCTGTGACTGTGGTTTTCAGCTGCAGGAGGCGTTGAAGCGTATTGCTGAAGCGGGTCAGGGCGTGCTCATGTATCTGCGTCAGGAAGGGCGTGGCATCGGCTTGTTGAACAAGATCAAGGCGTATCACCTGCAGGATGGTGGTGCCGATACGGTTGAGGCCAATGAACGTCTGGGCTTCGCTGCCGATATGCGGGATTACAGCATGTGCGAACCCATGCTGGAGCACCTGGGCATCAAGGCCGTAAAGCTGATGACCAATAATCCGCGCAAGGTTGCCGCACTGGAAAAATACGGTGTGAATGTTGCTGAACGTGTACCTCTACAGGTGGGCAAGAACAGCCATAACGAAGACTACCTTCAGACCAAGATGGGTAAGCTGGGGCATATGATGACCGAGCACCACTTCAAGTCTGAAGAGGAATAACAGGCCAGCGTTCGCTAGCCTTTCAGTCGCTGTCGGATCGATTGTTCGATTCCGGCAGCATCCAGTCCACACTCGGCCAGCTGCTCGTTACGACTGGCGTGTGCGATCCAGTAATCGGGAATTCCCAGCATCAACAACGGAGTTGGAATACCGGCTTGTTGCAGATATTCAGCCACCGCCGATCCGGCACCGCCCTGAACCGCGTGATCTTCTACACTGACCAGTAACTCGTGACTGGCCGATAGCTGCTTAATAGCTTTGGTATCCAACGGCTTTACGAAGCGCATATCGACCAGTGTGTAATCATTGGCTTCTGCAGCCTGGCGTGCGCTATCCAGCAAGGGACCAAAGTTCAGCAAAGCAACTTTCTTGCCCTGGCGAAGTGTACGGCTGATGCCCAGTTGTAACTCTTCATCTGCAACAGTTTGACCGACAGCAGCACTGCCACGCGGGTAGCGAACGGCAGCAGGCCCAGCATGCTGATAGCCGAGTGTGAGCATGGCACTCAACTCCTGCTCATCGGAGGGCGTCATCACCAGCATATCGGGCAGACAACGCAAGAAGGCGATATCGAAACAGCCGGCGTGTGTTGCACCATCTTCACCGACCAGTCCGGCACGGTCGATGGCAATAAGGACGTCAAGCTGTTGGGTGGCAATGTCATGTACCACCTGATCGTAGGCGCGTTGCAGGAACGTCGAGTAGATGGCCAGTACGGGTTTCATTCCGGTGCAAGCAAAGCCGGCCGCCAGCGTGGCCGCGTGCTGCTCGGCAATTGCGACATCGAAGTAGCGTTCGGGGTACTGCTCGGAAAACGCGATTAGGTCTGAGCCTTCACGCATGGCAGGGGTAATACCGACCAGGCGCTGATCGATGGCTGCGGTGTCGCAGATCCATTGGCCAAAGACGTTGCAATATTTCGGGCGCTTGGAGGGTGCAGGTGTTGCCTTGACCGGCTCGATCTTGGTCAGCGCATGATAGCCCACAGGGTCCGCTTCGGCGGGGGCAAAGCCCTTGCCCTTGCGTGTGATCACGTGGAGCAGTTGAGGCCCCTCTGATTCCAGGGCTTGCTGAAGTGCCGGTAGTAACAGGCTGAAGTTATGGCCATCTACAGGTCCGCTGTAGCCGAATTCCAGTGCCTTGAACAGGTCAGCACTGGCAGGGCCATCCAGCTTTTGTTTTACGGTGCGCGCCAGATGAGTGGCCAGCCCTCCTTCGTTGCGAGAGATGGACATCTCATTGTCATTCAGGATAACCAGCAGGTTAGCGCCAGTATGAGCCGCGTGATTCAGGGCTTCAAAGGCCATCCCTGCGGTCATGGCGCCATCGCCAATCACGGCAACGGTATGCTGGTTATTGCCCTGGAGTTTTTGGCCCAGCGCCATCCCCAGTGCTGCAGAAATGGATGTGCTGGAGTGTCCGGTGCCAAAACAGTCGTAAGGGCTTTCACTGCGCTTGGGAAAGGGGGACAGTCCGCCGGCCTGACGCATACTGAGCATCTGCTCACGGCGTCCTGTCAGTATCTTGTGGGGATAACTTTGGTGACCCACATCCCAGACCAGTTGTTCATCCGGTGTCTGCAACACGTAGTGCAGAGCGATGGTCAGTTCGACTACTCCAAGTCCGGCGCCAAAGTGCCCCCCGGTCTGTCCGACGGAGTAGAGCAAAAATGCCCTGAGCTCCCGTGCCAGTTGAGGCAGGGCAGAGGGTTCAAGTGCCCGAAGCTGCTCCGGTGAATCGATCTGATCCAGCAGAGGGGTCTGGGGGCGTTGTTCCGGTATCTGGTGCAGCATGGTCAGTGGTCGCGGCTCACGATGTAATCGGTCAATCCGATCAGGTCACTAGAAGCTTCGCCAAAGGTACTGAGGATTTCAACGGCTTCGTGATGTAATTGTTGCAGCTGCTGACGTGCACCCTCCAGTCCCAGCAGCGCTGGATAGGTGGGTTTGTTTTGGGCCAGGTCCGAGCCCTGAGGTTTACCGAGTGTTTCGGTGTCGCCTTCGATGTCCAGCAGATCATCCTGAATCTGGAATGCCAGTCCAATCAGGTCGCCGTAGCGGCGCAGGGCGTCCAGTTTATCCTCACCGGCTTTGCCGGCAGCGAGTGCGCCTAACTGAATCGCTGCGGTTATAAGCGCACCTGTTTTACAGGCATGCATTGCCTTGAGCTGCTCCAGTGTTAAAGGCTTATCCACATGAGACAGGTCGAATGCCTGGCCCGCCACCATGCCCTGGTCGCCACTGGCACGGGCCAGGGTGTTGAACATGCGTAACTGAAGTGCCGCATCTTCACCGTCGATGGGGGCGCTCAGATGTTCAAAGGCCAGGCACTGAAGTGCATCGCCGGCCAGAATGGCGGTCGCTTCATCAAACGCGATATGGCAGGTGGGCTGACCACGGCGCAGATCGTCATCATCCATGGCGGGCAGGTCGTCATGGACCAGTGAGTAGCTATGGATACATTCAATGGCAACGGCTGCACGGTCGGCCAGCTCTGAAGGCTTTTGGCCGGTACAAAGCTCGTAGCCCAGATAAACGAGCGCCGGGCGCAGGCGCTTGCCTCCATTTAGCAGCCCGTGCCGCATGGCGTGCTGCAAGCGCGGCTCCAGGGCTCCCTCAGGCGAGATCAGCTGATCAAGGTTGCGTTCGACACGCGCACGGCACTCCGCCAGCCGTTGTTGGATGCTCATTCCGCTTGCTCTTGCTGTTCATGAAAGTCGGTAGCGTGTATTTCGCCGTCCTGTTCGGTCAATAGCTGCACTTTCTGCTCGGCCTGCTGCAGAATGCTTTGACACTCACGGGTCAGTTTGACCCCCTGTTCGAAGGCTTTCAGCGCCTCCTCAATGGGAAGATCACCCTGCTCAAGCTGTTCGACCAGCCCTTCAAGCTGCTGCAGGGAGTTCTCAAAGTCAGGAGTGGATGCTTTTTTAGCTGCCATATTGATCTGCCTTCTTGAGTAGGGCGCTCACGTTAACCAACCCTAGGATAGCGGTCAATCCGACCGCTTCAAAAAGCGGCGCCGGAGGATGAACGCGCGTTTAATTCTGGTATCATCACTGATGGCAAAGTGAGCAGTCTTGCCTTTGTATCGGGTCAAATACTTATCAGGAGCGATCTGTGGATCTGGCTACCCTCGTTGGTTTGATTGGGGCGTTCGGTATTATCGTAGCAGCGATGGTTCTGGGCGGTGACATTGGTATCTTTGTAAACCCTCCCTCCATATTGATCGTTGTCGGCGGTACGCTGCTTGTTGTCCTGATGAAGTTTACCCTGGGGCAATTTTTGGGTGCTGGCAAGGTGATGGTGAAAGCCTTCATGTTCAAGTCAGTTAACCCTGAAGACATCATCGCCGAAACCGTTGATCTGGCGGATGCTGCCCGTAAGGGTGGTCTGCTGTCTTTGGAGGAAAAGGAAGTGTCATCCGACTTTATGCAGCGCGGTATTCAGCTGTTGGTCGATGGCCATGATCCGGACGTTGTGAAGCAGCTGCTGCAGAAAGAGGCAGGCCTGACTTATGAGCGCCACGACTTCGGTAACAAGATTTTCAGGGCAATGGGCGACGTGGCTCCGGCAATGGGGATGATCGGTACTCTGGTGGGCCTGGTACAGATGCTGTCCAACATGTCGGACCCCAAATCCATTGGCCCTGCGATGGCGGTGGCGCTGCTGACTACTCTGTATGGCGCCATGATTGCCAACATGTTTGCACTGCCTATCGCTGACAAACTGGAAGTACGTCGCGATGAAGAAGCCCTGAATCAGGCGCTGATCATTGATGGTTTGCTGGCGATTCAGGCCGGACAAAACCCACGTGTTATTGCACAGATGCTGCGAAATTACTTGCCTGAGGGCAAACGTGCCGTTGCGGAAAGCTGAGGGAGTCAGCCATGAGTGACGACAGCGAAAAGCAAAAGTGTAAATGCCCGCCTGCAGGGTCGCCGTTATGGATGGCGACCTTTGCTGACCTTATGTCCCTGTTGATGTGCTTTTTCGTACTGCTGCTCTCTTTCTCCGAAATGGATGTACTCAAGTTCAAGCAGCTGGCAGGCTCCATGAGGGAAGCTTTTGGTGTGCAGGCGCAAATCAAGGTTGAGGATATCCCCAAGGGCACCTCAATCATTGCACAGGAGTTCAGTCCCGGTCGTCCTGAGCCGACGCCGCTGAATGAAGTGCGTCAGATGACGATCAACAATGATATGAACAGCCTGGATGTTCGCTCCAAGGAGGGTGAGTCTCAGCTGCAGGATAAGATGCAGGGGCTCCAGGAGCTGCAGCGTCAGCAGGAGGAGCAGGCCAAGCAGGAGGCCGTTGCCGTTGCTCAGGCGTTGGCGCAAGAGATCGGCGAAGGCAGTATCGAAGTCGAGACGGACGGAACACGCATTATTATCCGTGTTAAAGAGCGTGGCTCTTTCGATTCCGGTTCTGCCGAACTCAAGTTTGCCTATATTCCTGTCATCGCCAAGATTCGTGATCTGTTACTGCAGATCGGTGGCAAGGTGGCGATCGAAGGGCATACCGATAATGTGCCCTACAATGGCGGGCGTTTTGAGTCCAACTGGGACCTGTCATCCGCCCGTGCGCTTGCTGTTGCACATGAGCTGTTTGCGGATCGTCGTATCGACCAGTCGCGTTTTAGTATAACCGGCTATGCGGATACGAAAGCATTGGCTCCCAATTCATCGCCTCAGCTGCGTGCGCGCAACCGTCGAGTCGAAATCGTGATTCAAAAAGGTGATGCGCAAGAAGCACTGGAACAGCTCCAGTCCCGGCCGGACGGGGACACCGAGGGCGAAGCAATCGATCCAACCAGCCTGTTCTAGACACAGCGTTGGCATCGGATACAAAAAAACCGCCATAGAGGCGGTTTTTTTATGCAAGTCGTTTAGAGCTTACTTGGCGTGGTCCAGCATGTACTCGATTGCGGATTTCAGCTCAGTGTCAGAGCAGTCCATGCAAGTACCTTTCGGCGGCATGGCATTGATACCGGAAATAGCCGTTGCCAGCAGAGCGTCAACACCTTTTTCAGCGCGAGGTGCCCAGGCAGCAGCGTCACCAAACTTGGGTGCATTGGCAATACCGGCCGCGTGACACACGGAACATTTGGTGTTGTAGACTTCTTCGCCAGAGCGTTCAGCCATGGCAACCGGAGACAGCATCAGAGTAGCGGCTGCGATCAGCAGAGTTTTTTTCATTGCAGGTTTCCTTTATTACTAAGGTTTTTCACCCATTATACTCGTATCGGCGAGTTTAGGATCGCCCCTGGTGCCATGTAAATAGCGCTATGGTCGAGTTTTGTACAGGGTCAAAGTAACCGGTTAATTGGACCTGCTATTGTGCTAAGGGGTTAGATCAGTTGCTTTTGCCCAGGCGCATGGCAAATTCGGCCTGGCCCTGCAGTAAACGATCATGGCGACGGCTGTGTTCCTGCAGACGGTGTTCGCGAATAGCCTGTTCCAAAACTTCGTGGGGAACCGCTACCAGGTTGCGTACGTCATCGATGGAGTAGCCACGGTCCAGCAGTTGTCTCAGCTGTGCAGTCAAATGAATGGCGCTCATAATTTTATCCTCTTAATGGTCAGGACTATTATTAAACGCCATCTATTGCAGAACTGTGTCAGTTTGATGCAGGAGGTGTGACAAAGTGTCGGCCGGTCGCAATGAGTGTGATCAGCACCAGAGGGATACTGGCACCGAATAGCCACTCGGCCATGCTGAAGGGGCCCACCATTGGGGTATATCCACAAGCTTCCCAGATTTCAAACATCCAGGGCCACCACTGCCCGGGCGTAAACCAGGCGGGAAGCCCCGAATCCAGTGTACAGCTGCTCTCGATCCAGAGTCGTTCAACAGCCAACACTCGCCAGCTGCGTTCGGCAAACCCGATAGCGGTCAGTAATGCCAAGGGGTGGCAAAGGCTCTGAATAAAGCGGAACCTGAATCCCAGCAGTGCAACAATAGCTATGACGCCGAGGGCGAACAGCCAGAGGCGTATATGGATACAGAGAACGCAAGGACCGAAGTCCAGTACGTATTGATAATAAAGCGCTATGCCTTCGGCGCAGATCACACCAATGAGTAGCAGCCACCAGTAGGCCGGTGACAAGAGCAGGTTCCTTAGCATCAATTTGGTTCCGTTTCTGGATTCAGAAAGGGCAAGGTTAGCCTGAACCCAGAGTACGTCACAAGTGGTGCGGATTTACTCGCAATTGACCTGCTGCTTGAACTGTCCAATAGCGTTAACCACACCCTGGGCTTCGATACGAATCTCGCGCATGATGTCGCCGGTGTTATTGGCCATGGAGACGCCTTCTTCCACCAGACGCTGACTTTCTCGAGTCTCTTCAACCGCCTGTTCGGCCATGGACCTGTTTTGTTCCACCACGCGATTGATCTGTTCGGTGGCTTCGCCGGTGCGTCGAGCCAGATTGCGAACCTCATCCGCTACGACTGCAAAGCCGCGCCCCTGCTCCCCTGCACGTGCTGCTTCAATGGCTGCGTTCAGTGCCAGCAGGTTGGTTTGGTCAGCGACTTCTCGAATGATACCCACAATGCGGGCAATTTCATCGGACTGTTGATTAAGTGCCGAAACCTGCTCTGTGACGCTGCCCAGTCGGGTTTCAATATGTCGCACCATAGCGATGGTTTGCTCGACCGACTGCTCACCGGAGATTGCGCTTTTATCCGTATCCAATGCCGTTTCGTAGGCCAATTGTGCGGCTTCTGATTCGGCTCGGCGCCTTGTTTCTTGCAGTGTGATATCGGTTGCGATCTTCAGAACGCCGTAGAGCTCTCCCGCTGCGTTATAGAGCGGGTTGTAGGTGGCGCGAAGCCATAGGTCCTGACCGGTTTTGGTGACGCGCTGAAAACGGTCGGCAATAAACTCCCCCCGGTTCAGGCGAGTCCAGAAATGCTCATACTCTGAACTATTCACATAATGTTCTGGACAGAAGATGCGGTGGTGCTGCCCCTGGATTTCATTCAGCCTGTAACCGGATGCTGCGAGAAAATTGTCGTTGGCGCGAATAATATAGCCCTGAAGGTCAAACTCAATTGTGGCCATGGAGCGGTCAATGGCGTCGATGACGCTCTTGTGCGTGTGCTCGGCCTCGACGCTTTCAGTGATGTCTCGGGCCAGCTTGATCACTTTGGTTACCTTGCTTCCATTGGCAAGATCCTTGACCGGAATATAACTGGCCGACAACCAGATCGAACGACCGCTTTTGTGCAGGCGTTGAAAACGTCCGGTCATGCTTTGGCCTGCTGTCAGTTTGCGCCAGAAGGACTGGTACTCGGACGAGTGCGTTGTCTCGGGCGTGCACAGGAGGCTGTGGTGTTGTCCGATCAGCTCTGACTCTGAATATCCAGTCGTGGTTTGAAAGTTTTCATTTGCGGTCAGAATCTCTCCCTGAGGGGTGAATTCAATGATCGCCATGGTGCCTCTGACCGCCATACTGAACTGAGCAGCTTCAGATAACTGTTGACGGCAAAGGGCCAGTTCCTGTTTGAGAGCTTTATTGGAAAACATTAGGGGGTAAATCCTGCATTAGCTGCACCGGGCCATTAGAAGATTATTGGCCACAGGAGGAGTGCTTGGATGAATCACAATTGCACTTGATACGCACGGATCTCCGTTTTTGGATCTTCCCAAATGGTAAAATAACTTTCTTGTTTGGCTTTAATTTGCGACAAGATTCGTGAAGTTCACTTGTTCTCGTCGTCAGCGGCGTTGATCAAAATTTTATCGAGCCAGCGAGTAGGAAGAATTCGGCGCAAAAAGCCCAACAAGTATGTTGGTGTAGTGACGTAGTACCGGGCCTTGGGGTGCTTGCTTTCCAGAGCGTGTTTAAGGGCCTTGTAAACAGCCTCGGGGCCGAGCGTAAACGCTGAGCCTTCTTCTCCAGTACTCTCGAGACGTTTGAGAACGCCGGTGTAAATATCTGAGTGAGCACTATTTCGGTAATCAATGTTGCGCTTGAACGCAGCCAGGGCGTGTTGCCGAAAAGAACTGGTGATAGGGCCTGGTTCGATCAGTAACATTTCAATGCCGCTGCCGGCCAGTTCCTGGCGGTAGGTATCGGTCAGCCCCTCAAGCGCAAACTTCGAAGCGTTGTAGGCGCCTCGGTATTTCATGGCGGCCAGCCCCAGTACAGAGGAGTTCATAATGACCCGGCCCTGCCCCTGGCGGCGCATGACCGGGATAATCAGGTTGGTCAACTCGACCCAGCCAAACAGGTTGGTTTCAAATTGCGCTCTAAGCACATCACGGCTCAAGTCCTCCACCGCCCCAGGTTGCCCATACGCGCCATTATTGAATAGCGCATCAAGCGTACCGCCCGTACAGGTCAATGCCCATGCAACCGCTGCTTTGATGGAGTCGGAGCAATCCAGATCCAGCTGAGTAGCTTCAAGGCCAAGAGACTGCAACGCTTCCACATCCTCAGACTTGCGTGCTGTGGCCAGTACGCGATAGCCCTCTGCTCTGAGCGCAAGCGCACAGTAGTGTCCAATACCGCTGGAACAGCCCGTGATAAGAATACTGGAAGACATGGTGTTTGATCCGTGGGTCAGGTTAAAACAGTTCGACGTCGCTGTCGTGTTGCATGCTTTTGTGGCTTTCGGTTTGCAATGTAACGCAGTTGCGGCCCGATGTTTTGGAGGTGTACAAGGCTTCGTCGGCGATTTCGATGATGTTGCTGATTGGTTGATCCGATGTAATCGGGGTACAGCCAATACTGACGGTGATATGACCGGACGGGAAGTCATATTGCTCGACGCACTGGCGAAAGCGCTCCAAAGCATTTTCAACGCCAGCTGTGTCGGTGCGATTGATGATTACCAAAAACTCTTCGCCACCATAGCGAAACAGAAAGTCGGAATAGCGGAATTCCCGTTTCATAAGATTGGCAAAGTGAATCAGCACTTCATCACCATACAGGTGGCCATAGGTGTCGTTGATCTGCTTGAAGTGATCTATATCCAGGACGGCGACCCAGGATCGAAAGCTGTCGTCTTCCCGACCGCGATAAAACTCCATGACCTGATTAAGCGTGATCGGCAGGGTCTGGCGATTATTCAGCAGTGTGAGCGGATCACGCTCTTTGGTATCAAACAGCCTGACCTGGCGCTCATAGATCAAAGCCATTCCGCTGATCAGTTCTGCATCATAGGTATTCACCTGGCCCTTTATCAGCACCAGCCGCTCAGGCGTAGTGTCCTGCCAGATGTAAATTACGATATAGGCTGAGCCTCCGAATTCGGCAACGCTGACACCCTGTTGTCCGTTGAAAGCGATCTCACGGATGATGTCGTTATTATCATCGATGTAGTTTTCATCGAGTGACATGGGGAAGCGCCGCACCAAAATATCAGGCTCTCCTGGCTTCTTGTTCTTACGCGCAAGAATCTCGTAGGAAAAAACCTCATCGACTCCGTCGAAGGTCTGTAAGCGGGCAATCAGATCCCGGGTGAGGTCATGGTAGTTGTTTGACTCCAGCAACTGGGCCGAGAGAGAAAAAGCGATTTTCAGGTCTTTAAATTGCATTGCCTTCAGCCGTGAAGACCCGAGAGGGGGCAGGTCAATAAATCAGTCCAGGGATTTCTCAGCCATTTGCGGCTTACACCTTTGCTGGACATGTCGGACGGTCGTTACATCCTAACAATACCTGTCTCTATTCTGAATACCTAACGTACAGACAGAATTATTCAGCAAGTAAAGAGCTGCCCCAGATCACTTTGAAGGTACATATAAGCCCAGTAGACCTATAGATACAGATCGTATTTTCTTGTATTGGCTATAGTGTAGTTGACGGAGAAAATTCGGATATGCCAGTTCGATGCTCAGCTTGGGTTAAGTGGACAGAGGGCAGTCTGCGATCAGTGGGCAGGACTTTACTTTACATGAGGAGTAAATCCAGCCCTTAGGGACATTACAACTCTTGCTTAACGAAGGTGTGTCATGGCTAACGGCAAGTTTTTTTCCAGTTTGGTTCGGCTCTATCATGCAACTTTTGACCGTGAATCGGATATGAAGGGCGTGGGCCATTGGGCGTCCAAACTGGCCAAGGGTGAAGTGACGTTTGAAGACGTGGCCCTTGAATTCATGCAGTCAGAAGAGTTCATTGAAAAGTACGGTGAGAACTTAAGCAACGAAGAATTTATTACGTTGTTGTACGAAAACGTGCTCAAGCGTGAGCCGGATGAAGCGGGTATGGCTTACTGGCTTAAAGTGATGGAAGAGGGCACGCTGCGTCATCAAGTCCTGATGGAGTTCTCTGAGTCTGACGAGCATGCGGATGATATCGAAGACGAGTTTGGCGATGAGCTTGCAGAGGCGGAAGAAGCTGAAGATGCTCTAGACGACGATTCAGACGACGATTCAGACGACGATTCAGACGACGATTCAGACGACGATTCAGACGACGATTCAAGTGATGAGTTGGATGATGTCAGTGACGATCTGGAAGAGCTGGACTCAGACAGCGATGGCCTGAGCGACGAAGATGAACTGGTTCTGCTCTACAACGCCATGTTCCAGCGTGCTCCAGATGATGACGGTTTGGGTTATTGGATGGGTAAACTGGCTAGCTCCGACACCGACTTTGACGACATTGTTGAGTTCTTTATGGAGTCCGAGGAGTTTGTCGAACTCTATGGTGAAAACCAGTCCGACAACGACTTCATCGAAGCGCTGTATAACAACACGCTGGATCGTCCAAGTGACTCTCAGGGCAAGGGGCACTGGTTGGGCAAACTGGCCTCAGGCATGGCGCGAGGTGAAATTGTGGAAGCCTTCGCTCAGTCTGAAGAGCACGTAGAAATTGTCCTCTCTGGTAGTTCCACCACCGGCACCGATGATGTGCTGATCTAAAGCGGCCCAAGGCCTGCAAAAGAAAATGCCGCGTCCTTTTCAAGACGCGGCATTTTTGTGTTCGGTGTTTAAAATCAAATCGGCTGTGGGTGGCTCTTGAGCTGTTTTTGCCACAGTTTTTCAATGCCTGGCAGACTCGTGGCGCCATAAATGGCGTTGTCTGCACCTGAATTGTACGCCCAAAGCTGATTGCCAAAATCGTAATGCCACCATTCGCTTGGCAAGTTGGTAAACCCGGCCTGACGCATTACGTTGAAGAGCAAACGCCGGTTATCCCTCGCCTGCAACTCTTGAGCGTCACATTGCTTCTGCTCCAGCGCACAGGTCCAGGAGAGCGGGTTGGCTTCGTCGAACAGGGTGCCCATATCCAGGAAGCGGCCGTCATGATCAGCCAGGGTGACATCCACAGAGCCTCCCGTCAGATGTGGGCTCGGTGCGCAGGGATCGGTGCTGGGCGGTGACACCAGGTTGCGTGCCTCCAACTCCACCTGTTCAGGGTTCATATCTTCATTGGCGTGCCGAATCAGGTTCACCAGCGTATCGAACAGGTACTGCTGAACCGAGAAGGGGCGCCAGCCGTCCAGCACGACCAGCTGGATACCCTCAGGCAAGAGACTGGCAGCGTGAAGTAGACGTTCAAACACCTGCGAACGGACGTGACACTCAGGGATGGAGTTGGCCACGTTCATCTTGTAGTAAGCCGGGTACACGGCGATTTTTTTGGAAACACTCAGCGGTACCAGTGCATCCTTACACTCGATAATGGGCGTGGTCTGATAGGTTTTCCAATCAGGCATCGCCTGCTCAGGTATTACTTCATTGTAAAAATCGTTCATGGCTTAGTGAAACAGGCTCGGAATAAATAACGTCAACGACGGGAAGAAAATAACGGTCAGCAGCACGGCAATAGCAACCAGCACAAATGGCCAGATCGCTTTGAACATCACTGTTATATCCAGCTTACTGACGGCTGCTGCAACAAACACACAGGCACCCATGGGAGGGGTAATCAATGCGATGGTGATATTCATCGTAATGACAATGCCCAGGTGTACGGGGTCGATACCGGCATGCAATGCCACTGGCAGAAATACAGGGGTCAAAAGCATCAGTGATGACACCTCTTCCATCAGCATGCCAACACCAAAGGTAATCAGGCTGAGGAGCAACAGAATGATCACCGGGTTATCTGCAAAGGGCTGCAGGATAGACGCAAAGTGTTCGGGCACTTGAGCATAGGCCAGCAGCCAACTCACAACAGCGGAGGCCGCAATGATCAGGAAGATGGCACTGGAGAGCAGAGTGGTTTCGGTCAGTGCTTTCCAGGCGGATTTAAGAGTCAGGTTGCGGCTGATAAACCCGATGGCCAGGGCATAGGCCACAATCAGGGCGCCAGATTCGGTTGGTGTAACAAAGCCAAAAACGATACCGGCAACAATAATAAACGGGGCGATCAGGGCCGGAGAGGCCTTCACAAACGACAGCAGCACGTTCTTGATCGTAGGGCGGTCGTGTTGGGCTTGGATATTGGCCTTGCGCGCATAGAGCCAGTTCATGAGCATGAATGCCAGGCCCAATACCAGGCCCGGGATAACGCCGCCCAGGAATAGGTCACCGACCGACGTATTGGTCAGGGACGCGTACAGAATCATGAATATGCTGGGTGGAATAATCGGACCGATCAGCGAGCTGCCTGCGGTCAGGCCAGCGGCATAGCTCGGGGCATAGCCTTCTTTCTTCATGGCGGGAACCAGCAGTGAACCCAGTGCTGAAGTATCCGCCACGGCAGAGCCGTTTACACCGGCAAAAAACACGCTGGAAACGACGTTGACGTAGCCCAGACCACCACGCAGGTGGCCGACCATGGAATTGGCCAAGCGGATCAGCTGCTGGGTCAGGCCGGCACCATTCATCAGGTTACCCGCCAGGATAAACAGCGGAATGGCCATGAGTGAGAACACATCGATGCCACTGAAAATCTGCTGCGGCAGCATGCGACTCAGCATGCCCAGATCCACAAAGAAAAAGCCGACAACAGCGGCAACCATCAGGCAAATAAATAATGGCAGCCCAAGGAGCACATTAATAACAAAGCTGGCCAAAATGGCAATTAACATGAGGGTTGCTCCGAGTCTTTATATTTATCGTGGTAAAACGGCCCCATTAAAAGAGAGACCAAAGCAAGCAAACCAAAACCAACAGGAATCGCCATCAACGGGACGCTTTTGCTGATGCCGAGCCCCATGGTGGTGAATTTGGAAACCGACAGGGCATACATGGCGCTGCTGTAACAAACGTAGCTGCTCAGCCCGGTAATGATGACCCAGTGATACAGCTGCAAAGCCTTACTTAACTTGCCCTTCAACATGCCCTGCAAAACGGTCACGCGCATGTGATCATCTTTCAGATAGACAACGCCTGCGACCAACATGACGCTGCCAATGATCAGGTAACGGGAGAGTTCATCCATCCAGAAGGGCGAGTGATTCACCAGGTAGCGGGTAAACACCCCGTACAAAAGAACGACGACATTTCCGCAAAGCAAAAGAGTCGAAAGGGTCAGCAGACCCGAGACCAGGCCTGACCGAATTCGAGAAATATTCATGGTGAGCCTCACAAGGGTGCTCGGACGAGCACCCTGGTTTTTACGATTACTTCAGTGCTTCAACGTCACGCATGGCCATATCAATCCATTCTTGATCGATGGATTGTTCTTCCAGCCATTTCAGGTAAGACGGCTGACCGGCTTCCTTGAACATCTGCAGCTCTTCCGCGGTCGGACGGTACACTTCCATGCCGTTGTCGGCCAGGAACTGAATACGGGTTTCAACCTGATTCTGTACCGCTTCACGGTTGATGGCGTTGGCTTCAACTGCTGCTTCTTCCAGTGCCTTGCGGTGTTCTTCGCTCAGGTTGGACAGCAGTTCATCATTCGCAACCAGGAACTGGTCAGAGTACTGGATGTTTGCCAGGGTCAGGTGCTTCTGTACTTCGTGCAGGCTGCCCAGAATGATGTACATCGGCGGGTTCATCTGGCCATCAGCTACACCGGTGCGCAGCGCCAGGTAAACCTCGGTCCAGGGGATTGGGGTGCCGGAGGCGCCAAAGGCTTCGTACAGTGCAACCTGGCTCTTATCCATGGCACGGAAGCGCAGGCCTTCAAAGTCTGCCGGGGTGCGGATCTGTTTTTTGCTGTTGGTGAATGCCAGGAAACCACCTTCCTCAACAACGGCCATCAGGTGGGCGCCGGTTCTTTCATAGAATGCCTTACGCGCCGCTTTCCAGTATTCGCCCTGATCAAAGAATGCGCGAGCGGTATCGAAATCATCGAACATGAAGGGGATGGAGCTGACGAAAATCTCCGGGAACAATGGGGAGATGCCACCGAAGGACGCGATGTTCAGGCTCGGTGTATTGATTACCTGCTCCATGCGTTCTTGCTCTTCACCCAGCATGCTGTTCGGGTAAAGCTTGAGAGTTACTTCGCCATTTGTCTTCTCGTCCACCAGACGCTGCAGGTTGGTTGCAAACAGGTGCACAGCGTTTTTCTCGGCGTCCGGTGCGCCGTTGTAGCTCAGGTTAATCGTCTGAGCCTGCAGGGCTCCGGCAAACGCTGCCATGCTGACACCCATGGCCAGCTTCTTCATAAAGCGAAATGTTTTCATATCGTTATCATCCTTATTCGATTGTCGAGAAGACGCAGCAACCATATCGATTGCGATGTTGACATCGCAATACTAATACCGTTGCTTTTAAGTCAACACTGAATTTCGTCGGCGTCGGCCATCAAAAACGACATCGACTGTTTCAAGTGATCCAGAAAGGCCTGAGCGGCCAAAGTGAGCTCCCGTCCTTCCACGCACAGGACGCGAATACGGGCTTGAGAAAGGGCGGAGTGCGCCATGGGAACGACGCTGATCTTACCTGAACGGACCTCATCAATGACGGTGAGTTTAGGCATAAAGGTGATACCCATCCCTGAGCTTACAAAGTTCTTCAGAACAGCTACTGAATTGGTCCTCAGGCGGGGCTCCAGGCGGATGTGACTGACCTCTTCCACAAAACTGACCAGTCGCCCCATACCTGTAGAACTATCGATCAGTGCCAGAGGGGTATCTACAATTTCATTAAAAGAAAGTGGCTCTGTCGCTTTTGCGAGCGGGTGTCCGAAAGGTGTAATCAAGTCCAGCGGGTGATGTTTCTCTATTAAACAATGCAGCTTGGGGTTGCGGACAGGGGCATAAGCAATCGCAAAGTCGATCTGGTCATCTTCCAGCATATGTACGGCATCTTTGGCACCGGCAATCTCAACGCCGATTTGAATACCCGTGTAGGCGGTAAGAAAACTTTGCAGGGATGAGGAAATCAGGTCGCTGATAAAGCCTTCGCCGACGGCAATGCGGACTTCACCGGTGCGCAAACCAATAAGGTCATGCAAACGCGAGAGTGTTGCCGCTTCGCTGGCTTTCATTTTCTTGTAGTAGCGCAGCAGCTCAGCCCCTGCCGGGGTAATCGGACTGCTGGCGTTCATTCGATCCCATACCGGCATGCCTACGGTGTCCTCCAGCTGGGACAGCTGACGACTGACAGCGGATGGGTCCACATTAAGTCGTGCTGCAGCCTTGCGGATGGTGCCAAAGCGCTCCACAGCGTTTAAGTACTCAAGGGCGCGGGGGCTGAACTGCTGCATCGTTACTGTCCTGCGGGTTGGAGGAAGAACCTATAGTAGCAAAATCGTGGAATTTAGAGGTGCCGATTCATGACAGGCAATGTTGCCAATGGAGCAATAGGGTGGGGTGTTTTGCAGTATTAAATTAGAAATTTTCCGCTTTGGAAATCACTTAGGGTAATGAGTAAGGATTATGTTGAAATTTAATGAGCATGTTTTTGTTTCCGAATTTTCTATATTTTAAGCTTCTTGTTTTACAGTAAAGTCGTAATTTAAGTGAGGTAAAATATTAATGAAAAATTAATTCGTTGCACTGGAGAGACGCTTTTGTTTTTTTGGTGCAATTTGGATACATATATTTATATAATACTTCGGCCGGTGGCTCTTTAAAATGCAGTTTCAGTGAATTACTATGTGCCCCGATTTCTAACTGGGTAGCCAGGGCTTAATTCAATGGAACTGAATTTAATAGTCGTCAATGGGCAACATTTAGGCCCTTCTGATACGTGTATGCCGGTACAGGTGGATGTATTTTCCATAGGCAGAGGCTCTGACAATTCATGGGTGCTACCCGATCCCGAACTTCACATCTCGAATAAACACTGTGTTATTCATCGAAAAAACAATGAGTTCCACCTGACTGATATTAGTACCAACGGTGTTTATCTCAATGGTGCGGATCAGCCAATAGGGCGTGGTTCGAGTATTGTTTTAAAGCAAGGCGACCTGTTCACGATTGGTAACTTTGATATCAAGGTCGAGCTGTCTGAAATTGGCACAACCGAGCCGGTGGGGCGATCATTCGAGGATATGCTGTCGGTGGATGCCTTGACGGGTGAGACACCTGGTTTCGCTCAAATTCTGGGACAGGATGATGATACCACCCCAGCGCCAGTACCCAACATCAGAAGTGCACAGGCTATTCCGCCAGAGAAAGAAAGCATTCGTGTGCCCTCGGTTGTTCCGCAGGTTATGGCCGTGCATGAAGACAAGCGTGCAGAACCGTCACTTGAGCAGGGGGTCATTCCCGAAAATTGGCTTGATGACTTGGGGGCTTCCGAAACGGTCTCTGCTGCCGTAACCCCTGCGCCTTTGAGTGAGCAAACAGCTGAACCTGAGCTGTTTGCAGCGGCGAGCACTGAAAGTTTCCTTGCAGAAGAAATCAGTAGCGATACTCTGGCTGCGCCTGCTGCGCCTGCTGCGCCTGCTGCGCCTGCTGCGCCTGCTGCGCCTGCTGCGCCTGCTGCGCCTGCTGCGCCTGAATTTTCTAACGCCCCCCTTGCGGGTTCAAATCAACCTGCTGGCCGCGACTTTGAGCTCTTCCTTCAAGCTGCAGGTGTTTCTGGTGCTCTCGCACAAAATGAAAAAAAACCAGGTGAGCTGGCGTGCGAGTTGGGCGAATTGCTGCGCTTGCTCGTGCAGGGAATCGTTGAAGCCTTGGCAACACGAAGCCTGGTTAAAAGTGAGTTCAGGTTGCAGCAGACCATGATTCGGCCGGTGGAAAACAATCCTTTAAAGTTTGCACCTACGGGGATTGAAGCGCTGAAAATCATGATCATGTCGGGCTCCGATGCTTATCTTCCCGCGTCTGCTGCTGCGGAAGAAGGGTTTCGTGATATTCAGGCACATCAGTTGGCGATGATGTCAGGCATCCAGTCTGCCTTTGAGCATTTGCTGTCACGGTTTGAGCCTGCTCGCCTTGAGGAAAGCTTCACTCGACGCCCCAGATATAAATCTAAAGGCATCCTTGGGCGACAGCAGGTTGATTACTGGAAGGAATATCAGGACTTTTATGAAGAGATATGCTCTCTCATGAAAGATGATTTTCAAAGCCTATTTGCCAATGAGTTTGGCAAAGCATATGAAGAACGATTAAGGGCGCTACAATGAAAGCGTTCTTTTATTTTTGTGGGCTAGTAGCGATTGCTCTTCAGCTTTCAGCATGTGCGGGAAGTAACCCTATTGAAAGTATCCTGAATCCGCTGGACGGTATTGAAGAAGTACTCGTGGATAAGGATAAGCCCATAAAACTGAATATGAATATTGTTGCTGCCCAGAATATAAATCCTGATGACAACGGGCAGGCTTCTCCGCTTGAAATTCGTATTTATCAGTTTGAATCAATTCATGATTTTGAACGAAAAGACTTTTTCTCTCTATATCAGGGGCCCGATAAGCCGGAGGGGCTGCTTGAAGAGAAATATTTGATTTTGTTGCCGGGTGAGGAAGAGGCAATTGAGTCAGATTTAAATTCAAGGGCTCGATATGTCGGTATTCTGGCAGCATTTCGTGATATCGATGAAGCTGTTTGGCGAGACTCGGTGCAAGTGAGGGATTCACGAGGATTTCTGAGTCGCATTATTTCATCACAAAGAGCCATGCAGATTGATGTGGTAGTTGAGCATGCTGAAATAGAACTGGTTGAGAGCGAGTAAGGGATTATGAGTTGGCATCGCAAGGTAGCCTGGCTTGAAGGGATGTTCATTCGGCCACAGCATTTTCAGCAGCAGGATCGTTTTCTTGAGCATATGTTCAGCGAGTCTCAGTCTCAGCTCCATCCTCATGGTTGGGGTGTGACTGAGCTTGAACTTGATGACTCTGCATTGCGCCTTGGCAAGATCGTGATTAAAAAGTGCCGTGCCATCATGCCTGATGGTGGGCTTGTCTGTATTCCAGCAGAAGACGATGTACCAGAGCCTTTGGAGTTAACAGTCGAAGACGAAGGTTCTTTGGTGTACTTGGCAATTCCTATTTGGCGAGCCGGTACCAAAGATATAGACCGTTCAGTACAGCCTGACCCCAATGCACGTTTTCGTATTTCAAGTCTGGAAGTGCCTGATGCAGTCGCGGGTTCCAGCACGCTTGCAGATATTGAAGTGGCGGGCAAGAGAACGGCACTTTTGTCTGCGCGTGACTACCATCATCAGTTTACAGGCATCCCTATAGCTCGAGTCAGCTCAGTTAAAAATCAAGCGATTGAGCTCGATGAAAACTATGTTGCACCAACGCTCAATGCCATGAAGTCCGTTCTGATCAAAAGGGTACTGAATGAAGTGCATGGCCTGACCCAGATGCGAATTGTGGCTCTGGCAAATCGCTTGCAATCTGCTTCGGGTGGCGGGGCAGTAGAAATTGCCGATTTCCTCTTGCTGCAACTGTTGAATCGCCAAGAGTCTCTACTGGCGCATTTCACGAAGTCGGATCAGCTACACCCGGTGGATCTGTATCGCAGTCTTGTTCAATACGCCGGTGAGTTGGCAACGTTTACCTCCGAGAGCAAACGACTGAGCCAACGACCGGTTTATGAACATGGAAATCTGCAGCTGACATTTGAAGCCTTTGAAGCGGTGCTGCAAAAGCCACTGGGTACCATGCTTGATCAGAATGCGATTCAGATAAGCCTTGAAGACAAAGGCTACGGCATCCGGGTTGGATATATCCCGGAAACAGAAGCGGAATCTCTGTTTGTTCTTTGTGTTCGGGCCGATATGCCACGCGAAGACCTGCGGACGCTGTTGCCAACCCAGGCAAAAATCGGACCTCTCGAGCAGATCACCAGCTTGGTGAACCGCCAGCTGCCTGGCGTTCGTTTGGAGCCGCTGCCGGTCGCTCCGCGCCAGATTCCTTACTACAACGGCGCCGTTTATTTTGAACTGTCGACTCAAGGACCTTTGTGGCAGCAGATATGTGAATCAAGAGGGCTTGCCTTGCATGTAGGCAGCCAGTTCCCCGGCATCCAATTGGAACTTTGGGCCATTAAATAACACCGCGGTAAATGGAATTAGTGGAAATGGATTTCAGTGGCGATCGTACCGTCGTTATTCCTACGCCTGGAGGCCAGGCCGCCTTTGGCGATCCTGTGTCAGAGTCGCATGATCGCAGTCATGGACAATGGTCGTCCCTGTTTGATGACCGTGAAGGCCAGGCGGGAAGCGGCTTTAACCGTCTGGAAAACGCGGCTTTCAAACTGCTCAGCCTTATCCCCACGATAAAGAAATCACACTCCAACCCAAGTGCCGGTCTGTTGCGCCAGCAGATGAGTGAAGAGATCGAGCTGTATGAGAAGAATGCTCGTCAGGCAGGCGTCGATGTCAGAACAGTCATGATGGGGCGTTATGTCCTGTGCACTGTGCTGGATGAGGTGGTGCTCAACACTCCCTGGGGAGGGCAAAGTGACTGGCAAACCCGCAGCCTTTTAAGCATTTTTCACAACGAAACCTGGGGAGGCGAGAACTTTTTTATCATGCTTTCTCGCCTGGAGAAGGACCCCGGCAGCAATGTGGATTTGCTTGAGCTTATGTACATATGTCTGACATTGGGGTTCGAAGGCCGCTATGCCATTGAAGCCGATCGTATGGGTAAACTGGCTGAGATTCGCACACGCCTCTATCGTGTCATTCGTACACAAAGAGGCGAAACCATCCGTCAGCTTTCCCCGCATTGGCAAGGGGTGGCAATGGCCAATCGACGTTTGCGCCGCTTTGTTCCCCTCTGGGTCTTTAGTGCCGGAATGGCCGGCCTGTTGGCGCTGCTGTTTTTCACCCTGTTGTATTTGCTCAATCAGATCTCAACACCCGTCTTTCGCGAGGCTGCCAACCTGGCGGCTGAAGTGAACACCTCATTTGAGCGTCAAAGAGTGGTCGATTTGTCGGCATTGCAAAAGCTGCGCATTTTCCTCAAGCCAGAAATTGATGAAAACCTTGTTGCTGTAGAAGAACGAGACAACAGGGTCAGGATCATTTTGAGAGGCGACCTGTTTTTCCGCTCTGCTCAAGCCGAAATTATTGGAACTCATGAAGCCTTGCTGAAGCGCATTGCTCAGGCCTTGTTCGAAGTTGAAGGCAAAGTGTTGGTAGAAGGCCATTCGGACAGCCAGCCGATCAGTACATTCAAGTATCCGTCGAACTGGCACTTGTCTTTGGCACGTGCTGAGGAGGTTGTGGATCGTCTGGCTGCCTATACCCGTGAACCAGAGCGTTTCGAAGCTGAAGCCAAGGCCGACACTGTGCCTGTCGCTGACAATGCATCTGCGCAAGGTCGCGCTCAGAATCGCCGTGTTGAAATCGTACTGCTCTCCAATGTTATCTGGCGAACTGACGGGGGTGAGCAATAATGCGCTTTTTGTCATCTATTGCTTCCCGCATGAAAAGCGTGCTGGGTTTGTTGGCGCTGGTCATTATTGCGCTGTTGATCTGGTTTGTGCTGCCTGCGGTCATGATCGGGGGCCAGGATCCTTTTGGATCTGCGGTAACCCGGGGCGGAATGATTGCTGGAATGTTCGGTATGGCTTTCCTCTACAAAGCCAAAACCTACTTTCAGAACAAGCGTAAAAATGAGCAGCTTTCTGCAGAAATGGCAGGACCGTCGCAGGAAAGCGTTAACCCTGCTGAAGGTGAAATAGCAGAACTCAAAGGTAAGTTTGAGTCTGCACTGGGCATGCTGAAAAAGGTCAAAACACGAGAAGGCGGCCGTGGCAGTTATCTGTATGTTTTGCCTTGGTACGTGATGATTGGTCCGCCGGGTGCCGGTAAAACGACAGCCTTGATGAATTCCGATCTGCATTTTCCGCTGCAGGACTCCGTTGGCCCTTCAATCAAGGGAGTGGGGGGGACTCGAAATTGTGATTGGTGGTTTACTGATGAGGCCGTTTTGCTGGATACGGCTGGGCGGTATACCAGCCGTGATTCTCAATCTGAGCAGGATGAAGCGGAGTGGAGTGGGTTTCTTGATCTGCTGGAACGCTATCGCAAACAAAAGCCGATTAATGGAATCATTGTCAGCTTCCCGGTTGAGAGTCTGTTAAAGCTGCAGGAAGCTGAGCTGATTGCCCATGCACGGCAAATAAAACAACGGATCCAGGAATTGCAGGAGCGATTCCAGATTCGTTTCCCTGTGTATATCAGCTTCACAAAATGCGACCTGCTGCCCGGATTCAGCGAGTACTTTGACGATCTTGATCGCGAGGAACGAGAACAGGTCTGGGGCATTACGTTCCCCTATTCAGAAGATGAAGAGCAGGATGTTGTACCAACATTTCTGACCGAATTTCGCACCTTGCAGGACCGCGTTCAGTCACGTGAACTGGACCGTTTGCAAATGGAAAATGACCTTGGTCGACGCAATCAGATCTATCTGTTCCCGCGTGCCTTCGGTTTATTGCAGAACACAATTTCTACTTTCCTGCAAGAAGTCTTCAAGTCTACGCGCTTTGAAACTCAGCCTATGTTGCGAGGCGTGTACTTCACCAGTGGTACTCAGGATGGCACAACACTTGATCGTGTTGTGAATGCCCTTGGTGCTCGTTTTGGCTTAAGAGCTGAGGTGCAGGGCCATAGAGTAGGAAAGGGCAAGGGGTACTTTCTGCGCCACCTTTTCCAAAAGGTCATTTTTACCGAAGCGGGTTTGGCCGGTACCAATATCAAGCATGAGAAGAGGATGCTGGTGCTGCACATGCTGGGATATGCCTCGGTGTTGTTGTTGTCGCTGGGTCTGGCCGGTTACTGGAGCTACGGTTTCATCGAAACTCAAGGTTTTGTTCAGCGGGCAAACGCTGCTGTACAGGAGGCAGAGACAAGCATCGCTGAGATCAGTCGCTACGATCAAAGTGTGCTGGCTCCAGAAGCTGCTTTGGATCAGGTCCGGCAGTTGCCCGGCGGCTATGCTGATCAGCAGGGCAACAGCTCACTCTGGTGGCACCATTTGGGGCTCTACCAGGGCGACAAAATTGGTCAGGGAGCGATTTCGGCATACAAGCAATTGCTGTACAAGGCCCTGTTTCCGCGCCTCTTGCTTCAGGTCGAGCAACGCTTGCACGACCGTCAAAACAATGCCGACTATCTCTATGAAACCCTCAGGGTGTACTTGATGCTGACCTCTCCTCAGCATCTTGAAGTGGAGTCGGTGACTGTCTGGTTCCAGCGCGAGTGGGAGAAAAGCCTGCCTCAAGGCACTCGAGCCGGTGACCGTGACCAACTCGAAGCGCACTTGCAGGCTCTGCTGCAGTATTTGCCGGAACAATCTGACATCGAACCGGATGCTGAGCTGGTAGCGGGTGTTCGCCAAATGTTGAGTGCATTGCCTCCGGTCAGGCGCCTCTATTTCAGACTGAGACAGAATGGGCTGAGTGATTCTGAGCTTGCCCCCTTCCGTTTGGTGGAAGCGGTGGGCAGTGAAGCGGCTTATATGTTCCGGTTCAGAAATGGCTTGCCGATCACAAACGAGATTGATGGTTTCTTTACCCGTGAAGGGTACCAAAAATATTTTATTGACCAGCGGAAGGATCTGCTTGGCCGTTACCTGACCGATGAGTGGGTAATGGGGCAGGAATACGGTCTTGAGTCTGCCGGACTGAGTGCAGAAAGACTGGAGCAACAGCTGGAGAGCATGTACCTGGATGAATATCTCCATAGCTGGAGAAACTATCTGGATCAGCTGGGCTTTACCGCCATGAACAGTCCTCGAGAAACTCTGGATGTGTTGCGAGAGCTGGCAGGCAAGGACTCACCGTTGGTGGATTTGCTGAAGGCGGTTTCCTACCACACAACTGCATCGGCCTTTGCTGCCTTGCCAGCAGAGCTGACAACGGAAGCCCCCCAGGGAGAGCAAGCGGCGTCCGGCGTTGTGGGTGACATCATGAGAGCACCTATCCGTGAGCAACGGCTGCTGAACCCGGTTGTGGAATATTTTGCCGACTTGAATGCCCTGGTTGAGACCGACGGAGATGATCCAGCACCCATAGAGGACACCCTTAAGATGCTGGATGAACTTTACGTTGAAATGAAAGCCATGGACGGTGCCTTGAATCGAGGCCGTACCGCTTTCCAGGCCTCGTCCGAATCCATGGGGTCTGCGTCTGTGCTGAGGGATATGGACGCAGAAGCCTCCCGGCAGCCGGTGTTCCTTGCGGGCCTGATGAGCACCCTGTCACAGAACGCCAAACGGCACACCACGTCTGACGCGCGCCAGTATATGAGCCGTCGTTGGGAGAATGACGTGGTTCGACATTGCAGGAATATGGTCCATCAGCGTTATCCCTTTAATAAACGCAGTCAGCGTGAAACAACCTTGGATGATCTGACCGCTTACTTCGGGCCCGGTGGAATTCTTGACCAGTACTTCAATGATGTGGTGATTGACCACGTGGATACTTCTCGCCGTCCCTGGCGCTGGAACTACAGCCAGGGTATCAGTCTGGGCTTTTCCGATGAGGTTTTACGGCACCTTGAGGTCGGGCGTCTGATCAGGGATACCTTCTACCGCACCGGATCTTCAGGCCCTTCAGTGTCGTTTGAGATCCGACCTGTACGGATGGACAAATCTATTTTGCGCATGAGCCTCTCGCTCGATGGCGAGCAGATGAGCTATGCCCATGGACCGGTAACCGGCCGTCGGTTTGTCTGGCCAGGGGTGAACCGCTCTGCCAGCCGCCAGAGCCTGGCAAGGCTGGTTGTGGTGACACTGGATGGCCAGGAGTCGATTACCGAACAGGGGGAGTGGGCTCTTTTCAGGCTGTTCGATCGCGCGAAAGTGAAGCGCCTGGATACGGAGCGTTATGAACTGACCTTTCAGTTGAAAGGACGTCATAGCGTGTCTTTGGAAGTTAAGGCTGGGAGCGTTTACAACCCCTTCCAACTGGCCGAGTTGCGACAGCTGAGGTGTAACTGATGTCAGGGTTTGAAATTGGAATCTACGGCAAGCTCCCTGCGCACGGGGACTTTATCAATGTGAATGTCGGAGCTGCCCTGAGTGCCGAGCTGTATGAGTGGTGCAACAGCGTCATTTTTGGAAGCCGGGAAAAAATGGGCGATGTCCCCTGGCTCAAATCCTATTTGGTATCGCCGGTTTGGCGCTTTTGCCTGCCTGTACCTGAGCAAGAAGGAAAGGTCATCGCGGGTGTGATGTTGCCCAGTGTGGACGCTGCCGGGCGTTATTTTCCCCTGTTTCTGCTATTTGGTCTGGATGGCGACCGGGTGCAGACCCAGTGGCTATTCAAGGAGGCAACGCCCTTGCTGCAGGCGCTTGAACAATCAGGGATGGCGGCCCTGCAACAGCAGTTGAATCTCAACGACCTTAAGCAGCTTGTTCAGCAAAAAACGTCCGATCTGGCGTTAGGATGCGAGCTGGCATTGCCGAACAGTACTGAACTGGTGCAGCGCCGTTTGCCATTGCTGCTTGAACTGATGATCAATGATGCCGGCGGCAGTCTATGGTGGTCGGCAATGGCGCTGAAGGAAATGGATAAACCTTTTTGCAGCTTCGCGGGCTTACCTGATCCGCAAGACTATGAAGCTCTGATAACCGGGAATGGATTCTGATCAAGCATGACCAAACCAGCATGGAATGGCCACGGGCTGACGGATGTCGGCACAGTAAGAAGCGAAAACCAGGACAGCTTCGCGTGCATCAACCTGTGTGGGGTTTGGTGTGTTGCAGATGGAATGGGGGGGCACAAGGAGGGCAGCATAGCCAGCCATTTGGTTACCCAGAGTCTTGAGAGTCTGGAGTCTCTTCAGTTCAACACATTTGCGGATCTTCTCAAGCATGCCCAGCAGGTATTGGATGAGGCTAATACGGCGCTGTGTGATATGTCCAAAAGCTTCTATGTGGATGACGTTATCGGCACCACCATTGTCGCCCTGGTGATTTATCAGGATCAGGGTGCAGTGCTTTGGGCTGGCGATTCTCGACTGTATCGCATGCGTGGCAACAACTTTGAGTTGATTACACGGGACCATACTCAATATGAAGCCCTGCTTGCTCAGGGGGTTATATCCGCAGACACGCCTGAGGGCATGCATCCGGCAAGCCATGTGTTAACCCGTGCGCTGGGCGTCAATCCACACACAACGGTTGAACTCAAATATCTCGATATTGAAACCGGGGATCGGTTTCTTATGTGCAGTGATGGTCTATCCAACATGATTGAGCAGCTGGAGCTTGGCAAGACGCTGTATTACAGCGAGGACAAGCAACGTGCAGTCGCGAACTTGATCAATATGGCGCTGGCCCGTCACGCAAATGACAACATCACCGCACTGATTGTAGACAGGGAATAAGTGATGAAAGTTGGTTTGAAAGTCAGCCTTTTAGCGTCTTTGTTCTTCCTTCAGGGCTGCGTTATGAATGCCAAGAAGGATGAGGCGCCTTATGGCGGTCTGATGCAGGTTGGCGTTATTCATGAGTCTGAATTCAATGTTGTGCCCCAAGACACTTATCTGGGACTGGACAGTGTAGGGATACTTGCACTGGCCGAAAGTGGCGAAAATGCCCGTACGGCTCTGAAGCAGGCCGAACAGGTACTGCTTTCTTCAGCGGACTATACCCAGGCCAGATTGTTGCTGGGCCGTGTCCTTTTCCTCATTCCGGATCACCGCCGTGCCCGAAAGCTGGTCCTCACGATTGATTCGGACCCGTCTCAAAAACTCAAGTCGTTGAATATCGACCCGTCAACGCTGCAGCAGTACACAGTGAGATCCAATGACAGTATCCAGTCACTTGCTCGCCGCTTTCTTGGAGATACCGACTATTTCCCGATTTTGATGCGTTTGAATCAATTGGAATCAGGTGAGCTGGCCGTGGATCAGGTCATCCTGATACCCGAGAAGGAGATCAAGCCTGTTAGACGCCAGGCAGCCGCAGTTGTACAGCCCGTGGTCACCTCCGTACCTGAAGAGCAGGAAGCCCAGGTATCGGAGCTTGATGAACAGATTGAGGTCGCTGAAAACGAGCCCCGTGATGAAGTTCTGGAAGAGCTGGAAGGACCGGCCGCTGATGCCGTAAATATCGATATCCAAACGACGGCGCTGGCTGAACAGCCCTCTGCCCAACCGGAAGAAGAGAAGGACACGGCGGCCGAAAGCGAAGGTATTACAGACTTGGCAGGGTCCTCTGCTGCTGCAAAGGCAGAGGAAGAACCGGTTGCTGAACCTGAAGTTATCCACAGTGAATATTCGGAGCAGGAAAAACTGGCGTTTCAGGCTTATGGCCGAGGTGACGCCAAAACCGCTTACCGTTTGCTGAAGGACTCGGGCGCAGACAGGGAAGGCCAAGTCGATGCCTTGTTTCACACGCTGCAGCGGGAGCTCGTTGAAGCGCCCTATGCACGAGGTCTTCAGTATTACCAGGAGCAAAAGCTCAATCTGGCGATAGCCGAATTTGACAAGGTATTGGCCGTCGAACCCCAGCATGGGCAGGCCTTGTTGTACAAGGCGCGCTGTACCGAACTGCTGGCGCGTCTGCGCACAATCGAATAAGGGGCAGATTATGGAAGCGAGCCTACTGGAGCCTATCAGCGACGAGCGGGTACACGGCGAAGATCTCCGTGAACACCCCGAGTGGTCAGCGGATTTTCATGCGCTGAGAGACCAGCGAAACGCCATTCGTGCGCAAGAACGCAAGGTACTTGATCTGGCCGATCTGTATGCATTGGCGACTGAATGGCAGCCCATCCGACAGCAGTGCATCGAGATGCTCGAAACGCGCTCCAAGGATGTGGAGATTCTGGCCTGGCTGATTGAGGCCAGTGTGCGAACAGAGGGTTTTGCAGGCCTGGCACAGGCGCTGGAACTGGCTGAAGCGATGCTCAAGCAGTACTGGGGAACTCTGCATCCCATGCCGGATGAAGAAGGCATAAGTGCAACGCTGTTCCCGCTGACAGGGCTCAACGGCGACAACGGTGAAGGCACCCTGATTATGCCCATTCGCATGGCGCCGGTGTTGATGACACCTGAGGGGGAACCCGTTTCAACCTGGGACTACATCAAGTCCAGTGAGCTTGCGCAAATTCAGGATGAAACTCGCAGACAGCGCAAAATTGATGAAGGTGCCAAGACTGTTGAGCAATGGCAGCAGCTGATTGTTGGGCGTGATCGTGAGGCGCTTAAGGCGTCTGCACGGGCAATTGACGCCTGTCGGAAGCGCTTTTCTGCCATTGAAGACTTTTTATACGAGCACTGTGGTCACGAGTCGCCACCGACTTCAGCGATCAAAAACATTCTCTCATTGGCGTGGGAAGCACTTGGCAGTCTGGCCAGGGTTGATGAATCCATTCTTGGCACTGTGGAAGTGGCAGAGGTTGAGCCGGTTACTGAAAGCGCAACTGGGGAGGTCGTCAGTGAAGCGCCGCGACCGGAACCTGTTACACGCCAGGCTGCGGCCTTTGATCCTGAAACCTATGTGCCGGCATCGCGTGATGAGGCGCTGGTGATGGTGTCCAGGTTGAGCACGTACTTCAAGGAATGCGAGCCGCACTCGCCGATCTCCTATCAGATGCAAAGAGTCGAGCGCTGGGGACGGATGGAGCTTGCTGAACTGATGGAAGAACTGTTGGACGATGAAGCCGTGCGTGGCCAGTTCTTCAGACTTATCGGCTTGAGCGGGCCTCAGTCGCAAGGCTGAGATTAAGGAACAACAAAGGAAATTAAGCGAGGGATAACAATGGCGATTGAGAGCATTCACAAGAAACTGGCTCGAGTGCGGAAGCCACGCGTTCACATCACCTATGACGTGGAAACAGAAGGCGCAGTGATTCAGAAAGAGCTGCCGTTCGTGATGGGCGTGATGGGTGACTACACCGGTAATAACCCGGGTGTGCCGACTAAGAGCTTGAAGGATCGGAAGTTCATCCAGGTCGATAACGACAATCTCAATGATGTCATGGCACGCATGCAGCCGGGCTTAAGCTTCAAGGTGGATAACAAGCTCAAAAATGACGACAGCTCAATGTTGGTCGAGCTTGATTTTCGTTCCATGGATGACTTTGAGCCTGGCAACGTCGTCGAACAGATTGAGCCGCTGAAGAAACTGCTGGATACGCGTAACAAGTTGCGAGACCTGCTGACCAAAGCGGATCGTTCTGAAGAGCTGGAGTCACTGTTGGAACAGGTGCTGCAGAACACCGATGACATGGAAAAGCTCTCAAAAGAGCTCAACACCAGTACTAACGACTGAATACAGGTGAACAAGGATGAGTGAAACAACAACAGCTCTGCAGGCGGAATCGACGGTTCTGGTAGAAGACTCTGCAAGCCTGCTGGATCAGGTTATCGGTGCTACCAAGCAGACAGAAAGCGATGAGGCCAAAGACCTTCTCAAAACGCTGATTGATGAAGCGCTTGAGGGTACCGTGGTTTGGGATCGTAACATCGCTAAAACGATTAACCAGGCCATTGCCTTGCTGGATGCCAAAATGTCAGAGCAGTTGGCAGCCGTTATGCACTCCGAGGAATTCCTCAAGCTGGAAGGTTCCTGGCGCGGTCTCAAGTATTTGACCGACAACAGTGAAACCAATGCGTCTCTTAAGCTGAAGGTCCTCAATCTCAGTAAGAAAGAACTGTTCCGTGATCTGGATCGCGCGGTGGAGTTTGATCAGAGCGAGATGTTCAAAAAGCTGTACGAAGAAGAGTTTGGTACCCCGGGGGGGGAACCCTTTGGCGCAGTGATTGGTGACTATGAGTTCTCCAGCAAGCCGAACGACATTGAACTGCTGTCCAAGATGTCCAATGTTTCAGCCGCCGCTTTTTGCCCGTTCATTTCGGCGGCCGGTTCCGAGCTGTTCGGTCTGGAAAACTGGACTGAGCTTTCACGGCCCAAGGATCTGGAAAAAATCTTCGACTCCAAAGAGTACGTGAAGTGGCGCAGCTTCCGTGAATCTGAAGATTCTCGCTTTGTTTCTCTGACCATGCCTCGTGTATTGGCGCGCTTGCCTTATGGCTCTCAGACCAACCCGGTTGATGCGTTTGGCTTTGAAGAAGCTCCAATCGATGCAGAAGGTATCGCACGAGAAGCCAGCCATGACGATTACTGCTGGATGAATGCGGCCTATGTGATGGGCTCGCGTCTGACCAGTGCCTTTTCCCGCACCGGCTGGTGCACCGCTATTCGTGGTGCTGAAGCGGGTGGGCGTGTGGATAACTTGCCGACCCACGTGTTCACCAGTGATGACGGCGATCTTGACCTGAAGTGCCCGACCGAAATCGGTATTACTGACCGCCGCGAGGCAGAGCTTTCCAAGCTGGGTTTCCTGCCTCTGTGTCACTACAAGAATACTGACTATGCCGTGTTCTTCGGTGGCCAGTCCACACAGAAACCTGCCCGTTACGACCGCCCTGAGGCGACTGCTAACGCGGCTATTTCTGCCCGACTGCCGTACCTGATGGCAACTTCACGCTTTACGCATTATTTGAAAGTGATGGGGCGCGACAAAATTGGCTCCTTCATGGAAGCCGATGATGTTGAAGCCTGGCTCAATCGCTGGCTGCTGAACTATGTCAACGACAACCCCGATTCCGGTCAGGACATGAAGGCCAAGTATCCGCTACGTGCTGCCAAGGTGCAGGTGACGGAAGTACCGGGCCAGCCGGGGGCCTATAACGTTGTAGCCTGGATGCGTCCCTGGTTGCAGCTGGAAGAGCTGACCGCGTCCATGCGCATGGTTGCTCGTATCCCTCAGCTGGGTGGCAAATAAGCGAAAGGTAACCGGTCGGGCAGGACTGCCCGGCTGGTGATCACAGGGACTCATGAACAGGGACGAAATGACAGGGATGAAGAGGCGTGCACGTGGATAATGCCTGGCTGATGGAATTGCTCGACGTACTGGGACAGGAAGCCCTGCGTCGTCGGCCGTCCAAATTGCAGATTCTGCATGCACTGAACCAGCAGATTGCACGGATAGACCTGCTGATTCAAAGCCAGCTGGACGAGGTGCTTCATCACCCTGACTTTCAGGCCCTTGAGTCGGCCTGGAGTGGCTGCCGTTATTTGCTGGAGCAGCTGGCTTTTGACCCTCAGGTAAAAGTGAAACTGCTCGATGTCAGTTGGCGCGAGCTGCATCGGGATTTGACCCGTGCGATCGATGTTGAACAGAGCGATCTGTTTGCCAAGGTTTACAGCACCGAGTTTGGCACGCCTGGCGGTGAGCCCTTTGGCGTAATGCTGTGTAATCAGGACATCGGCTTGAATCCCAGGGTTCAGGGCGTGGATGACCTTCGCGTTCTGCAGGGGCTGGCGGCCGTAGGCGCGGCCAGCTTTACCCCCTTTATATTCAACGCCTCGCCTTCGCTGTTGGATCTCGAAGACTTCAGCGGCTTGCACACGAGTCTTGATCTTGAAACAACCTATCGCCAGGCGCGGTTCATCAAATGGAATGCCCTGCGTGAACAGGAAGATGTGCGCTTTATCGGACTTGCGCTACCAGGTGTCTATATTCGTAAACCTTACACCTTTAACCGTCTGCGTCAGGATCGCTTTGTGTACAAGGAGCAGTTGAGGGGTGAGCGGGACTATCTGAAGGTGGGGGCCATTTTCCCACTGGGGGCCGTGATCGCACGTTGCTTTATCCACACGGGATGGCTGGCCGAAATAACAGGTAAGCGTTATTTCGGTGGCGGCATAGTGCCCAACCTGAATATTCATACTTCGGATGTGGATAACCAGCCGATGATCTCCTCTCAGGTGATGATTCCTGATGCACTGGAACGCTCACTGTCGGATTTGGGTTTCATCCCTCTCTGCTATGCCTCTCACGCAGGTGCGGGTGTGTTCTACAGCGCCTCATCCCTGCAGAAGCCAACCCGGTATTCCACCCCTCAGGCGCAAATTAATGCGCGCTACTCGGCCATGCTGCAATACGTCCTGTGCACCTCGCGCTTTGCTCATTTTTTGAAAGTGCTGGTGCGGGACAAGGTCGGCTCATTCACCACCACGGAAGAGTGCCAGAACTTGCTGCAACGCTGGATCATGCAATACGTCATGTCCACCGATGAAGCCAGTGAAGTGTTGTTGGCCAAATACCCATTGCGTGAAGCCAGAGTTCAGGTGACTGAGCCCGCGGGTGGTCAGGGGGCATATCAATGTGTGGTGCATTTGAAGCCCCATTTTCAGCTTGAATCAATCGAAACCTCGATACAGTTCAGTGCCGAGGTTGTGACTAATCGGATGACAGGATCATGATGGCTATCAAGGAGATTGGCGACCAGTTTCGAAATGGAAACCTCGAAACCGCGCTCGCAAACGCAAAGGGATATGTGCGTGATAACCCGGAGTGCGAACAGGGGCGCAGCTTGTTGCTACAGCTGTACCTGTTTGCCGGTGAGTTTGATAAGGCTGGTCGACAGCTGGATGTGCTTGAGCTGAATCACCAGGCCGACCCTGCCTCGTTTATCAACTTGAAACTGATTGCCGAAATGATCAATGCGGCCATCAAGCGCCGGGAGTTCTTTGGTCAGGTAACCGAGCTTCCGGTGATGTTTGAGGAGGATCGGCCCTGGCTTGAACCGGCTTACCAGTTGCTCAGTGGTTTTCAGACTGGTGAGCTTGACGAAAACCAGGCTGAACAGCTGCTGGAGCAGGGGCGTCAGGAACTCAATTTCAGTTGCCTGACACAGGATGACCCTGAAGCAGGTCTGTTGATTGAACCGGATGATCTGACCGCTCCTTTACTGGAAGTATTCACGCCTAAAAGCGGTTATTCATGGTTGGCCTGGAACAACATCAGCAGCATCGAGTTTTTCCCCTACGAAAAGCCGATTGATTTGATGTTCCGCCGTGCGTTGGTCAAGAGGGTGGGGGACGATCCTGCTGCCAGCCCTATGCCTGTCTATGTGCCGGTGTTGTATGCCCAGACCCCGCTAACAGATACCAATGCCAGTATGGGGCGGGTAACAGACTGGGTGGCTTCAGAAGCAACGGGATTGGTTCAGGGTATTGGTCAAAAATGTCTGTTGGTCGGGGATGAACTGGTGCCTCTGCTGCAGATTCGTTCGCTTGAACGGGCAGGTATGCCGGGATGATGTCGCAGGACAATTTCCAGGCGCCCTTTATGCAGATGATGCTGGATGACAATCCTCATCGAGCCTCAGATGAGAGCAGCTCTCCTGCATTACGCTATCGCGCCTACAAACAGAGTGTGATGCAGGATATGGAACACCTGCTGAACAACCGTTGCCGTCATGGGGACGAGAGCTTCAAGGACTCTGGGGAAATGCTCCTGACATATGGTGTCACTGACTTTGCCCACATCAACATATCGGCACTCAGTGGCCGGGAAGCGCTGCGTCAGAAAATCCTGGATACCATCAGAACCAATGAGCCGCGCTTGAGTGAAGTTCACGTTGAGCTGCTGGAGCGCTCACCAGATCAGGATCGGCTGGGGTTCAGAATTGATGCCCGCTTGCGCATTTTTACGGATGCCGAACCGGTAGTGATACAGGCCGCGTTTGAGCCTTCACGGAACATCTTCAGCTTTCAGCCGGTGCCACGATGAGCAACGTACTGATCGATTACTACCAGCGTGAGCTGAACTACCTGAAACGGCGGGGTGAAGCCTTTGCCGAAGAGTTTCCCAAGGTGGCCGCACGCCTGCAGTTGACGGATGATCAGGCACGCGATCCACACGTTGAGCGCATTATTCAGGGGATTGCCTTCCTGAACGCCAGGGTTCGCAAGAAACTGGATGATGAGTTTCCACAGCTGTGTCAGACCTTGATGGATGTGATTTATCCACACTATCTGAGGCCGCTTCCGAGCTATTCCATTATCAGTTTTGAACCGGATGCCGATCTATCCACACCCGCGTGCATTCCTGCCGGTGAAGAAATACATGCCGATGTGGATGAGCAATACAGCTGTCGCTTCAGAACGGTCTATGACGCGCAGGTTCTGCCGCTTCACCTCAACAGTGCACGCTTGCAGCGTTACCCGGTGGATGCGCCCAACCCCGGGCAAACATCTGAGCTGGAGTCGGTTCTCAGGCTGAGCCTGAGCGCGGTCAATCCGGATGTCGACCTTGCAACTGCCGATATTCGCAAGCTGAGGTTCTTCATAAAGGGCAATAGGCACTACAGCTTTGCGTTATACGAGTTGATTCACAATCACGCGCTAACCCTGGGCGTGGCTGACAACGAATACGATGCCAATGCGATTTTCATGCCTGCATGTGAAGCCATTCGCCCTGTTGGATTTGAGGAGCATGAAGGGATATTACCCTACCCGGAGCAGTCCTTTTTGGGTTATCGATTGCTGACTGAATATTTCAGCTATACAGACAAGTTCCTGTTTTTTGACATCGAGCTGGATGCACGCGCGCAAGCCAAGTTGAACGGTCAGCGACTGGATCTGTTTATCTACTTCAATAAAAGCCTTCCCGATATTGAAGCCACCATTGATGCGGGCAACTTTATCCTCAACGCCACGCCTTTATTGAATCTGTATGAACAATTTGCAGAGCCGACTCGCCTGACACACCAGGAGTATGAGTACCCGGTCATCGCCGATGCGCGTCATCCGGACAGTGTTGAGGTGTACAGCATCGATAATGTGTCCGTGAGCGCGGATCAAAGTCAGATCGAGCAGATACGCCCCTTCTTTGGTATTCATGGCTGGGATATAGGCCCTCAGTCGGGTGCCAGTTGGCACGCGCGTCGAGAAGAGCGGGAAACGGGCAATACACGCAGCCAGGTCTATCTGTCATTGATCAACAGTGATGGGCTGATGGCACAGCAGGAAGAAGCGGTTGTTCTCACACGGTTGAAGTGTTTCAACGGCAACCTGCCGAAGCGGCTCAGTCAGACCTGGAGTCAGCCGCCTCTGGTGCTGAGCTCTGGCTCATCCGCTGTCGGGAAAATACTGACGGAAACGTCTTTCAGTGATGTGATACGGCCGCAGTTGGGTGATGACACCTACTGGAACCTGCTGTCTCACCTTAATCTGAATTACGTTTCCCTCTCGGCAGATGAAGTCGGTACTCAGGTGCTGCGCAAGATGCTGGGGCTGTATAACAACAGTCGCAGTCGAGAAAACGCCAATGCGGCGGATGCCGTACGCATCAGTCGTGTTGCTCCTGCAACCATGCGAATGGTGGATGAACGTGGCATACCCTTTTTCTGTCGAGGGAGTCGCGTCACGCTGACATTGGACCAAACCCGCTTCTCCGGTAATAGCCCCTTCCTGTTTGCTTCCGTGTTGGAGCGTTTCTTTGGGCTGTATACCCATGTTAATGCGTTTATTCAGCTGAGTGTCGAGCTGGAAGGGGAAGAGGTTGCGCTTAAAGCCTGGCCTGCCAGAGCAGGGGAGCAGGCATTGCTATGATGGCTGAAACCAGGCTCCCGAATACTCACTTTTTCCAGTTATTGCGCCGTTTGGAGGTGGAAGCGCTGATCGCTTCTGTCCAGGCGGCACCGATTGGACGTGATTATCCGCTGCATAGGGAGTTTGCCGAGTTTCGCGTCCTGCAAACCATGGATTTTCCACATGCGGCATGTGTGCGGCTGGAGCCCCTGCAAGCCAGAGGCTACGTCAAAAACCTGCTGCATGTTGCCTGCTTCGGTTTGACCGGCCCTTCCGGTGTCCTGCCTATCCACTATACCGAGCTTTTGAAAGAGCGGCACAGGCTCAAGGACACGGCCTTTATCCGCATGCTGGATGGTTTTAACGCGCGTGCCATTGGCTTTCTATATCGAGCCTGGCGTAAAAGCCGCCTGCCTCTGGGGGAAGAGCAGCATCTGCATCAGGCGCGCAGCGAAGATCGCGGAACCGGGCACCGGCTATTGCTGGGATATACGGGGTTACGCAATGAATCTCAGTCGAGTGCGGTCAGTACAGAAGCCGAGGCTAAGGCACTTTATTTTTCAGGCTTCTTCAGTAAGCGGCCTCGCCATGCCCAGGGCATGAAGCGAGTGATCTCCAGTGCTTTGGGATGTGATGTCCATATCCAGCAGTTTCATGCGCGCTGGTTTGAGCTGGATTCGGATCAGGTCCATATCACGGGTCAGAGCAACAGCACCTTGGGGCGTGATTTCGTTATTGGCAGTGCGGTCTATGAAGGAGCGTGCAGCATTCGTATTCGCACTGAACCTTTGTCCTTGCGCCTGTTCGCTGAGCTGCAACCGGGTAAACCACGTTTCCTGCAGCTGCAGGAGTTGGTGCATCTGTATTTGGGTCGAGACTACTACATCGATCTGCAAGTCGTACTCAAAGGCGAGGAAAGGCCCGATCTGATCATGGGTGGGGATAGCAACAATGCTCAGGCTTTTGGCCTGGGAGAAGGACTCTGGCTGGCTGCAGGACCCTCTGCAGTAGATCTGGAAGACACAGTGCACGAAGTCAGTCGTTAGTGGGGCAAGGAAAATGGACCAACTGGGACGTTACAAACTGCAGGGAATAATTGGCGAAGGTGCCATGTCACAGGTGTATAAGGCCTATGACCCGGTGCTTCAGCGCACCCTGGCGATCAAGGTATTGCGGCCTGAGTTTGCCGAGGATAAGGAACGTCTGAGATTTTTCCTCAATGAGGTTCAGGTGTCAGGCAAGCTGAATCATCAGAATATTGTTCACATCTTTGATGTCGGTGAGGTGGAAAACACGCCCTTTATCGTCATGGAGTATGTGGAGTGCCAAAGCCTTGACGACTGGATTCGGGAACAGGACTCGCTTGAGCTGGATACCACGATCGATATCGTGTCGCAGATCGCGGCTGCGCTCGAGTATGCACACGGCAAAGGCATCATCCATCGCGATATCAAGCCCAGCAATATTCTGATTGAGCCCAGTGGCCGTGTGCGCCTGACAGACTTCGGTGTCGCCTATCTTCATGAGCACACCGAGGTGGGCTGTGGCGAGGCTATCGTGGGCACACCGTTCTATATGTCCCCCGAACAGCTGGCCGGGCATTCGCCCGATCGGCGCAGTGACCTCTACTCGCTGGGTGTTGTGTTTTATCAAATGGTGTTCGGACAGTTGCCGTTTGAGGCTTCCAGTATTCGTGACCTGATGGCATTGATCCAGCAGTCTGAAGTGGATCTATCTGCCTCTCGCTGCCCGCATGCAATCAAGAAGGTTATTCAGCGCCTGCTGCATAAAAAGACTTCCTTTCGCTATCTCTCAGCCGCCGAGCTGATCAAGCAGTTGGATGCGTTGGAGATCGAGCTTTCGGCTCAGGACCCGAGCTGGAGCGAAAAAATCAACGCCAGCTGGCGCTATACCGCCATAGTCGCGACCACCCTGAGCACACTGCTGGTGGGAGTGCTGGTTCTGACTTTGAATGACCTCTCGGGCAATCTTTCTGGTGTGCTCAGTAACTATGGTCGGATGCTGGTGCAGCAAACACGAGAGCAAGTCGATGAAGCGCTTCTTCTGGGGGACGAACTTAACCTGGGCATTACCGTCGAGCGGATGTCGACGAACACCGAAATCGATTATCTGATCATTACGGACCACCAGCATCGTGTCGTTGCGGCCAGTCAGACTGAACTCAAGGGTGAAACCTACCGCCCGCCGCTGGAAATGGACAAGCTGGAAGAAAAACAGGATGTCAGCATCTTTGAGCGCCGTCTGGATGGGCATCGTCTCTACCACATGACCTCTCCCATCATCTTCAATGATAAACAGATCGGCACTGTGGTGATGGGGCTCTCAGCCGGTTCGATTGATGATGTCTGGGACAGTACAGCCTGGTCACTGGGCATCTTTGTCATTCTGGCCTGTGTGCTGATCACGGTGGTGGTGTACTACCTTTGCCGTTTTTTCGCAGGTCAGTTCAAGCAGCTGGCGCGTGCGCTGCAGAGCTTGTATGTCGGCAATTATTACACACGGTTGGATGTGGCTCGTATTGATGAAATAGGCCATGCCCGGCGCCAGTTCAATGAGCTGGCAGAACAAATGGAGTCCTTCATTCGAGAGTCAGATCCCGATATTGAGGAAGAGGCCTTGCCTGAGTCGGATATTCAGGAAGCAGAAGACAGGACTGTGGTTATTAAGAAAACAGAGGATGTTACATGAATATGCGTGCCCTGATAGGCAAACTCTCAGCGACCAGCCGTGCCGCTTTTGAAAAAGCCGCCGCACTGGCGGTGAGTCAGCGCCATTATGCGATAGAGCCTGAGCACCTGATTCTGGCGCTGATCCAGCATGAGGCAAGCGGGGTGCGTCGTGCACTCAGCCGCCATGGAGTGGATACGGAGCGGTTGGAAAATGAACTGGTGGCACGATTTGAGGTATTCGACCGTGGGCACAGTAGCGCCCCGGCGTTTTCACCCAATGTCGTTGAAATGATCCGCAAAGCCTGGCTGCTTACCAGCCTGGAGTACGGTGACGCTGAAGTGACGGGCATTGCGTTACTGGTCGCGGTCTTCAAGGAAGATGCATTCAGTCTGCCACTGTTCAGCCATTTACCAAGTCTGGCTCAGATCGATACCGATGCTTTTGTGCGTAATGGTCCTCGCCTGGTACGCCTGGAGGAGGATCAGGCTGAGGTTTCAACCTCTGAATCAGAGGACGATGCGCCTCCGACCGTCAAACCATCAAATGGCCGTCCCTCTGCGCTGGATGCTTACACCCAGTGCCTGACCGGGCAGGCACGCGAAGGCAAGCTGGACCCGGTGGTGGGGCGTGAGCCGGAAATTCGCCAGATGATCGATATCCTGTGTCGTCGCCGCCAGAACAATCCGATTCTGACTGGCGAAGCGGGGGTCGGCAAAACCGCGGTGGTTGAGGGGTTGGCGTCACGTATTGTTGATGGCGAGGTACCGGACAGCCTTCAAGATGTCGAAATCCACATCCTGGATCTGACTCTGCTGCAAGCGGGTGCTGGTGTAAGAGGAGAGTTTGAGAATCGTCTGAAAAGCGTGATTGATGAGGTCAAGCAGTCCAGTCGTCCGATCATCCTGTTTATTGATGAAGCCCATACCCTCATTGGTGCAGGCAACTCCGGTGGTCAGGGGGATGCGGCCAATATTCTGAAACCAGCGCTGGCGCGAGGAGAGCTGCGCACCATAGCTGCGACAACCTGGGCGGAATACAAGAAATACTTCGAGAAAGATGCTGCGTTGACGCGTCGCTTCCAGGTCATAAAGGTTGAAGAGCCCGAGCCGGAGCAGGCGATGCGGATGCTCAGAACGTTGCAGGCGGCATTTGAATCCCACCACCAGGTCATGATTCTCGATGAAGCGGTCCGCGATTCAGTTCTGTTGTCGAAACGATATATCTCGGGTCGCCAGTTGCCGGATGTCTGTGTCTCTGTGTTGGACACGGCTTGCTCACGTGTCAATCTTGAACAAAGAAATGCGCCTGCCGCGTTGGAAGAAATCAAGGCACGTCTGGATCAATACCAGAAAGAATTGGACAGTGCGCGCCGTGAAATCAGGGCCTACGGGGGCGATGAACAAGCCGTTGAGCAGCTGACTAGCCGCATCGAGGCGTTGCAGGAACAACAGCAACAGCTTGAAACCCGCTGGGGGCAGGAAAAGAAACTGGTCGAGCAGATTCTTGAATTGCGCCAGGCCCTGAGCGAACAGGCCGACCAGCAGAATGAAGTCATGCGTGGCCAACTGGATGACCTGAGAGTACAGCTGCAACAGATTCAAGGCGAAGAGCCCTTGGTGCGGCCGCATGTTGATAGCCAGGTTGTGGCGGAAGTTATTGCGGGTTGGACCGGTATTCCGGCGGGCCGAATGGTCTCCAGTGAAATTCAGAAAGTGTTGGGTGTGCAGGACGCCCTGAAAGACCGGATTATCGGCCAGGACCACGCCTTGGAGGCGGTCAGCCAGAGTATCCGCATTTCAAGCGCCAAGTTACGTGATCCCAGACAGCCTATTGGGGTGTTCATGTTCTGTGGCAGCAGCGGCGTGGGCAAAACCGAAACGGCACTGGCACTTGCGGAGCTACTGTATGGCGGTGAACAAAACCTCACTGTTATCAACATGTCCGAATTCAAGGAAGAGCACAAGGTTTCACTTCTCATGGGCTCTCCTCCGGGATATGTCGGCTATGGCGAAGGGGGCGTACTGACTGAAGCGGTTCGTCGCAAGCCATACAGTGTGATTCTTCTGGACGAAATGGAGAAGGCACATCCAGGGGTTCAGGATGTGTTTTATCAAGTGTTTGATAAAGGCGCGATGAAAGATGGTGAAGGGCGAGACATCGACTTCCGCAACACCCTGATCATTATGACGACCAATGCTGGTACCGAGACTATCTCTCGTGTGTGTGCAGATCCGGATACCATGCCGAGCGCCGATAAGCTGGAGAGTATGATCAAGGAAGAGCTGCTGACCCACTTCCGTCCCGCGTTCCTGGGACGCACTCGCTTGATTCCATATCTGCCACTCCATGATGAAGTCATGGCAGGGATTATTCGCTTGCAGCTGGCACGAGTCGGTACCCGTTTGAGTGAGCAATACCAGGCTCGTTTTTCATTTACTGACAAGGTTGTTGAGACCATTGCGGCCCGTTGTCAGGAAGTTGATACCGGGGCTCGCAATGCCATTCACATCATTAATCGGAGCCTGCTGCCTGAGATTTCACTGCGTATTCTGGAGAGTATGAGTGAAGACGTCCCACTGGAGGCTGTTGAAGTAGATGTGGATAGCAACAGTCAATTTATCTATGACCTGATTCGAGGAGTTCAGGATGAGCAGTAACTTTTCCATCCGTGCTGTCGTGACCGCACTTGGTTTCATGGGGTTGGCGACCGTCACCACTCCAGCCTTGGCAGCAGATACTGAAGGCGTGCAGCAGGAGAGTTTTCGCTTTGCGGTTCCTGAACACTATGTTTTGGTAAAGCATAGCGTAGAACCCAGTCTACAAGGTGGCAGTGTACTGTTTGCGCCTGATTCAACTCAGGATGCACAAGAGAAAATCTTGCACCTGCAAACTTACCTGGCGAAATATTATCCCGAGCAACTGGCGGTAATGGTTCCAGATCAGCCGCGCGAGTTTCTAAATCTCGTTTTGGACACAGAATTAAAACAATCCTGTAGTGATTACACCTTAGACTCGGGGAAAGTACGTCAGCGAAACGGTGGAACTCGCATTAATTGGTGGACGAGCTGTCAGTTAAAATCCAATCCGGCTCAATATCGCTTTGAACGGGGACGAATGTTTCTTTCTGAAAGTGGTGGGTACTTTATAAGTCATATTAATTTGTCTCAAAATAAAGACCATAAATTCAACCGTCAGGAAATACACTGGTTTGATAAATATCTCTACAACAGTGGATTGTGCGTGAAGGGCGCTGACTGTGGAGAAGAAGGTGCTTTGGTCAGTGAACTATTTACTGAAAAATAGGAAAAAATCTGGACCAAAAAAGGGCTTTTTTTGATAGAATCTTGTCCAATTAAAATCAATACACATACGATACTAGATATGGATGTCTTAAACTGGATGTGTCCGTTTATAAAACCAAAATAGCCTTTTTTAAACTTAATTAAGGTTTCTTTTTGGAGACATCATTAATTTTATGAATACGCCCATGGCTATATATATGGGCGCAAGCATACTTGTGTCAAAAAGTGTATTTCTGGTTTTTCCAGATTATAAAACTTAATGGCACGGTGTGGCTATACGGCGTCGCTTTAATGTGGCATCGAAAAGGAAATCAACTATTTAGCTTCTTGCAGTGTGGCTGGGTAGTGATTAAGCGTGAGGGTTTCTCACATTATTTTGTTTTAATAAGGATGTGTAAAACGTATGGCAATCTATCTGAAAATTGACGGTGTTGACGGTGATGTTACTGCTGCTGGACACGAAAACTGGGTTGAATGTGACTCCATGGAGTGGAGTGTCAACCGTAGCCTGACAACCAAGCCGGGTCAGGGTAAAGACCGTGAATCATCTACAGCAGTTGTGGGCGAAATCACACTGACCACCAAGATGGATAAAACCTCTCCGCTGTTCTTCGCGGAGTCCTGTGTTGGTCAGGGCAAAACGGCCCAGATCCACCTGGTCCAGACCACTCCCAGTGGCATCGAAACTTACATGGAATACACCCTGACCAATACCCTGATCAGTGGTTACAACATGATGAGCAACGGTGATCGTCCGGTTGAAGCTATCTCCCTGAACTTCACCAAGGTAGAGCTGAAGTACACCAGCTGGAACGAGCAGCACCAGCCGGAAGGCAGCGTACCTGCCGGTTACGATATCGCTACAGGCGTTCGTCTGTAAGAAAAAATACCCGTGTGGGAATCCACACGGGTATCTCTTTTAAGAAAGTATCTTATGACATTCTTTTCATGAAGACTGTCATTTTTAGTCACAATAGAAAACTAAGGGTAGCTCCATGGCAGTTTTAGATGAACATGGAATGTTCGTAGATGAGAAAATTGAGCAATATAGATTCTCTTCAATCGAACATGGAGAGTTGCAAAAAGTAAGCGCGATAGTGGTACATCAAACAGCCGCGCCGACTGCCAAGCACACATTCAATAGCTATAAATCTGGAGGCAATGGCGCTCACTTCTTGATTGCAAAAAATGGAGATATTTACCAGACAGCAAGCGTCAATAAGCGTTGCTATCATGTGGGAAGATTAATAAAAGCAAAATGTTTGTCCGTAATTGACGTTGAGTGCGACAGTGAAAAAATGGACAAGATGCTTGCTATGTCATGGTCCAAGCAAATTAAAGCAATAAATGCTAGTGAACGTCTGAAGTCTTACCCACAACGCTACCCAGTTAATAGTGATTCTATTGGGATAGAAATTGTAGGTAGTCATCTTAAAGATAATGAATTTGAAGTCGTAAACCAGCAGCAGAATGCATCACTGAAATGGTTGGTTAATATTCTTTTTAAGCAGTTTAACATGTCTGATCAAGATGTTTATAAACATCCTGATGTGTCATATAAAAATATAGGCGAGGCTGCTACGGCAAAATGGAAATAAAGTCGATTATTCTATCTTTATTTTTTTTATTCGTTCTTACCGGATGCGCTTCAAATGGCATTAGTAACGTATATATAGAAGACTTTGTTACCAGTGAGCCAAAAAGCTGCAGGCCTTCGGATATTGATCTAAGCAATGATGAGGCAGCACAATTTTTCCAGCTGGCCAGGAACGTTGAGTTTTCTGAAATTCATGACCATTACAACTATGCTCCTTGCTATATAGAAGGTTGGCTTAAACTAAATGGTCATGTATGTGATTGGAAAATACGTGCGGGCTTCACAGGATCAATTAGTTGTGATGGGCGTGAAAAGTATTATGTCTGCGAGAATTGTGAAGATATTTTTTTAGGAAATTAAATTTTATCGCTTTTATAGTGCTAAATGATATTTCTTAAATGTTGCAGCCCCATTTTATAGATGGGGAGCTTAAGTAAAGTCTAAAGATGACGTGCTTTACGAAATTTAGATACTGCAGGCAGCCCCTGAGACATTGCGCTGTATCGGCGCTTCTTGAACCAAGGAACATGGAAGTCTATGGCTAATTTTTCGCAACAAAACCGCCTGCTGGCGATAGACACCCCGCTGGGGGCCGATACGCTGTTGATGACTCGGCTGAAAGGGGAAGAGGCCGTTTCAAGCTTGTTCGAGTTTGAAGTTGAAGCTTATTCCTTGCGTAAGAGCATCGCCCCAGCCGAAATCGTGGGCAAAAACGTCACAGTGCGTATCACGCGGGCTGATGACCTGGGTTTTATGACGCCGGGTAGTTATCGCTATATAAACGGTTACGTCAAAAGCTTTCGCCAGGAAGGGCGGCACCTGCAGGACTTGCGTGCGTACACCGCAGTCATCGTTCCCTGGTTCTGGTTTCTGACTCAGACCAGTGATTGCAAGGTGTTCCAGTTCAAAACCGTCAAGGAAATCGCCTCCAGCATTTTCAGTGAAAACGGTTTTACCGACTTTCAGTTTCGCCTGGTGGGATCACATCCTGTCCGTGAATACTGTGTCCAGTATAAAGAAACAGACTTCCAGTTCCTGTCCCGCCTGTTTGAAGAGGAAGGTATTTTCTACTACTTCGAGCATCAGGCTGGTAAGCATGTGCTGGTGCTGAGCGATCATGTGGGCGGCTACGGTCAGTGTGGCGAAGCGGCGGTCGAGTACCGCGCCGGTACCATCAGTGCTCACAGTATCCATGCCTGGCACCACAACTATCTATACCGTACCGGCAAACAGGCACGTCGGGACTATGACTTCAAAAAGCCGCGCGATCGCCTGCAAACGGGTGAAACCGCCAGCATGAAAGTGCCGGGAACAACCAAGTACGAGCACTTTGAATACCCCGGCCGGTATGAAGAAAAAGGCTTGGGGGACACCCTTACTCGCCTGCGAGTGGAGGCCGACGAAGCGGCGCATGATGTGGTCTATGGTCACAGCGGCTGTCGCACCTTCACCAGTGGCCACCGCTTTACCCTGAAGCGCCATGACGACGCGCCTGAAGAGATGGCCGAGTATGTGTTGCTGGGTGTCGAGCACGATGCACAGGATTACTCACACACCATCAACGATGAAGATGAAAAGTCCTACAGCAACAGCTTCCATTGTATCCCTGCCAGCACGGTGTACCGACCGCCACTGCTGACAGGCTGGCCGCAAATGCAGGGGCCGCAAAATGCTATGGTCGTTGGCCCGCCGGGTGAAGAGATCTACACCGACGAATATGGCCGCGTCAAAATCCAGTTCCCCTGGGACCGATACGGCAAGTACAACGAAAACAGCTCCTGCTGGGTCCGTGTAAGCCACAACTGGGCCGGTAAAAACTGGGGCGGTATTTTTCTGCCGCGTATAGGACAGGAAGTGATCGTTGATTTCATGGACGGCGATCCTGACCGACCATTGATCACCGGCCGCGTCTACAACGCTGACCAGATGCCACCCTGGAGCCTGCCGGCCAACAAGACCCAGAGCGGTATTCTAACCCGTTCCAGTAAGGGCGGCAGCGCTGCCAATGCCAACTGGATACGGTTTGAAGACAAGAAAGGTGAAGAACAGCTCTTCATCCATGCCGAGAAAAACCAGGACATTGAAGTCGAGAACGACGAAACCCATTGGGTTGGCCACGACCGTACCAAAACCATCGACAACGATGAAACCGTGCATGTTAAACACGATCGTACGGAGACTGTGGATAACAACGAGACAGTTACGATTAGAAGTCATCGTGTTCATACGACGAATCTGACTGAAATCAAGACTGTTGGGACGGTCCGAGTGCACAGCGTTGGTATTAACGAAACCAATTCAATTGGTGCTGCTCAGGAAAATTTAATCGGAGTATCGAGGCTGACTGCTGTTGGTGAAAGTGATCAGCTCACAGTTGGTAAGACATTGCAGATAAATGTTGGTGAAACTATAGAGATCTGTTGTGGAAAATCTCTAATTAAAATGGAAAGCAACGGAAATATAGTGATTAAAGGTGTCAATATTGATATTTCCGGTGATGATCATGTTCAAGTAACTTCTAAGCGAATCGATTTGAATTAGCGCTAAGATCATAAATATTTTCTGAGGGTATTTAAACTATGATGCAAACCGGAATTTTTACTAGAAGTTTTAGTATTGATGTGCCTGTTGAATGGGTCGATAGAAGTATGCAAATTTGGAGCGCACCACCCTCTGAAGACTCTAAGGTTGCGCCAAATGTGGTTGTCATGCGAGAGCAAATGCCCGAAGGGAAAGATTTATCCTCTTTTGTAAGTATGCAAATGAAAGAGCTCTTGAATAAGGGAGATGATCTTGAAATAGAACATCAAAAAGAAATTGTCTTTAAAAATGTGCCTGCAAAAGAAATTTTGTTTACATGGAAGGCCAGTAATCAAAGACTGAAACAAAAGCAGCTTTTCATACTTCAAGACAATGATCAAATCGTAAGCATGGTTTTTACAGCTGCAGCGGAAGATTTTGAAAAGCACCTGCCTGTTTTTAACAACATTGAAAACAGTTTTTCCTGGGTTAATTGATAATCTGGATAGATCGCGCATAGGGATATGTAATGAGTTCTGCTGCAATGGCTGCCGCACGGATCGGCGACCCCATAAAACATTCAAATGCCCTTTCCGGGTTTATCGTTGGTGCAGTTACTGGTTTAGCTGTTGGAGTGGCTGTTGTTGCTGCTACCGTTGCGACTGGTGGTGGAGCTTTATTAGTTATTTCTGCCGTTGGTGCAGGTGTGGCGACAACTGGCGCAGGTGCTTCTACGGGGGGCGCTATAGGCGCAACCATTCAGGGCGATGTGACGGGCAAAACCATTACCGGCGCCAGTACGGTGTATGTAAATGGTATCCAATCGAACCGTGCAGTCATTGACAAAGTCGTATGCAGCAAGCATGTCAATAAAATAAAGAATATTGCTCAGGGTAGTGGCACAGTTTTCATTGAGAATTATCCCGCCGCACGCAAAGGCGACAAAATACAATGTGGAGCTGTCATATCTGAAGGCAGCCCGGATGTTTTCTTCGGTGCTGAAGCTGAGACATATCTTGAAATTGATTCTGAAGTCCCGCAATGGATGTCATCTACAGCTGACTGGATGATGATGGTGGGAGGGTCGGTTGCTTTGCTTGGCTTTGGTGGCGCTGCATTCATTGCCAAAGGGGTGTGTGGGCTCACCAGATTTGCCGGTACCGTCGCACTGGGAGAGATGGGAGCGGCCGTAGGGGCAGAAGTTGGAGGCGAAATCGGCTACCGCATTTTTGGGGAAACAGGGCGAGAAGTCGGTAAGTTCGCGGGGAGTCTATTGGGTGGGCTTAGCGGCGGAAAACTGGGTAACCGGACCTTTTCCGGGCACCCGGTTGATGTTGTAACAGGCGCTTTGCTAACCGAACGCACGGATTTTGTTCTGCCAGGCCCGATTCCGATTGAGTGGCATCGAGTATGGCTATCCTCCTCAACACACCAGGGTGAGCTTGGCAGTGGCTGGCACCACCCGTATGACATGGCTCTTTCTGAGTTGAAAGGTGCGCCGGAAGCAGCGGTTGGTGTGCGGCTGCAAGATGGTCGCATCGTAGCCTTCCCTGAGCCTTGGGAATCCAAACCTGCATTCAACAGGGCCGAGCAGCTTGTTCTGCACCGTGTGCAAGACGGCTATCGGATGGATGATTTCGAGGGGCGAAGCTATCATTTTTTACGCCGCCTGTCGGGACATTCAGCTCCTGATTTCATGCTGGATGCCATTACCGATTTGCAAGGAAATTGTATTGCGTTGAGACGCAATGAGTTCGGGCAATTACTGCACATGAAGGATGGCACAGGGCGTTGTCTGGATATCCTGCGCAGTTCGTGCGGCAGGCACATCACCTCGGTCGTTCTGCGCGGAGCGGGGGGAGAGGCGGATCATCCGCTGGTGTCTTATGGTTACCAACACACTCCAGACGGCTTGTCGGATCTGGTCTCAATAACGGACGCAGAAAAAGCAACGGAATTCTTTGCCTACACCAACCATCTGATTACGGAAGAAAAGCGCAGAGATGCGTTTTGTTACTGGTTTCAGTGGGATCAAACATCCTCTCCTTTAACAGCGCGGTGTACCAAAACCTGGGGGGGCGATAACAAGGTTCCCCATTTTTACCGTGAGCTGGCATACACACCGGATGAACGGCGTACTGATGTCCTGGATGGGCGCGGTACCTGGATGACCTATATCGGCAACGAGTTGGGGTATGTTCATCAAGAGATACAACCCAACGGTGACAAAAAAACCTACAGCTATGATGCCGATGGCATGCTTGTTAGCCTGAACACGCCCTCAGGTGAAACAACCTATGGTCACGATGAGCTAGGGCGCCTTGTCATGAACGTTGCGCCGGACCAGGCTCAAACCGAATATCGTTACTTGGTTGCAACCATTCACCAACATATCGCCCAGCCCTATAACCAATTCAATACCCTCACTACAGCGGATGGAGCCGACCATCTGTTCAGCCGTGATGATAAAGGTAATCTGGTTCAATACATTGATCCGGAGGGGCGGCATACACGTTACTTGAGAGATGCTGAAACCGGTTTGGTGCAGGCCATTCAGGATGCACATGGAGAATGGGTTCGGTATCAGTGGAATGCAGCGCAGCAGTTAGCCTCCATTATCCACCCTCAAGGAGGGCAAGAGCGCTTTGAGTACAATCATCTGGGTTTGTTGTCGTGCCACTACCGTGACGGTGTAGAAACCCGATTCAACTACGATGGCATGGGGCGCTGCATCAGCAGTTCGCGATCAGACGGCCAGGAGCAACACTGGAGTTATGATGCGGAAGGCCATTTAAGGAGCCACCAACGTGCCGACGGCACGCGTCTGGAGTGGCAATATCTTGGCGACCTGGTGTACCGACGCATCAACCCGGACGGTAGCCACTTCAATTACCAGTACGACACCGACCACAACCTTGTTGCGTTAGTTAATGAGCGAGGTGAAACCTATCGGCTGGAGTACGATGAAAACGAGCGCCTGGTCGGTGAAACTGGTTTCGATGGCCGGCAACAACGTTATCGTTATGATGACAAGGGACAGCTGGTTGAATGGCAGGATCAAGACCGCTTGGTCGAGTTGACTCGCGACCCTATGAATCGTGTTACTCAAGCGCTATACCGGCTTGTTGATAACGATGGCACTCCGCTGGAACAAACGGCCGAACACGTCTCTTTTGTGTATGACCCCCTCGGTCGCTTGCTGGAAGCGGATAACGGCAATCGACGTTTGGCCTACCGGTATAACAAAGCAGGGGATCTGCTCGAGGAGTGGCAGGACAATACCTGCATTCAACACGCCTATAGCGAATCCGGGCTGAGGCACAGCACCCGTTTGCCGGATGGACGCACACTGGCCTTCGAGCACAACGAACAGCATCAACTACGTGAGCTGAGCCTGGACGGCCAGATTCTGAGCCGTCACGAATACGATGAATGGGGACGTGAGCGACAACGCCAGTGCGGCCATCTCACTCTGCTGAACGACTATGACCCGCTGGATCGTCTGGTACGCCAACGGGCTGGCCGGACAACACAAGCTCCAGTGGTGGCTAGGCAGTACCGATACAACCAGTCGGATCAATTGATTGAGCAGGATGACCTGGCCCGAGGTCGCCAGCGATACCACTATGATGTTCGCCAGCAACTGGTTGCCTGGGATAGTCAGCATCCTCAAACGGGTCATCAACAGGGTGAGTACCTGTTCGACCCGGCTGGCCAGCTAATCGGCGTAAAGGAAGAAGCGCAGGGCAGCACTCTACAGCAGTCTTCCAGTGTAACAACGCCCCAGGGCCTGGTTCAGCAAGGACGGCTAACGCATTCGGGTGATGCTCGATACCTCTATGATGCCCGCGGCAACCGCATACAGCGTCTGCGCGGGCGCGGCGGTGCTATCAGCACTCAATATCGATACAACCTCAAAAATGAACTGATAGAGGTTATTGAGCAAACGCCGCACCGCAGTACACGTATTCGCTATGAATACGATCCACTGAGCCGCCGAAGCCAAAAGGAGAGCTGGCAATACACGACCGAGAGCGGTCGGCTGCAGAGCCATGTGCGCACCGACTATCTCTGGAGCGGTGATGTACTTCTACAGGAAGATCGGCAGACTCTGGTTGCCAAAAGCGAACGCACATCAGCGGCGGCATCGGAGCCTCATGAACGTGTTATTTATCTGCATGAGCCCAACAGCTACCGCCCGCTGCTACAGCTGCGCAATACGGGCACGAACAATAACTCAGTTGACCAGGTGTATTATTACCATCTGGATCACCTGGGAACGCCTCAGGAACTGACCGACGCTGAAGGGCGTGTTGTATGGCAAGCTCAGTACCGAGGGTTTGGCCGTGCCAAGGTTGTGAATGCCAGCATCGACAACCCAATCCGCTTCCTAGGTCAGTACGAAGACAGTGAAGTCGGCCTGCACTACAATCGGTACCGCTACTATGACCCCGGTAACGGCCAATATACCAGTCAGGACCCGATTGGCTTATTGGGTGGTGAGCAGCTATCCCAGTATGTGTCTGATCCGGTTAACTGGGTTGATCCGTTGGGATTGCAGAGAGAATGTGGGGAGATTGCCAAAAGAACGGATGATGTAATTCTCCTCCCGCATAAAGATAAGTTTGGCAATGTAATTAGTAGAAATCCGAAGAGTATTCAAGATCAAATGACTCTTGAAGCGGCACAGAGAGGTGAAGGGATTGTAAAAATTCAGAGTCTTGGAGATCCTAATTTTAAAGGCATGCAGAAAATGGAGATAGAAATTATTTCTGTTGGAGGGAAAAAGTCAAACGTACACTATGTTAAAGATCCAGCCACAGGTAAAACTATGGACTTCAAGTTCAAAAAGCACAGTGTTGACTATATACATAAGTATGAGAAGGGCTAATAGGGTTTTAATTTAATGAAAGTAGTATGTGCAATTGACAATATTCTTAAAATCAATGACTCCTCTTCAATTGAACGGATCAATAAATACCTTATCTTGTCAGATGGTCAGCTGAATCTTGAAATAGGTAAAGAATATTGTGTTTATGGGGTAGCTTTTAGGGATAATTCACCATGGTATTACTTGTGCTTAGATGAAGATGATGAAAGTCCAACAGCATATCCCGCAGAGTTATTTAATATTAAAAAATATAATCTTTCATCATGCTGGATACTTTCTTTAGAGTCCTCTTCTCTATTATTCGAAGAGTGGGCTAATGACTCATTTTTTTATGAACGTTTGGTTGAGGGGGACCCTGAAGCTTTAGGTATATTTAAATTTTATAAAATCATCATGGATAATGAATAATAAAGACGAGTTATCAAATGATTTTTTAGGTTTGAGAATGTAGTGTAAATATATATTTCTAATTTAATAATGACTATGAATACTCGTCTGATTTATGGAAAGAGGATGAGAAAGTAAATTTTATAAACGGTTGTTTCTACAAGGAGGTGGTAGCATGAATTTAAAAGAAGATGAAAATGTTTTTTCCGTTCTCAATGGTGAAGTAAAGAATCATCCTGATAAGGTAGAACTGAAAATCATAAGTAATATTGAGCATGGCGCTCTATCCAAAGTGAACTCTATTGTTGTTCATAGAACAGCTGCCAGTACGTCGCAATCTACCTTGAACGCATGGAAAACGAAAAAGTCAGGGGCCCATTTTTTAATTGATAAAAATGGTAAAATTTATCAAACGGCAAGGCTTGATAAAAAATGCTGGCATATGGGGTATGTTGTTTCAAGGTGCAGACTTGAGGCTTCTTGTACAGAAGAAGATGCAAAAATTATAAAAGGCATTCTGCATGGCAGCGGTCGCTGGTCCGAGAAATTCAAGAAAGTATTGCAACATGAAAGGAAAAAAGACTATCCAGATCGATACCCTATGAATAGTGACTCTATTGGTATAGAGATAGTTGGATTATATCTTGGAAGTAGTACAAGTGATAAAGGCCTATTCGAAGAGTTAACGACTGATCAAGCTTCTAGCTTTCTGTGGCTTGTTACTAAACTGCTTGAATATTACAAGCTTTCTCTATCAGATGATGTATATGCCCATGGCGCAGTTGCAAGAAAGAAAATAAATGAAGGTTCCACGGCTCTTGATTGGCTTAAGGAGAACTATAAATGAAGAAGTTTTTCTTTTTATTATTTGCCTCACTTTATTCAGTCCATTGCTTTTCTGATGTTTTAGTTACTGATATTAATATTTTGACACAAGGTAATAGCATAGAAGAAAGTGTTGAAGTAATTGAGATGTGTAAGACCTTTCATTTAACGAAAGAACAGGTCGCGGACTATGTCCTGGAATCTCGGTTGAGTAATGAGCGAGAGGTCCATGATGATTATAATATTTTCCCCTGTAACTCTACTGGGACGATGAAGATAAATGGAGAGCTTTTTTCATGGATAATACGTGCGGGTGGAGTAGGCAACTTTGAGAGTAAGGAGCGACGTTTTGTCAGGGTGTGTGATGAAGCATGCTGTAAAAAAGTAAAAGGGATTTGTTGAGCGCTCGTAAGTAGTTGCTGTTGTACTTGCTAACAGTCTTCACCAGTCACATATCACCTTTCCGCATAAGATTTCAGTTTGAAAGAGCTGCTGTTTGGGCTAAAGCCGTGAAGCTGGCATCCATCCGGCGTCAATCTATTGACATACCACCCGCTTCCGGTACCTTTGACGGAATCCTGACAAGTCTCGGATCCCATCATGCAAGGAAAGGGTAACCCCGCTGCGTTAGATATACTGATTCTGGATGACGACCCCCAGCGGCGCGACAGTCTTCAGGCTGTTTTCGAGTTGCTGGAGCGAAAGTGTCATGTTTTTGACTTCGTTACCTGGTTGCAGCAAGGCAAGGGCCTTTCCCTGTCTGATATTGGCTTGGTTCTGATTGGCGAAAGCACTCTGCCGATCGCCCTTGGCAAGCTGATTTCGGACCTGGACCAGTCCCGGCGTATCCCCAAATTGCTCACCTGCGAATGGCCGGAGCTTGAACGAGCCGACTTTTCCCGCCACCTGATTCTGGGGGTGCTGCAGGCTCCCTATCGTTATCCACAGCTGATGGACTGGTTGCATCAGTGCACAGTCCTGAATGAACAGGCGCCAGAGCATTGGCAGGAACTGCCGGATATGCCCGGCTTTGTTGGTCAAAGCCGTTCGGTGTGGACCATTCGTCATCTTATTTCCCAGGTTGCGCCGCGTGATATCAGTGTACTGGTGACCGGTGAGTCGGGTACCGGCAAGGAAGTGGTTGCGCGCTGTCTACATGAGCACTCGGGGCGTGCCAACGGGCCTTTTGTGCCGGTGAACTGTGGCGCTATCCCCTCCGAGTTGCTGGAAAGCGAACTCTTTGGTCATGAGAAAGGCGCCTTTACCGGTGCGATCTCCAGCCGTCCCGGTCGTTTTGAGTTGGCCAATGGTGGCACGTTGTTTCTCGATGAAATCGGCGATATGCCGTTGCCTATGCAGGTGAAAATTCTGCGTGTGCTGCAGGAAAAGCAGTTTGAGCGTGTCGGCGGCAGTAAAACGCTGAATGTGGATGTGCGTATCATCGCCGCCACCCACAAGAATCTTGAACTCATGATTCAGGATGGTCAGTTCCGTGAAGACCTGTATTACCGCCTGAACGTTTTTCCCATCGAGATGCCGGCACTGCGTGAGCGCCTGGAAGATCTGCCGTTGCTTATCCACAACCTGTGCGATCAGCTGGACGACCAGAGCGCAGGTCGTTTGCAATTTCATCCTGCAGCACTGGAATCACTTAAGCGGCATCCCTGGCCCGGCAACGTCCGTGAGTTGTCTAACCTGGTCGAGCGACTCAGTATCATTCATCCAGGTGGTGTCGTTGGGGTGAGTGAGCTGCCCGCCAAATTCCGCCATTTGCCGGAGCCCAATCCGGAGCATTATCAGCATCAGCTGATTGAAGATGAGCCCCTGTCGCCGATGGAGGTGGTCAGTGCAGCTGAGGCTGAGCCAGTGAGTCTGTGTGAATCTGCAGATTTGCCCGATGAGGGACTGGATCTTAAGGACTGGCTTGAAACTCAGGAGCAGCGGCTCATCCAACAAGCCTTGGAAAAGTCCAACCAGGTGGTGTCCCGTGCGGCTCGTTTGCTACAGATTAGACGCACCACGCTGGTGGAAAAAATGCGTAAGTACGGAATTGAACGCCAATGACGTTACCCTCCGATGCCCAGGCCCGTATTGCCGAGCTGGAAGCTCGCATTGCGGAACTGGAGCAAAGTAATCAGAGCCTTCAGCTTGAGAATGAAAGCACTCAGCTAAAAAATGAAGGCCTGCAGCAGGAGCGTACCAACCTGCAGCGCCTTCGCAGGCTCATCGATCGAATGCCTGGTGGAGTGCTGGTGATCGGCCAAAACGGTCTGGTGATCGAGCATAACCCAGCCGCTGAAGCCCTGTTGGGCATCTCTCTGACCGGAAAAACCTGGTTGGAGGTGATCAATACCTGTTTTGCGCCACGCCCTGACGATGGCCACGAAGTGTCGTTGAAAAACGGCCGTCGTGTCAGCCTGTCGACTCAGTCACTGGACGGTGAGCCGGGTCAGCTTGTGTTTCTGACGGATCAAACCCATACCCGCACGCTACAGGAACAGCTGCATCACTATCAGCGTCTGTCTGAGATGGGGCGGATGATGGCATCACTGGCGCATCAGGTGCGCACGCCATTATCGGCCGCATTACTCTATGCCAGTCATTTGATGGCGCCTGAACTGGATGATGAAAAGCGTATCCGTTTTGCCGGCAAGGTGAAATCGCGTCTGACCCACCTGGAACAACAGGTGCGTGACATGCTGATTTTTGCCCGAGGTGAAACCAAGCTTGAAGACAGGGTTGATGGCCGCACGCTGATGGCCCGTCTTGAAGACCTGCTGGATCAGCCGCTGACTCAGTACGATGCCGATTGCGACTGTATTAATGATGCGCCAGATGCTCGCATTCAATGCAATCTTGAAGCGCTTCTCGGAGCTGTTTTGAGCCTGGTCAGCAATGCGCTCCAAGCCTGTGGCGAGGGGGCAGAGCTGCAACTACGCTTGAGTCAATTGGGCGACAGGCTACAGATAGAAGTGACTGATCAAGGGCCGGGCATGGATGCGGAAACGCTTAAACGCGCTCAAGAACCCTTTTACACCACCCGCTCACACGGCACTGGCCTTGGGCTGGCAATCGCTCAGGTGATGGCCAAGGCGCATCACGGTGAATTTGAATTAAGCTCAACTCCGGGGCGGGGCACACGTGCCTGTTTTCGTTTGCCCCTGCTGAAAACTGATTAAGGACACCCATGACCGTTAAGGTACTGATCGTAGAAGATGATGTAGATCTGCGCGAAGCCATCGCCGATACGCTGGAGCTGGCCAATATCGGCTATCTGCAGGCGGGCAGTGGTGAAGAAGCGTTGGAGTGTCTGCAAGGCAACCGGGTTGATATGGTGGTCTCCGACGTCAACATGCCGGGCATGGATGGCCATGCGCTGCTGGCTCAGGTGAAGCAGTTGTATCCGGCGCTTCCGATGGCGCTGATTACGGCTTATGGTCAGGTGAGCAAGGCCGTTGAAGCGATCCGCAATGGGGCTGTGGATTATTTGATGAAGCCCTTTGAGCCGGATCAGTTGGTGGCGTTGGTGCGGACTCATGCCGAAGGTCGGATCTCGAATGACAGCGAAGAGCCCATCGCCGAGGCGCCGGGCAGTCGTCATCTGCTTCAATTGGCGCAAAGAGTCGCGGCCACCGACTCAACGGTTTTGATTACCGGCGAGTCCGGTACCGGTAAGGAAGTGCTGGCGCGTTACATCCATCAGCACTCACCGCGTAAAGCACAGCCATTTATCGCCATTAACTGCGCAGCCATTCCTGAAAGCATGCTGGAAGCCACGCTTTTCGGTCATGAGAAGGGTGCTTTTACCGGTGCGATTGGCAGTCAGCCGGGCAAGTTTGAACAAGCCAACGGTGGCACCCTGCTGCTGGATGAAATCAGTGAAATGGATTTGGGACTTCAGGCGAAACTGCTGCGTGTATTGCAGGAACAGGAAGTTGAACGTATAGGTGGACGCAAGGTGATCCCGCTGGATGTGCGGGTGCTGGCGACCAGTAACCGTCAGCTGGAAGTCTATGTGGCAGAGGGCAAATTCCGCGAAGATCTCTACTACCGCCTCAATGTGTTCCCCTTGCAGTGGCAGCCCCTGCGCGAGCGTAAGGAAGACATCGAACCGCTGGCCAAGCGTTTGTTGCATCATCACTGCCAAAAAATGGGCCGTACCCAAGCGCGCCTTGATGCTTCAGCCATCGATGTGCTGCGTGAACATGGCTGGCCAGGCAATGTGCGTGAGCTGGATAATGTGATGCAAAGAGCGTTGATCATGCAGACAGGTGCGTCGATTCGTGCCGAAGATCTTCATCTGGGCACTCAGGCGATTCCGCTGGGTGAGATGCCTGTTGCGACTCCGGTTGAGGTTGAAGCTGCGGCTGAATCTGAGGCGGATGGCCTTCTGGGTAATGATCTAAAGCAGCATGAATATCAGTTGATCGTAGAAGCGCTTAGAGCGACCAATGGCAGTCGTAAGGATGCTGCCGAGAAGCTCGGAATCAGCCCCAGGACACTAAGGTATAAGCTCGCCCGAATGCGCGAAGAGGGAATTGATCTGGAGTCGATGTTGTCAGGTAGGTGAGTACTTGCTTACCTTGGAGTTTAAGACTTTTGTCGCTGTCCGAATAGACCAATGTCTAATTCAGGGGGACGGAGGCGCTTCGGTATAACCTCCCTAGACAACTCGCATGCGCTGACAATACCGACTATAACCAAGAGCGGCGCGACCAAGGTATAACAACAATTCGCAAGTTAAGGGCATCACGATGAGTGAACAAAAAGTCTACCCGGTAGATCCGGCTTTCGCTGCCAAGGCGCATATCGATAACGACACCTATCAGGCCATGTACGAGCAGTCGATCAATGATCCTGATGCCTTCTGGGGCGAGCAGGGCAAGCGACTGGATTGGTTCAAGCCGTACACCAAGGTCAAGCACACCAGCTTCGATCCGCACAATGTCGATATCAAATGGTTCGAAGACGGTGAGCTGAACGCTTCCTACAACTGCCTGGATCGTCATCTGGATACCCGTGGTGATCAGGTTGCCATCATCTGGGAAGGCGACAGCCCTGAAGACGACGAAAAAATCACTTACCGTGACCTGCATGCACGCGTGTGCCGCTTTGCCAATGCACTGAAAGACAAGGGTGTTGGCAAGGGTGACGTGGTTACGCTTTACATGCCGATGATTCCGGAAGCGGCAGTTGCGATGCTGGCGTGTGCGCGTATTGGCGCGGTTCACTCAATCGTATTCGGTGGCTTCTCACCAGACGCGCTGGCAGCCCGTATCGAAGGTGCCCAGTCCAAAGTTGTGGTGACGTCCAACTACTCCCTGCGTGGTGGCAAGGTTGTACCGCTGAAAGCCAACGTCGACAAGGCGCTGGATGAGCATGCTGCTGCAGGCCAGCTGGTTGATAATGTATTCGTAGTTAAGCGCGTTGATCAGGATGTTGCCTGGAACGACAGCCGTGATGTTTGGTACGAAGAAGCCGTAGCGGCAGCCTCTACCGATTGCCCGGCTGAGCCGATGAGCGCTGAAGCACCACTGTTCATTCTTTACACCTCCGGTTCTACCGGCGCACCCAAGGGTCTGGAGCACACCACTGGCGGCTACATGGTCTACGCGTCCATGACACATCAGTACGTGTTCGACTATCAGGAAGGCGACATCTACTGGTGTACAGCTGACGTGGGCTGGGTAACCGGTCACAGCTACATCGTTTACGGTCCGCTGGCGAACGGTGCAACCACAGTCATGTTTGAAGGTGTACCGAGCTACCCGGATAACAGCCGTTTCGGTCGCGTAATCGAGAAACACAAGGTTAACCAGTTCTACACAGCACCGACTGCCATTCGTGCATTGATGCAGCAGGGTGAAGATGTGCTGGGTGACTCCGATCTGTCCAGCCTGAAGCTGCTGGGTTCCGTGGGTGAGCCGATCAACCCTGAGGCCTGGGAGTGGTACCACCGCGTCGTCGGTAAAGGCAACTGCCCGATTGTGGACACCTGGTGGCAGACTGAAACCGGCGGCATCATGATTGTTCCGCTGCCGGGTGCGACTGCGACCAAGCCGGGTTCTGCTACCCGTCCGTTCTTCGGTGTGCAGCCTGCACTGCTGGACAACGAAGGTAACGAGCTGGAAGGCGCTACCGAAGGTAACCTGGTGATCAAGGACTCCTGGCCGGGCCAGAGCCGTTCCATCTGGGGTGATCACGAGCGTTTCACTCAGACTTACTTCTCCAGCTTCAAGGGTGTTTACACGACTGGTGACGGCGCTCGTCGCGACGAGGATGGCTATTTCTGGATCACCGGCCGTGTGGATGACGTTATCAACGTATCCGGTCACCGTATGGGTACCGCCGAGGTTGAATCTGCACTGGTTGCCCACCCTGCAGTAGCGGAAGCGGCTGTAGTGGGTTACCCGCATGACCTTAAAGGTCAGGGCATCTACGTGTATGTAACGCTGCAGAGTGGCTTCGAGCAGTCTGACGAGTTGATGAAAGAACTGCGCAACTGGGTACGTTCAGAGATCGGTCCGATCGCATCTCCTGACCTGATCCAGTTTGCACCGGGCATGCCGAAGACTCGTTCTGGCAAGATCATGCGTCGTATCCTGCGTAAGATCGCCGAAGACGATTTTGCGGCTCTGGGTGACACTTCGACTCTGGCTGATCCGAGCGTGGTGGATGACCTGATCGAAAACCGTATGAACCGTAAAGGCTAATACGCTTTAGCCTTTCGGCTTGACGAGCGCCCGCGGCCTCTGGCTGCGGGCGTTTTCACGTCTGTCTATAATCACAAACACCTGTTCCGGTTGCGGTTTTGTACTTTTAGAAGTGCTATGATGCTTTCCCGGAAGACGGTCTGCCCCGGCCTCATAAAGCCGATGGCCCAGTTCATTAACAGCACCTGGGAGTACATGCATGCAACTGGCACACAAGATCATAATCGCTGACGACCATCCTCTTTTCCGTGCAGCCTTGCGTCAGGCTGTCACTCAGGCTGTGCCTGGCATCGATATCGTCGAAGCCGATAGCCTGGCTGCGGTTCAGGAGGCGGTTGAAAAGCATGCGGATGCTGATCTGGTGCTGCTGGATATTCACATGCCGGGTACCCATGGCTTCTCCGGTCTGGTGTTCCTGCGTGGCCAGCATCCGGGTGTACCTGTGGTGGTGGTATCGGGCAGTGAAGAGCCTCATGTCATGAAGCGTGCCATCGACTATGGTGCTTCAGGCTTTATCCCCAAATCAGCGCCGCTGGAAACTCTGTCCGAAGCGATTACAGCTGTTCTGGAAGGTGAAGAGTGGTTGCCTCAGGAACTCACCGATAATATGGACGAAGTCAGCGAAGAAGATCAGCAGTTTGCTGCCGCGCTGGCGTCTCTGACCCCGCAGCAGTTCCGTGTACTGACCATGCTGACTGAAGGTCTGTTGAACAAGCAGATCGCTTATGAGCTCAGTGTTTCGGAAGCGACCATCAAGGCTCATGTGACCGCAATCCTGCGTAAGTTGGGTGTGCACAGCCGTACTCAGGCTGTTATTGCCGCGCAGCGCCTGGGCGTTGAACCGCCCAAAACTGAAGTCTAAGCACCGCTCGCATTTTAAAACCCCAGCCCGATCGGGCTGGGAGTCTATTGGGTTTAATCCCGTCCCGCTTTCAGATTCGCCACTGTTTTATTAATTAATGCCCTGAGTGCTGCAGGCTTGACCGGTTTGGTCAGCAGTTGTGCCCCCGCGTCATTGATCTCATCACGCACTTCATCGGTACGATCCGCCGTGATCACGATGGCTGGGCTGAAGAATTGGGCGCCTTCAGATTGGCCGGGCAGGCTGGCAAGCTGTTGCAGAGCCATAATCCCTGTGTCCGTTTCGCCCAAATGATAATCGGCAAGAATAATATCCGGCGTCCAGCCCAGGGTTTCCAGCTCCTGCTGCGCAGCATCAGCAGACAGGGCTACGGCCACTTCACAGGACCAGCCTTTCAACAGGGCGCCCATGCCTTCCAGGATCTTGGGCTCATTGTCGATCACCAGTACGCGAACGCCATTGAGGCCCTTGCTGCGAATCCAGCCACGTTTTTCTGGGCGGGATTTTTGCGCCAACGCCGGGTCACCCAGCGGTAGTGTGATGCTGAATACGGTGCCTTGTCCCGGCCAGGAGCGCACATCGATCTGGTGCCCCAGCATACGCGCGATACGGTCCGTTATGGCAAGCCCTAATCCCAGCCCTTTGACCTGACTGTGTTTGGGGTTATCGATCCGCTTGAATTCCTCAAACACCTCGCGCAGTTTGTTTTCAGGAATACCGACACCTGTATCCCAAACCTCCAGGCGCAGCTGACGGCCAACGCGGCGGGCACCCATGAGAACGCGCCCCTGAGCCGTATAGCGCATGGCATTGGATAGGAAGTTTTGCATGATACGGCGCAACAGCGGCTGATCGGAATAGACCACCTGCTTACAGTCCACCGTGGCAAACTTGAGGCCTTTCTCCCGTGCCAAGGCACTGAATTCGTTGTTCAGCGTCTGGAACAGACCTTCCAGGGAGAAGTGAGTCAGCGTGGGTTCCAGTGCACCGGCGTCCAGTTTGGATATATCCAGAATGGCGGTAATCAGCTCTTCGGCGGCTTTGAGTGAGCCATCGAGATTCTCCACCAGTTGGCTGGTTTCGTCGCTGTGGCTTTGTTGTGCCAGTGCCGAGGTAAACAGGCGGGCAGCGTTCAGCGGCTGCAGCAGGTCATGACTGGCTGCAGCAAGGAAGCGGGTCTTGCCGAAGTTGGCGGCTTCCGCATCGGATTTGGCCTGCCGCAGTTCGTCTTCCATCAGCGCACGGATGGTGTTTTCCTTGCGCAGCTCCTTATTCACCACGGACAGGGCATGGGTACGCTCGCGTACACGCTGTTCCAGATTCTCATTGGTTTCCTGCAGCGCCTGTTCGGCTTTGCGGCGCTCGGTGATGTCCTGATACAGGGTGAAGTAGCCCAGTACATCGCCGTATTCGCCAATGTGCGGCATATAAGTCACTTCGGCAAAGCGCAGGCTACCATCCTGAGTTGGCAGACGCGTCTCAAAGCGCTGGCGCTCGCCTCTTAGTACCTTGTCAATATATTGACGCCTGTGCAGATACTCCTGCTCAGGCAAGGCATCCAGTGCTGACATGCCGGCAATGTTGTGCCGGTCCAGACCAAAGGCATCGGCGTAGGCCTTGTTGATAAACAGAAAGCGTTTGTTCGGGTCCAGGTAGCCGATCAGCACCGGCACATTGTCGGTATAGATACGGATATTCTGTTCACTTTCGCGCAGGGCTTCTTCGATGCGCTTGTGTTCCGTGATATCCATGTAGGTGTTCACGTAACCACCGTTGGGCATGGGGTTGCCACGTACTTCCAGTACGGTGCCATCGGGGCGGAAGCGCTCATAGGAGTGCGGGTCACCGGAACTGATGGTGTCCAGACGCATGCGCACCTGCTGCTCCACATCGCCCAGACCGTACTCTCCCTTGATGGCGTTGTAGCGGAACACTTCCTCAATGGGGCGGCCGATGCAGATCAGCCCCTCCGGGTAGTTGAACATATCGACGTAGCGCTGGTTCCAGGCTACCAGACGCATTTGCTGATCCACCACGCTGATGCCCAGGCTGATGTTCTCGATGGTGGATTGCAGCAGGGAGCGGTTGAAGCGCAGGGCCTGAGAAGCTTCATCGACAATCGTCACCACGTCGCCAATTTCCATCTCCTTGCCGCGCAAGGTGGAGTCCATCACGATTCGAGCAGACGAGGCGCCAATGGCACCGGACAGCAGGCGTTCGGTGTACTGAATCAGTTCAGGTGAGGCTTTCTCGGCCGCCATGGGCGGGCCTTCGCCACGTTGCTGACCAAAGGTACTGAAGGCCTGACGGGTGCGGCTCATGCCAAGGAAGCGCTCACTTAGCATCTGCAGATCACCGACAGTGACCTGCCCGAGATGGCGTGAGGGATCGGTAATGCCCTTGGCGGTAATATTGACGAAGGCGCTGGCCTGAATGCGGTCGACCAGACGGGGGTTGGCCAGTCTGGAGACTATGACAAACAGCAGGAAGTTGACGCCCAGACTCCAGACTACGCCATGAGTCAATGGATTCATGCCGTCAAATCCCATCAGCCCGGTGGGGCTCAGCCAGCCCTCATTACCACTGAGCTGTGGCAGCCATTCATAGGGAATCAGGCGGGCCGAATTAAGGGTGGGCAGTACAAGGGTGTAGAGCCACAGCAGGAAGCCTGCGACCAGACCGGCCAGAACGCCATGTCGTGTCCCTCCTTTCCAGTAGATGCCGCCAAGGATGGCGGGCAAAAACTGAATCGCCGCCACGAACGCCAGCAAACCAAAGGAAGCGAGGGGGCCCTGCTCGCCCAGAATTCGGTAATAGAAATAGCCCATCAGCAGCAGACAGATGATCGTAATGCGCCGTACCCGTAAAAGCAGAGCGCCCAGATCCTTGGACTGGGACAGGTGCAGCCAGGAGATACGGAACAGCAGGGGCATGATAATGTCGTTGCACACCATGGTGGCCAGGGTGATGCTGGCCACAATTACCATGCTGGTTGCAGCAGAAAGGCCGCCGATAAATGCAAGTGTGGCCAGGTGCTCGGCGCCGGTTGCCAGTGGCAGCATAAGGACATAGGTATCGGCATCCACGCCTGTGTTGCTGAAATAGGTGATGCCGCCGGTGGCGATAGGCAGGACGAACAGGGCCATCAAAATCAGGTAGGTCGGAAACAGCCAGCGTGCGGTCAGCAGGTTACGCTGGCGCGTGTTCTCCACAATGCTGACGTGAAACTGACGCGGCAGGCAGATGGCGGCAGCACAGGCCAAAACAATCTCGGTAAGAAAGCCGCTACTGAGGGCGTTATCGAAGTTTTCGTTATGGCGTAGCTGAGCGATAACCTGGGTACTGACTTCCTCAATACCATCAAATAAGCCAAATACGACAAACAGGCCTACGGCCACAAAAGCGGTCAGCTTGATCAGTGACTCGAAGGCAACCGCCAATACCAGGCCTTCATGGTGTTCAGTGGCGTCGATGTGACGGGTACCAAACAGGATTGCAAACACCGCCATAACCAGTGCGACAAAGAGTGCAGTATCGCTACCGTTGCTCATGGCCTCGGTAGCTCCCGGGGCTAAAGCGTTATAACTGATAGCCACTGCCTTGAGCTGCAAGGCGATGTAGGGAATGGTGCCCATCACGGCGATGATGGTAACCAGTACTGCCAGCACCTGGCTTTTGCCATATCGGGATGAGATAAAGTCGGCAATGGTAGTAATGTTCTGTTGTTTGCTGACCATGAACACTTTTTCGATCACGCGAATGGCAAACAGGAATACCAGTACCGGACCCAGATAGGTCGCCAGAAACTCCCAGCCGGTTGAGGCTGCCCGCCCTACCGCGCCATAGAAGGTCCAGCTGGAGCAGTACACAGCCAGTGAAAGCGAGTACACCACCGGGTTACTGGCCCACTGTTTACCGGCACTGCTTTTGTCACCGAAGTAGGCAATGGCAAACAACAGGCCCAGATACGCCAGTGAGATCAGAATGATGGACCAGCCGGACAGCATAAAGGTGCTCTCTTAAATAAAGATGGGACGGGTATAGAGTGTACCGCCTAAGGAGAGGCGGGCACAGTATAAGTCTTTAGTCTAAATTGGCCGCTTAATATCATGAACGGCACTTGACTATTGTATTACATGACGGGAGTCATGTTTTTGACACAAAAAAACAAGTTATTGAAAATAAAGGATAAATTCTTATTTTTAATCTTGTTCGACAGTTTGTTCTACTAAAGTCGGGGCTTTTCTTGCTTCGGTTCTTTATGCAAGATCAGGGTGTATTTTCCCGGCTCCAATAACAAGAAATCGGAGAAACACCATGGCAGATGATAAATCCAAAGCTGCTCAATACTGGTCGACGAACCTTCGTTTGATCCTGGGTAGCCTGGTCGTTTGGGCCTTTGTGTCCTACGGCTGCGGTATCCTGTTCCGCCCCCTGCTGTCCGGCATCACGGTTGGCGGTACTGACCTCGGGTTCTGGTTTGCTCAACAGGGCTCAATCCTGGTCTTCATCGGTCTGATTTTCTTCTACGCCTGGCGTATGAACAAACTCGACCGTGATATGGGACTGGAGGAGTAAGCGATGGATCAGTTTTATATCAACTTGCTGTTCGTAGGTGCATCCTTCGCGCTCTACTTCGGCATCGCGATCTGGGCCCGCGCAGGGTCTACCAAAGAGTTCTACGTGGCGGGCGGGGGTGTTCACCCGGTTGCCAACGGTATGGCGACGGCGGCTGACTGGATGTCTGCGGCTTCCTTCATTTCCATGGCGGGTCTGATTGCCGCTGGTGGTTATGCAAACTCTACCTTCCTGATGGGCTGGACTGGCGGTTACGTGCTGCTGGCGATGCTGTTGGCACCTTACCTGCGTAAGTTCGGCAAGTTCACTGTGCCTGACTTCATCGGTGATCGCTTCTACAGCAAAACTGCACGTTTGGTGGCTGTGGCCTGTTTGATCGTTGCGTCTACTACCTACGTAATCGGCCAGATGGCTGGTGCCGGTATCGCCTTCTCTCGCTTCCTGGAAGTAGACAAGGACACTGGTCTGGTTATCGCATCCGTGGTTGTATTCTTCTACGCCGTACTGGGTGGTATGAAGGGTATCACTTACACCCAGGTGGCTCAGTACTGTGTACTGATCGTAGCTTACACCATTCCTGCGATCTTCATCTCTCTGGAGCTGACCGGTAACCCGATTCCTGCTCTGGGTCTGTTTGGTGATCATTCCGCTTCAGGCATGCCGCTGCTGGCAAAACTGGATCAGGTGGTTCAGGAACTGGGCTTCGCAGCCTATACCGCTGACGTGCCGAATAAACTGAACATGGTTCTGTTTACCCTGACACTGATGATCGGTACTGCAGGTCTGCCGCACGTAATCATCCGTTTCTTCACTGTTCCTAAGGTTGCTGATGCTCGCTGGTCTGCCGGTTGGGCGTTGATCTTCATCGCGCTGCTGTACCTGACTGCCCCGGCGGTTGCGTCCATGGCTCGACTGAACCTGATCAACACGGTTTACCCCAACGGTACTGAAGCTCCGTCGATCCAGATCGATGAGCGTCCGGATTGGATGAAGACCTGGGAAGAGACCAAGCTGATCACCATCGAAGACAAAAACAATGACGGCCGTATCCAGTTCTACAACGATAAGGCTGACATGTCTGACAAGGGCTGGGCAGGTAACGAGCTGACCTACAACCGTGACATCCTGGTACTGGCGAACCCTGAAATCGCCCAGTTGCCGGGTTGGGTAATCGGTTTGATCGCAGCTGGTGGTCTGGCAGCGGCATTGTCTACTGCGGCGGGTCTGCTGTTGGCAATCTCCTCTGCGGTAAGTCATGACTTGATTAAGAACTCCATCAATCCGGATATCTCAGAGAAAGGTGAGCTCATGGCGGCGCGTGCATCCATGACGGTCGCGATTATCGTGGCAACCTATCTGGGTATGAATCCACCAGGCTTTGCGGCGCAGGTAGTGGCGCTGGCCTTCGGTATCGCGGCTGCTTCCATCTTCCCGGTACTGATGATGGGTATCTTCTCCAAGCGCGTGAATAACAAGGGCGCTGTGGCGGGCATGCTGTGCGGCCTGATCGTGACCCTGGTGTACATCTTCATGTACAAGGGCTGGTTCTTCATCCCAGGCACTGCAAACCTGCCTGACAATGCTGAGAACTGGATCCTGGGTATCTCACCGCTGTCCTTCGGTGCCATCGGTGCGGTTATCAACTTCGTAGTGGCCTTCGTTGTCTCCAGTGCAACTGAAGAGCCGCCGGTAGAAATTCAGGAGCTGGTGGAAAGCGTGCGTTACCCGAAAGGTGCTGGCGCTGCCGTTGACCACTAAGTCATAATGATTCTACAGACAGTCTGACTGTCACGTGTTGAACCACCTCGGGCTTCCAACTGGAAGCCCGACTTTTTTCAGGAAGTAGAAGTATGGTCTGGAATCTGGTTGCTACTGTTTTTGCTGGTCTTGGTGCCGCGGGTATCGCTATGATCCTGCGCTCTCTGACCCGCAAGAAACTGCCCAAATGGATCGTGCCGGCCGCTGCCGGTCTGGGAATGCTGGGGTATTCAATCTACAACGAATACACCTGGTTCGAGTTCAAAACCAGCCAGTTGCCGGAAGGGTCTGTGGTTGTGTCCTATGAAGCCAATAGCATGATCTGGCGTCCCTGGACCTTCCTGTTTCCGATGACCGATACCTTTACCGTGTTGGATCGCAACAGTGTTGCGCATACCGTAACCGAGGACGGTAACCTGGCACAGCTCGTCCTGTACCGCTTTGAGCGCAGCTATGTTGATCATGTTGAGCATAGTGCTCATCTGTTGAATTGTGATAAGGCTGAAATGGTGACGCTGGATGAAGAGCAGGGAATGGTACCGGGTAGCCTGACCAAGGTCGTGTCAGCATCACCCTTGTATCAGATGGTCTGTCGCTAGGCGCTGACAAAGGTTAGGTAGGCACAAAGTGCTCCGACTAAAGTCGGGGCATATTTAGCCTGTTCTGTTTGTTAGATTCAGGGTGAACCCCACCTTCAATAACAATAACAGGATGGTGCTATGTCATCTCAATCGGACGGTGCTCGCGCATATTGGCGCGAAAACTTACGTATCATTTTTACCTACATGGTTATCTGGTTTGCAGCCTCTTATGGTTGCGGCATTCTCTTTGTGGATGCGCTTGATCAGATACAATTCTTCGGCTTCCCGCTTGGTTTCTGGTTCGCTCAACAGGGCGCAATCTATATCTTTATTGGTTTGATCTGGGCCTACGTGTTCAGCATGAACCGTCTGGACGAAAAGTACGACGTCCACGAATAACAATCACCACGTCAAGGAAGCTGAGTGATGAGTCTCGATCTGCTGACCTACATGTTTATAGGTGGCTCTTTTGCCCTCTATATCGGCATTGCAATCTGGGCCCGAGCCGGGTCTACCACGGAGTTCTATGTCGCTGGTGGTGGTGTCCCACCCGTAGCAAACGGCATGGCAACTGCGGCTGACTGGATGTCTGCTGCATCCTTTATTTCTCTGGCGGGTATCGTGTCCTTTATGGGGCGAGATGGTGCCGCCTATCTGATGGGCTGGACCGGTGGCTACGTGTTGCTGGCGATGCTGCTGGCGCCTTACCTGCGCAAGTTCGGCAAGTTTACCGTGCCAGACTTCGTGGGTGATCGTTACTACTCCAAAACAGCCCGCTATATAGCGGTGATCTGTACCATTGTTATCTCCTTCACCTATGTGGCGGGACAGATGCGTGGTGTTGGCATCGTATTTTCACGTTACCTGCATGTTGAAATTGAGACCGGTGTAATTGTGGGGATGGTAATTGTGTTCTTTTATGCTGTATTGGGCGGCATGAAAGGCATTACCTATACACAGGTGGCTCAATACTGTGTGCTTATCATGGCCTTCATGGTGCCGGCGTTTTTCCTGTCCATGCAGGTAACCGGTCACTTCCTGCCTCAGGTGGGTCTGGGGGCTACGCTGGATAGTGGTCGCACAGTGTTGGTGACCCTGAATGAGCTCTCAACGGAGCTGGGGTTTGATCAATATACCCAGGGTAATAAAAGTACCATCGACATGTTCTTCATGACCGCAGCACTGATGTGTGGTACTGCAGGTCTGCCTCACGTTATCGTGCGTTTCTTCACGGTGCCGCGCGTTAAAGATGCCCGAATTTCGGCGGGTTGGGCTCTGATCTTCATTGCCATTCTTTACACCACAGTACCTGCAGTGGCGGGTTTCGGTCGTGTGAACCTGATCGAAACCATTAATGGCCCGGACCGTTCCGGTGTTGAATACACCCAGATGCCGAGCTGGTTCAAAAACTGGGAATCTTCAGGCTTGATAGCCTGGGCTGACAAGAATGGTGATGGCAAGGTTCAGTACCAGGCGGGCGCTGCTTTTGAAGGCGGCAAACCGGTCTTCATTGAGAGCCGTGGCGAATTTGGTGAGCGTTTGACTGAAAACGCCTCCAGCAGTGCCAACGAAGTTTATGTTGATCGCGACATCATGGTGCTGGCGAACCCTGAAATTGCCAATCTTCCGGATTGGGTTATTGCCCTGGTTGCAGCAGGTGCGGTAGCCGCTGCTCTCTCAACCGCAGCAGGTCTCTTGTTGGTGATTTCGACTTCGATCTCTCATGATCTGATGAAAAAGTCGATTAACCCGAATATCACCGATAAACAGGAGCTGGCCTATGCTCGAATGGCGGCGATAGTGGCGATTATTATTGCCGGCTACTTCGGCATTAATCCCCCCGGCTTTGTGGCACAGGTGGTGGCGCTGGCCTTCGGCCTGGCCGCATCCTCGGTGTTCCCGGCCATCGTATTGGGCATCTTCAGTACCCGCATGAATACGCAAGGCGCCGTAAGCGGCATGCTGGTGGGCCTGGGTGTCACGATTGCCTACATCGTTTACTTCAAATTCATGGGCGGTACGCCGGATCAGTGGCTGTTTGGTATCTCGCCGGAGGGTTTCGGTACAGTGGGTATGCTGCTGAACTTTACTGTAGCCATGCTGGTGTCTTCCATGACGCCTGAACCGCCACAGGAGATTCAGGAGATCATCGAGGACATCCGTATTCCTCGTGGTGCTGCTGAGGCACACGCGCACTGAGTCCCAGGGGGCAGAGTCCGGTTGACTGTCGACCGGACTCTGCTGATGTAACTATCGGGTAAGGAGAGTGTCGATGCCTGATGCGTTCAAGATGGACAACATCCCCTTCAGCTTGCTGAATCAAGACGAGCAAAACCTGTTGGCCAGCAATCTGGATATCGGCTATTTCCAGCAGGGTGAGGCCATCATCACTGCGGGAGAAAAGCCCGAAGGTCTGTTCATCATCCTTAAGGGGAGAGTCAGTGAAAGCGAGGCAGCCGGTGGGGATGAAGACACCGGCAGTCTGCATATTTTTGTGCAGTATGAAAACGAAGATTACTTTGGTGGCTGGTCGGCCGTTAGAGGTACAGCCATTCACAACTTTGTGGCGGAAGAGGAAACCATCTGTCACATACTGCCGACCCGTACTTTGCTGGATTTGATCGCCAGCAATGCGCAATTTGCGGATTACTTTCAGCAGAATCTGTCAGTCAAAAGTGAAATTGTTGCCCAGCACGGCGGCAATCAGGATATGGCCGAGTTCATGCTGGCCCGTATCACGGATGCTACAGTGCGTGAGCCGTTGGTGGTGGAATCAGGTACCAGCATCAAGCAAGCCACCGAGTTGATGCGTGAGCGTAAGTCTGACTGTGTGCTGGCCCGCCGTGGTGGCCGCTACGGCATGGTGACCGGTACTGACCTTCTGGACGCGGTGGTGATCAATGAAAAGCCGCTGGATACGGATATCACGGATATTGCCAGTTTCCGCTTGATCACGATTGACCATGAGGACTATCTGTTCAATGCACTGGTCATGATGACTCAGCAGCAGATTGAGCGAGTGGTCGTCATGGATGGCCAGTCCATGGTTGGGGTGGTTGAGTTGACCGATGTGCTCAGTTACTTCTCCAGTCATTCCCATGTCATTGGCTTGAGAATCGAGCGTGCGGCGAGCATAGAACAGTTGCGTGATGCCGCTCAGGGGCTGAACGAACTGATCAAGGCGCTGATCTCGGCCGGCGTAAAAATTCGCTTTACCATGGACCTGTTGGCGGCCATGAACGGTCGCATCATTTCCAAACTGTTCGACCTGACCATTCCCTCCGATATGCAGCCGCATGTTTGCCTGATCGTGATGGGGTCGGAAGGACGTGGAGAACAGATCATGAAAACGGATCAGGACAATGCCCTGATCTATCGTGAAAACCTTGTCTGGCCCAAAATGCAGGAGACCATGAACCGGTTCAGTGAAAATCTGATCTCATTTGGCTTTCCTCCTTGTCCCGGCAATATCATGGTATCCAACCCCGAGTGGGTAAACTCCGTCGGTGACTGGACCCAGCACCTGAGTGATTGGGCCGACACCTGTGAGGGTAATGCCCAGATGAGTCTGGCCATCGCCGTGGATGCCAAGCCGGTTGCCGGTAACGAAGCGCTGTTCAAGGTGGCTCGAAACTGGTTCTTGCGCCACCTGCGCAACAATGACGTCTTTTTTTCCCACTTTGCCCGTGCCGCAGTTGAGTTCGATACGCCGTTAACCTTCTTCGGTAATCTCAAGGATAAAGGGCAGTTGGATATCAAGAAGGGCGGGATCTTCCCCATCGTACATGGGGTGCGCACACTGGCGCTGGAGCACCGCATCCTCAAAACCAATACGTTCCAGCGCATTGAAACTCTGGTTGAACAGAAAGTCATGCAGGCGGAACACGGCAGCGATCTCACCGAGGCCCTGTCGCTGTTTATACAGTTGAGGCTGCGTCAACAGATCCGCCGGGCGGAACAGAGTGAAGATGGCATAGATCCCTCTCCCAATCAGATTGACTTGCAACAATTAAACAAACTTGAGCGAGACCTGCTGCGCGATGCCTTGCATGTAGTGAAGGGGTTCAAGAAACATCTGGCAACACGCTACCACCTCGGAGGTTGATACTAATGATCATTCCGCGCTCAATACGGCGCTTTAAGGAAAGACGGGAACACCGGGAGGGACCCTGGGCGCATTTGTTTGAGCCGTACAAGGGGGATGAAGTGGTTTCTCTGGACTGTGAGACAACCAGTCTGGATGTGAATAAAGCGGAGCTCCTTTCTATCGGAGCCGTGAAAATTAATGGCCGTAAGGTGATAACCAGTGATCGTCTGGATATCAAACTCAAGCCGCCCGCCAGCCTGAGTGGCGACTCCATTAAAATCCACAAGCTGAGAGCCCGCGACCTGGCTGACGGTATTGAATTGGAAGACGCCCTGCAGCAGGTGTTGGAGTATGTGGGTAACCGGCCAATTCTGGGATATTACGTCAATTTTGACGTGCGCATGCTGGATAAATTTCTCCGTCCTCAGCTGGGGTTTGGCCTGCCGAACAAGGCGATTGAGCTGTCCCATGTTTATCACAACATAATCAAGTGGAAACATGTGGGAGGAGATGTGGATCTTCGCTTTGATACCATCGCCGGTAAGTTGGATATTCCTATCCTGGAGCGCCACACTGCATTGGGTGACGCCATCACGGTGGCCTTGATGTATGTGCGCCTGAAATATGGCGAAGCCCCGAAGAATATCTACTAGGGTGTGATTAGGGTATATTGCGTTTATGAACGGGCCGCTGGCCCGTTTTTTGCTTACATACCTGTGTATGGCCTTTCACTGCAAAATCGTCAATCTATTGTCGGTTTATGTTCTATTCAGCTTGATGAGGTTGGGCCAGGCTCTATAATGTCAAAATATTGCCGCACAGGAGAGGTATAGCATGGTTGATCGTGCTGATATCAGTAGCCTGCTGTCGCAGATGCGCGCGATACGGCAGGAGATGCATCAGGGCGTTGCGCCCGTGCAGCAGCCGGAACTGAATCAGGTATCCGGTATCAGTAAAGCGGACAGCAGTGGCTTTGCTGACCTGTTGAAAGGTGCTGTGGATAAGGTGAATGAACACCAGTCCGAAGCATCGCGTTTGCGCACGGCGTATGAACAGGGAGATCCTTCGGTGGATTTGCCACAGGTTATGATTCAGGCCCAGAAGGCGTCGGTTTCATTTCAGGCGATGACCCAGGTACGAAACCGATTGGTAACGGCCTACGAAGATGTAATGAAAATGCCGATCTAACAGCGTCGGCTAGCGGTCAGGATTAAATGGATAATACGGCGACACAACTCGGTGGCAAGGGCAATTTGATGACCGGCTTTAATAGCCTGGGCATCTTGCGCCAACTCGGTCTTATGATCGGTTTGGCGGCCAGTATCGCCATTGGCTTTGCCGTTGTCCTCTGGTCACAAAAACCTGATTACCGAGTGCTGTTTTCCAATCTCAATTTTGCCGATGCCAATGAGGTGATCGAGCAACTCAAGCTATACAGCGTTCCCTATAAATTCGATACCGACGGTCGGGCGATTCTGGTCCCTGAGGAACATGTCCATCAGGCACGTCTGAAACTGGCGGCCGAAGGCTTTACTGCGGATAAAACCGTGGGTTTCGAGCTGCTGGAGCAGGAACAAAGTCTGGGAACCAGCCAGTTCATGGAAAACGCGCGTTTTCGCCGCGGACTGGAAGGTGAACTGGCACGCACCATCAGCAGTCTGCTGGCGGTTCGCTCGGCGCGAGTGCATCTGGCGCTGCCCAAAGAATCAGTATTCGTGCGTGATCAGCGCAAGCCTCGTGCATCCGTCTTCATTGAAATGTTCTCCGGTCGAACCCTGGCGCGTGATCAGGTCGCTGCCATTGCGAACCTGGTAGCCTCCAGTATCCCGGAACTGGCGGTGGAAGATGTGACCGTCGTCGATCAAAAGGGGCGTCTGCTCAATACCCGCGATCAGGATGAAGATGTTGTGCTGGCGGCCAAGCAGCTGGAATACACCCGTCAGATCGAACAAACACTGGTCAATCGCGTCAACAGTATTCTGCAGCCGGTGGTGGGTTTGGGGAACTTCCGCGCTGAAGTGTCCACGGACATCGACTTTACCCAGATCGAGCAGGCCGACGAAATCTATAATCCTGATTTGCCGGCACTGCGCAGCGAGAAAACGCTGGAAGAAAAGCGCTCAGCGGGTGAAATTGCACGGGGTGTTCCGGGAGCGTTGACCAATCAGCCCCCAGGGCCGAATGCGGTGCCAGAGCAAGTGGAGCCAGGTACGGTAGGAGCGGCAAATGCATCCGGTGCACTGGGCAGTGGTTCCAGTCGTGAGCAGGCGGTCCGTAACTATGAACTGGACCGCACGTTGAGCTATACCCGCCACCAAACCGGCGTGATCAAGCGTCTGAGTGTCGCCGTTGTGGTGGATGATCTGGTCAGCACCAATCCGAAAAGTGGCGAGCAGCAGCGCATGACCTGGACGGAGAACGAGCTGCAGCGGCTGCAGACACTGGTGCGTAATGCGGTTGGCTACTCTGCCGTGCGTGGCGACAGCGTTACCGTTGTTAACTCGCCCTTCGTACCGGATGAGCCGATCAGTATGGAAGACCCTGCAATCTGGGAGCAGGACTGGTTCTGGGACCTGATAAAACAGCTGATGGCTGCGCTTTTTGTACTGATTCTGGTCTTCTTCGTCCTGCGACCTATCCTGCGCAGTCTCGCTGATGCAGGCAAGACCAAAGAAGTGGTATCGTTGGGGCCTGCAGGTGAAATCTCCGCTGATCTGGAAGGTCTGGAAGGCGGCGATGTGTCTGACGACAAGGTTACTCTGGGTGTGGGTGGCAGCCGCGGTGTGTTGCCAACACCCAATGAAAGTTTTGATTATCAGCTTAATGCTATCCGAAGCATGGTAGCTGAAGACCCGGAGAAAGTGGCCCAGGCGGTGCGTCAGTGGGTAATTGAACATGACCAGTGATGCAGATCTGAGCGACATTCAAAAAGCGGCCATCCTGCTGATCAGTCTGGGTGAGTCCGATGCTGCGGAAATCCTCAAGCACCTGGGCCCGAAAGAGGTTCAGAAGATTGGTGAGGCGATGACGCAGCTGGATAACGTGCCTCAATCTCGCGTGGAGTCAGTTGTTGCCGACTTCATGAATGTGGTCAGCGACCAGACCGGTATCGGTATTAACAATGACCGGTATATCCGTGCCATGCTGAATCAGGCGTTGGGTGAAGAAAAAGCCAAGACCCTGATCGACCGTATTTTGTTCAGCACCAATACGTCGGGGCTGGATACATTGCGCTGGATGGATCCGCGTCAGGTTGCGGAAATGCTGCGGTATGAACACCCGCAGATACAGGCGGTCGTTATTGCCTATCTTGATCCTGACCAGGCCTCTGTGGTGCTGACTTATTTCGATGAAAAAACACGTCTTGATATCCTGATGCGTATTGCTGCGCTGGATCGTATCCAGCCGCAGGCGCTGCAGGAGCTTAACGACATGTTCGAATCCCAGTTCACAGGTAGCAAGGCCAGCCAGTCTCGTACCCTGGGTGGCGTTCGTTCCGCTGCCAATATCATGAACTTTCTCGACTCCAATCTGGAGGCGGAGCTCATGGATGGTATCCGTGACAGCGATGAAAGCCTGGCTACCGAAATCTCGGATCTAATGTTCGTCTTTGACAACCTGATCGATGTCGATGATCGTGGTATTCAGGTAATTCTGCGAGAAATCTCTACTGACAATCTGGTGTTGGCGCTGAAGGGTGCCGACAATGCTTTGCAGGAAAAAATATTCAAGAACATGTCCAAGCGTGCTGCCGAGCTGTTGCGTGACGACCTTGAAGCCAAGGGGCCTGTGCGCGTATCTGAAGTGGAAGAGGCGCAGAAGGAAATTCTTACCGTGGCTCGCCGTTTGGCGGACGATGGCGAAATCATGCTGGGTGGCTCCGGTGAAGAGATGATCTGATGAAAAAGGATCAGCCGGTACGTATTCGTGCAAGTGAAGCAGAGGCGGTTCAGCCCTGGTTGCCGCCGGATGTAAGTGGCGGTGCCCGTGTTGTACAGGCCTTGGCACGTAAAGAGCCCTCGCCACTGGAGCATGTGGATGTTTCTGTCGTTGAAGAAGAAATATTCGCCGAAAAATTGACGCTTTCGCAATGGGAAGAAATTTGCGAAGAAGCGCGCCGTGAAGGTCATGCTGAAGGGTTGGCTGAAGGCCATGCTCAGGGGCGTGAACAAGGCTATCAGGATGGTCTGCAGCAAGGGCTGGAAGCGGGTCAGTCTCAAATTGAAGAACGCTTGCAACGGCTGGATGGCTTGATTGAGTTGCTGCAAAAGCCGCTTGAGCAAGAACGTGCCGAGTTGGAAGAGGCGCTGGTCCACTTGGTGATCGAATTGGCCCAGGCGACAGTAAAAGCTGAGTTGAGTCAAAATATTGACGTTCTGCTGCGCAGTGTTCATGATGCTCTGGAGCAGTTGCCGGAAGGTGAGGGTAGCCTTGTGCTGCGTATCGCGCCGGATCAAGTCGCTCCCCTGCAGCCCTTGCTGGCTGATCTCAAACTACAATTGAAGCCTGATCCCGCGCTGGAAGCTGGTAGTTGCGTGCTGGAAAGCGGGAATTGTCGAGTCGACTATCAGGTGGAGCAACGTTTTGCCCAAGTGGCGGAACAGTTGCGTGCCCGATTGATCAAAACACCCGAGACGCCATCTGAATAACGGGGCTATCCCATGCCGGATCTGGCAAAACGTCTGAATCGCTATCGCCATATTGATTACGAGTCGCCAAGGCCTGAAGTTGAAGGCCGAGTCACGCGTTTGATCGGCCTGACGCTGGAAGCAGTGGGGCTGCGTGTGGCCTTGGGCGACTATTGCCTGGTTTCTCTTCAGGACGACGGTGAAGTTGAAGCCGAAGTGGTGGGCTTTTCAGGGGATCGTATTTACTTGATGCCGTTGGACAGCGTTGATGGCCTGGCGCCGGGTGCGGCGGTACGACCTCGAGTCGGGGCCAGTCTGGTACCCGTCGGATTTGGTCTTTTGGGTCGAGTTATTGACGGTATTGGCCGACCTCTGGATGGTAAGGGCCCCCTGGCACCCGATGACCTGGTGACGCTGGCCGGGGAGACCATCAATCCTTTGCATCGCCACCCGATCGAACAAACCCTTGATGTGGGTGTGCGTGCCATCAATGGTTTGCTGACGGTTGGTCGTGGTCAGCGTCTTGGCTTGTTTGCCGGCAGCGGTGTGGGCAAGTCAGTCTTGTTGGGTATGATGACACGCTTTACAGAAGCGGAAATTACCGTAGTGGGCTTGATCGGTGAGCGTGGCCGAGAGGTGCGTGAATTTATCGATCACAGTCTCGGTGCGGAGGGCATGGCAAGATCCGTGGTGGTCGCCTCTCCGGCGGATGACTCTCCTCTGATGCGTTTGCGCGCCGCTCAGCTTACAACCCGGATTGCCGAATACTTCAGAGCTCAGGGCAAGAATACCCTGTTACTCATGGATTCCTTGACGCGTTATGCGCAGGCGCAGCGAGAGATAGCGCTGGCAGTGGGTGAGCCACCGGCCACTAAAGGTTATCCACCGTCGGTGTTTGCCAAGTTGCCTAAACTGGTTGAACGAGCCGGGAATGGTGAAACAGGCGGCGGTTCGATTACAGCCTTCTATACAGTGCTGACTGAAGGGGACGATCAGCAGGATCCGGTGGCGGACTCTGCACGTGCCATTCTGGATGGTCATGTGGTGCTGTCGCGATCGCTGGCGGAGCAGGGGCATTATCCGGCCATTGATATAGAAGCGTCCATCAGCCGTGCAATGCCACAAATTGTCGATGACTCTCATCTGAATCTGGCGCTTCAGTTCAAGCGTCTTTATTCACGCTATAGTCAAAATGCGGATCTGATTTCGGTGGGTGCTTATGCCCGTGGCAGCGACTCGGAAACCGATAGGGCGATCGATATGATGCCAACCATCAAGGCTTATTTGCAGCAGGGTATGAATGAGCCCATGCCGTTACAGCGTTGTATGCAGGAGCTGGCAATGGTGATGAGCACCCCGCCTCAGCCGAATAATCCCACCGGCGCGGGGCAGCCGGGTATTCGACGTGTACCCTGATACAGGAGTAATCGATGGCTAAACCAAGATCAAAGCGGCTTGAGGTAGTGCTGGCCGTCGCTGAACGCAAGCGGCGTGAAGCGGAGCGGTTTCTGGCTGAAGCCCAGCAACGGGTGGAGCAGGGCGAGCGTGGTATCGGTCAGCTACAGCAGTATCTGGGCGAGTATCAGCAGCAATATACCCAGGTCGGTCAACAGGGGATGAATATAGGTACCTTGCACGCCCAGCAGTCGTTCCTGCAAAAAATCAACTCCACGATTCAGGCGCAGGAGCAGGCGCTGGTGCAAGCGCGTGATCAGCTACAGCAGGTTAGAGCGTTTTGGCAGCAGGCCTATGCCAAGGAAAAAGGCATCGAAGAGCTCATCCGAAAAGCCAGGGAGTCCGAGTTGAGACAAGCGGACAAGCAGTTGCAACAATCGATTGATGAACGCTCTCAACACCGTCGTCCACAGTTTATCTAGGATTGGCACCTTAATTGCTTAATGATGGCTATCGGATACTAGGAGTCCACCATGGCCATTGTTAAAGCACCCAGTCAAAACAGCCTGTCTTTGCTTGATCTCAGCACGACGCCTGCGCAGCTAAATGGCAAGTTGGGCGGGATTCCGGGCGGCTCTGGTGCTGCTCCCGGCAGTTTCCAATTATTGTTTCAAGGAAGTATGCAGGCGCAGGGCCGAATGCCCGCAAGCGGTGAATCCTTGCCTGCGGATGGCGAAAATTTGCCAGCCAACTTGCCGCAGTCACCTGAGCAGACTGACAGCGAGGTGGAGGCCAGCTCAGGTCTGGAAGGAATGGAGCTTGGCGATAGTGATCCGACACATGCTCAGCAGCAAGGCGCTGAGCTGATACGCCCTGAGCTGGTTGCTGGCAAAGATCAAAATACGGCTACTGGTCAGTTGGCTGACGGAACCACATCCACGGCTCCCTCCACACCTGTACAGGGTTTGCAAAACGGCATGACAGGCAACCAGTCATCTGCAGCTGTTTCTCAGTCTGGACAGGTACTTAACAGGTCGCAGACGCAGCAACCCATTACCGGCGAAACTAAAGGACAGACACAAACTCCGGGGGCTGTTACTCCAGAAGTGCAAGCAGGGCGATACGCTCAGGTGCAACCAACTGAGGCCAGCTCAACAGCAGCGAATCCGTTAAATCCAAATCTTCCGCCGGTTCAAGGTGGGCAGGCTGATGCTGGACAGCGCCAGCCACGTCCAGACTCTGCGAGCATGGCCTCGTCGCAGGCTGAAGTCGCCCGTCCCGGCGATTCACAGTCACAATCACCCACAGCGGAGCCGAGGCTGCCTCACGCTGAAGTGGCGCAAGTTGCCGGTTCTCAACGGGCTAGTGAAGCTCAAGTAGGTCGCACCCAGTTGCCGGAAACAGCCAATCAGGTCGCGCGCGATGAGGCGGAAGCAAGAGTTGCTGCCAGCAAGGCTTCGGAAAACCCGTCCCAGATACCGCACCCACTGACAACCGCTACTGAAGATGGTCTGCAAACGACTGCCGCAGCGGACTCGGAACAGTTGTCGATGGTGAAAACTGAGCAAGGAATGTCGGCGAGTGGGACCAAGCCTGTCACTGAATCACCTCTGCCCGGGACAATCTCCACGGTCCCCGTAACTGAGAGTACGACAGGCTCGGTTACGGATCTTGACCCGGTAACATTGCAGGCCAGGCTAGATGCTGTGCAAGCCAAAGAAGCGATGAGCACAGGTATGGAATCGCGCGCACCGACTCAACTGGTGGCCCCGGCAAGCATCGCGGACTCGAGCCAGACCCGTCAGGCGCAGCTGGATGGCGCTAATGCTGGTGGGCGTGGCGGTGAAGGCACTGTGCGAGCCGATCTGGCAGCACTGAATGCATCAGGAGCAGGTACCGGCGGAGCTGGAGGCGATGCTGAAGGCGGCGACAGCAATCAAAAACAGGATTCAGGCACCCAGGCGACCGCTGTTCAGAACAGTCAATCTCGAACATCTCAGTCAGTACCGACCCCTGCCCAAACTCAGGCCCAGCTTGATGCCCATCAGCAGTTGCTGACCCCGCGGTGGGGGCAGGCGGTGGGTGAACGCATGATCATGATGGCGCAGCACGGCCCACGCAGTGCACAAATTCAGCTGGATCCCCCGGAGTTGGGGTCCATGCAGATTCGTATCCATGTGCAGGGTCAGGATCAGATCAGCGTAAGTTTTACCAGTGCAAACCCGGCGGTACGTGATGCTCTGGAGCAACAAATGCCCCGGCTACGTGAAATGCTGGCTGAGCAAGGGCTTCAGCTCAGTGAAGGGGCCATCTCGGATGATTCATCCCGCCGTGGACAGGATTCCGACTCCCGTGGCAGCTCTGATGGACGTGCTGGTGGCTATGCGAGTGGTAGCGGGAATGAGCTTGATGCTGAGGCCCTGCCGGGTCCAGCTGTCGCCGTTGGACTGGTCGACTACTACGCCTGAAGGCTTCAGCCCCAAAAACAGTGTGTTATATTATCCCTCATAAGGGAAACGCGCAGTGTTCTGGAGGCATGAATGGCTGACAATGAAGCACCCAACGAGGGTGAATCAGGTAAGAAGTCCAAGAAAAAACTGATTATCTTGATCGCGCTGGGGGTGATCCTGCTGCTTGGCGGCGGCGGGGGAGCAGCCTATTTCCTGTTGATGACTGGCGATGAGGAAGCTACCGCTGAGGTGAATGCTGCACCGGTGCGAATGGAGGCTATCTATACCAAAATTCGTACTTTGGAAGGCAAGCCCTCTTTTGTAGCGACGCTGCAATCGGCCGACAACAAACGCCACTACATGCAGGTATTTGTTGAAGCCAAGAGTCGCGATCCGTTGGTGGATGAGGCCTTGAAAAAGCATATGCCGCTGATTGTTTCGCGGCTGAATGCGCTGTTTTCATCACAGAATTTTGAAGAGTTGCAAACAATCGAGGCCAAGCAGGCGCTGCGTGCTGATGCGACTGCCATGGTGCAGTCGATCATGCAGGACAAGATCGGGCAGGCTGGAATTGAAACCATCCTGTTTACTAACCTCGTGATGCAGTAGGGGGCCGGATGTCGGTCAAGGATCTACTCTCCCAGGACGAGATCGATGCGCTTCTGCACGGTGTCGATGACGGAGATGTTGAAACCGATGATGATGCCGGAGGCGAAGATGCCGATGGTGTCAGAAGTTACGACCTAGCCAGTCACGAGCGTATCGTGCGTGGGCGGATGCCTACGCTCGAAATGATCAATGAGCGTTTTGCTCGCCATACCCGTATCAGCCTGTTCAACCTGTTACGCCGGACTGCCGATGTTACCGTTGGTGGCATTCAGGTGATGAAGTATGGCGACTACATCCATACCCTTTACGTTCCAACCAGCATGAGCTTGGTGAAGGTGCATCCTTTACGTGGTACGGCGCTGTTTATTATGGATGCGCGCCTGGTATTCAAGCTGGTGGATCAGTTCTTTGGTGGTGATGGGCGCCACGCCAAAATTGAAGGTCGCGAATTTACTCCCACGGAAACCCGTGTGGTACATCGTACCTTGCAACAGCTGTTTCAGGATCTGCAGGATGCCTGGAAGCCGGTTACACACCTTCAGTTTGAACATGTGGGCCATGAAGTTAACCCGGCCATGGCAAATGCGGTCAATCCGACCGAGGTTGTCGTTGTCTGCTCCTTCCAGGTTGACCTTGAGGGGGGCTCGGGTGATCTCCACATCACCATGCCATACTCCATGCTGGAACCGATTAAAGACATGCTGGTATCGGGTGTTCAAACCACGGAAGAGCAGATGGATGAACGTTGGCTGACGGCGCTTCGACGTGACATCATGATGGCGACGCTTGAGCTGGATTTGCGCGTAGCCGAGCGTGAGATGACCCTGAGGGATGTGATGGAGTTCGAGGCGGGCGATATTATCCCGATCGAGATGCCTGATAGTCTGCAGTTGAAGGCAAACAACGTGCCCATGTTTGAGTGTCAGTTGGGCACGTCCCGTGGCAACTTGGCCGTTAAAATCAAAGATACCATCAAGCAGCCGGGCAATAGTTAACCGGCGCGCGGAGAGTTAAACGTGAGTGACCAAAACAACGATCAGGATCAACAGGCGCTGGCGGACGAGTGGGCAGCGGCGCTGGAGCAGCAAACGGGTGATGCCACCACTGACGCTGATGCTCTGTTGGATGATATTCAGTCGCAGATGGCGCCCCCTGCTCAAGGGGTTGAGCTTGATGAGCTGAAAGATGAGTCACGACCTATCTCTGACCCCAAGCTTGATGTGATCCTGGATATCCCCGTCACTTTGACCATGGAAGTGGGCGGGACTGAAATTGCCATTCGCAATCTGTTACAGCTAAGTCAGGGTTCGGTGATCGAACTGGACCGAGTGGCCGGTGAACCGCTGGATGTTAAGGTTAACGGAACCCTGATCGCCCATGGCGAGGTTGTGGTCGTGAATGACCGCTACGGTATTCGCTTGACAGACGTCATCAGTCCTCAGGAACGGATTCGACGCCTGAAATGATTGTGACCCGCTTATGCTCTGCTGCCTGCATGCTTTTGCTGCCGACCTTGGGGTGGGCTGCGGAAGAGAGCGTGACAGCAACTTCGTCTCTTACACGTGCCGAGATGCCCGACCCGCTGTCCTGGGGGGCAATGCTGCAACTGGGCATAGGCCTGGTGCTGGTCGTTGGCTTGATTTTACTGCTGGCCTGGCTGGTACGTCAGGTTAACGGCGTGCCAGCCGGTGGGCGCGGTATGAAAGTGCTGGCTGCCTTGCCGCTCGGGCAACGCGAGCGAGCGGTGCTGGTTCAGGTTGGTGAGCGCCAAATGCTGTTGGGCGTAGCGCCAGGGCGGGTCAGTCTGTTGGTCGAGTTTGATGAGCCTGTACTGGATAGCGCTGAAGTACGCGGCGCCGCTTTTGCTGAGCGGTTGCAGCAGGTCCTTTCTCGAGGAGCCGAGCGTTGATGCGATGGCTCGGCCTGTTGTCTCTGTTGTTCCTCTTTTCCCCTCAGGCTTGGGCTGAAACCGGTATTCCCGCCGTTACTCTGGTAACGGGAGAAGACGGTACGACCAACTACAGCGTCACTATCCAGATTCTGGCGCTGATGACATTGCTGACGTTCCTGCCGGCAATGTTGATGATGATGACCTCTTTCGCACGTATCATCATCGTTTTTGCCATCCTGCGTCAGGCACTGGGTCTGCAGCAAACGCCTTCCAACCAGATCATCATCGGCCTGTCGCTATTTCTGACGTTGTTTATCATGTCGCCGGTATTGGAAGAAGTGAACACTAATGCGGTGCAGCCCTATATCAATGAAGAATTGGGGCCTGAAGATGCCTTTAGAGCAGCGGGTGTGCCCTTTCATGAATTTATGCTGCGCCAGACACGTGAAAGTGACCTGAATCTGTTTATGCGGATTTCGAATACCCCGCCTGTGGAAAAAGCTGAAGATCTCCCCTTTACTATCCTGATACCGGCTTTTGTCACCAGTGAGTTGAAAACCGCCTTCCAAATTGGCTTTATGTTATTTATTCCCTTTCTGGTGATCGACTTGGTGGTAGCCAGTGTCTTGATGGCGATGGGTATGATGATGTTGTCACCTATCATCATTTCACTGCCGTTCAAGATCATGCTGTTTGTGCTGGTCGATGGCTGGGCTATGGTGATTGGCACCCTGGCTGCCAGTTTCGGAATGTAGCGGGAGGGCTTATGGATCCGGGATTGATACTGGATTTGTTCGGTCAGGCGCTCTGGCTGATCGTAGTGATTGTGGCCGTGATTGTCGGTCCGTCACTGGCCGTGGGCTTGGTGATCTCCGTGTTCCAGGCGGCGACCCAGATCAACGAGCAAACCCTGAGCTTCCTGCCGCGTTTGATCGTGACGCTTCTGGCCGTCATGTGGGCCGGGCCCTGGATCGTGACCAAAATCTCGGACCTGTTCAATTACATGTTCCTGAATATCCCTCGTTTGATCTCCTAGGTGGGACATGGAAATTGGCCTGATGCAGATCGAACAGTGGGTAAGTGGCTTTCTTTGGCCACTGTTTCGCGTCATGTCATTTTTCATGGCGATGCCGATCATAGGGACTCAGATGCTACCGGCGCGTATTCGTCTGGGGCTGGCGCTGATCGTGACTATCCTGATCCATCCTTCATTGCCGCCTATGCCGGTCTTTGATCCCATTTCTCTGCAAAGCTGGATCATTATCGCGCAGCAGGTGCTATTGGGCAGCCTGTTGGGGTTTGCTGCAACAATCTTGCTGCAAAGCTTTGTCGCCGGTGGTCAGATCATGGCGATGCAGATGGGTCTGGGCTTTGCGTCCATGACCGATCCGGCAAACGGCGTAAACGTCGTAATTATTTCCCAGATTTATCTGATGCTGGTAATGCTCCTGTTCTTGGGCATGGATGGTCATCTGGTACTGATCGAGATCATGGTGGAGAGTTTCCATGTGGTCCCGGTGGGGCTGGAAGGCGTCAGCCGAATTACTCTATGGGAAGTCGCGCTGTCGGGGGGCTGGCTGTTTATGGCGGCTTTGCTGATGGCGCTCCCCGCAGTCACCGCGCTGCTGGTGGTTAACTTCGCTTTTGGCATCATGACCAAGGCCGCACCTCAGCTGAATATCTTCGCGATCGGCTTCCCCTTCACCATGCTTATGGGACTGTTTATTGTCTGGGCGAGTCTGGCCGGCTTCTTCAGTCACTATCAAACCTTCTCGGCGGAAGCGTTGGAAAATATCTCTCAACTGTTGAAAGCGGGGCGCTGAGATGGCTGAAGAGACGGGTCAGGAAAAAACCGAAGAGCCAACGGAGAAGCGCCTGCGCGAGGCGCGCGAAAAGGGTGATATACCGCGCTCACGAGAGCTGGGTTCTACAGCTTTGCTGTTATCTGCGGCCGCGGCGGCGCTGCTGTTTGGTGAAACCGTGGCCACCACCATGATGCGGGTGATGCAGGAGAGTTTTACTCTGGATCGTCAGGATATTTTTGACCCCTCGCGTATGTTCCTTCATCTGGGAGAGGCGCTGTATGAAGGATTCTTCAGCCTCTGGGGGTTCTTTCTGCTCACCCTGCTGGCTGCCTTGCTCAGTCCGATCGCCTTGGGTGGCTGGAATTTCAGTGGCCAGGCGTTGATGCCCAAGGGCAGTCGTCTAAATCCGCTGAGTGGTATCAAGCGCATGTTCTCACTGAAGTCGCTGGTGGAGTTGGGCAAGGGCTTGGCCAAGTTCCTGTTGGTCGGTGCCTTTGCGATCATGGTGCTCTGGATGGATAGGCCTGATCTGATTGCGCTGGCACGTGAGGCGGTTGAGCCGGCGGTGGCTCACTCGCTGCAGATTCTGGGCTGGTCGTTCCTTGTGATGAGCCTGGCGCTGATCATCATTTCGCTGGTGGATGTGCCGTTCCAGATCTACGACTACAACAAGAAAATGAAGATGACCCTTCAGGAAGTGAAGGATGAGATGAAAAACACCGAGGGTAAACCCGAGGTGAAAGGTCGTATCCGTCAGTTGCAGCGTGAAATTTCTCAACGTCGGATGATGAAAGAGGTACCTGAAGCAGACGTGGTCATCACCAACCCGACCCATTATGCGGTGGCGTTGAAGTATGATCAGCAGGGCGGAGGGGCGCCAAGGGTAGTGGCGATGGGAGCGGATTTTGTGGCGTTGAAAATTCGTGAAATCGCCGAGGCCCATGATGTGCCTATACTGTCTGCGCCGGCGTTGGCGCGAGCGCTGTACCACAATAGCGAAATTGGTGATGAGATACCCGCTGGGCTATACAAGTCCGTGGCTCAGGTGCTGGCCTATGTGTTCCAGCTTAAACGCTCACGTCAGCACCTGGATGAGAAACCTGTCCCACCCAAAGAAGAAGACTTTGAAATTCCTGATGAACTGCGTGCCGATCCTGAGCCTGAATAAAATTGGCTGATTTTTTGCATAATACCCTTCCGGGTGTCGGTTAAACGTCAGAAAAACATTAAAATCACCCGTTTATTTTCTGTGGCCATTTCAAAGTCCTGCCATAGAGTTTCAAACTGCCGTTTTTTTGACGCTCAGGAGGGTCAGTGGAGCGCGAAGCTATTCTGAACAACGTCCGTGGATTGGCTCAGGGGAACCTGGGTATACCATTGCTGCTGCTGGTTATTCTGGCGATGGTTACTCTGCCCATGCCGGCATTTCTGCTGGACGTGTTTTTTACCTTCAACATCGCGCTTTCGATCGTAGTCCTGCTGGTCAGTATTTATGCGCTGCGTCCCTTGGACTTCGCAGTCTTTCCGACCATTCTGCTGGCGGCAACCCTGCTGCGCCTGGCGTTGAACGTGGCTTCAACCCGAGTGGTGTTGCTGTATGGCCATGAGGGTGGTGATGCCGCCGGTAAGGTGATTGAAGCCTTCGGTGATGTAGTGGTCGGCGGTAACTATGTGGTGGGTATCGTTGTCTTCCTGATCCTCGTGATCATCAACTTTGTGGTGGTCACCAAGGGCGCTGGACGTATTTCAGAGGTAAGCGCGCGCTTTACCCTGGACGCCATGCCCGGTAAGCAGATGGCAATTGATGCCGACTTGAACGCTGGCCTGATCAATCAGGATGAAGCCAGAGCACGGCGACAGGATGTGACGCAGGAAGCGGATTTCTACGGTGCGATGGACGGTGCCTCCAAATTTGTTCGAGGTGATGCGGTTGCCGGTATCTTGATCCTTGTGATCAACCTGCTGGGCGGTTTGGGCATTGGCATGGTGCAGCATGGACTCAGCTTTGATATGGCGCTGGAGTACTACTCACTGTTGACCATCGGTGATGGTCTGGTTGCGCAGATCCCTTCATTGCTGCTGTCCACTGCAGCTGCCGTCATGGTGACGCGAGCCAACTCATCTGAAGCGATGGGCGCTCAGGTGTTCCGTCAGATGTTCTCCTCGCCCCGTGCACTCAGCGTAGCCGCTGCCATACTGTTTATTATGGGCATCGTGCCAGGCATGCCGCATCTGGCATTTGTGGGTCTGGCAGCAGTAGCGGCCGGTGGTGCCTGGTTAATCCATCGACGTGAAGAGCAGCGTAAGGAAGCCGCTGCAGAGGCTGTGGAACGGGAGCAAACGGCCCCCACGGATCAGCCGGTCGAAGAACAGCGAGAGCTGGGCTGGGATGATGTTATGCCGGTGGACATGATCGGTCTGGAAGTCGGTTATCGCTTGATTCCGATGGTGGACAAAATGCAGGGCGGTCAGTTGTTGGGACGTATCAAGGGAGTGCGCAAGAAATTGTCACAAGACTTGGGCTTTCTGGTGCCTTCGGTGCATATCAGGGATAACCTGGATCTTCTGCCGGGGGCCTATCGTGTCACTTTGATGGGCGTTATTGCCGGTGAGGCGGAAATCTATCCGGACCGTGAGCTGGCCATCAACCCGGGGCAGGTGTTCGGCGACCTCAAGGGTGTGGCTGTGAAAGACCCCGCTTTTGGTCTTGATGCGGTCTGGATTGAAAAAAACCAGAAAGAGCAGGCGCAGACTCTGGGGTATACGGTGGTAGATGCCAGTACGGTGGTGGCGACCCATATCAACCAGATCATGCAGAACCATGCCCATGAGTTGTTGGGGCATGAAGAGGTTCAGCAGTTGCTGGATCTGCTGACCAAGTCTTCGCCCAAGCTGGTGGAAGAGCTGATACCGAAGAAACTGTCGATCAGTGCACTGTTGAAAGTGCTGCAGAATCTGCTCATGGAGCAGGTGCCTTTGAAGGACTTTCGTTCGATTGCTGAAGCCCTGGCGGAAGCGGTTCAGCGTACACAGGATCCTTTGGCTCTGACTGCTGCGGTACGTGTGGCACTGTCACGTCTGATTGTGCAGACGGTCAATGGTTCGGATCCTGATCTGCCCGTTATTACCCTTGAGCCCGCACTGGAGCAAATGTTGTTGAACTCCATGCAGCAGGGCAAGGGAGATGAGGGCATGGTGCTGGAACCGGGTATGGCCGAGCGCCTGCAGAAATCCCTGGCCGATGCCGCGCAACGACAGGAAATGGCAGGTAAGCCATCTGTATTGCTGGTAGCGGCTCCGGTGCGACCCCTGATGGCGAAATTTGTACGTTATGGTGAACACCAAATTCATGTACTCTCCTATCAGGAGATCCCTGAAAACAAGAAAGTCACCATCGTGGCCACAGTAGGTGGACAAAATGGCTAGGGTTTGGCGACTGGCTGCCGATAAGGGAAACATATGAAAGTCAAACGCATCTTTGCACCCGACATGCGACAAGCCATGCGCCGGGTGCGTGAAGAGATCGGACCCGATGCGGTCATTATTTCCAACCATCGCGTTGCCGGTGGGGTGGAGGTCGTGGCTGCGCGTGAGGATGAATATGAGGCGGCTCAGGCAGAGCTGAAGCGCAACCGTGCCGCCGCGGCTAAATCGTCAAATTCCAGCCCCAGTTACAGCACCGGTTCCAATCGTGAGGAACAGGTACGTATTCTGACCGGAAGTCATTCGCATCAGTCTGAGCAGGCCAGTCGCAATGCTGCTCTTGAGGCTGAGCTCAACAAGACACGTGCCCGTATTGCCGAAGCCAGTCGGCGTATGACCGAACCTACTCCGGCGGCCGATCGTAACGCCAATCGACAGATTGACGATGAGGATGATGAAGATCTGCGTTCCATTCTGGAGTCCCTGCGCAGTCGAAATCGCCGTCGCGAACAAGAAGAGCGACGCCAGCAACCGGCCCCGCCAATGCGCAGGCAGTCATCACTGACACAGGATGAGTCTCCTATATCAGAGCCCTCCATCGGAGATGATCATCTGTTGCAAAGTATGCAGCATGAAATTCAGGAACTGCGCAGCTTGCTGCAGCAAAATGCGCAATCAGCTACCTTTGCAGCTCCTCAGCCACCACTTCAATCCAGGTCCGAAGCCAGGGGGCCTGATGAGCTGGTTGTCAGTCGACTGCAGCAACTGGGGCTGAGTGCCTCTCTGGTGCGGCAGCTGATGAGTGGTGTTGAAGCTGATTTGTCGCCCGATAAAGCCTGGCGTAATGCCCTGGCTCGTTTATCTGATGCTTTGCCGGTTTTAGGTGAAGAAATGATTGAGCGTGGCGGCATGATTGCCTTTGTTGGTCCTACCGGTGTTGGCAAGACGACTACAATTGGCAAGCTGGCGGCGCGCTATGTGCTTCAGCACGGCAGTTCCAGTCTTGCACTGGTAACCACCGACTGTTTCCGTATCGCGGCTCATGAGCAGTTGAAAACGTTCGGACGGATTCTTGATGTGCCGGTCCGTGTGGTAGATGAACAGCACAGCCTGGAAGAGGTATTGCAGGGGCTTAGAAATAAGCGTCTGGTGCTCATCGATACCGCCGGTATGAATGCCAGTGACCCGCAGGGGCAATTACAGATGCAGATGTTGTCAGGTGTCACATTAAGATTAAAAAAACTGCTGGTACTCTCCTGCTCCAGTCAGCAGCAGTTGATGCGCAGTGCCTATGACAACTACTCTACGATTGGTTTGAACGGTTGTGTGCTGAGTAAAACGGATGAGTCCGGCAGCCTGGGCGAAGCGTTGACGCTGGCTGTAGAGAAACAGTTGCCGGTTGCGTATATCACCGATGGTCAAAAAATACCCGATGATATCGGAATTGCCAGTCGACATGATCTGGTGAGCCGAGCGGTGGTGACCGCACAGAGAGCATCGGGGCAATCGGATGACGGGACGGGTTCATCCCTGTTCCGGGCGGGCTGAGGAGTCGTTAGATGAAGCAGACCCACCCGGTGAAAGTAATTGCAGTTACGGGCGGCAAAGGCGGTGTTGGCAAGTCCAACGTCTCCGTAAACCTGGCGCTTGCGCTGAGCGAAATGAATCAGCGTGTGGTGCTGATGGACGCCGACCTGGGGTTGGCTAACGTGGATGTAATGCTGGGCCTGAGAGTACGGCAAAATATTTCCGATGTGCTTTCAGGGCAAGCGACGCTCAAGGATGTTATGGTCAGCGCTGCGGAAAATTGCTGGATAGTACCGGCCGCATCCGGTACTCAGGAAATGACGGCACTCAGTGCACATGAACATGCAGAATTGATCCATGCGTTCAATGATATTGCTGATGAGTTGGATGTGCTGGTCATCGACACGGCGGCCGGTATTTCGGACTCGGTGGTCAGCTTTGTCAGAGCGGCGCAGGAAGTGCTGGTGGTGGTTTGTGATGAACCCACTTCAATCACCGATGCTTACGCTTTGATCAAGCTTTTGAACCGTGATTATCAGATGACACGTTTCCGTGTGCTGGCCAATATGGTGCGAACGGAGTCAGAAGGTCGCAGTATGTTTAACAAACTGTTGACAGTAACAGACAGGTTCCTTGATGTGACGCTTCAATACCTTGGATCAATCCCTTATGATGAATGCGTACGCAAGGCTGTGCAGAAACAGCAGGCGGTGCTCAAGGCCTACCCTCGTGACAAGGCGGCGCTGGCATATAGACAGTTGGCTAATAAAGTTGATAGTTGGCCGGTCAGCAACAGCCCCCGTGGGCATCTTGAGTTTTTTGTTGAGCGCCTTGTCCAGGGGACAAGAGCTCCCTGAAAGCAGCGTGTATGTACAACGAATTGGATTTTAAATCGGGCCAGGAGCTGATCCAGGAATATACGCCGCTGGTTAAGCGCATCGCTCATCACTTGATGGCGCGCCTTCCTGCGAACGTGGTTCTGGATGATCTTATACAGTCCGGCATGATCGGGTTGCTGGAGGCAGCACGGCGGTATGATGCCAGCAAGGGGGCCAGTTTTGAGACCTTCGCTGGTATCCGCATTCGTGGCGCCATCATCGACGAAGTGCGTCGGGGTGACTGGACGCCTCGTTCAGTGCATCGCAATGCGCGTCGTGTCAGTGAGGCTATTCATGTTGTTGAGCACCGAACCGGGCGAGATGCAACGGATGCAGAAGTGTCGGCTGAGCTGGGTATCAGTGTGGCCGATTATCATGGGCTGTTGCAGGATTCGGTAGATAGCCGCCTGTTCAGCTATGATCAACTGACAGAGTCATCGGAAGAGTCTCCTGGTGATCAATTTGAAGCCTCGGACCCGGGGCCTGGCATACAGCATGAGGATGGCGGTTTCCGCCAGGCTCTTGCCGATGCCATAGGGCGACTGCCTGAACGTGAACGTTTGGTTTTGTCGCTTTATTATGACGAAGAGCTTAATCTAAAAGAGATCGGACAGGTGTTGGGTGTCAGTGAATCACGTGTAAGCCAGATTCACAGTCAGGCAGCCCTCCGGCTTAGGGGCCGGTTGAAGGATTGGCGTTGAGTGTCTGATGGCCTCTGTCATCGACGGACAACACTGAAAGATGTTTTTGAACTGGGAGAAGTGTCTTGAAAAAAGACATCAAAATTCTTGTGGTAGATGATTTTTCGACGATGCGACGAATCATCAAAAACCTACTGCGCGATCTCGGCTTTACCAATGTGGAAGAAGCGGATGATGGTAAAACAGCCTTGCCTATTCTGCAGCAAGGGCATATCGAGTTCCTTATTACAGACTGGAATATGCCGGGCATGACCGGGATTGACCTGCTGAAAACTGTGCGTGCTGATGCCTCCCTGGCACAGATACCGGTACTGATGGTCACTGCTGAAGCCAAGCGTGAGCAGATCATTGCCGCAGCACAGGCCGGTGTTAATGGTTATGTAGTCAAGCCATTTACCGCGGCAGTGCTGAAGGAAAAGATCGATAAGATCTTTGAACGTATTGATGGCTAACAGGCGTTAGCGGGGAGTTGCAGATGGCAGCGCAAACGGCCAGCAAGGTGGATTTCAACGGTTTTGACGAGTTCCTGCGTGACAGGGCCAAGACCTTGGTGTCCGAGTTGGAAGCCGGTAATCTGCCGGAAGCCATGGGGTTGATCAACGAGCTACAGTTTGCTCGGCACCAGGTGTTCTACAACGAAGTGGGCCATCTGACCCGCGGCTTGCATGAAGCAATCAAAACCTTTTCCAGTGATGTCGGTGGGCAGATGGCCACGGCAGAAGCTGATATCCAGTCCGCTATGGGCGATGCCTCTGATCGTCTCAGCTATGTCATTGAACTGACAGAGAAAAGTGCCCACGAAACCATGGATCGTGTGGACCGTTCCCTGAGTTTGGTTGACAAGCTTGATCAACAGAGTGGGCGCTTCAAAGAATTACTCTTGTTGGTGGGTCAGCTTGAAGGCGAATTCAAGGCGCTCGATGGTGTATACGACCGAACCTGTAAGCTGAAAAGTGAGTCCGAAAAAACCATAGACCAACTGCGCACAACTTTGACCGATATCCTTGTCTCCCAAGGGGTACAGGACATAACCGGGCAGTTGATTCGCCGTGTCATCACGCTGGTTACCGAAGTTGAGGGCCAGCTGGTTAACCTGATGGATATGGCGGCCAAAGTGGAACGCCTGAGTAACCTTGAAGGTACTGCAGCTTATGCTGAGGCTTCAGGTGATGATTCCCGGGATCCGGCTGCCGCTAAAAGCGACAAAAAACAAGACAAGCATGATCCTATCCGCGCGGAAGGCCCTCAACTTCCGACCGGCAAAGGGGATAGTGTGTGTGACCAGGATGATGTGGATGACCTGCTTTCCAGCCTGGGATTTTGATAGGAGCTCCGTATGAGTTTGGATGTCGATCAGGAAATTCTGGAAGACTTTCTCGTTGAGGCGGGCGAGATTCTTGAGCAGCTCTCGGAGCAGCTGGTGGATCTGGAGCAGCGCCCCGATGACAAGGACCTTCTAAACGCGATTTTCAGGGGCTTTCACACAGTTAAGGGCGGCGCCGGTTTCCTGCAGCTCGAAGCGATGGTCGAGTGCTGCCACAAGGCTGAAAACCTGTTTGACCTGCTGCGCAATGGTGAGTTGCCTGTCAGCGCAGAGCTGATGGATGTAGTGCTTCAGGCACTGGATTCGGTCAACGCCATGTTTGAAAGTGTGCGTTCCGGGGAAGACCCACAGCATGCTTCGCCGCAGCTGCTACAGACTCTGCAGGACTTTGCCGAGGGTAAAGGCGGTGCTGCGCCTGCGGTATCGGCTCAACCTGCACCTGCACCTGCACCCGCAGCGCCTGTTGCTGAGCCCGAGCCTTTGAGCAGTAACCCCAATACACCCAGCGACGAGTTCGAGATGTTGCTGGGGGATTTGGCTGGAAGTCATGCGGCAGGTGAATCCGTCTCATCCGATAGTGATTTGATTACCGATGATGAGTTCGAATCTCTACTGGATGAGCTGCATGGTCCAGGCAAAGGTCCCGTGCATGCTCAAGATGACGCATCTGCAGCAGGTTTGAGTACTGGCGGTGATGACCTGATCACCGATGATGAGTTTGAAGCCTTGCTGGATGAGCTTCAATCTTCTGGTCAGGGCGCTTTTGCCCATCTGCCGCATGAAGAAGCAGCACCAGCTCCGGCTGCACCTGTCGCGCCGGTTGTCGCACCACCGGTAGTGCAGGCAGCGCCCGAGCCTGATCTGGCTCCTGCCTCCATCGAGCAGGATCGGATGAAAGAAAGCGCGGCTGCCAAGGGCGCCAAAACGGCTTCCAAGCCAGCGGCCGAGAGTAATGTCCGTGTTGATACCCGCCTGCTTGATAAGATCATGAACATGGTCGGCGAGTTGGTGCTGGTGCGTAACCGTCTTGTTCGTCTGGGTAATGCGCGTGAAGACGAGGAAATGGGCAAGGCCCTTGGTACGCTGGATATGGTGACAGCGGACCTGCAGACCTCGGTCATGAAGACACGCATGCAGCCGGTGAAGAAGGTATTTGGCCGCTTCCCGCGCCTTATTCGTGACCTCTCACGTAGCCTCAAGAAAGAAGTACGACTCGAGCTGCGTGGTGAAGAGACCGATCTGGATAAAAACCTGGTTGAAGCCTTGGCCGACCCGCTGATTCACTTGGTGCGTAACGCGGTCGATCACGGAATTGAAGATCCAGACTTGCGTGCTAAAAGCGGTAAGCCACGTGAAGGCCATGTGCTGTTGTCTGCTGAGCAGGAAGGTGACCATATCCTGCTGATCATTCAGGATGATGGTGCGGGTATGGACCCTGAAAAGCTGCGTAACCTCGCGGTTAAGCGTGGCATGATGGACGCAGAGGCTGCTCGTCGTCTGACTGATCAGGAGTGTTTTAACCTGATCTTCCAGGCTGGCTTCTCAACCAAAACCGAAGTTTCAGATGTGTCCGGTCGTGGTGTGGGCATGGATGTGGTCAAAACCAAGATCACCCAGCTCAATGGTACTCTGAGCATTGATTCCATTCTGGGGCAGGGCACCCGTATTGCCATTCAGGTACCTCTGACTCTGGCAATTATGCCGACTCTGATGGTGGTACTTGAAGGTCAGGCGTTTGCCCTCCCGCTGGTGAACGTCAATGAAATATTCAATCTGGATTTGACCAAAACCAATATCGTCGATGGCCAGCAGGTGATCATTGTCCGTGACCAGGCGTTACCGCTGTTCCACCTTAAACGTTGGCTGGTGAAGGGGCAATGCAGTGCCGAGATGCCGGCTCAGGGGCATGTGGTGATTGTCAGTGTGGGGACTACCCGTGTCGGCTTTATTGTCGATCAGCTGGTAGGCCAGGAAGAGGTGGTTATCAAGCCACTTGGCAGCATCCTGCATGGTACACCGGGCCTGTCCGGTGCGACTATTACGGGTGATGGCCGTATCGCGCTGATTATCGATATTCCCAATTTGTTGAAATACTACGCATCAACCTGATCACGGCGGATGTGACAGAGGAAGTACTATGCCGGTAAGTGTGTTGATCGTTGATGATTCGGGATTCTTCCGGCATCGCATCGAAGAGATGCTAAAGGATGATCCCCGTCTCAGCGTTGTTGGCACCGCGGTCAATGGCAAGGAAGCGGTTGAGTTGGCCAAGCGCCTCAAGCCTGACGTGGTGACTATGGACGTAGAAATGCCGCAAATGAATGGCATTGAAGCCGTCCGTATCATCATGCGTGAGGCGCCGACCAATGTATTGATGCTTTCTTCCCTGACCCATGAAGGCGCTCGCGTAACCCTGCAGGCGCTGGAAGCAGGCGCGGCTGATTATTTGCCCAAGGACATTCGCGCCTGGATGGATAAAGGCAGCAGCGTTCGGGCTCAATTGATTGACCGTTTGGTGGCCTTGGGTCGAAGCCGCAAACATGTTCGCAGCTCAATTTTTGATCGCAGCTTTTCCAGTAGTGCTGAAAAAGGCACAACCATGGTGTTCAGGCCTGAGCCTGAAGCTCCCCGTCGTACCACGCCGCCACCCCCAGCGCCCTCATCAAGACCCGCTACGCCAAGTGCGCGGACTACACGTCCCGTCACACCGCCTCCGACCCGGTCTCGTCCAGCGGCACCTGCAACACCTGCTGCGCCGAGCTTCCAGCCTGCTGGAGCTGCGGGTAAAAATGATCCGGCAACGACGCCCGCCAGTCGTGTGCGTTTTCCGGACTGCAAGCTGGTGGTGATTGGCGCCTCGACCGGTGGGCCTGCTGCTCTGCAGAAGGTGCTTACGGCTCTACCTGCCAACTTCCCTTACCCTATTCTGCTGGTACAGCACATGCCGAAAACCTTTACCCAGGTATTCGCTGAGCGACTGAATCAGCAGTGCAATATCAGTGTTAAGGAAGCCGAAGATGGCGACCGTATGCGTCCAGGCCTTGCATTGCTGGCGCCGGGCGGTTTGCAGATGATGATTGATCCCAAACAGCATGACCGTGTGCGTGTATTGGCAGGCGACGAGCGCTTGACCTACAAGCCCAGTGTGGATGTGACCTATGCTTCGGCGGCTAAAACCTACCAGGGCAAAGTATTGGGCGTAATTCTGACCGGCATGGGAGCTGATGGTTGTGATGGTGCTCGCCTGTTGAAACAAGCCGGTGCCAGTATGTGGGCGCAAAATCGTGAAACCTGCACCATTTATGGTATGCCTCAAGCGGTGGTCAATGCCGGTCTGGCTGATGCGGTGCTATCACTGGAGGATATCGGGCCGTTACTGGCAAACCGAGGCCCGCGCTGATGTGGTTATTGGGGCTGCTGCTGGGCGTTGGCGCTATTGTTGCGGCCAATCTGCTTGAAGGTGGCAGTCTGTTACAGCTGGTTAACCTGCCTGCTGCGCTCATTGTGATTGGCGGTACGCTGGGAGCGGTTATGGTTCAAACACCTCCCGCCATGCTGCGACGAGCTGCACAGCTTTTGAGTCTGTCCCAAAAAGGACAGCTGCAGCATGAGCAGGGCGTGGAGCGGCTGATTCACTGGTGTATTACTGCACACCGCAAGGGGCTGGTTGCGCTGGAGCGTGAAGCTGGCGAGGTTGAAGATCGTTTTGTACGCAATGGTTTGCAGTTGCTGGCGGATGGTCGACCTGCTGAAGCTGTGCGAGCCGCCCTGGAAGTTGAGCTGATCGCCCGTGAGCAGCGGGATCATCAGGCCGCTCGAGTGCTGGAAAGCATGGGAGGCTATGCACCCACCATGGGAATTATTGGTGCTGTTTTAGGGCTGATTCAAGTGATGGCCCAACTGGAACAGCCATCCCAGTTGGGCAGTGGTATTGCGACTGCTTTTGTCGCCACGATTTACGGTATTGGCCTGGCAAACCTGCTGCTGTTGCCTCTGGCTGCACGAATGCGTCAAATGATTGACAGTCGTAGTTTGTATCACGAGATGATGATGGAAGGATTGCTGCTGATCGCTGAAGGGCAGGGCCCAAAAAATGTTCAGCTTAAGCTGCAAGGTTACCTGGATACAAGTGATGCCACGTCGACGTCGCCCTGAAACCGACTTGAAAACAGACCGCTGGATGGTCTCCTGGGCGGACTTCATCACACTGCTGTTCGCCTTCTTTGTCGTGATGTACGCGTTATCGTCGGTTAATGAAGATAAGTATCGTGAGTTATCGGAGTCCCTGTCGCAGATTTTCAGTGCCGAAGGTCGTGAACAGATGATCTCGGTACAGCCTGATGGACAAGGACTGTTGGATGGGCAGGCGCAGGTGCGCAGTGAGCCTTTGGCTCAAGTCGCACCACCTGATGCTGAGGTTAGTGACCAGCTGGCAGAGGTTCAGGCGGCAGCCGAACAGCGATTTGCAGAGCAGATTCGCCAAGGGTTGGTCCAGGTCAGTGGAAACCCGCTCTGGATTGCTGTGGAGTTAAACGCCAGTCTGTTGTTTGAAAGTGGCGATGCAGTTCCGGTAATTGAAGCTGATGCCTTGCTGCAGCAGGTTGTTGAGCTGGTAAAAGACATTGAAAACCCGGTTCATGTGGAAGGATTTACCGATAACCAGCCCATCAATACCGACCGTTTTCCTTCCAATTGGGAGTTGTCGGCTGCGCGTGCCGCTGCGGTGGTCCGCCTTCTGCAGCGTGGTGGGGTGTCGCCTGCCCGGTTGGCAGCCGTCGGGTATGGTCAGTATCAGCCTGCCTACAGCAATCGTACGGCTGAGGGTCGGCAGCGTAATCGGCGTATCGTGGTAGTGATTGCGCGTGATCAAAAGGTACGGCGAGCGATTGAAGCCTATGGCAGCGATAGAATAAGCGATGATGCAATCAACACTTTGTTGATAGAAGGCAGTAAAACTGAGCAGTCGTCCACGCCCACATTGGAACAAGTGGAGACTGAGTCTGGCATTCTGTTTCGTCAGGTAAGCCCGGAACAAGAACAGGAACAACAATAATGCAGGTATGGGCAGTTGCTAATCAGAAGGGTGGAGTGGGCAAAACGACCACAGCTGTAACCCTGGCCGGTCTTCTGGCCGAAGTCGGCTACCGAGTGCTTCTGGTCGATCTGGATCCGCATGGGTCAATGACCAGCTATTTCCGTTACGACCCTGATGAGCTTGAGCACAGTGTGTATGACCTGTTTGAACAGGTGAAAGTCGAGCCAGAAACGGTGCGCCGTCTGATTTTGAAAACCAGTCATGACAGCATCCAGTTGATTCCGGCTTCCACGGCCTTGGCGACATTGGAGCGAAAGGCCGTGGCCCAGGAAGGCATGGGGCTGCAAGTCGCCAAAGCGCTGCGTCATCTTCAGGCTGACTATGATTATGTCATTATGGATAGCCCACCGGTTTTGGGGGTGTTGATGGTGAACGCCCTGGCCGCTTGTAACCATCTTTTGGTCCCTGTGCAGACTGAGTTTCTGGCGCTAAAAGGGCTGGAGCGGATGGTGCGAACAATCGAAATGATTAACCGAGCACGCAAAAACAAGCTGGCTTACACCATTGTGCCGACCTTTTACGATCGCCGTACTCAGGCCTCAGTGACAAGCCTGCGTGAGCTGCACCACCACTATGCTGACCACGTGTCCAATGCTGTGGTGCCAGTCGATACCAAATTCAGAAATGCCAGCATTAAAGGGCTGGTACCGTCGTCGCTTGATGCGGGCAGTCGGGGGGTGCACTCGTATGCGCGTCTGCTGCGAACCTTGCTGGAACGGCGTCGACAGGAGTAAACCATGGCTGACCAGAAAAAAGTTGTATTCGAATACCTGGAAGCTTTGCTGCATGACCCTGATCTGGCGTTTTCGGATATGTCTGAAGACGTCAAACAGCAGTCTGAACCGGAGCAAGAAGCTGAGTTGGTAGAGGACTCGGCGGTAGTAGTGGCTGATGATGTTGCTGAAGAGTCGACCGTAGCAGCTGAAGAACAGGCTGAAGACGCTTCCCTTGTTGAAATTGACGAACCTACACTGATTGCAGA
>JBLXGN010000003.1:0-239039 GCA_048260865.1 Marinobacterium sp. | reverse complement strand
GCCAGAGCCAGAGCCAGAGCCAGAGCCAGAGCCAGAGCCAGAGCCAGAGCCAGAGCCAGAGCCAGAGCCAGAGCCAGAGCCAGTTCCGCCCCCGCAACCGGCGCCGGCGCCCACGCAAGCATCTCAGTCAGTGCCGCCTGAGGCCGCTGCCTTTGGTGCAGAGATGAACTGTATTCTGCTGGACATGCACGGTCTCAAGCTTGCCGTTCCGTTCGACAAGGTCGAGGGAGCGCTGCAGTTGGAGGATTTGTCCATGGTTCTGGAAGGGCCTGACTGGATCATTGGTCGTTTTGGCGATGATCCGGTTTGGACTCACATAGTCGACTCGGCGCGATGGCTGATACCCGAGCGTTACAAGCCGGAGTACTCCAAGTATTCGGAAGTCGTTATTCTGCGCGGTCGACGTTGGGCCTTGGCCTGTGACGAGTTGATCAAGTCGATTCGGATCAAAACGTCCGATATCAACTGGAACCGCAATCGTGAGCAGCGTTCCTGGCTCTTGGGTACCTATATGGCGGAACGCTGCGCGGTGCTGGATATCGAACAGATGCTGCTGGAATTCGAAGCCTGTCGCGCCTGAATACGATGAACCCCGCCACGGGATCGGGTACACTGTCCAACTCGGATTAACCCTGTCTGAACGGAGCACGGATTCGGCGTGGCGGAATACTCACAGCTAATCATGTTAGGCATGGCGGTGCTAACACTGCTGGCTGCAGCGATCTGCATTCATGTGCTGATCCGCGTCAAACGTCAGGAGCGTCGTCACCAGGCACTGATCAACGTGCTGCGCAATGAAATCCGTGCGATGACCAATGGCTCTATTGGTATGGGCAAGCGCCTGATGGCGATTGAGCGCACACTCAATATTACGGTGGAAAAACAGCAGGAGCTGGAAAACCGTGATCCAGGTGTGTTGGCCTACAATCAGGCGGCCAAGCTCATGGAAATGGGGGCTTCTGTCGATGATCTGGTCCGTAACTGCGGCATAGGCCGTCCTGAAGCTGAACTGATGGCATTACTGCACCGTGAGTTGCATAGCAGTGAAATGCTGCCGGATCAGCAACAGCGCCACTAGTTCAGAGTAGCCCTTGGACTGCAGGCCCAGGTTCAGGGCTTTTCTTCCTTTTTAAGCCCGTAAGCGAAGGCAATTACCTCGGCAATCGCGCGGTAAAGTGCTTCGGGTATCTCGTCACCCAACTCCAGTCGAATCAAGACCTCAATCAGTTCCGGGCTTTGGTGGATATGGATGTTGTGTTCTTCCGCCAGTGCCAGAATCTGCTCGGCAATCAGTCCGCGCCCCTTGGCCACCACCTTAGGTGCACTGCCAGCCTCGGCATCATAGCGCAGCGCAACAGCGCTTTTTTCCTGCAGCCGATCACTCATGTGTGTACATCCACCAAGCGACGTTGAACGGTCGTGAGTTCCGGCTGGCTGGGGCGTCCGGCAAGCACCTGGACATTTTCGACCAGAAAACCCTGCTGATGCAGAGTGTCTGTAAAGGGTGCCAAACGCGTATTGATCAACGTCTGTGTCTGAGGCTCTTCTGCCCAGAACTGTAATTGCAACCGCCAGCCCTCCTGCAGGCTCAAACGGGCATCGACACTGCCATGCTCATCCAGATCGAAGTGCAGGGCCGCGTTCCAAAGTGACAGCATATCGCCATCCGGTTGGCGCTCTCTACGCTCGGTAATCGTGAGCTCAGCATTGTCAAAACGTTCAGCCTGACGGATGGGCAGGTCAAGTCGATAGACCCTTTCCATTGACCCGTCAGGCTGATCTTTCCAGGCCTGAAGACTGCTGACCTGTTGACTCGTAGAGCGCGCCTGAAGCGCATCGACCAGTCGCGTCATCTGCTGGCGTGCGCCTTCAGGCAGTTGCTCGGCTGCCTTGAGTAATTGTCCCAGTTGCTGCTTGAGGTCCGCCTGAGGTGCTGCCTTATCGGCGCCTGGCTGTCCAAGTCGTGCCTCGGTCAGCAGACCTCCCTGCTGCAGGTTTCGCTTGACCGCTTCACCGGCATCCTCGCTGCCGGGGCTGACACCAAACAGACTTAACATGGACTGCACCAGCTGGTTAACGGCACTTTGATTGCGTGCGGCCGGGCTCTGACTCAATTGCACCAGTTGGTTGAGCGCATCGCCGAATGGAATCTGTTGCGGCAGGGCGTCGCGCAGTGCCTGCTGTACCGCGGGAAGCTGAACACTGGATTGTACCGGGGTTTGCAGCTGAGGCAGGGGCGACAGGCTGACCTGCTGATTATCGGTGCGCGTCAGCAAAACCTGCTGCCCAACCATGAGTGGGCGAGGGCTGATCAGGTTGATGCGCTCGCCAGCCAGGCTGAGTTGTACCTGGTGCTGAACAGGCTTTGCCACCGGCTGCTGCATGCTGAGACTGCGCGCCAGTTGCTGGCTTTTTTGTGTCAGAGGAACCGTTGGTGCTCCGGTCGTGCTCTCACGTGTGCCTGTTGTGGTTGTTGAGGCTTGTCCCTGAGTCTGACTTTGGGGTGTGCCCGTTGTGCTGGATACCTGGTTACCAGAGCCTGATGTGGTGTTCGCTTGAGGAGATCCGGCAGAGGAACCGGCAGACGGAGCAGGGGTTTGAGTCGCATTAGCTGTGCCCCCTGTTTGTGACGTCGCTGCCTGTCCGGGTGCTTGGCTGGCGTTGTTCGTCGAAGCGGGTGTACTCGGTGGGGAGGCCGTTGCTGTAGTCGGTGCAGGTGTCGGCATCGCATTGATTTGGCTGATCTGTGCCTGGTAGAGCACCGCCTTGGCTGCAGGCGGGTTGTTTGCTGCTGGGCCAGACGATGCAGGTGGCGTCTGGGGTTGTGCCTGAGCCGATCCTTGCGCCTGAGGCGGGGCGGATGAGGCAGTTCCGCTCTGCGTGGGGGCTGCCTGACTGGATGTATTGGTCGTGCCAGCTGTTTGAGCAGGAGCGGCAGGTGTTGGCTTTGCCGTATTTACATTAGAAGAGACATTGGCCGCGCTGGCACTACTGCCTCCACCTTGAGAGGGGCCTGCCTGGCTGCTGCCCGGCGGGCTTGAATTACTGGGTGTACCCGGTGTTGGAGTAGGTGCCCCACTGCCACTGCTGGCGGGAGCCGGCTGAGGGCTGGCCGTCATAGGGGTCGACTGCATGACCTGTGCCTGCCTGGGGGTATTCAATGGCAGGGATTGCATGATCTGCGCGCTGTTTTGCTGGGCTACATTGAGCACAATTCGATTGAGATTGGCACCCGTGTTGGCAGGCGTTTGTGTCTGTGGATTGCTCTGGGTGGGCAGTTGAATCTGCAACTCCCCACTGGGACTACGGGACAGATTGATACGATCCCCGTTTGAAAGGGGGGCGCGGGTGATCAGCTCCAACAGCCGGTTGTTGGCCTCGACCTGAATACGAAACACCTGACCAGAGGTGTCACCACTGGCAACACTGCGGACTACCGCCTGAATCTCGCTGCCTGCAGCAGGTAGTCCTGAACTGGCCGACGGAGACTGAGTGGTCGTGCTGCTGGTTGAGGTCGCACTGTTTGGGACTGTGGTTGGGGGTAACAAGAGCCCTGTCCTTCCTGCAAAAGTTGAGCCTGACGCTGAGTGGGCATTCTGTATATAATGGCCCATTTGTTCATTATCGACCAAGAGTCCGTTTTTTAAAGGGTCCAAGCGTGGCAGATCAGCTGTTAACCGTGCAAAACCTCTTCTGTGAACGTGACGACCGAGTACTGTTCAATCGCTTGGGATTTTCAATCTCACCGGGTGAAATCGTTCAGATCGAAGGTCAGAACGGCAGTGGCAAAACCACGTTGCTGCGTATTCTCAGCGGCCTTTCGCGCAACTACGAGGGCGATATCTTCTGGCGTGGCGAACCTGTGTCTGAAGTGCGTGAGGACTTTTGCCGAAACCTGCTTTATTTCGGCCATCAGGCTGGGGTAAAAGCAGTCCTTTCACCACAGGAAAACCTGCGCTGGTATGCCGCTCTGAGCCCTGCCATTGATGCAGAGGCTATCGATCAGGCGTTGGAGCAGGTCGGGTTGCGTGGTTTTGAAGATGTGCCCTGTCATTCGTTATCCGCAGGGCAAAACCGCAGGGTGAGTTTGGCTCGCCTGTATCTGAGTCGCGCACCCTTATGGATTCTGGATGAACCCTTTACGGCCATTGATAAACGGGGGGTGGCAGCCAAAGAAGCGTTGTTGTTACGCCACGCCCAGCAGGGCGGCAGCGTGATTCTGACCACGCACCATGAACTGGGTATCCGTGGGCCCGTACGTAAAATCAACCTGGACCAATGTGCGGGAACTTCACAATGACAATGCTGACTAACCCCGGTGAGCCGCGGCAGCAAAGCCTGTTGGGATTGTTCTGGGCGACCTGTCGACGGGAGTATTTGCTGTCGTTTCGCCGCAAGAGTGATCTGGTTAACCCATTGATCTTCTTCCTGATGGTGGCCACTTTGTTTCCATTGGGCGTTAGTCCTGAACCGGGCTTTTTGTCTCAGTTGGCGCCGGGCGTTGTATGGGTGGCCGCATTGCTGGCGACATTGTTGTCAATGGACGCCCTGTTTCGGTCAGACTTTGAAGATGGCTCGCTGGAGCAGTTGTTGCTGAGTCCACAGCCACTGTTTGTTGTAGTGCTGGCCAAGGTCTTGGCACACTGGAGTGTGACGGGGTTGGCTCTGACACTGATGGCGCCGTTGCTGGGCATGATGTTGTTTTTACCAGCCGATGGTATGCCCGGACTGATGCTGAGCTTGTTGCTGGGAACGCCCACCCTGAGTCTGGTGGGTGCTATTGGCGCAGCCTTGACGGTTGGCTTGCGCAAGGGAGGGGTATTGATCTCTCTGCTGGTGTTGCCCCTTTACATACCGGTACTGATTTTTGGCTCCAGTGCTGTGCAGGCTGCCGTGACCGGCTTGCCGCTGGGAGGCTATTTGGCGCTTTTGGGTGCCTTGTTGGCTCTGGCACTGGGTCTTGCACCGCTGGCGATCAGCGCTGCACTGCGAATATCCATGAGTAGTTAAGACTAATAAAGAGACGTTATGGCGGAAAAAAATTGGATGCCGCGCTGGTTCTACCAGCTGGCCTCACCGCGCTGGTGTTACCAGATCACCGGTAAGCTCCTGCCCTGGTTTGCTCTTGTTGCAGGCCTGGCTTTAATTGGTGGAACCATCTGGGCGCTGCTGTTTGCACCGGCCGATTACCAGCAGGGTAACAGTTTCCGCATAATTTACCTGCACGTGCCTGCCGCTATTCTGGCGCAATCGGCCTATATGATGATGGCTGTGGCAGGTGCTATCGCCTTGATCTGGAGAATGAAAGTGGCCGATATGGTGCTCAAGAGCGCAGCACCTATCGGCGCAACCATGGCGGTGCTGGCACTGGCTACAGGTGCGATCTGGGGCAAGCCAACCTGGGGCTCCTGGTGGGTCTGGGATGCGCGCCTGACCTCCATGCTGATTCTGTTTTTCCTCTATCTCGGAGTGATGGCATTGAACTCTGCCATCGAAAACGAGTCCACTGCTGCGCAGGCATCGGCGGTTTTGTCGCTGGTGGGGGTCGTTAATATCCCGATCATTAAGTATTCAGTGGAGTGGTGGAACACACTGCACCAGCCGGCCACGTTCAAATTGACGGAAAAGCCGGCCATGCCTGCCGAGATGTGGGTACCACTGCTGATAATGGTGGTGGGTTTCTACTGTCTGTTTGCGGTCTGTCTGATGATGCGACTGCGCAATGAAATCGTATGGCGTGAGCGACGCACCGGCTGGGTGCGTGAACTCCTGAGCAAACAGTGAGGTTGTGGTGAGTTTTAGCAGTTTTTCCGAGTTTCTGGCCATGGGTGGCCACGGGCTCTATGTCTGGCTTAGCTATGGATTGGGCGTCGCCGTCATATTGATGAACCTGGTATTGCCCTGGTTGCAACGTAACCGCTTGCTGGCGGAGCAGAAACGCCGTCTGCGCCGTGAGGAGAGTACTCAATGACACCGAAACGCAAACAGCGCCTGATCATCGTTTTATTTATCGTTGTCGGCGTCAGTGTCGCTGTGGGGCTGACCATGTTCGCACTGAGCCAAAATATCAACCTGTTCTATTCCCCAACTCAGATTGCAGCGGGCGAAGCGCCTCAGGATACCCGTATCCGTGCCGGAGGCATGGTGGTGGATGGCAGCGTCCAGCGCGATCCGAACTCACTTTTTGTGCGCTTTGATATTACCGACTACGACAAAACCGTAACGGTGGAATACACCGGTATCCTGCCGGACCTGTTCCGTGAAGGACAGGGCATAGTCGCTCAGGGCTCTCTGAACGATAAGGGTGTGTTGAATGCGGTTGAAGTCCTGGCCAAACACGATGAAAACTACATGCCACCGGAAGTTGCTGAAGCGCTGGAAAAAGCGGGCAAGATGCCGATGCCTGAAGGTCAGGAGTTTAACAAATGATCGACTTGGTCGTTCCTGAGCTGGGCGAATTTTCCCTGATTCTGGCTCTGTGCTTGTCTGTACTGCTTGCGGTGGTACCTCTCATAGGGGCAACGCGCGGCAATGTGCTTTGGATGAGTTTTGCTCGTCCCCTGAGTAAAGGCATGTTCCTGTTCACCCTGTTCAGTTTTATCTGTCTGAGCTGGTCCTTCCTGTATAACGATTTCTCTGTCGCTTATGTCGCCAGTAATTCCAACTCGGCGTTACCCTGGTATTTCCGCCTGAGCGCCGTCTGGGGTGGTCATGAGGGGTCGTTGCTGCTTTGGGCGTTGATTCTGTCCGCCTGGACATTGGCAGTAGCGATTAAAAGCCAAAACCTGCCACAGGATATTATTGCCCGTGTACTGGCGGTGATGGGCTGGATTTCGATCGGCTTCTATCTCTTCATCCTGTTTACTTCCAGCCCCTTCGAACGTCACCTGCCGGCCTTCCCGCAGGAAGGCGCTGACCTTAACCCGCTGCTGCAGGACTTCGGTTTGATCGTGCATCCGCCGATGCTGTACATGGGTTATGTGGGCTTCGCAGTATCCTTTGCCTTTGCGATTGCAGCCCTGCTGAGCGGACGTTTGGACGCTGCCTGGGCACGCTGGTCACGTCCCTGGACATCGGTTGCCTGGGCGTTTCTGACCCTGGGTATCGCGCTGGGCAGCTGGTGGGCCTATTACGAGCTGGGCTGGGGTGGCTGGTGGTTCTGGGACCCGGTGGAAAATGCTTCCCTGATGCCCTGGCTGGTCGGTACCGCACTGATTCACAGTCTGGCGGTTACTGAAAAGCGTGGCGTATTCAAAAGCTGGACCGTGTTGCTGGCGATCTTCGCCTTCTCGCTCAGTCTGCTGGGTACCTTCCTGGTACGTTCCGGTGTACTGACATCTGTACATGCCTTCGCCTCCGACCCTGAGCGTGGTCTGTTTATTTTGGTCATGCTGGCGGTGGTGATCGGCGGTTCCTTGTTGCTGTATGCCCTGCGTGCTGGTCAGATGCGCAGCGAGTCCAGTTTTGGACTGTTGTCGCGCGAGAGCCTCTTGCTGGTGAATAACGTACTCCTGGTGGTGTCCTGTGCCATGGTACTGCTGGGGACCATTTATCCTCTGATTGTTGATGCACTGGGCATGGGTAAACTCTCAGTGGGGCCACCGTACTTCAACGCGTTGTTTGTGCCGTTGATGGCGATTCTGATGGTCTTCATGGGCTTTGGTGTGATCAGTCGCTGGAAGCAGATGGACGTGAGCATGCTGGTTCAGCAGCTCTGGCTGCCGGGTGTGGTTGCACTGCTTCTGGGTGTAGGTACAACCTGGCTGTTTGCCAAAGAGCTTCAGCCCTGGGTGACCGCGGGTCTGGTACTGGCCTGGTGGGTTGTGCTCAGTGGTGTGCGGGATCTCTCCAATCGTCTGCGTCACCGTCGTGAAAAGCTGGCCGGCCTGTTTAAGCAAAGCCGAAGCTACTACGGCATGGTGCTGGCGCACTTGGGTGTGGCCGTACTGGTCGTGGGTGTGGCGCTGGTATCGATCTACAGCGAACAGCGTGACCTGCGCATGCAGAAGGGTGACTCCATCAGCTTCCGTGAGTACACCTTCATTTACGATGGTAACCAGCATGTAGAAGGTCCTAACTACACCTCGGATCAGGGCCAGATTCGTGTCCTGCGCAATGGTCAGCCCTACACTGAAATGCATCCGGAAAAGCGTCTCTACACCGCACGCGGTAATGTGATGACCGAGGCGGCGATCGATCCCGGCTTTACGCGTGATCTCTACGTGGCGTTGGGTGAACCGCTTGAAAACGGAGCCTGGGCCGTGCGTGTGCAGTACAAACCCTATGTACGCTGGCTCTGGCTGGGTGGTCTGTTGATGACCTTTGGTGGCCTGCTGGCGGCGTCTGATCCGCGCTACCGCAAACGTCGTGCGGCCGTAGCGGCCTGATGCTGAGAGGTGAAGATGAATAACCGTAAGCTGTTTGCCTTTATCCCACTGGTAATCTTTCTGGTACTGGGCATTTTCCTCTGGCGTGGTCTGTCACTGGACCCGACCGAGCTGCCTTCCGAGTTGGCCGAGAAGAAGCGCCCGTTACCGGCATTTGAACTGCCGTCACTGACAGAGCCCGGTACGATGCTGACCCCGGCTGACCTCAGAGGTGAAGTGTCACTGCTGAATGTCTGGGCGACCTGGTGTCCGACGTGTAAGGAAGAGCATGGTTTCCTCAACCGCCTGGCGCAGGATGAGGGCATCACCATCTATGGCATTAATTACAAGGATGAGCCTGGCAAGGCCCGCGAATGGCTGCGTCGCTACCTGAATCCGTACAAGGCAGTTGTACTGGATCAGGACGGCACTCTGGGTCTGGATATGGGCGTCTATGGTGCACCTGAAACCTATGTGCTGGATGCCGAAGGCCGTGTTCGTTATCGACACGTAGGTGCTGTTGATGCCAACGTCTGGAAGACCCTGCAGCAGGTGATGCAGCAGGTTCGTACGGAGACGCAGGGATGATCAGACAACTCTGCCTTTGGCTGCTGCTATTGGCGCCACTCACGGCTTCAGCCGCGATTGATGCCTACGAGTTTTCCAATGACCAGAATGCAGAACGCTTTCACCAGTTAACCGGTGAACTGCGCTGCCCGAAGTGTCAGAACCAGAATATCGCTGATTCGGACGCACCGCTGGCAGCGGACCTGCGCCGTGAAGTGCACCGTATGGTGGAAGCCGGTGAACCGGACGACAGCATCATCGACTTCATGGTGACCCGCTATGGCGAGTTCGTGCTCTACCGTCCACGTGTGACTGCCACGACCTGGCTGCTGTGGTATGGCCCCTTTGTGTTGCTGGGTATCGGCATTCTGGTGGTGATCCTGATCAGCCGGAGCCGCAGGAATCGACAGGCCATGAATACACCGGCTGCCGTTTCCACTCAGTCTGCGCAAGATGAGAGCTATCGCCCCAGTGAAAGCCTCACGCCGGAAGAGGCGGAGCGCCTGAACAAGCTATTGCAACAGGAAAAAGATCAATGAGTATACTCTGGATCGGTATCGCCGTTCTGACACTGATCGCGATTGCGTTCATGTTTGCGCCGGTGGTACGTCATCAGCGTCTTGCGCGCAGCGAGGCTACAGAGCGCCGTCAGCAGAACATCGATATTTTCCGCGAGCGACTGGAAGAACTGGAAATTGAGCGTCGCCAGGGCACTCTTGCGGAGCAGGAATTTGCCACTCTTAAATTGGAGCTGGAGCGTAACCTGCTGATTGATGCAGAAGACGAGCCTGAAGCAGAAACGCCCAAGCGCACGCGTGTAGGGCAGACGCAGCTGGTCACGGTCACCCTGTTGGCGCTGATGATTCCGGCTGCTGCGCTGGGTCTGTATAACCACCTGGGTCGTGCTGCGGACCTGGATATTGCTCTGAACACACCGCCGGGTTTCAATGGCCAGATGAGCATGGAGCAGGCAATCGCCTCTCTGGAGCAAGAGCTGGCGGCGAGTCCGGAAAATCCTGAAGGTTGGTACCTGCTGGCCAATACCCATATGAATATGGGCAACTACGCGGCCGGGCGTGATGCCTTTGCCAAGGTGCTGGATTACCTGCCGCAGGATGCCCCGCAGTATGCCAGTGTAATGGGGCAACTGGCGCAGGCGATGTACTTCGCTAATAACGCGGTCATGGATGCTCAGGTGCGTGAACAGATCAATGCTACCCTGGCGCTGGAGCCTTATGAAATTGCCGCCTTGGGATTGCTGGGTATTGATGCGTTTGAGCAGGAAAACTACACCGCTGCCATTGAACACTGGCGCAAGGCACTGATCAATGCCGACGGCACGGCAGCTGATTCGCTGCGCAGCGGTATCGCCCGCGCTCAGGAGCAATTGGCCGCGACCGGTCAGCCCGTCCCTGATGTGCCCGAGATGAATCTGGCCAGCATCAAGGTGCAGGTAAGTCTGGACCCGGCCTTGCTGGATCAGGTGAATCCCGAACAGACGCTGTTTATTTTCGCCCGCCCGGTCGGAGGCAGCATGCCGCTGGCGGCTGTTAAGCGTCAGGTAAAGGATCTGCCGTTAGAGTTGGAACTGACAGATGCCATGGCGATGGCGCCACAGGCTCGTCTGTCGATGCATGATCAAGTGGAAATCAGCGCTCGCATCAGTCTCTCGGGTCAACCCGAGCCTCAGGCGGGCGATCTGGAAGGGACGCAAAGCCCGGTTGCGACGCGAGGCCGTGAGGCGCCTGTTTCACTGGTGATCGACCAAGTGTTAAAGTAAGGCACGGGCGTTTATTAACAGGGTAAGGCGAAAATATGGATATCAGTCTGCGCGAATGGCTAATCATCGGCGGTGTACTGATTGTTATACTGATTCTGGTGGACGGCTGGCGGCGAGTCAGTGCCAACCGCAGTCGACTCAAGCTGGAAATTGACCGTACCCTGTCAGAATTAGGCGATGGTGGCGATGGACACAATCCTGAACTGCCCAACGGCGGCGCGCGCAAGCGCCAGGGTGCTGAAGCGCCGCCGGCACAGCCGCCTTCCATGCGCAGCAGGGAACGGGTGGAGCCTAGTCTTGAGCCGTCGGTCGATACGATCCCGGAACTGACGGAAATGGATCCCCTGTTTGATGATATTCCGACGCGTGAGGAAGCCTCAGCTGCGCGTAGCCGAACCAGGTCGCGCAAGCCCAAAGCCGAGAGCAAACCGACCTCTCGGCCAGCGCCAGTCATTGAAGAGCCCAGTCCTGAGCCTCTGTTTGATGAGTCGGACGTGTCTGCTCGTAATGATGACGAACTCCTGCAAGCCGTTGATCGCGGTGATCTTCAGGGTTCAGCACTCGAGATGGACTACCCTCTGAAGGAAGAACCCTTGCCGGTTTACTCCGAAGACAGGGACTTGGATAACCAGCAAGAGTCAGGCCTGGACCTGGATCAGCCGATTCCTACGCTGTTTGACCAGATAGGTACAGACCTGCCGGATGATACTTTGGCGGCTTACCGTGATTCGTTTGAGCGTGAAGCTGAACGGGAAGAGTCGGTTCAGGTTGAGACCGGTTCAGAGTACTCAATGGAGCCCGTGATTGAACCTGCTGCAGAAACCAGTACTCGGTCGGAGCCCTCCTACGAATCTGCACCAGAGCCCCGCTCTGAGCCCGAAGTGTCAACTCACGTTGAAGACACGACCCCAGGCACTGAACCCGCGCCTGTTGCCAAGCAGGGCCCCAAGCGCGCTACTTTGCCTGATCCCGAGCATGTGTTGGTCATCACGGTGGTAGGCCGTAATGGCGAGCGTCTGCCAGGGCCTGCATTGGGCAAAATAGTTGACGCCTGTGGCATGGACTGGGGTGATATGTCGATTTATCACCGTGCAGAAGACAACTCACCGGGTTCTCCAATTCAGTTCAGCATGGCTAATGCGGTTGCACCGGGTACTTTCGACCCTGAGAACATGGACGCGCTGGAAACACCTGCCGTAACCTTCTTCATGTCGATGAGCGAGCCTCATGATCCGATGACCGCTTACGAGTGTATGCTGGCCACAGCGGAAACTCTGGCCAAGCACCTTAATGGTGAATTGATCGATGAGGATCGCTCGGTCATGCGGCCCCAAACCAAAGAACATTATCGCGAGCGCATCCGAGAATTCCAGATGCATCAGCGGCAACGACGGGTCAACTAAGACCCGTTTTTGTTTTCAACTGACTTAAGATATCCACAGACATGACCCTTCCCGATTCCGTTTCCGAACGTGCCGAGTCGCTGCGTAGCGAACTTGAAGCGCATAACTATCGTTATTATGTCCTGGATGAGCCCAGCGTCACCGACAGCGAATATGATCGTCTGTTTCAGGAGCTGAAAGCACTTGAGACTGAGCACCCTGAACTGGTGACACCCGACTCACCTACCCAGCGTGTCGGGAAAAAGCCGGATACAGGCTTTGCCGAGGTCCGTCATGAGCAGCCAATGTTGTCACTGGATAACGCCTTCAATGATGAAGACATGGCTGCTTTCATCAAGCGTATTGGTGAGCGCTTGTCGCTGGATGATACGAGCAGTCTGGAAATTGCCTGTGAGCCCAAGCTGGACGGTATCGCCGTCAGCCTGATGTATGAGCAGGGGCGCCTGGTACGTGCCGCTACCCGTGGCGATGGGGCCACTGGTGAAGATATCACCCTTAATGTTCGTACCCTGAATTCCGTGCCTCTTCGCCTGCTGGGTAGTGGCTGGCCGGAACGCCTGGAAGTGCGAGGCGAGATCTACATGCCTCGAGCGGGTTTCGAACAGCTCAATGAACTGGCCCGTGCGGCTGATGAAAAAACCTTTGTGAACCCGCGTAATGCTGCTGCAGGCAGTTTGCGTCAGCTGGATCCGTCGGTTACGGCAAGGCGCCCTTTGGAGTTCTGCTGCTACAGCACAGGTGTGGTTTCCGGCGGCGATTTGCCGGATCGTCACGCTGAACGCCTGCAGCAATTGAACCTCTGGGGCCTGAAGATCAACAGCGAGATGCGCGTGGTATATGGGCTGGAAGGCTGCCGCCAGTACTATGAGCAGCTGGCCGCTCGACGTGATCAATTGGCCTACGATATTGATGGCATCGTCTTCAAGGTCAACCGTCTGGAGCAGCAGGAACAGCTGGGCTATATCGCTCGAGCCCCGCGTTGGGCCATTGCCCACAAATTTCCGGCACAGGAAGAAGCGACTCGGCTGAACGCCGTTGAGTTTCAGGTCGGTCGTACCGGAGCCATTACTCCGGTCGCACGGTTGGAGCCGGTGTTTGTGGGGGGCGTAACCGTCAGTAATGCCACCCTGCACAACATGGACGAAATTGCCCGTCTGGGTGTGCGTGCGGGTGATTGGGTCATTGTACGCCGTGCCGGTGATGTCATTCCCCAAATCGCAGCGGTGCAGACCGAGAAGCGAACGGGTGAGGAAACCGAGGTACATATCCCCGAGCACTGTCCAGTGTGTGGCTCCGATGTAGAGCGCGTGCGTCTGGTTAAACGCGGCAAGGGCCGTGAGCAGCATAGCGAAGGCTCGGTGTACCGCTGTGTTGGGCGTTTGTCCTGTCAGGCGCAGTTAATTCAGGCATTGATCCATTTTGTGTCGCGCAAGGCGATGGATATCGATGGGTTGGGTGAAAAGAATATCGAGCTGCTGGTTCAAAAAGAGCTGGTCCGTTCCCCCGCTGATCTCTATCGCCTGACTGTAGACCAGGTGCTGGCGCTGGAGGGCTTTGCTCAGCTGTCATCCGAGAACCTGATCAGTGCCATAGCGGCCAGCCGTGAGGTGGAGCTGGCGCGCTTCATCTATGCACTGGGCATTCCTGAAGTAGGCGAGGGTACAGCACGCACCCTGGCGGCCCAGTTGGGTACGTTACAGCGTCTGCGAGAGGCCGAGCCGCTGCTACTGACCTGGTTGCCGGATATCGGTCTGGAAGTGGGACACGAAATCCACAACTTCATGCAGGATGAGCATAACCGTCAGGCACTGGATGATCTGCTGGAGCAGGGTATAACACTGCAGAATGAAGCCGATATCGCACTGACGCTGCAGGGCGCTATCGGGCTGGATCAGCTGCTGCTGCGGATGGATATTCCGGGCGTCGCCAAAACCGGTGCTGAAGCACTGGCTCGCTATTTCAAGGCGCTGGAGCCTCTGTTGGCTGCTGACGAGTCAGTCCTGGTAGAAGTCCCAAAACTGAGTCGTAAGGCCCGTGATGGGGTTATGCAGTGCCTGAACAATGCGCAATGGGTTGAACAGGTCCGCCGTCTGGAGCAGCAGCTGCGCGATTTTGGCATGCATTGGGAATCCGAGGTCAAAGAAACGGCAGGGGAAGACGCTCAGCCGTTGCTGGGACAAACCTGGGTGCTGACCGGCACGTTGGAGCAGATGACCCGTGATGAAGCCAAGGATCGTCTGCTGGCACTTGGCGCCAAGGTCAGTGGCAGTGTGTCTGGCAAGACGCAGATGCTGGTGGCAGGCCCGGGTGCGGGTTCCAAATTGGCCAAAGCCGAGAAGCTGGGGGTCCCTGTAATGGATGAAGCCGCATTCCTGCAGCAACTGGCCGAGTGGGAATCCGCATGATCGTACCCTGGCAGGAACTGGAGCCCGAAACGCTGGATAACCTGATTCAGGAATTTGTCAGTCGCGATGGCACTGACTATGGTGAACAGGAGTACAGCCTTGCCGATAAGGTAAGCCAAGTGCGTCGTGCGTTGGCAAAAGGTGAGGCGGTATTGATCTTCAGTGAACACACCGGCCTGTGCAATATCGTACCGGCTGATCAGGTGCGTGACTGGAACCACTGACTAGCGGGGCAGGCCTGTGGAACAGCTCGACCAGATGACGTCATTGATCGCTCTGAGCATGGGGGTAGCCTGGGCCAGTGGGATTAATCTTTATGCCACGGTGTTAATGCTGGGTATCTTGTCCAATATGGGGCACCTGACATTGCCTCCGGGCCTGGAAATCGTCAGTGACCCGCTGGTGATGATGGCGGCGGGCTTCATGTATTTTGTCGAATTCTTTGCGGACAAAATACCCGGTGTGGATACCGGTTGGGACAGTCTGCATACCTTCATCCGAATCCCGGCGGGAGCGGCTTTGGCAGCGGGTGCTGTGGGCGATATGAGCCCAGTAGTGGAATTGGCCGCTGCGTTGGTTGGTGGTTCCATGGCAGCGGGCAGTCACGCTCTTAAAGCGGGTACCCGAGTGGTGATTAATACCTCACCTGAACCACTCACAAACTGGACCGCTTCCTTCAGCGAAGACCTGATTGTTATCGGTGGCCTTTGGACGGCATTGAATCACCCGCTTTGGTTCCTGGGTGCACTGATTCTGTTTGTTGGTTTGCTTATCTGGATACTGCCCAAGCTCTGGCGCGCGGTGAAGAAAGTGTTCAGCGTACTGACCGGCTGGCTTAGCGGCGGTGGCCAAGCCTCCGACAGCAGACCAGACGATCCACTGGAACAGGCGGCTTCCAGAGCTTCAGGGCGGCAACTACCGCCTCAGTGAATACCACAATTTCAGGCCCAGCTTTCCACACGGGCATTATTGATCAGTATTCTCAGCAGGTCGGTACGACACACAATCCCTTGCAGCTGGTCCTGCTCGTCAATCACCGGAATAGCCCCTATATCGTAGCTCACGAAACTGGCGGCAATGCTGGATATAGGTGTCGAAGGAGAGGCTACGATCATCTGTTTGCGGTACGCCTGGGTGACGCTGACAGGTGAATCCGTGCCCTTTGCAAGGATGTCGTTGCGTGACAGCAGACCCAGTGCCCGTCCATCCTCGTCAACCAGAATCAGATGATACACCTCTTGTGCCTGCATCAGTTCCCAGGCTTTGCGTACACTGGTCTCGGCCGTAATGGTCAGTACCGGGCTGCTCATGATTTGAGCCGCCTTGAGCTCCTGGGGCTTGCTTGGAGCTGCGGTTTGCTCTCGTCCGGCCTGGTCATAGCCCTTGGGCGACTGGCGTCTGTCCTTGGGTGGAAGCTGAAACCGCTCCCGAGACAGTTGGATCTGCTCTTCTGTTTCCAGCTGGCGTTGTGCCTTCTCCCCGGAAGAGGGGAGGTGTGAGGCTGTGCTGCTCCGTTGCATCGACTCTACACCCCGCTGCCTGAACAACGAGTCCACGGGTGTCTGAATCCGATAGCCCTGATCGTAGATAACAAGTGCCATTGGTTACCTCCGCACTTCACCGGCTAACTCCGGCTATTCTTATTATAGCGACCCGCGGATGAGATTCTTGATGATAAAACGTCCCGGATGCAGGATACGCAGCTGTTCAGCCGCTAATGGCAAAGGGGTTCCTGCAATCAAAGCGGCCAGTAGCTCTCCTGTAATTGGACCTGTAATCAGCCCTTTTGATCCATGCCCCAGATTAATGAAAAGTCCGGGCTGATAGGCGGGAGCAGTATCCAGCGGCCAGCGCGCATCTTCTCTCAGCTTGGCATAACGCTCGAGATAACCGTCAAAATCGGGAGCCGGGCCGGCCAAAGGCAGGTAGTCGGGAGTGCTGCAGCGCTGCGCTACTCGGCCCTCCAGCTCTGCTGAGGCCATAGCATTACCCAGTTCAGGCAGTGCCCGTGTCAGAATATCCAGATTGTGCTGGTGCTCGTCAGTACGTACGTCCAGCTCGGTATCGCCTACCTTGAACGAAGCGCCAAAGCAGTAGAGCTGGGCAAAGGGCGGAGAAATATAGCCTTCGCCACAAACAACGGTTTGCAATGCTGGCTGTGTTTCAGGAGCATCGGCTTGAGAGGTTTGACCACGAATGGGTTTCAGCGGCAACCAGCTGAGGGGCGTGAAGTCACGGCTGCTGGTCGCACAGCAGACCACAACTTGTTGGGTACTATATTCGGTTCCCAGCAAGTGCCAACGTCCACCACGGAATGCCAAATCTCTGACCGGGGTATCAAACCGGCAGCTAATCAATGGGTGGTCCAGCAGCATTTTGCATAGCTGGGGGGGTGATACCCAGCCCGCCTTGGGAAAGAACAGGCCTGGTGCCGGGGTTGTTATACCGGCCAACTGGCAGGCTTCTTCCTGACTAACCGAACGGGCAAGCGACGCAGGATAGGCATCGGCCTGAATGATATCTCTTTGTCGTTCCAGTTCTTTGCTGTTCAGAGCAAGCTGAAGCACGCCACATAGTTCACCCAGCGCCGGCTGTTGCTGCATCAGGGGGGTGAGTAGCCCACAGCTGTATTCGAGCCCGCTAAGGTGAAAACGGCTATGCGCAGTCGGCTTGGCGGGCAGTTTGGCGTAGAGCGCGCCCTGAGGGTTACCCGAGCCTTCCTGGGCTGGTGCCGGGTGGCGCTCCAGTACCTGCACGGAAATACCTTTCTCTGCCAGTGCTCGAGCGGTTGAAGCACCTGCCAGGCCTGCACCAATGACGATAACCGGCTCGGTATTTGGTAGGGGGGCCGGAGGCAGGCTCCAGATGGGTAAAGAGTCCGAGTGGCGACTGGAAATGGACTCTGGCCCGGGCTCTCTCATGAGTCCGGCCAGCATTTCACGCTTGCGGCCAAAGCCGGGCTGCTTTTCAACCTGGAAACCCACATCCTGCAAGCCTCGGCGAACCAGTCCTGCTGCAGTAAAGGTTGCAAAGCGTGTGCCGGGGCGGCTGAGGCGGGCAATCTGCTTGAACAGCTCTTCGGTCCAGAGGTCCGGGTTCTTGGCTGGTGCAAACCCGTCCAGGAACCAGCTGTCGACCTTGGCTTCCAGTTGTGGCAACTGGCTGCTGGCGTCACCGAACAGCAGCGTCAGCAACACGCGCCCGCCATCAAACCTGAGTGTGTAGAAGCCTTCGACGGGTGACGGGTAGGCGTCAATTAATTGATGAGCCCCGTCTCTGAACTGTGGGAAGGCTTCAAGTGCACGAGTCAGGTCTTCAACTGCCAGCGGATATTTTTCACAGGAGATGAAGTGTAGCTGTTGGGACGGACGGGTTGTGCTCAGCCAAAGCTCACGGGCACATAGAAAGTTTAGCCCGGTGCCAAAGCCGGTTTCGGCGATGACGAAAGAGGGCTTGTCCAACGTTTCAAAGCGCTCCTTCAGGTGATTCGCCTGAAGGAATACATACTCGGTCTCAGCAATACCGCCATCGCGATTGAAGTAGATATCACCGAAGCGCTCCGATTCTGGCGAGCCTGCCTGCCAGCTGAGCTCGGCCGTTTGCAGGCGCTTACTCATGAGGGGCGGAACTGTCAGCCGTAACCGGTGGCTGCTGCTCACGAGCAGTCGCAATCAGATGCTGCGAACGCGTACGGCGAAGTGCCTTGTTTTCATGATGTAGAGCGGTTTTAGCCAGCATATGAGCGGTAATGGGAGCCGTGATCAGCAGGAACAGAGTGATCAGCAACTCGTGTACGCTGAGGTAACCCTGTTCATAGCTCATCATCACCATGGAGGCGATCAGAATGCCGCCCATGCCCACTGTCGTTGCCTTGGTGGGGGCGTGCAGGCGCGTGTACACGTCTGGCAGGCGTGAGAGGCCCAAAGAGCCGACCAGAACGAAAAAACCACCGACCAGCAGCAGCACACAGACCAGGATTTCAACCAAAGTATTCATACAAACCCTTATTCAATAATATCGCCGCGCAGCAGGTACTTGCACAGGGCCACGGTGCTGACAAAGCCCAGCATGGCGATCAGCAGTGCCGCTTCAAAGTAGAGGTTGGTGCCCATATGCATGCCGTACAACAGAATCAGGGCGATGCTGTTGATATACATGGTATCCAGCGCCAGGATGCGATCCGACAGATCCGGACCGCGTAACAGCCGCCAGAGATTCAGCACAAGTGCGATACAGACAAAGGCGCTGACGATGTAAATGGTGGTATTCAGCATCCGAAAATCTCCTTCAGCGGGGCTTCATAGCGCGCCTTGATCTCGGCGATCAGCGCCTGCTCATCGGTAATATGCAGGGCGTGTATATACAGCCATTGCTGATCTTCTGAGACTTCGGCACTGACCGTACCGGGGGTCAGGGAGATAGTACTGGCGAGCAGGGTAATTGGCAGATCGCCCTTGATGTCCAGCGGGATGGCAACGAAACCGGGCTGCAGCTTGCGCATCGGCCCCAATACCAGAATGGCCACATCGATGTTGGCCGTGACGATATCACCCAGTACACGCAGGGTGTAGCGCACGGCCAGCAGGGGCTTGCGTACCCGTGGCTGATTCGTTTTGAGCGGTGCGCAGAGCAGCGGTATGGTGAATGCCAGGAAGGCCGCCAGCACCAGATGACCCGGGGCGACGGAGTTGTTGAGCAGCAGCCAGCTGACAAACAGCAGCAGGCTGTGCACAGGCATGGGCAACCAACTGGACAGACTCATGAGGGACCTCCAGGCAGCAGAACATCCAGGGACTCAGAAACCTGGTGCAGTTGTTTGGCGGCGGCATCGGTGTATTCGGTCAGAGGTCCACCAAACACAACCATTAGTGGCGCGGCAAGCAGCAGCAGGGTAACAGCGGCGACCTGCCATTTAGAGGCAGGCTCAGACTGACTCTTGTCACTGCTGCGACGCCAAAACAGGGTTGTACCTGCACGAGACAGCGCGATGATGGTAATCAGGCTGCTGATCAGGATGGTCGGCCAGACCCAGAGCATTTCGGCACCGGACTGAGCCGATTGCAGCATCAACAGCTTGCCAACAAAACCGGAGAACGGCGGTATACCGGCGATGGTCATGGCAGCGATAAAGAAGCACACACCCAGCAAGGCTGGCTGGCGTACCTTGCGTGAAATAACAAAACGGTCGCCGGCCTTGCCGCGTTGATCGCTGATCAGCCCAGCTACCAGGAACAGCGCCGCACTGATGAAGGTGCTATGTACCAGATAGAAGAGGCCTGCCGCTGTAGCCTGCTCATTTTGCAGAGCCACGGCGATCAGCAGAGTGCCGACGGACACGATCACCAGGTTGGCAGTCAGCTCACGCAGGTTGGGGCTGGCCAGAGCACCAATGCTGCCGGCTACCACGGTCATAATGGCCAGCGGCCAGATCCAGGGTTCGATCATATTGGCCAAAGGGCCGGCATTATCGCCAAACACCACGGTATGCACGCGGAACAGGCTGTAGATACCAACCTTGGTCATGATGGCAAAAAGCGCCGCAACAGGTGCAGCAGCAGAGGAGTAGGCGCGGGTGAGCCAGAAGTGCAATGGCAGCATGGCGGCCTTGAGGCCAAATACGGCCAGCAGCAGCATGCCACCTGCACGTGCCAGCACGGCTTCTTCTTCGGATAGCAGAGCGACCTTGGTCGACATGTCCGCAATATTGAGCGTACCCAAGGTGCCGTACAGGATACCCAGCGCGAACAGGAACAGGCTGGAGCCCACCAGGTTCAGTGCCACATAGTGGAAGCTGGCCTGAGTTTTCTGCTTGCCGCCACCGTGAATCAACAGGGCGTAGGAGGCAATCAGCAGAACTTCAAAGAATACGAACAGGTTGAAAATATCCCCGGTCAGGAAGGCACCATTGATACCCATCAGCTGGAACAAAATCAGCGGATGAAAGTAGGCCCCGGTTTTGTCTTCACCGGCACAGGCATACAGCAATGCTGCCAGACCCAGTACCGATGTGAGCAGTACCAGCAGAGATGACAGCATATCGGCCACCAGCACGATGCCGAATGGCGGGTTCCAGTCACCCAGTACATAGATCTGAATACCCTCGGCACGGCTGTGCAGCAAGAGTGCGAGGCTGACAATCAGTGTCAGGGTGGCGACAAACAGGGAGGCGGCGCGCTGGCGCTCCAGGCTGGAACTGAGCGGTGGCAACAGAATCAGCAAGGCACCCAGTAGAGGTACCAGAACAGGCAGTATAGGGAGGTGGTCGATCATGCCTGGTCCTTCTTGCGGCGCGTTTTGGTTTCAGGTTGTGGCGGCAAACGACCATCCACATGGTCATTACCCAGATCGGCTCGTGCGCGCATGGCCAGAATGACAACAAAAGCGGTCATGGCGAAGCCGATTACGATTGCCGTCAATACCAGTGCCTGTGGGAGTGGGTCAGCATAGGTGTAGGAGGTGCCCAGAATGGCGGCACCGTCCAGTTTCAGACGGCCACTGGAAAACAGGAATAGGTTGACGGCGTAAGACAGCATGGTCAGACCCAAAACAACGGGAAAAGTGCGTCCACGCAGGCAGAGAAAAATACCCGCAGAGGTCAATAGACCGACACAGACGGCATATACGGCTTCCATATTATTCAGACTCCGGCTGAGTTGGACGGTGATTGGTGGTGAGCTTACCCAGGTTGGCCAGGATCAGTAGCGTGGCGCCGATAACGGTCAGGTAAACACCCAGGTCGAAGACCATGGCACTGGCCAGTTCAAATTTGCCGATCCAGGGCAGCTTGAAGTAATCAAACCAGGAGGTCAGGAACGGGCGCTCGAAGGCCCAGCTGCCCAAGCCTGTCAGGGTTGCAATCAAAACCCCGCTGCCGATCAGCCACTGATAATCCAGCTTGAGTCGTTCCTTGATCCAGTCGACACCATGGGCAACGTACTGCTGCACCAGAGCAACCGATGTAACCAGACCGGCGATAAAGCCACCGCCAGGCAGGTTATGACCACGCAGGAAGATATAGACCGAGACCAGCAAGGCCAGCGGCAGCAGACTCTGGGAAATAACTGCCAGCATCATCGGGTGACGATCACGCGCCCAGGGACGTCCGTGTTCATCACCAGCCGGCATGAACAGACGCATGCGTGCAATCAGCTTGAAGATACCCAGTGCTGCGATGCCCAGTACGGTAATCTCACCCAGAGTATCGAAGCCACGGAAGTCCACCAGAATCACGTTGACTACGTTGGTACCGCCACCACCGATTTTACTGTTGGCGAGGAAGAAGTCAGAGATACTGTCCAGCGGACGGGTCATCATGGCGTAGTTGATGGTACCGATAACACCACCGATCATTGCTGAGATGGTCAGGTCACGAACGACGCGTCGCGGTGAAGACTCTTTGGGCGTCTTCTGTGGCAGGAAGAAGAGGGCAAGCATCAGCAAGATAACGGTAACAACTTCTACTGACAGCTGAGTCAGAGCCAGATCAGGTGCCGAGAAGCGGGCAAAAGCGATCGATACGATCAGGCCTACAACCGACAGCGTCAACAGGGCGATCATACGTTTGCGATGCCAGATCACAGTGGCGATAGCACTCAGGCACAGCAGCACGGCCGCAGTGATTTCGACACCATCAATCGGCAGGTGAGGACGTAGTCCGGCGGTGGTATTCAGATCCATCAGCGGGCCGGCAATCATCACCAATGCGAACAGTAACAACATCCACATGTAACGCTGCAGGGAACCGTTCTCGTAAAACTTATGGGTGCGGGTTGCTGCAGCCACCAGCCACTGAATGGCACTCTCAAAGGCCATTTTGGCGTCATTTTCAGGGAATTGAGCCTGAAACTGGAACAGATGGCGACGGTTGTAGTAGATCAACAGACCGCCCATCATGGCGATCAAACTCATCAGCAACGGCAGGTTAAAGCCATGCCAGATGGACAGGCTGTACTCGGGTAATTGCCCGGCCAGCACGGCCGATGAGGCGGAGTCCAGCAGGCTGCCGATGATATAGCCCGGGAAAATACCCAGCAGCAGACAGAGTGCGACCAGTATTTCGACCGGAATACGCATGTAGCGAGGCGGTTCGTGTGGTGTCTTTGGCAGGTCGATCGGTTCGCCGTTAAAGAACACGTCATGGATAAAGCGGGTGGAGTAGGCCACCGAGAAGATACCCCCCAGTGTGGCCAGTACCGGCACCATCCAGGACAGGGAGCCCAGAGATACCTGATGCAGGGTCTCTGCGAAGAACATTTCCTTGGACAGGAAGCCGTTCAGCAGCGGCACACCGGCCATGGATGCTGCAGCCACCATTGCCAGGGTGGCGGTGTACGGCATGTATTTCCACAGGCCATTGAGCTTGCGCATATCACGGGAACCGGATTCGTGATCGATGATACCGGCGGCCATGAAAAGGGATGCCTTGAAAGTGGCGTGGTTGATGATATGGAAGATGGCGGCGACCGCGGCCAACTCCGTATCCATACCCAACAACAGTGTAATCAGGCCCAGGTGACTGACGGTGGAATAGGCCAGTAGCCCTTTGAGGTCATGCTTGAACAGAGCGATATAGGCGCCCAGCAACAAGGTTGCCAAACCGGTCAGGCTGACGATCAGGAACCAGAGCTCGGTGCCGGACAGTACCGGGTAGAAGCGGGCCAGCAGGAAAATACCCGCCTTGACCATGGTTGCTGAGTGCAGGTAAGCGCTGACAGGCGTCGGCGCTGCCATGGCGTGCGGTAGCCAGAAGTGGAACGGGAACTGTGCAGACTTGGTAAATGCGCCCAGCAGTACCAGCACCAGAGCCACAGGGTAGGCGCTGTGTTCACGCAAGGTATCGCCACTGGCTAGCACGACACTTAGATCGTAGCTGCCCACAATGTCGGCGATCAGCAGCAAGCCCGCCAGCAGCGCCAGACCACCGGCACCGGTGACGGTCAGTGCCATGCGAGCACCCTTGCGGGCCTCGCTCTTGTGATTCCAGAAGCTGATCAACAGGAAGGAGCTGATACTGGTCAATTCCCAGAACAGCCACAGCTGGATCAGGTTGTTCGCCGTGACGATACCCACCATCGCTGTCATGAACAGAATCAGGTAGGCGTAAAAACGGGACATGGAGTCTTCGGATGACAGGTAATAGCGGGCGTACAGAATAATCAGCAGCCCTATACCCAAAATCAGCAGGCAGAACAGCAGCGCCAGACCATCGAGCCGGAAGGCCAACTCAAGCCCCAGCGAGGGTATCCAGCTGAACCTTTCCTCCAGCGTGACACCTGCGAACACCTGAGGGGCTGCGTACAGGACCATGAATAGTGCTATGGCCGGCAGAATCGCGGTCATCAGCGCACAGGCGCTGCGGCCGAACCTTTCGGTCAGGAGCGGCATCAGGGTACCGACGAGCGGCAGTAAGGGTATCCAAAACAGGTTCATCAGCGGGACGAACTCCAGTCAGTTGAGAAGAAGTTAAGGGCGACCGGCGGACGCCGCTACACTATAACAAAAAGTAGTAATTTATACCGTCTGGAGAGGTAGGAGTCCACCGTCTCCGCCGTGTATCAGGCACTGATAACACGGCGGAGAGTGAACGAAAACAGCGGGTTAGAACAGCAGAGTCTGTACCTGGTCCAGTACCTGACTTTCGGTCCAGGGCTTGGTCAGGTAGGCGGAAACACCCGCCGCTTCAGCTTCGCCACGGTGTTTGTGGGTAGAACGAGAAGTGATCATCACCACCGGGATATTGTTGTACTGCTTGCTGTTGCGCAATATCGCCGCCAGTTCCATGCCGCTCATGCGCGGCATCTCCAGGTCGGTGAGGACGATGGCTGGAGGATCCTGTCGGATTTTGTCCAGTGCGTCCAAACCATCAATTGCCGTACGGACTTCGTAACCGCTGTCACTGAGCAGGGTCGCCAGCGTTTTGCGGGCGCTGAGGGAGTCATCCACCACCAGCACTTCCGGCAGGTGCAGGTTGAATTCGGGTTCAGCAAGTTCCGATACCGGGCTCAGTGCCGAGTGGCGCTGACGAATACGGCCCTGGAGGTCGACGATAGGTGCAACGCTGCCGTCGGCCAGGATGGTAACACCGGGTACGCCGGGGATATCCGGGATATGCTCGCCCATGGATTTGAATACCTGTTCACGGTGAGCCAGTACTTCGGGTACCAGAACTGCCGCCTTTTCGCCCTGATCCAGCTTCACCAACAGGACAGGGAAAAGCCGCTTGCCTGTGTAATCCCCAGGTTTTTCACCCAGTAAGGTTTCCAGCGAATAGGCGGGATAGGTGCCTTCGTCCGTTGTAAACGTCATGCCATCATCGGTGGCGTTGAGTTCCCCGTCCGCGGATAGCAGGCTCTGTTCAATGGTGTGACTGGACAGTGCGTGAATACGCTTGTTAGCGCTCCTCACCAGCAGGGTGTGAACCAGCAGAGAAGAGGCCGGCAGGGCCAGATCGAAGCGGGTGCCTTCACCCTGAACCGAATGGATACTGATGGTGCCCTGCAGGCGAGTAACCTGCTGGTACACCACATCCATGCCGATGCCGCGCCCTGATAGCTGGCTAACCTCATCACGGGTAGAGAAACCGGGGATCAGGATCAAACGCTGAGCTTCGTTGTCGGACAGTACCCGACCTCCCTTCAGGAGTCCTTTACGTTCGGCAATTTCCTTCACGCGGGTGACATTAATGCCGCCACCATCGTCGCTGCAGCTCACCTGAACCTGGTTTTGTGCCTGCCGGAAACTGATCGTAAGGGTGCCGGTCTCATCCTTGCCTGCCTTGGCACGAACCTCGGCTGCTTCCAGGCCATGGTCTACGGCGTTACGGATGATATGCATCAGCGGGTCGGCCAGTTGGCCCAGTACCTGGCTATCGATGAGGACGCCCTCACCTTCGATGACCAGGTTGGCTTCCTTGCCAGCAGCACGGCAAGCCTGTCGCATGATGCGCTGCATGCGTGAGCTGAGCGTTTTGACGGGGACCAGGCGAGTGCTGAGCACGTTGTCCAGTGACTCTTTCTGCAAGTTGGTCTGAGACGCGTGCATTTCATCCAGATGACGGATGTGGTCAGCCATTTCACGTCCCACTTCGCGAACGTCTGCTACCGCTTCCTGCAGCTGTGACAGTGTTGTATGCATGCTGTGATAACGGTCCATTTCGAGTGGATCAAAATGGCTGTCATCACTGCCTTCCGTTGGGTGCAGGGTAAAGTAGTCCTGCAGCTGCTGTTCGATATCGAACATCACCTTTTGCAGGATGCGCTGGCGATCACGGTTGGCTCGTGCCAGTCGATGCATCTGACCCAGGCGATCATCCAGCTGGGCATTCAGGGTGCTTGATTCACCGGCGATACGGAAAAGGTTATCCAGCAGGCTGACGGGAACACGGAGCTGACCCTGCTCGCTACCGCCCTGAGCGGCAGCCTGTTTCTGATCAGAGGGCTGTTCCTCCTTGGCAGCAACAGGCGCAGCTTTGGGTGTGCGTTTTTTCTTGCCGGTCAGCGCCTGGCCTGCGGCTTCTATGCCTTCGGTGCGCAAGCGATAGAACCAGTCCATCATGCTCTGCAGCACTTCAAGTGAGCCATCCGGTGCAGGTTCCGCTTCGCTGATCGACTCACTCATCTGGGCCAGGCAGTCGGTAGCTTCCGTCAGGTCCTCTGCCAGCTGTGGACCGGGCAGGGTCTTGGCGTCAGTGAGGACCTCCAGCACGTCTTCCATGCAGTGGGTCAGTTTGGCCAGGCCACGAATGCCAGCCATGTTTGCCAAACCCTTGATGGTATGAGCAGCGCGCTGGGCGCTCAGGAGTGACTCTGTTTGCTGCTCATCCAATACTGCCTGGAGGTGCTGCTGGAATTCATCTACCAGTGTTGGCAGCTCGTCATACAGCATTTCCAGCAGCTGAGGGTCGATATCATCAGCGATGGACAGCTCGATGTCTTCCGGCGTGGCCTGAGGGTGCTCAATATCCTCTGGTGCCTGGATTCCGGCCAGTGCCAACAAGCCGGTAATGAATGCTGACTGCTGTGGATCGGCGTGTGCCGGAAGGCCGGTATCACTTATGGCATCAACCAACTGGTCCCTGTTGCCCTTGTCACCCAGGTCAGCAAGATGCGCCTGCAGCGCTTCCAGACAGTGGGTGAAGTGGGTGTGCTCGAATACCTCCAGCGGCTGCTGGCGTTGCTCCAGGTATTGCAGATTGCGTCCCAAGCCTTCGAGTACAGTGCGAATACCATTCAGGTGAACGGTTCCGCAGGCACGTTCCAGCGGTAACAGCGCTTCCTGACTGGCAGCGATCAGTGCCGAATTGGAATTGGGTTCAGTCTGCTCCCAGAGTTGCGTCAGTTGCAGCAGAGAGGCGGACAGCATGGCCAGAATCTGTGGGTCGACCTTGGGGCCAGCCTGTTCCAGCAGGCTCATGTCTACCTCACAGAAGCTGGGCAGCTCTACTGAAACCTGGGGCGTTGGAGCCTCAGGTATGCTTTGCTCAGGCGCTTGAACAGGTGCTTCAAACGCTATGTCTTCTGTAATATCCGGCGTATTTTCGGTCTGTGAGAAACTCTCGAAAATCAGGTTTTGAAGTTCAGCTGCGTCTTCGGCGTCCAGTGGTTCCGGCCAGCGGCTGTCTGACAACAGGGATAGTGTCTGGCTGGCGGACTCTGCTGTGGGGTGAAGAACCAGCAGATCCAGTTGTTGGCAAAGGGCCGCGACAATCGGAGAGTTAAGATCCTCCAATGATTCGCTGCCTTCACCGGCCAGTGCAAACAGGTCCGAAATCAGCGTTGGCGCCATCTCGGCCATCGCCTCGCTTAGCTCCAGCAGCTGCTCGGACAGTTCTGCGCCAGAATGGGCCGACTGCAGTGCGTTTACGGCAGGGCCTATCAAATCATTGGGCTCTGCGGCACTAACCTCTACCACTGGCTCGAGGTTGTCTGCGGTATCAGCGCCCAGAAACTCGGCATCGATCAGCTCTTGTAAGCCCTCCTGGTCTTCAGGCTCAAGGGGAGCCGGCCAGTTTGGATTGCTCAGCATAGCCAAGGAATGAGTCGCCGTTTCATGGCTTGGGTGTTCCAGCAACCGATCCAGCTGGGTCATCAGGGCTGGCAGCGCGTCTTCATCCAGTGCTTCCAGACTGCCACAGAGCTCAGCTGCCAGCGCTACCAGGTCCGACAACAGGGTAGGCTCACGTTCGGCGAGAGCTTCGCTCAGTTCAGCCAGGTGCTCACTCAACGCTTCGGGGTCTTCACTGGATGACAAGGCAGCAGAGGCGGGACCCGAGAGGGTGTTGTCCGCGGCCTCATCGCTTGCCTCGTCTGTTTCGATCGTTCCGCCATCAGTGGCTTCCGGCACGACTTCTGGCCCGTGCTCCTGCTCTAAGGCAGGCGCAAGCTCAATATCCAACTCAGAACTGACGGAGTCAGTCAGGAAGGCTTCATCGATCAAAGCCTGCTGTTCGGCCAGGTCTTCAGGATCAAGAGGTTCTGGCCAGGCTGGGTTCCCTAATGTACTCAGGGCTGCACTGGTGTTGGCGTGATTTGGTGTATCCAGCAACTGATCCAGCTGGGTAGCCAGAGTCGATAGAATCGCTGTATCCAGATTGTCCAGCGACGCGATTTGCTCTGCGGCCAGTGCGAACAGGTCTGAGACCAGAGGAGGGGCCTGCTCGGCGAGTGACTCGCTCAGATCTGCCAGTTGTTCACTCAGGGTCTCAGGGTCATCAGCCTGTTGCAATGCCAGGGTAACAGGAGCTGCACTCTCCTCAGGGTTAGTGTCCGTTTCAACCTCGGATGTGGCTTCGACCTCTGTCTCCACATTTGCGCCTGAGTCTGCCAATAATCGAGGCCAGTCCTCTTCCAGCAGCTCTGGCAGTGCCTCAATATCCTCTGCTTCCAGCGGGGCTTGCCAGATATCGGCTGTCAGGATACTGGCTGAGGCAGCCAGCAGATTATCCAAAGACATCTGTTTGCCGGGCGCGCCCAGAATCATGCCAAGAGCAGCCTGATGTTCGGGTGTTAGCCCATCATCTTCAGCCGTAACCAGCTCGGATATCAGGGCCAGCAGGTCTCCCATGCCGGAAAGTTCGGCGTCCTGGCATTGTTCAGACAGCTCGGCAAGAGACTCGGCCAGCTGTTCCGTCGGCTGGTCGAGCTGATCGCAAAGAGACGTCAGCTGGTCGGCCAGCGTCGGATTCATACCGCATTCCTCCATCTGCCGACGTCCCTCAGTCTTCAACCTGATGCTGCAGTTTGAACACGCTGATTGAGCGCTGCAGTTCGTCGGCGGCACCTACCAGACGGGAGGAGAGCTGTTTCTGCTGCACCATCTCGCTATTGGTAGCCTGGGTGAAGGCGTTGATACTATCGGCACGCTGGCGCAGGCTCTGAGCCAGCTTGGCCTGACCTGTTGCGTTCTGAGCGATACGGACAACAGACTCTACCAGTGATTGCGTGGTGCTACGGGTTTGTTCCATGTGCTCACCCGCTTTCTCGGCCAGGCGTGTACCGGTTACAACGTCCTCGATCGCGGTGTTGATAACATGGATGGTATCGGCGGTTTCCAGCTGAATGTTGTTGACCAGGTTTTCGATTTCGGCAGTCGCTTCACGGGAGTTTTCCGCCAGACGCTGTACTTCGTCTACCACCACCATCAAACCTCGCCCGGCTTCACCGGCAGAGGCAGCATGCATACTCGCGTTCAGAGACAGGATATGAGTACGCTCCGAGATGTTGTTGATCAGGTTGATGATACCGCCGATTTCCTGAGAACGTTCACCCAGACGCTTGATACGTTTTTCCGCTTCGTGGATGGTCTGGCGCATCTTGTTGATACTGTTGATGGTCGCAGATACTGACTCTTTCGCGGTCTCTGAGGTGCTGATTGCCTGCTGGGACGCGGTGTTGGAGACGCTGGCCAGCTTGGAAATCAGCTGCATGGCTTCAATCGCGGAGTCCAAACCTTCCAGGGTTGCGTTGATCTCTTCCTGCTCCTTGTTCGCCTGCTCCAGGACCGCTTCGGACTGACTCTTAACCTGCACGGAAGAGGTGTTGACCTCTTTGGTGATATGGCTGACTTCCAGCAGTACTTTCTCGATTGACTGGGTCAGCTGGTTGATGGAGTCGGCGATGGCACCGGTGATGTCTTCAGCAACAGGCACACGAACCGTCAGGTCACGCTGACTGATTTTGAATACGCTCTGAATCAGTTCGATGATGGAGTTGTTGAGTTTCTTGTTCTCTTCTGCCTGCTTGGCCAGAGCGGTTTCCTTCTCGTCCAGCAGCATGTCGAGTACGTTGGCCATCTGGCCCAGCTCGTCACCACTTTCCAGGCGGGTACGGGCTTCGGTATCACCGGCACGCACCGCATCCACGGTTTTCTGAATACGACGAACAGGGTCAAGTACCCCGTATTTGACGATCGCCAGAGCAACAGCCATGGCCAGACCCAGAATAACCAGAGAGGCAAAGAACAGCTTGATCATCTGAGCCGTGTCAGCGTTGCGCTTTTCGCTATCTTCATCGGCATACACGGATGTCAGTAACTGGAGTTGCTCATTAACTTCACGCAGGTCGATCAAAGCCTGCCCGAAGCTCTGTTGCAGTCCCGCAATCTCGCTACCCGGTGTGGGGGTGCGCAGATTGACACGGTTCAGTGTTGCCATTTTTTCGCTCAGCTGCAGCTGGTCCAGTCGCTGCTGGATATTTTGGCGATCAGTATCGGAACGCAGGTGCGGCAGCATGGCAGTGAGTTCATTGTTCAGACGTGTTGCAGAGACAATAAACTGCTTCAGAGAGTTGTTGCTGGGTGACAGGCGGGCGTTAGTGAGGGCTACCTGAGCATCCGCCAGCGACAGGTCAAGCTGGCTTGCATCTTCAGCCAGCTGTCGGGTTTCCCGGCTGACAACCTGGGCTCGCTCGTCGATCAGGATCGTTTGGTAATAGGCGACAGCGATTGCAACGATGCCGATAACCAGCAGCACACCGGCAACCGCAAACTTGATCCCCATGCGAAGGTTTTGTAATTCCCAGAAAACGGGCATGGTGCGTCCCTCATGAATTGTCTTGCACTTCGGCTTTCGCCACAGGCTGATGAAAGTTATTTTTTAAATGATTCAGTAGCGCAGAATGGTCGATTTCAACCCAGCACTGTCCCTGGCTGTTGTAGCCGGTACGGGCGAATGCCTCCAGTTCCGGGTAACGGGGAGGCGGCGTCTGATCCATGTGTTTGGGATCCGTCAGTACCGTAGGAAATTGCTCAAGCAGAATTCCAGCGGTATGCGGCTGAGTCCCAAAGAGAAGGATGTAGACGGTCTGGCGTCGATCAACCGGGGTCTCGGTTAGCCAGTATTGGAGGTCATACACGGGTACCGTATGGCCTCGATGATTAATAAAACCGCTGAACCAGGGAGGGGTATCCGGGATGGCGCAAATTTTGGCGCCCGAGGTGATTTCTGACAGCACATTGGCAGCCAGCATCAGAGGCTGGTCTGCAACCGTAAAACCGTGGCGCACCTCACGATACTCAGCCTCTCCACCAGGTGAAGTGAGCAGAGTATCGCGTTGGGTCGTAAACGGGCTCGGGCGAGTGTCCAGGCTATCCTCGGTATCAGCCATACGCTTCTACCTGCTCCAGAATATCCTGTTCCGTGTAGGGTTTGGCGACCATGGCCGAAGCACCTTGAAGCTGTGCCCAAACGCGATCTGCTTCCTGATGCTTGCTGGAAACGATAATCACCGGAATATGCTTGGTGCTCTCGCCGGTTGTAATCTGTCGACAGGCTGAAAAACCGTCGATGCCAGGCATCACTATATCCATGAACACCAGATCTGGCAGTTCCTGTTCAGCCATGGCAACACCCTGCTGACCATCGGAGGCCACCAGAATCTGGGCGCCTGTCTGGGTGAGAATATCTCGCAGGCGTTGCTGGTATACCGGGTCATCTTCAACAACTAAAATTTTCTTTACCGACATGGGGTGTTACGTCCTTACTGTCACTGGTCCCGTTTGGAATTAAAGTCGCTTACCCAGCGGGATACGCGTTTGATCACCTTACGAAACTCTTCAGAGTCGATAGGCTTTGTCAGGTAGGTGGAGGAGCCTGCCATGATTCCCTTCACCTCATCCAGAGGGGAAGTTTTCGAAGAGAGCATGATGATGGGCGTCTTTTTCAGCGCCGGCATGGCTCGCATTTTGGTGCAGGTTTCAAAACCATCAATCCCAGGCATCATGATGTCGAGAAAGATGAAATCAAAGTGTTTGGTGGCCACTTTTTCCAGAGCGGTTTCACCGTCATCAGCAAAATCCACATGGATTGTTTGCTCCAGTTGAGCCAATTCCTTGGCAAGCACCTGCTGCATCGGATGGCTGTCATCAACCACCAGTACAGAATACTCCATTTCTGACGCGGCAGCGTCCTGCTCGGCTTTTTGACGCTGCGCTTCTTCGATTTGAGCGTCGTATTTTTTGAACAGGTTGTCTTTATCTTCCTGCGGCTCTCTGGGCTGCGTTATACCTGACTGTGGAGAGGCTGGCGCAACAGAAGCGGGTTGCGTGGGCGCTGGCTGAGCAGCAGGCGTCGGCTCTACCTGAGTGTTGGCAGTAATAGGTGCTGGAGCAACGGGGGCCGGACTGGCTGTGGACGCTGTCGGTGCTGCGCTTGGGCTTTCTGCTGCCGGAGCGGTTTGCGCCGGTTTGGTTTCACTTGAGCGGTCTTTGAAGAAGCGTTTAAACAGGCCCGTTGAGGACGGTGCTGGTTCTGCTTCTACGGGTTCAGCCGCAGGTTGAGTCGCAGCCGGTGTAGAGTTCTGAGAAGCGATCGGCTGAGGCTGGGCAGTCACCGTGGGTTGTGACAGCGGATCGGTACTGTCTACGATGCGCAGCACTCGGGATGAAATAAAGGGCACTTTAAGGTGCGGGTGACCGTTTGGAGGTGTATTACGGCTGGCAACCAATATATGACTGGCGGGAAGAGTGAAGCCGTTACACTGGCTCAGGTTTTCTTCACCAAAAACAACCAAAAGGTCTACGTTGCCGTTCTCTGGAGCCTCTATCAGCTCATAGTTACGGGTCTTGGATAGACTGAGTATGCGTTGCAGCTTTATTTGTTGATCGGCCGGGAATGCCAGGATCCCAATCTTCATATTGTTCCCTGCGGGCACTGTGCTCGGCCGAAGGGCCGCGCTGTTATCAGAATGGCATCGTATTCAACCACGAAAACAATGCAGTTCCGTTACGGTTTTAGAAGATTTGCAGGATGATGACAACAAAAACCCGGTAATTTATGTGATCTTTTGGTTGTGTGTTGCGAAAGAATGACACTCGTGTTTTATGGATTCAAATAGGTGTTTTTGTTGGCCTGCAGTTACGTTTTTTTGGGCTTCTTATTTCCGCCATGATGGTGGAACAGAATCCTCGGAAAGCGCTGTGCATACCTTGTTGCGCCCAGTTGCTTTGGCTCGATACAAGGCATCATCCGCAGCCTTGAGCCAGGAGCGATAGTTGGCTCCTTTTTGCTTTTGGGCTACCCCCAGTGAAATCGTGATGGGAGTGGATAGTTCACGAATAATCTTGCTTTGTTCGACTAGTTGTCGAAGTCGCTCGGCCAGGAGCGAAGCTTGATCAAGGTCCGTCGGCGTCAAAATCAAAAACTCTTCACCACCGTAACGGTAGACTCGAACGTCCGAAGGTACCTTGGATTTGATCAAGTCGGCCAGTCGGGCCAGTACCAAGTCGCCCGTTGTATGCCCGTAGGAGTCATTGATCTGTTTGAAGTGGTCAAGATCAAACATGATTAAGCTGTAAGCAACACCGGGTGGGTCATCGGTGTTTGCAATCTTGTTAATGTGATCATCAAGGGAGCGGCGGTTGCCGAGCCCGGTGAGGGCGTCCTGGAGTGCTTCCTGGCTCAAGCGCGAGTTGTCTGCCAGAAGACGGGTTGAAAAGTTGAAACAAAAAAAGGTGATCAGCAGAAAGCAGGCGGAATAGGTAAACAGCAGCTGGGGTTCGGCTATATCCCAGACTGCATGGATGCATGTGAGATAGATGACTATGGCAACCAGTATTGCCTCCCAGCGCCTTGCCGAGAAGAAAACGGCGACCGTTGCTGCATAGGACCAGAAGAGTCCGATAATACCGGTGTACTGAATAGTGATGAGGACGCCAAGAGTGTAGCTGATCGCAAAAATGCGCGAGACCAAATGAAAATATTGGTCCTTACTGCCGATATAGGCAATCACAACAAAAATGATGGACAGCGTCAGGTCGAAAATACCCTGTGGATATTCTTCGATGGTGAAGCGCCAGATACCCATGGGAGCAATCAGCGATGCTGCCAGCAGCGCTTGAAAGATCATAAAACCTTTCTTGGGATGGCTCTCGCGATATGCCTCCAGGGCCGATTGAATCAGTCCTACCTTCACTGGATTCCCCTTGCTCCACTCTGACGCCTGCCCTTCTTCTGAGGCTGCTGTCATGAGCTGCACGACTGTATCTACTGCATTCTAAGCTGATATGGATCTGTTTGTAACGTGCGTTTGAATGGATTGCGGAAAAATACCCGTAATCTTTAAGGGTATTGCTGCATGCAATGAGAGTATAGAAGTGAAATTCTGGGAGAGGGGTGCAGAATCTGCAGAATTGGTGGGCCCACCAGGACTTGAACCTGGGACCAACGGATTATGAGTCCGCTGCTCTAACCAACTGAGCTATAGGCCCTAAAAGGAGCGCCAATGATAGCATGTCCTACCATTGGCGCAATATGCTGAAAATAAACGATTAATCGTCGATGAAGGTGCGCAGGTGATCGGAGCGGCTCGGGTGGCGCAGCTTGCGCAGCGCCTTGGCTTCGATCTGGCGGATACGCTCACGGGTTACGTCGAACTGCTTGCCCACTTCCTCAAGGGTGTGGTCAGTGTTCATGTCGATACCGAAACGCATGCGCAGTACCTTGGCCTCACGCGCGGTCAGGCCTGAAAGGATCTCACGCGTCGATTCGCGCAGGCCTTCGCCTGTAGCGGTTTCAACCGGTGAAGACAGGGTGGTGTCTTCGATGAAATCACCCAGGCTGGAGTCTTCGTCGTCGCCGATCGGAGTTTCCATGGAGATCGGCTCTTTGGCGATCTTCAGTACCTTGCGGATCTTGTCTTCCGGCATTTCCATACGCTCGGCCAGTTCTTCCGGCGTTGCTTCTCGGCCCATCTCCTGCAGCATCTGACGAGAGATGCGGTTGAGCTTGTTGATCGTCTCGATCATGTGTACCGGAATACGGATGGTACGGGCCTGGTCAGCGATGGAGCGAGTGATCGCCTGACGAATCCACCAGGTTGCATAGGTGGAGAACTTGTAACCACGGCGGTATTCAAACTTGTCCACAGCTTTCATCAAGCCGATGTTGCCTTCCTGGATCAGGTCCAGGAACTGCAGGCCACGGTTGGTGTACTTCTTGGCGATGGAGATAACCAGACGCAGGTTGGCTTCAACCATTTCCTTCTTGGCGCGACGAGCACGGGCTTCACCAATGGACAGATCACGGTTTACTTCCTTGATCTCGGCCAGGCTCATGCCGACGCTTTCTTCGATCTGGCGCAGGCGGCGCTGAGCACGCTGCAGGTCGGGCAGGCTGCGTGCGATCGGAGCAGCAAACGGCTTGCCGCAGTTAACCAGTTCGTCCAGCCATTCCTGGCTGGTTTCGTTGCCCGGGAAAGACTTGATGAACAGTGGGCGCGGCATTTTTGCGCGCTGGGTGCAGATGCGCATGATTGTGCGCTCCTGCTTACGAATGCTATCGATGCAGTTACGTACACGCTCGACCAGCTGGTCGTAGTAGCGTGGGGACAGCTTGATCGGTGCGAATGCATTTGCCAGGGACATGGCTGCAAACTCGATCTCATCGGGAGAGCTGTTGCTCGCAATGGCCGCTTTCAGCTGGTCAAGTGCATCTTGAATCAGGCCGAAACGCTGACGCGCTTCTTCGGGATCCGGGCCGCGCTCTTTGTCGTCGCTGGAATCGTCGCCGTCTTTGTCGTCGTCATCATCGTCGTCGTCATCGGTCTGATCATCATCGTCGTCGATTTCGTCGATCTCTTCCTTCTCTTCGGTAGGAACCTCGGAGTCAGGGTCAATATAGCCGCTGAATATGTCACTCAGACGACCTTCTTCCTGAAGTACGCCGTTGTAGGCGTCCATGATGAGGTCTACGCTGCCCGGGAAGCGGGAGAGTGCCATCATGACTTCACGAATGCCTTCTTCGATACGCTTGGCGATATCGATCTCACCTTCACGAGTCAGCAGCTCAACGGTACCCATTTCACGCATGTACATGCGCACGGGGTCGGTTGTGCGGCCGGCATCTGACTCTACAGCAGCCAGTGCGGCTACGGCTTCATCGTCTGCTTCGTCAGCAGAATCGCCGCCGCTCAGCAGCAGGTCTTCGGCATCGGGTGCTTCTTCAGCAACACGAATACCCATGTCGTTGATCATGCGGATGATATCTTCGACCTGATCGGGATCGGCAATATCTTCCGGAAGATGATCGTTAACCTCGGCATAAGTAAGATAGCCCTGTTCTTTACCTCGGGCGATCAGTTCCTTTAGTCGAGACTGCTGTTGGGATTTATCTGACATAGAGCCCCTGCAACGAATGAAAGCTGATGTGACTGGTGGCGGAAAAGCGAGCGCGACATTATACCGAAAAGGGCTGTCGGCAGCTACAACTATAAGTGCCGCACCTGCGTAAAAAAGTCTATTGATAGGAGAATAGACCAGAAATCAGGTGCTTGCTGAAGATTTGCTGCAGCTGTCAGCTGTGCTGGTTCAGTACTAGCTGGCGCAGTGTCTGTTTCTCTTCTTCTGTTAATGGGGACTGGCGCGATTTTTTCAAGAGCTGATCCATCAGGGCTTCCTGGCGGCGCGCCAGAATGCGGGTCAGAGTCTCCTGTAACAGGCTGGCGGCATTGGTGTCGCCCAGTACCGGATCCAGGTGTGAAATCTCGTTTAACAACATCAGGTCGGCTCTGCGTGCCTCGTCATCCTGCCAGTCCACCAGCAGGGTCCCCAATGAGCTGCCGGGTGTTTCCTGCATGTACTCCAGCAGGTGGATGAGAACGCCGATATTAGGCTCGTCCACTAGCGTGAATTCGGCGGCCTTGGGTGCCTGTGCCGCCAGTGAGGGTTGATGTAGCAAAATGGAAATAGCCTGGTTGACCAGATGTCGTGACTGCTGTTTGCGTCGTGGCGACGGTGCGGAATATGAGTCCGGTGTCCGGGCTTCTTCGTAGCGAGGGGGCGTCGGGGTGTAGTGTTCAGTTACTGCCGGTGGTGGGCTGCTGGGCTGAGTCACCTGGTGCAGGTCGATAACACTGCTGAGCTGCTCCAGAGACAGGCCGGTAATTTCACAGATTCGATCCATCATCATCTGTTTCAGCAGGCACGGCTGCATGGATTGAATCAGGGGTAATGCGGTATTACTGAAGCGGGCGCGGCCGTCCATGCTGCTCAGGTCGGCTTCTTCGGTCAATGATTTGAAGAAGAATTCGCTTAGCGGTAGTGCCTGAGTCACGCGTTGGCCGAAGGCGGCCTCGCCCTCCTTGCGTACCAGTGTGTCTGGATCTTCACCATCGGGCAAGAACAGAAAACGTGCTTCCTGGCCGTCTTTGATGACGGGCAGGGTGGTGTGCAAGGCGCGAAGTGCGGCTGTGCGTCCAGCCTGGTCACCGTCGAAGCAGAAGATAACTTCGGGTACGAGTTTGAATAGGCGCTCCAGGTGCTGGGCTGTAGTAGCGGTGCCCAGGGTGGCGACGGACCAGTTAATGCCGTGCTGAGCCAGGCTGACCACGTCCATATAGCCTTCGACAATCAGCAGACGGTCCAGCTGGTTGCTGTGCTTACGGGCTTCATAAAGGCCGTATAGCTCACGACCCTTGTGGAAGGTGGGTGTTTCAGGAGAGTTGAGATATTTGGGTTTTTCATCGCCCAGAACTCGGCCTCCAAAGCCGAGAACTCGGCCCCGTACATCGCGTATCGGAAACATGATGCGATCGCGGAAACGGTCGTAGTGGCTGTCTTTTTCTTCGTTGTGAATCACCATGCCGGACTGTTCCAGTAGCTCGGTGGCGTTATCCACAGCGTTAAAGTGATTCAGCAAATTGTCCCAGCCGGGCGGGGCGTAGCCGATTTCAAATGCGGCGGCGATCTGGCCGCTGAGGCCTCGCTGCTTCAGATAATTGACGGCGCGCTCGCGCTCGGGTGACTGGCGCAGTTGTTGCTGAAAAAAGCTGCTTGCTTGTTCCAGTGCTTCGAATTGGCGTTTGAGTTGTTGCTCGCGTTGATGGTCGACCTGGCGGCCCTCTTCGCGTGGTACGTCAATACCGGCCAGCTTGGCCAGCTCTTCAACAGCTTCGGGAAAATTGAGACGGTCATATTCCATCAGGAAGCCGAGTGCATTGCCGCCGGCACCACAGCCAAAGCAGTAGTAGAACTGCTTGTCGGGGCTTACGGAAAATGAGGGGCTTTTTTCCTTATGGAAGGGGCAAAGGCCGGAGTAGTTTTTACCTGCTCGCTTGAGTTTGACGCGGCCGTCTATCACATCAACGATGTTGATGCGGGCCAGTAGGTCGTCAATGAAATGCTGAGGTATTCGACCTGCCATCTTCGCTCCGTTGCGGACAGGTCAGCGTGTCGCGGACCTTAGAGTTTCTGTTTCACCAGTCCGGAAATCTTACCCACGTCGGCTCGACCCTGGACTTGGGGTTTGATCAATGCCATCACTTTACCCATGTCCTGCATGGACGAAGCGCCGGATGTGGCGATGGCGTCATCAATAATCTGAGTAATCTCAGCGTCGCTGAGTGGCTGCGGCAGGAAAGTTTTAATCACCTCCAGCTCCTGCTGCTCCTTAGCTGCCAGTTCGGGTCGCTCAGCCGCCTCGTACTGGGTAATGGAGTCTCTTCTCTGTTTGACCATCTTGTCCAGCACGATCAGGATGCGAGCGTCATCGAGTTCGATGCGTTCGTCCACTTCGATGCGCTTGATCTCCGCCAACATAAGACGGATGGTGCCCAGACGTTCTTTGTCCTTGGCGCGCATGGCATCTTTCATCTGCTCTGTAATGGTGTTTTTCAGATCAGACATCGGGATGCTCCTTAGCTGGTTCAGGTCAATTTAACAGAGGTGTTGCTTAGTACAGGCGTACGCGACGAGCGTTTTCGCGAGATACTTTCTTAGCGTGACGCTTAACAGCAGCAGCTGCTTTACGCTTACGGATAGAAGTCGGCTTTTCGTAGTGCTCACGGCGACGAACTTCAGCCAGGATGCCAGCTTTTTCGCAAGAACGCTTGAAACGACGCAGAGCTACGTCGAACGGCTCGTTATCTTTAACTTTAACCTGAGGCATTGAATGCTCCTTTTGGTTGGGTTGGTATAGACCTATCGTAATGATAGAGATTAAGGCGGCATATTCTAGTGAAGCGATCTGGCCATGTAAAGCTATCGAGACTGTATTTTGCTGCCCACAGAAGGGATAATAGTTGCCTGTTTGATCTGCTTTAAATAACGAGGCCGCTATGCGAGTGCTGGGCATTGAAACTTCCTGTGATGAAACCGGTGTGGCGCTGTATGACAGCAAGCGAGGGCTGCTGTCTGACGCGTTGTACAGTCAGGTGAAAATGCATGCCGAATACGGCGGGGTAGTGCCCGAACTGGCATCGCGTGACCATGTTCGAAAGCTGCTGCCGTTGATCCGTGAAGTGATGGCTAAAGCCAATCTGGAGTTAAAGGATCTGGACGCTGTTGCCTATACCTCGGGACCGGGGCTTATTGGTGCGTTGATGGTTGGTGCCTCGACCGGGCGTGCACTTGCATTGGGCCTGGGTGTGCCAGCGATTGGTGTGCACCATATGGAAGGCCATCTGCTGGCACCCATGCTTGAAGATAACCCGCCTTCGTTCCCTTTTGTTGCACTACTGGTATCGGGCGGCCATACCCAGCTGGTCAGCGTGAAAGGCATTGGCCAGTACGAGCTCTTGGGAGAGTCTCTGGATGATGCCGCCGGTGAAGCCTTCGATAAGGCGGCTAAAATGTTGGGACTGGATTACCCCGGTGGGCCCTTGATTGCCAAGTTGGCTGAGCGTGGTACGCCAGGTCGTTATCGCTTCCCGCGTCCAATGACGGATCGCCCCGGACTGGATTTCAGCTTTTCCGGTTTGAAGACCTTTACCCTGAATACGGCCAATGCCGAGCGTGACGAAAACGGCCAGATTGATGAGCAGACCATGGCCGATATCGCTTTTGCGTTTGAAGAAGCAGTGGTGGAAACTTTGGCGATCAAGTGTCGCCGTGCCTTGCAGCAGACCGGTATGAAGCAGCTGATCATTGCTGGTGGTGTCAGTGCCAACAAACGTCTGCGCGAACGTCTGGACGAGGTGGTACGCAAGGAAAAGTCGGGCCTTTTCTATGCGCGACCTGAGTTCTGCACGGATAACGGTGCCATGATTGCCTATGCTGGCTGTCAGCGACTGCTGGCCGGTCAGCACGCTGATCTGACTATTCTGGCACGTCCGCGCTGGCCGATGGATACGCTGGATTCGATCTAAGCCTTCGTCTAAGTCTTAGAGGGCAGGGCGCCTTGACTAGAAATGGCGCTCTCGACCGTTGAGGAGTCTGCGAATATTACCGCAGTGCGTCAGAATCAGTAGCACTGACATCAGGCTGAACGTCAGCGTTAATGAAGGCACGGTCAAATAGCAGAACAGGGGCGCAACTGTAGCGGTGGCAATCGATGCCAGTGAGGCGATTCGCCCCAGCAGGAACACCAGGCCCCAGAATAGCGTCAGACAAAATGCCAGCGGCCAGCTGAGCAGAAGCGTGCAGCCCAGAGTGGTTGCAACACCTTTACCGCCTTTAAAGCGGGAAAATATCGGGAACAGGTGCCCGCTGACCGCCGCCAAAAGCGTCCAGCCCTTAAGGCTGTCATCGGCGTCTGCCAGAATCGCCAGCAAAATTGCAGCCGCTCCCTTACTGAGATCGCCCAGCAGTGTCAGGCTGGCAGCCTGGCGCCCGCCTATCCGCATTACATTGGTGGTTCCCGGGTTATGGGAGCCCGTTTCGCGGGGGTCTTCAAGTCCCATGGCCTTGCAAACAAGGATTGCACTGGGAATAGATCCCAGCAGATAGGCAATCAGCAGCAGTATCCAATCGGACCCTTCGGGCATAAATGACGTCCAGTCGTGCGCCGGTAATAACAGGCGTGGTAAATTAACAGTCTTGAAACAAGCATATACAAGCTTGAAGCGGGCCTCAATTGGCCCTCAGCGGAGGCAGGATGGATATCGTTTATATACGTGAGTTGGAAGTTGAGACCGTGATCGGCATTTATGACTGGGAGCGCGAAGTGCGCCAAACCGTTAGCCTGGATCTGGAAATGGGCACGGATATTCGGGCGGCGGCGTCCACAGAGGATATCGAGCAGACACTCAACTACAAATCCGTATCCAAGCGTCTGATCAGTTTTATCAGTGAAAGTGAGTTTCTACTGGTGGAAACCATGGCGGAAGAGATTTCGCAGATTGTCATGAGTGAGTTTGATGTGCCCTGGCTGCGTTTGCGTTTGAGCAAGCCCGGAGCCGTTCGTGGTGCCAAGGATGTAGGCGTGGTGATCGAGCGTGGGGAGCGCAGCTGATGACCCATGTGTACCTGAGCCTTGGCAGCAATAGGGACAGGGAACGCCACATACTGGCAGCGCTTGATGCGTTAGCGGACCGTTTTGGTACGATCGAAATATCCTCGGTGTATGAAAGCGAAGCGGTGGGATTTGCCGGCACCAATTTTTACAATCTGGTGGTGGGGATTGAATGTGACCTGCCGCTGGCTGAGCTGTCAGCCTGGCTGAAACAGGTTGAGGATGAAAACGGGCGTGACCGTTCAGGCCCTCGTTTCAGCGGTCGTACGCTGGATATCGATGTGCTGACGTATGGCGACCTGGACCATCCGCAGGACGGTGTGCAGGTGCCTCGCGAGGAAATTACGGAAAATGCTTTTGTTCTGCTGCCTTTGGCTGAAATCGCACCGGATCAGCTGCATCCTGTGTTGAAACAGACCTATGCCCAGCTTTGGCAGTCTTATGATCGTGCGCAAAAGCTTTGGTCGATCGATTTCAGTTGGCGTGGTCAGCAGGTTTCAAAAGCATCAACTGAAGATTGAACGTCCGCCGTCTACCGCCAGTACTTGCCCGGTTATATAGCCGGCTGAAGCCAGAAACGCGACGGCTTCGGCGATATCCTCGGGGCGTCCGGTACGTTCCAGTGGCACTTTGGACAAAATGGCCTGACGGGCTTCGTGATCCAGCTCGGCGTCTGCTTCAGGCCAAAGGATGGCTCCGGGAGAGACGCCGTTTACACGCACCTCCGGGGCCAGTTCTCTCGCTAAGCTTGTCGTCATCATTCTGACGCCCGCCTTTGCGATTGAATAAATTGGATATCCCTTAAGACCCCGGTCGGCATGCACATCAACCAGATTAATGATGCAGCCCTGACTTTCCGTTAATAACGGCGCAAGAGCGCGGCTAAGGAAAAAAGGGCCTCTCAGGTTGCTGTTGATCAGCAGGTCCCAGTCATCTTGAGCCGCTGTATCGACAGGTGTCGGGAAAAAACTGGAAGCATTGTTGACCAGCAAATCGAGCCTGCCCTGTTGGCGCACCTGAGTGGCCAGCTCTTCGACCGCTTGCATGTCATTAAGATCGGCTTTCAGGCAGGTGCAGGAGTCTGCGCGCTGTGCATTCAACTCCTGACTCAGGGTATTGGCTTCGGTCGCGGATGTACGGTAGTGCAGGATAAGATCATAGCCCTGGTGATGGAGTTGACGCGCTATGCAGGCACCAATACGTCGCGCGGCACCGGTGATCAAAGCACGAGGTGCTGTGCTGTTCACGCTTGAGGCTCCTGATACTGACGGCAATATTCCAGCTGGCGCTGCTGAATGGCTTCTCCCAATGCCTTGCCGCTGAAACCTTCCGCCTGTATGGCACGGTTATCGATCCCGGCGATTGCATTCAGCAGCGTTTGAACGCCTTGTTCTAATCGTTCCAGATCGCAGGTTGGGTAAAGGCGAGCGATCAGCGGCAGCAACCGTTTCAGCCTTTCTGGCTGGCGCAGCAGGCTAAAGGCTTTCAGTGCCTCCAGACGTGTTTCTGCATCGGCTTGGTTCATGTGTGCCAGATTTTCAAGGCTGCCACGCACCTGCATGGCCAAGTCCTTGAAGCGGTTAGGTATGCGCCAGTGGCGGCATAGAGCGCGAATACTCTCCTGAGCGCTTTCCAAAGACTCGTTCTCCGTCAGGCTGACAGCAAAGAGGGCAAAGCACTGCTCGCTGTCGAGATCAGTAGCCGCTTCGGTCAGCAGCTGAAAACGGTCTGGATTATATTGTTCTGCGCCAGGCATCACTTTTTCAAGTGCGCCAACCATTTGCAGCAGGTTAAAGAAGCAGGCTGGTGACTGAGTGCCCAGGGCGCGTTCGCATTCCTGCCAAACACGCTCGGGCGTCAGGTGTTCCAGCTCATCGCTGGCGCTGATTTCCTTCAGCAATTGCTCGGTTTCGGGAGCTAGCGTAAAGCCCAGATGAGCGAAGCGCGCATAGAAACGCGCCACGCGCAGTACGCGCAGAGGATCTTCGGTAAAGGCTGGAGATACGTGGCGTAACAGGCGTGCGTCCAGATCGGCCTGGCCGCCGCAGGGGTCGTGCAGCTGGCCGTCAAGGTCTTCTGCGATGGCGTTGATGGTCAGGTCACGCCGAAGCAGATCCTGTTCCAGCGTTACATCGGGACTGGTATGGAAGGTAAACCCGGTGTAGCCCTTGCCGCTTTTCCGCTCTGTTCGGGCAAGCGCATATTCTTCTGAAGTTTTCGGGTGCAGGAATACTGGGAAGTCGCTTCCGACGGCTTTAAAGCCCTGAGCGCCCATCTCTTCGGGGGTTGCCCCAACGACCACCCAGTCACGGTCCTTGACCTCAAGACCCAACAGGCGGTCGCGAACGGCACCGCCTACCAGATAGATCTGCATCAGCGTTCACAACGGTCCGGGCACTGGGCGCGCCAGGCTTCGAAACCGCCATCCAGGCTGTAAACTTCATCAAATCCCTGATGTGCCAGGTAGGCGGCCGCCGACTGACTGCTGATACCGTGGTAGCAGCATACGATCAGTGGCTTGTCGAAATCGGCTTGAGCCATGTAGTCGGGCATATTGTGATTGTTCAAATTATAGGACTGGCTGATATGCAGTTCCTTGTAGCTGCCCTCGTCGCGAATATCGACGATTTGGGCGCCTTGTTCGATCAGTTCACAGGCCTGATCAATATTGATGCAGCGATACTCTGACATCATCTTTCTCCCGCTGTCTGGCTATGCAGGCAAGCTTGCGTGAAAACACAAGCGTCTTCAAGCCGATAAGCTGTAAGGGTATTACCCCAGACACAGCCACTATCCAGAGCAATAATCTGATGCTCGCGATGAAAACCGAGTGCGGCCCAATGGCCAAATAGTTGAATGCGTTTCAACGGCATACGACGTGGTTGACGAAACCAGGGCGCAAAGCCATCCGGTGCTGTATCTGGCGGACCATTGCCTTTGAACTCCAGTTGTCCTGCCTCGGTGATAAAACGCATACGGGTAAAGTAGTTGGTGATCGCTCTGAAACGGTCCATGCCGGTCAGATCATCCCGCCAAAGATCCGGCTGGTTGCCGTACATTTGGTGCAGAAAGGCTTCACACTCCTGTCCCTGCAATACCTGCTCCAATTCCTGAGCCAAAGTACGGGCCTGCTTCAGTGACCATATATGCGGTATGCCGGCGTGGGTCATGACAAAGCCCTTGTCCTTGTCATCGTGCAGAACGGGTTGATGTTTGAGCCAGTGCAGCAATTCATCACGATCCTTTGCCTGCAGTATAGGCTCCAGTGTGGGATGAATCTTGCGATCAACGCCCACTGAAAGGGCTAAAAGATGCAGATCGTGGTTGCCCAGCACGGTAACGGCCTGTGAGCCCAGGTCTCGAACGAAACGCAGTGTTTCAAGGGATTCGGGGCCCCGGTTGATCAAGTCACCGGTAAACCAGACCTGATCGTCCTGATTGAAACCAGCGAGGTCCAGCAACTTTAACAGTTCAGAGTAGCAACCCTGAAGGTCGCCGATGACATAGGTCGCCATAGAATTTCCGCAGCTCGAAGGAGTGGCAAATGATACCTGAAGGCGCTGTTTGGTAAAAATTGGACCCTGTGCAAAAAAAGAGCCCCTGCTAGAGGGGCTTTAAGAAGTCGGGATACCTGCTGCTTTGGAATACCCCGGTTATTTGAATAAGCTAAATTTGTGCCAACTTTTAAATGCATGAAAAACGAGGGCTTATCAGCAAATAAGTCAGCAAAAAAGCAGATCTAGTGCACTGATTTTGTGCGTGGCGACATAAAAAAGTGCGTGTAAAAATGCGGTAAAACTAATATGCCACCATTCTTTGTAAGGTTATTGTTAGGCCTAAAAAACTAGAGTAATGTTTTGTCTAAGAACACCAACAAAGTGAACTTTTTGCCGCAGGCAAGGGACTGTGATGAAAATTAATGAACCGGTGACACAAAAAGAACAAAAGGTCTCGGAGCATGCCAACATCCTTTCAACTACTGACCTCAAGGGAGCGGTCACCTACGTCAACCCTGACTTCGAAGCAGTCAGTGGCTTCACCTCTAAAGAGCTGCTTGGGCACAACCACAACATTGTGCGCCATCCGGATATGCCACCGGCCGCTTTTGCCGGTTTGTGGCAGCGGGTAAAGTCCGGCAAAACCTGGATGGGGTTGGTCAAAAATCGCTGCAAAAACGGTGATCACTATTGGGTTGATGCCTTTGTGATGCCGGTCGAACGTGATGGCCGAGTCTGTGAATATCAATCCGTACGCCGTAAGGCCGCACCCGAGGCTGTTGCTCGAGCCGAACTGATTTATCCCCGCCTGATGGCCGAGCGCAAACCGTTGGCCTTTAATCCTTGGGCGAGTCTGGGGCTGACCGGGCGTTTGTTGACCGCGGTCCTGATTCCGGGATTGGCAGGGTTAGCTTTAAATCTGACACATCCTGAAGAGAGCCCCATGATCTGGGCTGCCCTGATCACGTTAATGCTGGCGGGTATGTTAATGGTGCTGTCGCCCTGGCGTCGGCTGGTCGCGGAATGCCAGCAGCGCCTGGATGACCCTGTGGCACGATACGTCTATACCGGTCGTCAGGATGACATAGGCCAGATTCGACTGGTTATTAAACAATTGAGCTCCGAGTGTGACGGGTTGGTCGGGCGAATGGATGACTCGGCAAGGCAACTTAAGGATGATGCTGAAATACTGAGCGAGGCGGTCAGTCAGTCTCATACCGGCATTCGCCAGCAATCGATCGAGATGGAGCAGTCTGCAGCAGCCATTAGCCAAATGTCGGCTTCGGTGCAGGAGGTTGCGACTAATGCTCAGCAGAGCTCTCTGGCAGCCGAAGAAGCAGTGGGCGAGGTTGCGCACAGTAGACGCACAGTTGAAGCGACAACGACGGCGGTACATGATCTCCAGTCACATATTGAGGAAGCGGAAGCCGTCATCGCTCAGGTCAGTGATCATAGTCGTAGCATTGCCAATGTGCTGGATGTGATAACTGATATCTCTGAACAGACTAATTTGCTCGCATTGAATGCGGCTATAGAGGCTTCCCGAGCAGGTGAAGCCGGGCGTGGTTTTGCCGTTGTGGCAGACGAAGTGCGCTCACTGTCTCTGCGTACGCAGAACTCCACCGGTGAAGTACGTGCCATGATTGAACAGTTGCAGGGCAGTGCGCGTGCTGCTGTGGAAACTATCAATCAGGGGCGTACACGGGCGGATCATTGTGTCGGACTGAGTGATGAAACGGTACAGGCGCTGGATAAAATTCTGGAGTCGATTCGCTGTATCAGTGATATGAGTGTGCAGACGGCCTCGGCAGTCGAGCAACAAAGCAGCGTTGCCAGTGAAATAGATCGGAGTATTGTGTCTATTCAGACTCTATCTGAGCAAAACCTGGTAGCCGTTGAGCAAAGTGCTCAGGCGGGGCAGCAGGTGTTAACGGTGGCAACCGAGCTGAATGCACTTGCGCACCAGTTTTGGTGTCGGCAGTCCGTATAATAAGAATGTGTAACGGAACACAGATGGATAGACAACGCCAGTTTCTGGATCTGACGGGTGATTTCATTGCCAGTCTGGATAAGGATTATCGCATTGAATTCATGAACCGCTCGGGGCGGCGCATGTTGGGTGTCGCCATGGATCATGATTTCCATACTGACCCCATGTATGTGAATGACTTCCACGACGAGGAAAACCTGCGGTTACTTCGTGATGAAATCTTCCCCCAAGTCATATCAACGGGATGCTGGACTGGGGTGATCATGTTTCGTGCACTGGACGGGCGCTCAATCCCCTTCAGACTCCGTGTCTTGGCGCATCTGGATGAACAGGGGTGTGTCACAGGCCTCACCGGTATCGGTCAGGACCTTCGGCTACAGCAGGCTCTGCATACACAGGAGGCGATGGCTGATCGAATCCTGGACAGCACCATCGAAGGCATAATGGTTACGGATGCCCAGGCTCGTATCCAGCGCATCAATCCGGCTTTTACCCAGATTACGGGCTACTCCCTCAATGAAATACGCGGGCTAACACCACGCTTCTTGCGTTCCAATCACCATGACCAGGCTTTTTATGACCTGATGAACGCGGCCTTGAGAGAACAGGGACAGTGGCAGGGGGAGGTTTGGAATCGTCGTAAATCAGGTGAGGTCTATCTTCAGTGGATGTCGATCAGTGCCTTGAGAGGTCAGGATGGCCTGACAACGCACTATGTCTCAGTACTGCATGACCTGACTGAAATGCGGGCTAAAGAAGCTGAGATAGAGCAGCTTGCTTTTACCGACCCCTTAACGGGGGTCGGCAATCGGCACAAATTGATTCAAACCCTGCACCAGCAGCTTGGTAATGCTGAAGAACTGACGCCCTTGGCATTGATGTGTGTGGATCTGGGGCAGTTGTCACCGATCAATGATCGATTTGGCATGCGCGGTGGGGATCAATTGATCCGATGCCTCAGTCAGCGTTTACGTGAGTTGACCAGTAATGCCTTGCAGTTGTATCGGCTCACGGGTGATGAATTTGTGATTTTGCAATTGAGCTCCTGCGATTTGACTGACATCGCCCGTCAGGCCGTCCGCTGTATTCAACTGCTGCAGCAACCGGTCTCGCTGGAAGGTGAAGTGATACGCCTGAGTCCATCGGCGGGCATTGCATTGGCACCAAAAGATGCAAAAGATGCCGATACCCTGTTGGCTTCGGCGCAAACAGCTATGGCTGCGGCCAAACAGTCAGGCCGTGATGGTTTTCGTTTTTATGATGAAGCGATCAGTAATGCAATGTGGCGCCGGTTGATGTTGGAGCAGCAGCTTATGCTGGCAACTCAGCCGGATGCTGAGCTGGGACTGGAGCTGTACCTGCAGCCCAAGGTGTCATTGCCAGGCGGTGAGGTCATCGGGGCTGAAGTTTTGCTGCGCTGGAATCATCCGGAAAAGGGGCTTATTTCGCCCGTCGACTTCATCCCGCTGGCCGAAGAAAGCCGCTTGATCGTGGCGTTGGATCGATGGGTATTTGTACGCAGTTGCAAACTGCTGCAGGAAACTGCGCGGTCCGGTTTAAGGCTTCCGTGCATCAGTATCAACCTTTCCGCCAAACAGTTGCAGGAGCCCGACCTTGTCAGCTGGTGCCTGAAAACCGTTCAGCACTTTGAACTGGACCCTGGCAGTATCGAACTCGAGATTACCGAAACCGCCTTTATCAATCTTGCCGATTCAGTGCTGGAGCGTTTGCAAGGCTTGCGTGATGCGGGCTTTAGCCTGGCGCTGGATGATTTCGGTACAGGCTACTCAAGCTTGACCTACCTGCGCCGTCTACCGCTGGATGTGGTTAAGATCGATCGAAGCTTCGTCGCTGACCTTTGCCAGGACGAGAGAGCGACCACCTTGCTGCAAGGGGTTATGCAGCTACTGGAAAAGCTGGACTTCTCCGTCGTGGCTGAAGGCGTTGAAACCAAAGAGCAGGCCGCTCTGCTGCATAATATCGGCTGTCACAGGGCGCAGGGATTTCTGTTTTTCACACCTATGCCAGCGGCCGAATTTGTAGCGCTTTATGATGAGCGGGAAAGTACTGCAGGCGAAAGCGCTGACAACTGAAGCCGTTACCTGAATATGGTGATTCCTGCCATCCCTGACTATTATCCTAGGGTGTTTCAAGGATCGCCTGGGTGAGGGAATGACTTTAATCTGCAGATACATCCAGCGCTACCTAGAATGTTCTGAGATGCGCAAAGCCAATCCGGCTTTGTCCGAGCTGGTTTATTGCACAAGAACGATGCGTACCCATACCCTCATACAAGGCAGGAAGGCCATGAACAAAAAAGTACTGATGATCACAGCGGCTGTCCTTTTCCCGTTGTCTGCGGCCTATGCCGATATCACCGTAACCGGTGACAATATCGAGATCAGTAAGAATTGCATCAAGCTGGAAAGCGAAAATGTTACGGTCAAGACTGATGACTGCCGTTCAGACAAGTTCGACAAGGACAAGCATGAGAACCGCAGTGTCCATGGAGACAACAACCCCGGCAAGGGACATGACAAGGGCAAACCGAAAAAGGATAAATAAAGGGGCAGAGTCGCAATAGTTAGTGTTGAAGCAGAGACCCTTGCTTACCCCTCAATATAGGGAGACAGAAGCTTTTCTTTATACACCATCTGCTCTGTATATCTGCGTTCGCTGAACGCCTTCTTGAGTCAATATTCCCATATGTCTGTCGTTTCTGTCCCCCCTTCTCGCGAGCTACCAGACGTTACTGTTACCAGCTAAATCTGTATCAACTTGGGCTCACTTTAAAGGCCTTAATGGTGGCAGCATGCTGCTTGTGAGGGTATAACAATGGAAGGGCCCCCACCCCGCCATCGTTGGAAACAAAATCCCGGTGGCCGTTGTAAAAGTATCAGAGGCTTAACTGAATACTCCCCGTAAAAATGGATGGGTAGAGAGCAGAAGCCTGAGAGTGTATCTATTCATCAAGGGGGCAGAGAAATGTCAGGTGTTTGGAATTTCAACCCGGATTTAAACCAGGATGGTATCGGTGATGGCTTAACGTCGCTGTATGTCGCTGGTGCTTCGGTTTCAACGACTGATTGGACTACTACTGATGTTGTCGTCGATATCTCAGGTGGTGTTTGGCAGATCAATGGCACTAACCTAACGGGATCTCCTGGAGGAGGCTCCGTAGATACGAACACCACTTGGGATTACTTATATATAGACAATACAAGTGCAACTACTGGGACTATTAATTTTACGGGTGGTGATAAAACTGACACCGTCATCGCTACTGCAAATAATGACACCCTGGATGGTGGCGCTGGGGGGGATACGCTTTATGGCTATACCGGCGATGATTACATCGATGGTGGCGATGGCGCTGACTCTCTTACTGGTGTCAATGGTAATGACACACTTTTAGGTGGAAGCGGTAATGACACACTGAAAGGCGGGAATAATGAAGACAGCCTATCGGGTGGTGATGACAATGATACCCTTGATGGTGGTTCGGGCGATGATACTCTAACGGGTGGAGCTGGAACAGATACACTGACAGGTGGGTCAGGCACAGACATCTTCAGTGATACTGCATCCGGTTTTAATGGAGATACCATTACGGACCTGGAGCTGGGCGAAAGTATCATCGTCGTCGGTACAGATCTATCAAGCTTACATAATACTTCTGCGAGTAATACGGTTGATTTGGGTGGCGGTAATACGCTTACCCTGAATGGTATAGATGCTTCAGATGGTAATTTTACAGCTGTATTTGCTGGCGGCAATACAACAATACAAGTTGTAGAAGTTATCAACATATCTGGAGCGACCTATGATGTTTCAACCGGTGTTTTAGTCGTTACGGGCGGTCTATTTGAAGCGAATGCCGGTGGCGCTGATGTCGATGTTTCCAAGCTCACGATTACCGGAGAAGGAGGTCAGACTTATCAATTAACCTCCCCTGATGTAGAAATCACTAATAGCACGACATTTAGCATTACACTGAATGAAGCCGATCAGGCTGCATTGGCTCTCATCCTGAATAAAAATGGTACCAGTTCAAGTGGCGGAACTACATTTAACCTGGCTGCTGCTGATGACTGGGCTACAAATGTAACAGCTGGCGATACTTCCGATAGCACAGCCGCACTTACGGTTTCCAATGTTGCAGTGCCGACCATTACATCTGCAACCTATACAACTCAGGGGACCCTGGTCGTAACTGGTACAGGTTTCTTGAAAAAGGATGGAGCAGCGAATGATATTGACGTCTCCACACTGACATTCACAGGTCAGGGAGGGGCAACCTATACCCTTACTGACAGTGCTGACGTGGAAGTCGACTCTAGTACCTTGTTTACGGTAACACTGAGCAGCACCGATAAAGCGGGCGTCAATGCATTACTTAATAAAGCCGGCACTGCCTCAAGCGACAATACCACTTATAACCTGGCGGGTGCTGAAGACTGGGCCGCTGGTGCTGATGCTTCTGTTAATGTAGTCGATGCTAACGGTAACGGCATCACCGTAACTATTTATTCACCGCCCTCCAGCGGCGGCGGTTCAAGTGGCCCTGCCACAACGACAGATACTGTTGATGGTGTAGAAGTATCCACCACAACAGACATTGGAGGCACTGTTACAACCACTATCCCGGTGGTCACTGAAACACGCACGGATGATCCTGATACTACGACCACTGACGCTGACATCCCACTGATAAACGGTGATACCAACAATAACGGTAATGTTGTAATGGTGACGCTACCGGCGGGAATCGGCCTGACGTCTTCCGGCCCCAGCACAGCGCAGACGACGACTGAAGCGTTAACAACGTTGGGGGATGCACTGGATAGCCGTCTCAACTCGACAGGAACAACTAATCTTGTAGCGAGAGTTGACTCATTTTTGAGTCAGCTATCTGAAACCACTGTACTGGACGTACGTACTATTATTCCGACTACAACGGCCAGTACGTTGAACTCTCCTATCGTGATTAGTGGTACAAGTGCAGAAGGTGATAGCACTCAAGTGGAAGCGTTTGTGATCGATATGCGCTTGTTACCTTGGGGCACTAATTTGCAGCTCGACAATATCGAGTTTGCATCAATTATTGGGCCTTCAATTATTACGGGAGGGACTGGGAATAACTTCGTTGTGGGGGACGACAGTTCACAGTATCTCGTGCTTGGTGAAGGTGACGACGAGCTTCACGGAGGTGGCGGTGACGATACTGTTGGCTCTGAAGGTGGCGATGATCTTCTGTTTGGCGAGGATGGCAACGATATCCTTTTCGGGGGAGAGGGCGTAGATATACTTCACGGTGGTGCCGATACTGACGTGGTAACCTACGATGGCAGTATGTCTGAGTATGATATTCAACAGCTCAATGGCGTGATTACTGTCACTCTCAAGGATGACACCAGCGACAGTGATACTTTGATTAATGTGGAAAGCATCGAGTTTGCTGATGGAACTTTCTTTGCTGAAGAAAGTGCTGAAATGCAGGCGGTCGCTACTCTGTATAATCAGGTGTTGGGTCGTCAAGCGGACTTGGATGGCTTCCAGTGGTGGACTCAGGATATAGCCAATGGTCTATCCTTGGGGGGACTTGCACTGGAGTTCCTGCGTTCATCTGAGTATGAGGCCAATACTGCTGTAGATTTCGATTCACTCAAAGTCCATGAGCAGCTAGACGAACTGTATTTGGCCATCCTGGGGCGCTCCGCAGATGCTGATGGTAAGGCGTACTGGTTAACGGAAGCGGCATTCGGGACAAGCATTGAGCTCATTGCCAGTGCTTTTGTCTCGTCTGCAGAAATGGGCAGTCAATACCAGACAAGTAGTCAATGGGATTTCACTCTCTGATTCGAGCGAATTAATCACCGTGGGCATGCCATCATGCCCGCGGCGATTTATAATATTTTATGAAATCGATGTGAGAGTAATGGAATTGTTATATATATTAAGAAAAGTTTATTTCTTTTCAATGTAAAATTGTCCATTCCTTATACCTGAAAGAAATTTGATTTCCTTGAAAAATATATTTGTAAAGCTATCTATGGCTAATTTGGGATTGTTGTGGAAGTCATTATTGTCAATGATCCAGATATAATCATCAAAAATCATGATGCCTGATTTTTTCAATATTTTCCATGATAATACGGCATCAACTAAAACATCCTTGGCTAAATGTGAGCCGTCGATATAAATCAAGTCGGCATAAATATCATTGTTAATTAGTTCTATAAGTTTTTCATCTGAGTTACCTTTCAGGACTACAATCTGTGACGTTTTTTTTGTACAGTTTATATTATATTTAAAACGTTCGTATAAGTCCTTTTTATGCTCAGCAGTGTGCTCCATGCTACCTTTGAAATTATCAATGCAATAAAGTCTTGAGCTTGAGTGGCCTAACAAATTATCAGCAATCCAGCAGCTGGAGCGGCCTTCAAATGAACCTATCTCAACAATATTAATGGGTGTTTGGTCACCCCAATTTTTATATTTTTTGATAAGCTCCCAGCTCGAAATGTTTGAATCAAACCAGTCAACTGTAAATTTATACATGGTAAATAGCTTATAATTGTTAAGAATTTAAAAATAATTCTATTATAGTAGAATTATTTTGACTAGAGTTAATATTATTGGATTAGATGGATTTTTATAATGTCTAGGTAGTAAAAGTTGCTGGTCTTGATTAAATGTTCCATTTGAGATTATAATCATCAATAAATATAAACTTCGGCTTTTATTTATATGAGAATTCTAATAGCTATTCCGCACTATTATAATGCAGATAATAAAGGAAAGCATGGCTCGCATCAGAAAAATCCACAGCCGAGGATAAATGCGCTCACTCAAAGTATTTTATCATTACATCAAAACTTTGGCTCAGAGCAGCGAATGATAGAGCATCATTCCAAAAAAGCTATCAAGGCCAATGGTGAAAAAATAAAAACAGTTGATATAGTCATATGTACAACCCAAGGTAAGCATGTGCTAAATGATTTAAGTATTTCTGAGGGTCTTTATAGAATCAGGGAGTCTGATGCAGAGCCCATGTTATTGGGTTATGAGTGTCATAAAGTATTGAAAGAAAACCTGGGAAGTTATGACTACTATTGCTACCTTGAAGACGACTTAATTATTCATGATGCTTTGTTTTTCTCTAAACTAAGATGGTTCAATGAACGGGTTGGTCATGATAAGGTTCTGCAGCCGAACCGATTTGAATATTCAGCTTCTTTAGATGCCCATAAGTGTTACATTGATGGGGATTTACGTCTTGGTGTTACAACTGAGTTTCAAAATTTAAATGATGAAAATAGTATTAGCGGGCAGGCACTAGGGCAGAGTGTGAAATTTAAAAGAACACTAAATCCACATTCAGGATGTTTTTTCCTGAATCAAAACCAAATGAAAAACTGGTCTGAAAAGCCATTCTTTTTAGATTATGAAACCAGTTTTATAGGTCCTTTGGAAAGTGCTGCTACACTGGGGATCATGAAGGCATTTAAAGTTTATAAACCCATACCTGAGTGTGCGAATTTTCTTGAAATTCAGCACTATGGGGTTGCATTTACGAGATTGATCGGCTTGCAGGTGAGTCTGGTTTAGATGTTGATTTAAAATATTATAACAATTCTTTTCTAAAAAAATAAATTATAACTAGTATTGGTGATGAAAGTGAAGTTTCTCTTTGTCCATCAGAACATGCCTGGTCAATTCAGGAATATTATGAAGTGCCTTGCCGAAGACCATAGAAATATCATCTTCGGCATTGGAGAGGCTGGGAATGTTAAGGATAGATTGAATTTTCATCCTAATATAAAAATTTTTGGATATAAAAGCCCTCAGCCTGCAAGCAAAAATACTCATAACTATTTAAGATCAACCGAAGCGCAAGTGAGGCGTGGTCAGCAGGTTTACAGAGCAGCATTGGAGCTCAAAGCTAGTGGGTTTTATCCAGATAAAATTATTTTTCATTCGGCATGGGGGGAAGGGTTATTTTTAAAAGAGGTCTTTCCTAACGCTAAAACTATTAGTTATTGTGAGTTTTTTTATCAGAAAGAAGGTGGTGATCTTGGTTTTGACCCCAACGTTCCTGTGACAGTAGATGATAAATTAAAGATTCAAATAAAGAATACAACTCAGTTACTGTCGCTGATCTATTGTGATTCTGCAATATCACCCACAAAGTGGCAAAGATCTACTTTTCCAAGTGAATATGGCAATAAGATTGAAGTGGTACATGAAGGGATTGATACTGATTTTTTTAGCCCGAATAATAGTGCTGAATTTAAGTTTAGAGATAAAAAACTGACTCAAAAAAATAAAATTATCACTTACTGTGCTAGAAATTTAGAGCCATATCGTGGATTCGATCAATTGATGAATTCTCTACCTTTGGTGCAGGAAAAACAGCCTGATGCGCAGATAATTGTTGCCGGTGGCGATGATGTTAGCTATGGAAGGCCGCACCCCTCAGGCAAATCCTATCGTGAAGTATATCAGGACTTATTAAAAGACAAAGTGAACTGGGATAATGTTCATTTTGTGGGGAAGCTACCGTATTCAGAATATTTAAAAGTCCTTCAAATTTCTTCTGTTCACATATATCTAACTTATCCTTTTGTTCTCTCCTGGTCTCTTCTTGAGGCGATGTCTGTAGGCTGCGTGATTATAGGGTCTGCAACATCACCAGTTGAAGAAGTGATTTGCGATCAAAAGGAAGGGCTGCTTGTGGATTACTTCGATAACGAGAAGTTATCGGAAAAAATCAGTGAGGTTCTATCTAATCCGAGTGATTTCGTTGAGATGAGAAAGGAGGCTAGAAAAACAATAATCAGTAGCTTTGATTTGAAAAGTAAGTGCTTACCAAAGTGGAAAGAAATTTTGACCAGTTGATTGGTAGTACAAAATAGGTGTGACGAATCGGGTTTATACCTTCTTCTGTTGTAGTTATCGCTGGTGTTTATCAAAAGCTTGCGCCCAACAAGCAGCCAGCCCATACCTCATTGCTATAAAAGCGAAAAAGCCGATCTCTTTCGAAATCGGCTTTTTCTAAATTTGGTAGCGGGGGCTGGATTTGAACCAACGACCTTCGGGTTATGAGCCCGACGAGCTACCAGACTGCTCCACCCCGCATCAACTTGATGACGCGTATACTACGGATCTATTACGGCCCTGTCAACAGATTGTTAAACTTTATTATCATGTCGTATGGAGCGCGTCTGACAATAGGTGATAAACCGGGATAGAAGCTTCTGTTCAACCGGTTTGGCATCCTCAAAGTCTGCACACCATACCTGGCCCACTTTGCGGACTAGCTTCAGAGTGCAGTCAATCTGAATATCATGCTCTTCCATTCTGAATTTGATCTGGGCAGGTATCAGCGTATCTGTCAGTGGCTGGTGGCTTATAAAGGCCATGCCGGTGGCCGACAGGTTGCGCAGCTCTATCGCCACACCATCAATCCTGACCTGAATGGGGTCATCGGGTTTGACGTCCAACCGGTAGGCGCGACGTCCATTGTCTTGCAGTTCGGGGAGAGTGATCCTTGGCTTCATGGCTGAGCAGCTCGCTTTTCCAACACAAATTCAATACGGCGGTTTGCCGCACGGCTCTCAGGGCTGATATTGGGCATCAGAGGAATTGAGGAACCGTAACCGGTAGCGGTCAAACGTTTGGGGTTTACGCCCGAATCGACCAGATAGCGCAGAACCGTTGTGGCTCGTACCGCCGACAGCTCCCAGTTGGATGGGAATTGGGTGGTCTGAATGGGAATGTCGTCGGTGTGTCCCTGGATTTCCAGTTTGTAGCCAGGATTGACGATCAATGTCTCCAGCAGGGCGTCCAGCATGGGTAGCATGGCATAGTTAAAATCTGCGGAGCCGGAGTTAAATAGTGCTGCGCCTTTTACCCGTAGAGAGAGTTTGCCATCTTTGGGTGCGCCAATTTCCACTGCATCTTCCATCTGCATCAGCTGGAAGGCTCGCTCCAAATCTCGAGTGAGCTGTTGCCACTCCAGCGCTGCAATCTCGGATTGGGCACTGTCCTCTGCATCGTTTTGCTCCGCGGGATTACTATCCTGAGGGGCCTGCATGATGGCGTCATTGATCTCTGCTGGCGTACCGGGCGTCATGTTTTCCAACGGAATCAAGGAGTCAGGTGCCCCAGAGACAGCATTTTGAAAGGCGGACTTGAAGGAGCGAACCGCATCGGCGAACCGCTCTTTTTCCAAATTAGACATGGAAAACAGCAGTACAAAAAAGACCAGCAGCAACGTCATCAGATCGGCATAGGTCATCAACCAGCCAGGGCTGCCTTGCTCATCAGTCAGTTCACGGCGACGACTACGGCTACCCATAGGTCAACCCCGTGGTCCATTGGGTTTCGGTTGCTTACCGCCAGCTGCCTTATTCGCGGCTGCACCCTCAGCTGCTTCCTTCTGCTGTTTCCCCACCTTCGCGGGCTTGCGCTGGGCTTCGGGCAGGTAGGAAGCGAGCTGTTCGTATACGTGCATGTAGTGGTCATTGGTGAGAATGCTGATACAGCCTTCGCGGATAATCTCCAGGTTCGTCACTTCTGACAGGGTGCGTGCGTGCAGTTTGCCCGCAATGGGAAGAAAGACCACTGTTGCCAGTAATGAGCCATAGAAGGTCGTCAACAGGGCAACGGCCATGGCCGGGCCGATGGTTTCCGGATTGGAGAGCTGGCTTAGCATCTGAATCAAACCGATCAGGGTACCCAGCATGCCGAAGGCGGGTGCATAGGAGGCCATTTTGCGAAATACATCCTGCACCGAATGATGTCGGGCGATCAGAGAGTCGATTTCGTTCTGCAACGTATTGCGAATGACCTGTTCAGACGCGGCTTCTGCCAGCAGGTTACACGCACGTTTCAATACATGTGAGTCACTTTCAACATCGCCCAGCTTCAGCAAACCATGTCGATGAGAAACACGGCTCAGCTCGAGCATAGTGTCGATCATTTCCTGTGGATTGGTATTATCACGGGTGAAAACGATCCATGCAGCCTTGAAGGCGTTGGTAACGTCTTTGAACTGAACCGTCAGTAAGGTCGCAGCCAGAGTACCGCCGGCGACAATCATCAAGCCGGGGACGTTAAAGAATACATCGGCGTTGCCGCCCAGAAAAATTGCGCTGATGATCAGGGCGAGGCCTGAAATAATGCCGAGAAGAGAGGCGAAGTCCATCCTGATTCAGTACCCTGTCAGCTTGGAATAGGGGACAAACTGTCCTGATAAAACAGTATAACAACAGAGTTGCCATGTCGTCAGACTACTTTATCGGCTTGCCACAATGGAAGCACCCTGCCTGGGAAACATCGATATTACCCGACACAGGTCAGCCTGAGCTCAGTCAATATGCGGCCAGCTTCAGTTCCGTGGAGGGTAATACCACCTTTTACGGTCTGCCAAAGCAAGATACGGTGGTTCGCTGGCGGGAACAGACGCCGTCCGGCTTTCGTTTCTGCTTCAAGTTTCCACAGACGATCAGTCATCAGTCCGGGCTGCAGCATTTCGACGATGAGCTGCGTAATACCTTTGTTCAGCTAGCCCCTCTGGAGCAGAAACTGGGGATGTTGTGTCTGCAGCTTCCTGCGCGTTTCGGTCCTGAGTACCTGCCTCGATTGAATACTTTTCTGCAACAGCTGCCAGCCGGATTCCGTTACGCTGTGGAAGTACGTCATCCCGCCTTTTTTGATGGTAGTGATGCGGAAAAGCGTTTGAATGCCATGCTGCATACCCTGGGTATCAATCGCATCATGTTTGATACGCGGGCCCTGTTCGCCAATCCCAAGTCTGATCCGATTACGCGTGAGGCCTTTCAGCAAAAACCGCGTTTGCCCTTGCGGGTGTTGGCGACCGGCTCTGCTCCGATGCTCAGGTTTATTACGCCTCTGGACTGGCAGGAAGGCACCGACTGGTTACAACCCTGGATCGGGAAATTGCTGGAGTGGATGGATGAGGGCAAGACGCCTTTTGTCTTTATGCACACGCCAAGTAACGCAGAAGCGCCGGAACTGGCGCGCTGGCTGGCGCAAGAGCTGGAGCGAAAGCGACCGGGTTTGAATGGTTTTGTAGACTGGGCTGAACGGCCCCGGATACAGCAACCGGGGCTGTTTTAAACTGAATTAGTGCAGTGCGTTAGGCTGAGCCAGTGTGAAGGGCGAAATGAGTGCGTCAAAGGCAAGCTCATCAGCTGTCGTCATCTGGTAGCTGCCTTCCATGCTGCCTACTTCAGTCGCCAATACGGTGCCGCTGGTGTACTCATAGCTTTCGCCTGGCTCGATGACGGGCTTTTCCCCCACAACGCCTTCGCCCTGAACTTCCTGGACGTGTTCGTTGCCATCGGTGATACGCCATTTACGGCTAAGCAGTTGCACGCTTTCCGGGTTATGGTTGGTAATCCGGATGTGGTACGAAAAAACGAAACGGTGCGCTTCCGGCTCGGATTGCTCCGGCAGATACGCGGTGGTCACATCGATTTCGATATTACGGCTGAACTCGGTGCTGTCCATCAGTACTCGGGTGTCCTCTAATCTGCCGGTCAAAGCCGGTTATTCGGTATCGGTGGCGGAATCTGTCAACGCATCGCTGATGCGAACAAACTCTTCCAATGTAAGGCGCTCAGGGCGCAGTCCGGGATCAATTCCCAGTGCTTCAAGCTGCTCGGCGCTGATCAGCTGCTTGAGGTTGTTTCTCAAGGTTTTACGGCGCTGACCAAAAGCGGTTCGCACTACGTGCTGAAGCTGCTGAACATCCTTGGCCGGAATGGGCGGTTCGCCGTAAGGCACCAGTCGAACAATCGCGGAGTCGACCTTTGGCGCCGGAGAAAATGCACCAGGCGGAACAATAAACAGCGGCTCTACACGGCAGTAATACTGCGCCATGATGCCCAGGCGGCCGTAATGATTTTCGCCGGGACCCGCTGCCAGGCGGTCAACCACCTCTTTTTGCAGCATGAAGTGCATATCTTCGATCAGGCCATTGAAGCTCAGCAAATGAAAGATCAGCGGCGTAGAGATGTTATAGGGCAGGTTGCCCACAATGCGCAATGGACGTTCGTCCTGCTTCAGGCTCTTGAAGTCGAATTTCAGTGCGTCGGCTTCGTGGATGGTGAAGGTGTCGGCGTAGCGAAAGAACTGGGTACGCAGCACCGGGATCAGGTCTCGGTCCAGCTCGACTGCATCCAGGTGGCCTTCACAGGCTTCCAGAATCTCTTCTGTCAGGGCGCCAAGGCCCGGACCGATCTCAACCAGATGTTGACCCGGTTTCGGGTTGATGGCGCGAATGATACGGCCAATAACACCCTGATCGTGAAGAAAGTTCTGGCCAAAGCGCTTACGCGCCTTGTGGCCAACGGGCTTATTGCTCATGTTCAGTGTCCTGTTTGGTGTCGGGCCATATCCAGCGCGAACTGGAGGGCCGTGTGTAGACTGCCGACGTCGGCTCTACCGGTTCCGGCCAGATCCAGCGCAGTACCGTGATCGACCGACGTGCGGATGATCGGCAGCCCCAGGGTAATGTTGGCGGCGCGGCCAAACCCTTTGTATTTCAACACCGGAAGGCCCTGGTCATGGTACATGGCCAGTACCGCATCGGCATCTCGGAGATGGTGGTCGGTAAACAGTGTGTCCGCCGGAAGGGGGCCAATCAGGTTTATCCCTTGCTGACGGAACTGATCCAGCACCGGTGTAATGGTATCGATCTCTTCGCGTCCCATGTGTCCACCTTCACCCGCGTGGGGGTTCAGGCCGGCCACCAGAATACGGGGCTTGGCTATGCCAAAGGCGTGCTGAAGATCGCGCACCAGTACGTCGATGACTTCTTCCAGCAGTGGTCGGGTGATGGCACCTGGCACAGCGCTAAGAGGCAGATGTGTGGTGGCCAAGGCGACCTTGAGCCCCTCTGTGGCCAGCATCATCACAACCTTGTGACTGCCGGTCATCTCTTCGAGAAACTCGGTGTGGCCGCTGAAGGGAATGCCAGCGTCGTTGATGACACCCTTGTGCACAGGAGCCGTCAGCAGGGCCTGGTAGTCACCGGACATACAGCCCAAAGTCGCCTGACGCAGGGTTTCAAGCACGTAGGCGGCGTTGGCCGGATTGAGCTGGCCGGGTTCGCTGGGTGCGACCAGATCAACCGGTTGGCAGTAGATCGTACCCGGTATTGAGGGCTGGGCGGGTTCTGCTGCGTTGAACGGCAGAATTTCCAGCGACAGACCCAGAAGCTTCGCACGCTGGCGCAGCAGTACAGGGTCAGCCACTGCAACCAGCTGACAGGGATGTGCCTGTTGTGCCAACTGGACACAAAGCTCGGGACCTATGCCAGCGGGCTCGCCCGGCGTAATTGCGATTCGAGGGCAGCTCACGTTAGATCTTACGCTCGATATAGGCTTGAGAGTGGATCTCGCGCAGCCAGCTGGTCAGTTCTTCGCTGAATTTGCGCTGACGAATGCTGCTGCGGGCCTGAGACTCCAGCATTTCCTCACCCAAGTCCTGGGTACGACGATCTTCGACCTGCAGGATATGCCAGCCAAAACGGGACTCGAACGGACGGCTGATTTCGCCTTCGGCGGTATCGTTCATCACTTGCTCGAACTCCGGCACCATCTGGCCATTCTGGGTCCAGCCCAATTCGCCGCCCTGGGAACCGCTGGCGCTGTCGTCGCTGTGGCGGCGCGCCAGTTCATCGAACGGCTGGCCTTCCTGCAGGCGCTGGTAAAGGTCGTTGATCAGGCGGCGGGTCTGAGCGTCGCTGCGAATCTCATTCGGGCTCAGCAGGATATGGCGCACCTTGGTCTGTTGGACCAGCTGTACCTTGCCACCGCGCTTGTCTTCGACTTTCAGCAGATGGTAACCGCCTGGGGTTTTGATTGGCTGGCTGATTTCGCCCGGGCCCAGTTTGTCGATAGCCTTGGCCAGGGCTTCGGGCAGCTCCGTTTCCTTACGCCAGCCCAGTTCGCCACCTTGCAGCGCATTGGGGGCGTTGGATTCGGCGATAGCCAGCTCGGCAAAGTCGGCACCATTGTCCAGACGTTGACGTAACTCCAGCGCACGGGCTTCAGCCTGTTGGATCATTTCCGGTGTGGCGCCCTCAGGCAATGCCAGCAGAATGTTGCGCAGGCGGAACTCGGCCTGGATTTCCTGTTGTCCCAGTTCGGAGTCGAGGAAGCTCTGGACTTCCTGCTCGGATACGTTGATGCGGCGGTTTACGCTGCTCTGTTGAACCTGCGACAGCAGCATTTCACGACGAATCTGCTCACGTGCCACCGTGTAGTCCTGACCTTCTGCAATCAGGGCGTCACGGAACTGACTCAGGCTCATGCCGTTTTGTTCTGCGATGCGTTCAATCGTCTGGTTCAGCTGGTTGTCGGAAACACGAATCCCCTGACGCTCGGCGATCTGCATCTGGATGCTTTCCAGAATCAGGCGGTCCAATACCTGATCGCGCAGTACATCCTCGGGCGGGAGGCGGGTTTCATTACGTGCTGCGACCTGCTGGCGAACCTGCTCGGTACGCTGGTCCAGCTCGCTTTCAAGAACGATGTCTTCGTTTACTACAGCGACAACCCTGTCCAGCACTTCGGCATGGATGGTGGTCAGGGGAGCCGTCATCACCAGCAGGCCCAGCAGAGGGCGTGCAAACTTAGAAAGTGCCATCTTCATCCTCGTCATATCCGGTAACTTCCTTCAGGTATTCGCTGCCCTGTTCCTGGCCAAAAGAGCCCAGACCACGCAGGACAAACTGCAGGAAGACGCCGTTGTCTGTTTCAAATGCTTCACCGCTGTCGAGACTGTCCGGATCCACCACCCAGCGGCGGCCTGTCAGACGTACTTTCCAGCAGCAACTTGAATATTCGATACCCAGCAGTGTTTCAAGGTTCTCACTGGCTTCCAGATCCTGTTGCCAGCGACCGTAACCCGTCCACTGGTTATTGATTGGCCAGCGGAACGCCATATCCAACTGCTGGTTGCCGTCCTCGGGTTTCTTCTTGATGTTGTCACGGTAGCTCAAGTAGAACAGGCGGCGGTCGCCCGGACGGTAACTCAGCTTGTAGTTCTGCTCAAGCAGATCATAGCTGTCACGGTCGATTTCACCGTTGTGACTCAGGCGCAGATGCTTCGCCGGTGACCAGCTCGCCAGTGTGGCCAGGTTGGTGCTGCTCTCTTCGCCGGTGATGTCACCCGGTCGCAGTGCACTGGGGTCACGGTCACTGAAGTAGTACGCCTGGGCCGCGGCTACACGGAAGAACTCACGTCCTTCATCGGAGTAGAGTGCGCTTGATAGGCCCAGGCTTGCCTGAGACGTATCGGCAACGCGGTCGCTGCCACTCCAGCCGGTATCGTGGAACAGGCTGTAGTAGGTGAAGTCCAGCTCAGCCGAGTCCAGCAGGGGGATGTCGTCCTGCTCATCTGCCTGGGTATGCAGCAGGAACAGACGTGGCTCCAGTGTTTGAGTGTAGGTGCCCTTATCGGTGTCGTAGCCACGCTCCATCACCAGGCCGGTATCCAAACTCAGCAGTGATGCTGCAGTGCTGGGATTGGTTTCAATATTGAAACTGTCATTCTCCAGCGAGTATTGGCTGTACCAAAGACTGGCGCTGGGTTTCAGATAGCCCCAGGGGCGATCCAGCGACATGCTAAGGCGAGGCTCGAGATGGAAGCGGTCACCGGTGGTGCGATCGTGGATGTTGTTGGCATCAATCGTGGGCGCATAGCGGCTGTCCAGATCACGATCGAAACGCACGTACTCGGCTTCGTAGTTCAGGCTCAACACCTGATCCAGATAGCGCTCGTTGCCTTGCAGCAGCAGCTGCGGCATACGTTCGTAAGGCGTGGTGCCGCCGATGGTCTGGAAGCTTTGAGTACTGAAGATAAGGCGCCAGTTGTTCTGCAGGTACGTCAGATCAAGGCGCTGATCCAGGTGGTCATCGCGCTGAACTTCGAGGTTGGTGCTCAGATCTTCAAAGTAGTCATCATCGCTGGTGCGAGTGTAGTCCACGTGGCTATAGAGATTGGGTCGCAGCTCGCCTGAGTGACTCAGACCCAGCACCCAACGATCTTCGCCAAATTTGTCGTCATTGGCCATCCAGCCAGTGCTGAGACGGGTCTCTGACCAACGGTTCATGTAGCGCAGCTCGTTTTCCAGCAGCAGGCCACGTTCCCCGATATAACGCGGGGTCAGGGTGTCATCCAGATTGGGTGCGATGTTGAAATAGTAAGGAACGGCCAGATCGATGCCATTGCTGGCTGAGTATCGGATGCTGGGGTAGAGGAAACCGGACTGGCGGCGATCATCAATCGGAAACGACAGGTAAGGCGTGTACAGAATAGGCACACCAGCAACATCCAGGCTGGCATGACGTGCAACACCTCGACCGGTTTCCGGGTCCAGTTCGATTGACTCGGCGGCCAGCTGCCAGGCATCACTACCCGGTTCGCAGTAGGTGACTGCACCTTCATCGAGACGTACGCGGTTATCGCCAAAGCGGGTAATTCGACTGGCCTGCCCGCGCATGTGCTCTTCATGCATCACATACTGAGCGTTATGAAAGCGGGTATCGCCGCTGAGCATATCGGCATCGGCCTGATCACCCAGCAGAAGGAATCCGGGTTCACGATAACGCACCTCACCAAACAGGCGCGCCTGATGTGTTTCGCGGTTGTATTCGCCGCGGGTACTGCTGATCAGGCGACCGCCGCGTTGAATCTGAATGCCGCCCTCGAGCGTTGTCAGACCGGTCAGCTGGGCGGTGGAGTTCAGTGCATCGATGAATACGGGTTGTTGGTCCAGAGGACGGTCGTCCTGCATGAAATCCAGCGCAGGTTGGACATAACGTCCGCTACAGGCACCGGGGGCTTCGCCTTCTGCATAGGGATACCAGTCCAGATAGGCGGCCTGGTTCAGTGGCACTGCCACGATCGGCACAGGTGCCGCGCGACGTGACGGCAGAGGCGCAGTATTCAACACTTGAGACGGCGCTTGCTTGCAATCCCAGCTATCGCCGGCAGCAACACAGGTATATTCGTCGGGTCCAGTCGCATTCAGACTGACCGTTTTCTCCTGCGCTTTGCGTCCTTCCTTGATCGTTACACGACTTGGAGTACCGGCGGTACTCTCCGCTGGCGCAGAGGTCGTTCGGGAAGGGGCGGGCGAGGGTGTTGCAACGCTGCTCTGAGTCTTGGGCGCCGCTGTTTCGGCAGCAGGCTCAGACTCGTTTGATGCTGCCTGCTGCACGGCTGCTTCGTTGACGTCGCACTTCCATTCGCCATCGGGGGCCAGGTCACAGCTCCACAGGCGTTCTGTTGTGTTCTGAGCATGCAGGGCTTGAGTGCCCAGGGCGGCAGCAATCGCCAGGCTCAGTTTGAATCCAGCTCGGGTGTCAAAGGGCATCAGAAGAGTCGCTATCCGGTTGCGGCCGGGCCTGTTTCATGGTGGCCCGTAAGTCGAGTACCATATCGAACCACGCATGATAAAGCATTCACAAGTTCAAGTGCTAGAGGATAAAGGCGAATGGGCCAGAGGCTGAAACAGCTTTCACTATGGGTACAACAGCAAGCCAGTGATCAGGACGTCGTGCTCGATGAAGAACTGCAACCGGTCTCCGGCGATGCCAGTTTCCGGCGTTACTTCCGTGCCACCGGTCCTGAGGGCAGCTGGATTGCGGTCGATGCGCCGCCTGAACATGAGGACTGTGGCCCCTTTGTAGCGGTCGCTCAGGGGTGGCTGGGACAGGGTGTGCGTGTGCCGCGTGTCATCGCCAGTGACCTGAAAGAAGGCTTTATGTTGCTGGAAGACTTTGGTGATCAACTGCTGCTGCCGGAATTGGATGACAGCAATGTTGAAAAGCACTACACCCGGGCCTTTGAATTGCTGCGTCAAATTCAACGCACAACCAACCCTCAGCTGCCGCCCTATGAACCAGTCATGCTGGCAAACGAAATGGGTCTGTTTCCCGAGTGGTTCCTGACCCGTTTTCTGGGCCTGGAGTTGAGTGATGAAGAATACCGCTTGTTGGGGCTGGTTGGGCGCTTGCTGATTGAATCTGCGTTGGCACAGCCTCAGGTGAGCGTACACCGTGATTATCACTCCCGTAATCTGATGCTGCTGGATGACGGTGAGCTGGGCACAATCGATTTCCAGGATGCAGTGCAGGGGCCGGTCACTTATGACCTGGTCTCCCTGTTGCGTGACTGCTATGTAGACTGGCCGGATGAGCAGGTGCGTTTCTGGGTCGAGGCTTTCCGCCTGCGTTTGCGACAGGATGGCATCGAAGTGGCTGAGCAGGGGCTGTTCCAGCAACAGTTTGACCTGATGGGCATGCAGCGTCATATCAAGGTTCTGGGTATCTTCAGCCGCCTATGGCTACGCGATAACAAGGAAGGCTATCTGGACGACCTGCCACGTACACTGTCCTACCTGTATCGCGCCTCTGCGCGTTATGAAGAGTTGGATACCTTCACCCGCTGGTTGGAAAAACGGGTCATTCCGGCTTTTGAAGCTCATCCGCGCTTTGCCGGCCAGTCACTGGAGAGCTGGTGGCAGGCATGAAGGCGATGATTCTGGCGGCCGGTTTGGGAACCCGAATGCGGCCGCTGACGTTGACCACACCCAAGCCCTTACTGGCTGTGGGTGACAAGCGCTTGATCGAATACCACATCGAACGCCTGGTTGCTGCGGGTGTGACCGACCTGGTAATCAATCATGCCTGGTTGGGGCAGCAAATCGAGGACTATCTGGGTACAGGCGAGCGCTACGGCGCTCGTATTCAGTATTCAGCCGAATCCGAACCACTGGAGACGGGCGGTGGTATCCGCAAGGCGTTGCCGCTGTTATGTGAGGATGGAAATAATCCGTTCATCCTGATCAATGGTGACCTGTTCAGCACGCATCCATTGAGCCGCCTGCTTGATGTTCAAGTTCCCAGTGGAGGTGCTCACCTGGTGCTGACCGAAAATCCGGCATGGCATGCTCAGGGAGACTTTGCTCTGGATGAGCAAGGGCAGGTTTCAGATGAGGGGCCAACCAAACTGACCTTTTCCGGTATCAGCGTGATGACACCTGAACTTTTCGATGGCATTGAACGTGAGGCCTTTCCGTTGGCGCCCTTGCTGCGTGAAAAAATGAAACTTGGCCTTATTACAGGTAGCCATCTGCAGGGATACTGGGAAGATGTGGGTACGCCGGAGCGTCTGGCTGCTCTGGATGAGCGGCTGAAAGCTGGAGCAATTTAAGGAGACACTATGGATTCCCTGTTGGGACAACTCAAGCAATACCGTGGTGGTGCAATTATTGGCGGCCTGATCGGGCTTTTATCCGGCGGCCCTATGGGCTTGCTGCTGGGGGGGACAGTCGGTTTTTTGCTGCAGCGGGCATTAAGCAAAAAACTCAGGGCTTACAATCCTCAACAGCTGTTTTTCCGCGCCACTTTCACCGTGATGGGCAAAATTGCCAAGGCGGATGGTCGAGTGTCCGAGCAGGAGATCCGATTCGCCCGTGAAGTGATGCAGCGTATGGGGCTCAGTGATGCGCGCCGTCGTGAAGCGATCGACTTTTTCTCCGAGGGGAAGGATGAGTCATTCGATCTGGCTGAGGTATTGCGCCCGCTGGCCATCATGTTGAGACACCGCTCTGCGGTGAAGCTCATGTTTGTAGAGATCCAGCTGCAGGCCGCCATGGCTGATGGCGAGATAAGTGCCGCCGAGCAAGCCGTTTTGCAGCAGCTGTTTACCCATTTGCAGTTCACTCAACAGGAAGTTGAAGTGTTGATGTCGCGGATGCGGGCAGAGCATGCATTCCGTCAGCACTCTTGGCAGGGGCATACTCACCCCGGTGCCGATGCATCCAGCTTGTTGAAGGATGCCTACGGTGTACTGGGCGTGACGCCTGATGCGACCGATGCCGAAGTGAAAAAAGCCTGGCGTAAGTTGATGAGCCAACACCACCCGGACAAGCTGATGTCCAAAGGGGTGCCTGAGGATATGATTCAGTTGGCCAAGGAAAAAACTCAGGAAATCCAGGCCGCTTACGACCGAGTCAAAGAATCGCGCAACATGCGTTGATTCACACGCTGCTGGGGCCTCTGGCTGGCTGTGGCTGTGCCGGAGTGCCCGGTGGTTGTGGAGGCTGCAGCAGGGGCGCGTTTGGCACAATATCCAGCGTTTCCAGTTTCTCGGTCTCGTATATGCGTTCCAGCACGCCTCTGACCTGGCGCGTCATCCAGGGCATGTCAGTATTCCAGCCTCGAAAAACGCCCGGCAGGCGGCTTTGGTGGTAGTTGTGCAAGCCCTCACGCTTGGCCAACAGCTGTCTTTGACGTGCATCCGGCTCTGCATCCGGGTAGCCAGGCAGAGGGCTGTAGTACAAATCGATCACCCGCTGCGCTTTCAGTTTAATCATCAATTCGCCCAGATCTTCGGCCGCGTATATGGCAGGACGAGGATTCAGCGTGATCAGATCCACATCCTGTCCCTGCGACAGGGCGAATTGAGCGGCCCAGGTCGCACTGCTGCCAATGCCCAGTATCAACTTGCGTTCTCCACCGCCGCGTTGAGACAGCTCTGACCAGGCAGCCTGGAAGCGGGCATTATATTGGTCGGGGAAGGGCAGGACAGGCTGGGAGTCTGCCGAGTCTTCAGTGTTTGATGCCGCTTGATCCTGCTCGGGTGCAGCCGCATCGGGAGGCGGCACTACCGCTTCATTTTCCTCTGTTGGCGCTGGCGCCGCAGAGCTCAGGCGCTTTATCACCGGCAGGGTGCGTTCGGGTAATGCGGGATCAGCAGGTTCAGGAGGCTGTAAAACCATCAGGTTCCAGCCGTACTCGGGGAGATAGTCGGCCAGAGCGCGGGACTGATCTAGCCAGGCTTCGGCACTGCCGGTATCCGGCAGGATTAACAGATTCCCCATCGGATTGGGCGTCATGGCGGGTCGAAAGACTAGGGCATAACGGTCGTTGCCTGTGTCCAGCTCCAGTAGTTCATAGCTGGGGTCCAGTGCCTCGATCAACTGATCTTCGATACTGGTAACCCCTGCTTGCGCACGCGTCTCTTCCCCTTCCGCAGCTGCGAGTGGAGTGGTGGTCAACAGGAATGAAATCAACAGAGGTGATAGGAGTGCGCGCATGCTGCGATTATCGGTGCCTGAACACTGAGTGGCAAGCACTGCTGATTCCGGTGCGGACCTTGGGTACAATAGCTGCATAATTAACCAGTCAATGAGTTCCCATGGCCGACTTCAAGATCGCTCCTTCCATTCTTTCCGCCGACTTTGCCCGTTTGGGTGAAGAAGTTGAAAACGTACTGGCTGCCGGTGCGGACATCGTCCACTTTGATGTGATGGACAATCACTATGTACCCAACCTGACCATCGGGCCTATGGTATGTAAGGCGCTGCGTGATTACGGCATTCAGGCGCCTATCGATGTGCATCTGATGGTGAAGCCGGTCGATCACATGATTGGTGAGTTCCTAAAGGCTGGTGCGTCCTATATCACCTTTCACCCTGAAGCTTCAGAGCATATTGATCGCTCCCTGCAGATGATCCGCGACGGTGGGTGCAAGTCCGGTCTGGTGTTTAACCCCGCGACTCCACTGCACTACCTGGACCATGTGATGGATAAGGTCGATATGATCCTGCTGATGTCGGTTAACCCGGGCTTCGGCGGTCAGAAGTTCATTCCGTCTACCCTGGACAAGCTGCGACAGGTACGTGAACGCATCGATGCCAGCGGTCTGGACATTCGTCTGGAAGTGGATGGTGGCGTAGGGATCGGGAATATCGCTGATATTGCAGCGGCCGGTGCTGATACTTTTGTTGCGGGCTCCGCCATTTTCAACACCGAAGACTATGCAGCCACTATCGCACAGATGCGTGCCGAGCTGGCCAAGGTCGCAAGCTAATGAAGACGCTATTTAATGGCGAACTGCCCAAGCTTGTCATGTTCGATCTGGATGGCACCCTTGTGGACAGTGCTCTGGATCTGACTGCAGCTGTGGATAACATGCTGGAGGCACTGGGTCGCGAGCCGGCAGGAGAAGCCAAAGTACGCCAGTGGGTGGGGAACGGTGCTCAGGTGCTGGTCCAGCGTGCGCTGACGGGAGAAATACATCCGAGCGAGGATGCGTTGGAGCCTGAGCTTTTCCAGGCTGCTTACGAGGTTTTCCTGGCTGCTTACACACAGAGCAACGGCCGTTACGCCAAGCTCTATCCAGGGGTTCAAGCTTTGCTGGCTCACCTGCAAAAAGCCGATGTGCCTATGGCCGTGATTACCAATAAGCCGATGGCCTTCACAACGCCTTTGCTCAAAGCATTAAACATTGAACAGTATTTCGGTCAGGTACTGGGTGGCGACAGCTTGCCTGTGAAGAAGCCGGATCCTCTACCGTTGGTCACAGTGTGCGAAGCGAACGGGTGTTCACCTGAGCATACGCTAATGGTTGGCGACTCTAGACATGATGTAGCAGCGGCACGTGCGGCGGGCTGTCCTGTCGTTGGAGTCACCTATGGCTACAATCATGGTGAGCCCATTGATAGATGCTCGCCGGACCTTGTGGTGGATAGCTTTGAGGAGCTGATCTGATCACTCCAGTGTTTAAAGCATAAAAAAGGGAGGCCAGTGTGCCTCCCTTTTTTATGCTGAGTTGAACCGTTTAAAGGATCTTAGCGGCCTGTTCGAAGCTCAGTCGCTCCCCGCGGGGATGATGGCCTGCTTCTGCGCCATAACCCAGATTTACGATGAAGTTCACCTTGTAGCGACCATCCGGGAAAAATGTCTTGTTAACCTGTTCCGGGTCAAATCCGCTCATTGCACCTGCATCCAGTCCGAGTGCTCGAGCTGCAATCATTAAATAAGCACCCTGAAGTGAGCTGTTACGAATCGCTGTAGATTCGGCCAATGCTTTGTTCTCGCGGAACATAGGCGCTGCGTCGTAGGCCTTGAACTGGGTGGGCAAGTGTTCATAAAACTCGTTATCGGAGGCAATGATAACGGTCAGAGGGGCGAGGCGTGTTTTATCCACATTACTGTCGAGTAGTGCCGGCAGCAACTGCGCGCGAGCTTCAGGTGTACTCAGGAATACATAGCGACCCGGTTGAGTGTTCATCGAGGTGGGGCCCCATTTCAGCAGGTCGTAGAGTTGCTCAATGGTGTCCGCAGTGACGGGCTGATCAGTGAATTGGTTATAGCTGTGTGCCTGGAAAAAGAGCTGATCAAGCGCGTCTTGGCTGAGTACTGGTTTCATAAGTCACATCCGATCTGAAGAAAATGAGTTAGCTGACTAGGATGGGCTCACTCTAACAATCAAGACATTGGTTTATAACGGGCTAAATATGTTCTGTGTGATCTGTTTTTTTGATGTTTTTGCTCCCTGACTCCCAGTCGGTGAAGACGGACTTGGTTATTCACAGGTACTTTTTGCTGCGAGTGCAAACAAATTAACAGTCAGGGCTGATGAACTGTGCTAAAACTTAGTTGTGTTTACACCCTTGGCGATGTCTGGAATATGGGTGTGCGTGTCTCTGAAAGCTTTAGGTCACAGCATTGATTGATAGATGTTTGTGATCCGTCTCAGCAAATCTTGCATCGTTTTACCCAAGTCTGAACAGGTTTCGTGAGGGCGTTTATGAGCAAGTTTAGAGTGTGGTCATGTTTGAGCCTACTGCTTGTAATCGGCAGCTATGGCGGTCAAGCGGCTGCTGATGATCGGGCCGGTACATTCAAGGTAGTCAATGGCACTGTCAGTATTGAGCGTGGCGGGCAAACCCTTGCGGCCAAAGTCGGTGGGCCCGTGATGCAGGGTGACAGAGTCACGACAGCACCATCCAGTTTTGCCGGTATTACTCTGAGAGATAACACACGCCTGACCGCTTCACCGGACTCTACGCTGGTTATCGATACGTTCAGTTTTGACACCACTACCCATGAGGGTCGGCTGGATGCCAGCTTGAAAAAGGGCAAGCTTGCCGTTATCTCGGGCCAACTGGCCAAAGCCAATCCGGAAGCGGTGACCTACAATACGGGCTCAATGACAATCGGCGTTCGTGGAACGGAATTTATTCTTGAGGCTGCAGGGGAATAGTAGACATGGATGTTCGTTGCAAATCCTTATTTTTCTCAATCCTCTCGGCACTCTCGATTAATGTGGCACAGGCAGGTCAATACTGGCTGAGTTCCGACGGAGTCCCTGTCAGGGATAGTGCGGGCAGTTGCGTTGCTCAGGGGATTATAAGTACTCAGCTTCAGCCAGGCTGTGATCCGATGAACCGGGTCATTCTATTGCCTGATGCCGAGGGACATGTAGGTGCTGTGGTCGTCATGTCGGAGGGCAGCAGTAAGACGATTACGACAGCCTATGGCGCAGCTTATGTGGATACTCAGGGACAACTGGAAGATAGTGCTGCCAGTGCCTCTGAGGTCAATTCACGGTTTGGTCAGCTACTACAGCAGCAGCCCATACCACCTGCCTCCTTTACCCTCAGATTTCAATCTGGCTCAGCAACTGAATTGACGCCGGACTCCGAGGCAGTCATTCAGCAGCTCTCGGCTAACCTGGAAAATCGAGAGGCACCAGAAATTCGCATAGTGGGCCATACCGACCGAGTTGGTTCTTTACTGGCGAATGACCGTCTGTCGAAAGGGCGTGCTCAAACCGTTGCTGAAATTCTGGCGGCCAAGGGGATTCCGTTGAACATGATGGAGGTCACGGGGCGCGGTGAGCGTGAGCCTGAGATTGCGACAGAAGACGGTGTGGATGAACCCAGAAATCGCAGGGTGGAGATAAGCGTTCGCTAAGCCCTGAGTTTGCATTTCCCGGGAATGGTGGATGTATCCTAGGATGGAAGTAACCAATCTCACAAGTCGCCGTTTAGCCATACGGCAGTTACTGGGTGTCGCCAGAGGGCGGCCACTGGCGATTATTGTCTTGTTACTGGTATTGCTCAGCGAAGTACTTTTCGCCATGCCAAAGCCGGTTAAGGATCACTACCCTCATTGGCTTAATAGTGTAGTGGGCTTCATGCACTACCCTCTGGAAAGCGCACAGCTAGCCTTATTTGACTCCTACCAGCGCGTATCACCCAGGATTCCCCAAAGTCAGCCGGTCACTATTTTAGCAATTGACGAAAAAAGCCTGCAGAAATTTGGTCAGTGGCCCTGGCCAAGAGATGTACTTGCCAATTTGATCAATACCCTCGACTTCTATGAGCCAGCTGCAATCGGTTTGGACTTTTACATGCCTGAGTCGGACCAGAATTCGCTGGAAAAACTTGTCAGTCGTTTGGCACCGGAGCAGACCTACTTGTTGGCAGAGTTGGACTCCATGCCTTCCAGTGATTTTCAGCTGGCCATGTCTTTGAGCAGCACCCGTTCAGTGGTGGCTGCGGCAGGATTTGACTTTGAGACCTATACCACCAGTGACAGCCTGTTTAGCATTCCGGTTGCGACTGAAGGCATAAATCCACTGCCTTTTATCACCGATTACCCTCAGGTACTTGCCAGTTTGCCTGACTTTCAGCAGGCCGCTGCCGGGCAGGCGTTGCTAAGTGTACCGGGTACGGCAGGACCGGTCAGGAAAATGGCACTGATCATGGCTGTGAACGGTGAGCTTATACCTACGTTGGCGATGGAGATGCTGCGAGTGGCAACAGGCTCAGATGCCATCCAGGTCGTATCAGGTGATGCAGGGGTGAAGCAGGTTCAAGTGGCTGATTTGACGGTCAGGACCCAGCATAACTCTGATGTTTGGTTGCATTACGCGCCTATCGAAAAAACAGGTGTTCGCTACTTGTCTGCGGCGGATTTGATCACGGGTAATTTTGATCCGGTGATGCTGAAGAGCAAGTTGGTAGTGATTGGCCTTACGGGGGCGGGTTTATCGGATATGCGCTTCACCGCGTTAGGCGAACAAGTACCGGGGGCCGAAATTCATGCCCAGCTACTGGAGTCGCTGTTTGATGGCTCTTTGCTCAAAAGGCCATTCTGGTTGCCCTGGGCCGAAATTCTGATGGTTGCAGGCGTGGGGCTGTTTCTAATCTGGTATGCGCCTCGACCTGAAACGCTGGTCGGTGCCCTGCTGAAGTATAAGCCAGCCCACAGTCTTGGGTGTGTGTTGGTCTTTGCCATGTTGATGATGGCATTGGGATATTTAACGTTTTGGGTTTGGGGCGTGCTTTTCTCCGCCACCAGTGTCGTAATTGTCAGTTCTCTAGTGATGGGTATTTTTATCATCAATACGATCCTGGAAAACCTGACAGAAGCTCAGGCTCGGCTGGGACGGCTGGTTCAAAACGGTATTGCGCTGGCACGTGTTCACGATCGTGAATCGTTACTGGACATGACCCTCGATGGTGTCGATGAAATTACCCCCTGTGAAGCATCGGTAATCCTGCTGAAATCCGATGATGGTCAGCTCAGTGCCGTGCATCAGCGCGGATTGCAGGTGGAGTGGACTGAGCAGGTTGATTTGAAAAATCCGGAAGAACTGGCGGGTGTGTTTGGACGTGTGTTCAGCCAGGCTGATTTAATGCAATTGGATTACGGGAGTTCGGAACTTTCGCAAGCGCGTTGGGTTGAGTTAAAGACCAACACAGGCAAAAGGGTCCAATCCGTACTGGCAGTCCCAATGCTGCTATCCGACAAAAGCGTCGGCGGTGTAGTGGTCTTGATCAATGCAATCGATCCCATCAGCCGTGATGTGGTTAACTTTGATAAGAAAAATGAGCATTTTGTTGATGCGCTGGCGACCCAAACGGCGGTGGTGATCGAGAACCAGGATCTGGTCGAAGCGCAGGAAAAAATGCTGGATGCCATGATCAAGATGGTGGCGGGGGCTATCGATGCCAAAAGCCCCTATACAGGTGGGCATTGTGAACGCGTGCCTGAGTTGGCGATCATGCTGTGTAAGGCTGCGAGCCAGACGAAGCAAGGGCCGTTGGCGGACTTTGCCCTGACCACGGATGATGAGTGGCGAGAGTTTACCATTGCGGCCTGGTTGCATGACTGTGGCAAGGTGACCACGCCCGAGCATGTTGTGGATAAGGCGACCAAGCTTGAAACTATCCACAATCGCATTCATGAGGTGCGTACGCGCTTTGAGGTGTTATTACGTGATGCCGAGATTGAGCGTCTACAGGCAATTTATGAGCAGGGAATAGACTCAGAACAGGCGGAGCAAGCGTTTGCTGAACGTAAGCAGCAGCTATTGGACGACTTTGCTTTTCTTGCGATGTGTAATGTCGGTGGAGAGTTTCTCGAAGACGACAAGATTGAACGCATTCGCAGTATCGGGAAGCAGACTTGGGTTCGCCATTTCGATAATCGTTTGGGGCTATCTGAAGATGAGCGCAAGCGTTTACCGGATGAAGATGAAGTGGCCTTGCCTGTAATGGAGCAGTTGCTGAGCGACCGCCCCGAACATCTGGTCAAGCGCCCACCAACTGCAGCTCTGGACGAGAAGTTCGGTTTTAAAATGGAGGTGCCTGAATACCTCTACAACCATGGTGAGCTACATAACCTGGTGGTCAGTCGCGGCACCTTGACGGCGGAGGAGCGATTTAAGATCAATGAGCACATTATCCAGACTATTTTCATTCTGGAGCAGATGCCGTTCCCGCCAAATCTGAGCCGAATTCCCGAGATTGCCGGTGGTCATCACGAAACCCTGATCGGTACCGGATATCCGCGTAAACTGACGAAAGATGAACTGTCTATTCCGGCACGAGTGATGGCTATTGCCGATATTTTTGAGGCTTTAACGGCTTCGGACCGTCCTTATAAGAAAGCCAAAACTCTGTCTGAATCTATCCGCATTCTCAGCTTCTTTAAGAAGGACCAGCATATCGATCCAGACCTGTTTGATCTCTTCCTCACATCAGGTATCTACCTGGAATATGCACAACGGTTCTTGAGTGAAGAGCAGATTGATGAGGTGGATATCAGTCAGTATTTGGGGTGACGCAAGGCGCCATCAGAGTATAAAAAAACCGGCTATCAGGCCGGTTTTTTTATGTAACGCAGTGTACTGATCAGTCGCAAAGCGCGTCCAGCTTCTGCTTCAGAATGCCGGTAACGGCGCCTGGGTTGGCCTTGCCGCCGGTGGCTTTCATGACCTGGCCCATAAAGAAGCCCAGCATTTTGCCACGTTTCTCGGGTTCAGCGGCCTTGTACTGCTCAACCTGTTTGTCAGCATTGGCAATGACTTCGTCGACGATTTTCTCGATGGCGCCGGTGTCGGTAACCTGTTTCAGGCCCTCGGCTTCGATGATCTCGTCAGCGCTGCCGCCCTTGCTCCACATCAGCTCGAACACTTTCTTGGCAATGTTGCCGGAGATGGTGTTGTCCTTGATGCGTACCAGCAGGCCGCCGAGCTGCTCGGCGGAGACCGGGCTATCCTTGATGTCGGTATCGTTCTGGTTGAGGAACTTGGCCAGTTCGCCCATCACCCAGTTAGCCGCCAGCTTGGTGTCGTCGGACTGTTTGACCACTTGCTCGTAGTAGTCGGCCTGAGGACGGTAGGCAGAAAGTACGCCAGCATCGTATTCAGACAGGCTGTACTCGCTGATGAAACGCTCGCGACGGGCATCCGGCAATTCCGGCAGGGTTTCACGGATGGCTTCAATGTAGCTGTCGTCGATAATTACCGGCAGCAGGTCCGGGCAGGGGAAGTAACGGTAGTCGTTAGCTTCTTCCTTGGAACGCATGCTGCGGGTTTCGTTCTTGTCCGGATCGTACAGACGAGTTTCCTGCACCACGCGGCCGCCGTCCTCGATCAGGTCGATCTGGCGTGCCACTTCGGTGTCGATAGCGCGCTCGATGAAGCGGAAGGAGTTGATGTTTTTCAGCTCGGTACGGGTGCCCAGCTCTTCCTGACCCATCGGGCGTATAGAGACGTTACAGTCACAACGCATGGAGCCTTCGGCCATGTTGCCGTCGCAGATGCCCAGCGTGGTGACAATGGCGTGGATCTTGCGTGCGTAGGCAGCCGCTTCCTTGGAAGAGCGCATGTCCGGCTCGGACACGATTTCCACCAGCGGGGTGCCGGCACGGTTCAGGTCGATGCCGGACATGCCGTGGAAGTCTTCGTGCAGGGATTTACCCGCATCTTCTTCAAGGTGGGCATGGTGCAGTCGCACGCGGCGCTGCACGCCGTCATCGGTTTCGATATCGACAAAACCCGGGCCTACAATTGGCTCAGCCAGCTGTGTGGTCTGGTAACCCTTTGGCAGGTCCGGGTAGAAGTAGTTCTTGCGCTCGAACACGGAACGCTTGCCGATCTCGGCGTTGACCGCCAGGCCGAACATCACCGCCATGCGCAGGGCGTTTTCGTTGAACACCGGCAGGGTACCCGGCAGCGCCAGGTCAACGGCACAGGCCTGAGTGTTGGGCTCGGCGCCAAACGCGGTGCTGGCGCCGGAGAAAATCTTGGTTTTGGTCGACAGCTGGACGTGAATTTCCAGGCCGATAACAACTTCCCATTCCATGATTACACCTCCACTCCGGCCGGGATCTGTTTATGCCAGTCAGTTGCCTGCTGGAACTGGTGCGCCACATTCAGCAGCTTGGATTCAGCGAAGTAGTTGCCGATGATCTGCAGGCCGACCGGCAGGCCGTTGGTCTGGCCGCAAGGTACGGATATGCCGGGCAGGCCTGCCAGGTTCAGCGACAGGGTAAAGATATCTTCCATGTACATGGAAACCGGGTCGCTGCTCTTTTCGCCCAGTTTGAATGCGGGCTGCGGCGTGGTCGGACCCATGATTACATCGACTTCGTTCAGAACATTGACGAAGTCCTGCTGGATCATGCGACGGATCTGCTGTGCCTTGTTGTAGTAAGCGTCGTAGTAACCGGCGGACAGGGCATAGGTACCGACCATGATGCGGCGTTTAACCTCGGCTCCGAAGCCCTCACCACGGCTGCGCTTGTACAGGTCTTCCAGATCTACCGGGTTTTCACAGCGGTAGCCGTAACGAACACCGTCAAAACGGGACAGGTTGGAAGATGCTTCAGCTGGCGCCAGAATGTAGTAGGCAGGGATGCACAGCTCGGTATTGGGCAGGCTGACTTCCTTCACGGTCGCACCCAGTTTCTCGAACTCGGCAACGGCATTGCGCACCTGCTCGGCAACGCCGGCGTCCAGTGCGGCAGAAAAGTATTCTTTTGGCAGACCGATCTTCAGGCCCGCCAACGGCTGGTTCAGCTCGGCGGTGTAGTCTTCCATGTCGCGCTCGGCGCTGGTGGAATCCATCGGGTCAAAACCGGCCATGGCATTCAGGATCATGCCGCAGTCTTCAGCGGTCTGTGCCATGGGGCCCGCCTGATCCAGTGAAGAGGCGAAAGCAATCATGCCGTAACGGGACACGCGACCATAGGTGGGTTTCAGACCGGTAATGCCACACAGAGCAGCAGGCTGACGGATAGAGCCACCGGTGTCGGAGCCCGTTGCAGCCGGTGTCAGACGTGCCGCAACAGCCGCAGCAGAACCGCCGGAGGAGCCGCCAGGGACACAGTCGGTGTTCCAGGGGTTACGTGCCGGGCCGTAGAAGCTGCTCTCGTTGGAGGAGCCCATGGCGAATTCATCCATGTTCAGCTTGCCCAGCGTTACGGTGCCGGCATTTTTCAGGCGGCTGACGATGGTGGCGTCGTACGGAGAAACGAAGTTATCCAGCATCTTGGACGCGCTGGAGGTGCGCACGCCCTGAGTACAGAACAGGTCCTTGTGCGCGATCGGCAGGCCACAGAGGGCGCCGCCATTACCGGCGGCACGGGCTTCGTCGGCCGCTTTGGCCTGGGCCAGTGCCAGTTCTTCGGTAACGGTAATAAACGAATTATAGCGGCTATCCAGCGCGTTAATGCGCTGCAGATACGCCTGAGTCAGCTCGGTGCTGCTGTAATCGCCGCGTTCCAGCCCCAGGGCCAGCTCGGCAAGAGTCTTGTCAAACATGTCAGTGTCCTTGAACCTGAGGGCGGATTATTCGATGACTTTGGGAACCAGGAACAAGCCGTCTTCAGTAGCCGGGGCTACGGCCTGAAGGGCTTCACGCTGGTTGGTTTCGGTCACATCGTCAGCACGCAGGCGCTGTACGGCATCCAGCGGATGTGCCAGCGGCTCAACGCCCTCGGTATTGGTAGCCTGCATCTGATCCACCAGGTTCAGAATGCTGTTAAGTGAATCGCTGTAGCTGTCGATATCGGCCGCATCGATCTGCAGGCGTGCCAGATGGGCTATCTGTTCCACATCGGATCGGTCCAGTGACATAGGTCCGCTTCTCGCTCTGATCAGTCTGTTCGCTGAAGGTCGGCTGAATGCCGTAAGCCCCGCAGCAATTGAATTTGGAAAGGGTGAATGGCGCATAAGATAGCATGTTTGTACCTTGCCCAAAATCCCTGCCGTTGTTAGAGTTGTTTGCTTTTAGACTAGTTGCCACTCCGGCCAATCTCAGGGTATCTACAGTCAGCATGTTCAAGAAAATTCGAGGCATGTTCTCAAGTGATCTTTCCATCGATCTGGGGACAGCCAACACACTGATCTACGTACGTGATCGTGATATCGTCCTGGACGAACCTTCCGTGGTGGCCATCCGCGTTAACGGTAACCAGAAATCTGTTGCAGCCGTGGGCTCCGATGCCAAGCGCATGCTGGGTCGTACGCCGGGCAACATCACCGCAATCCGTCCTATGAAGGACGGCGTTATCGCCGATTTCCATGTCACCGAAAAGATGCTGCAGTACTTTATCAGCAAGGTGCATGACAACAGTTTTATGACCCCCAGCCCGCGTGTGCTGGTGTGTGTGCCCTGTAAATCGACTCAGGTTGAACGTCGCGCCATCAAGGAATCGGCCATAGGTGCCGGTGCACGTGAGGTGTATCTGATTGAAGAGCCCATGGCTGCCGCCATCGGTGCGGGTCTGCCGGTTGAAGAAGCCAGCGGTTCCATGGTGGTGGATATCGGCGGGGGTACGACCGAGATCGCCGTTATTTCTTTGAATGGTATTGTCTACGCAGAATCTGTACGTGTCGGCGGTGACCGTTTCGATGAAGCGATTGTCACCTATGTGCGCCGCAACTACGGCAGCTTGATCGGTGATGCCACTGCAGAGCGTATCAAGCAGGAGATCGGTTCTGCCTATCCATCCAGCGATGTGCTGGAAATTGATGTGCGTGGCCGCAATCTGGCCGAAGGTATTCCTCGCAGCTTTACGCTGAACAGCAACGAGATACTGGAAGCGCTGCAGGAGCCGCTGTCTGCAATCGTGCAATCTGTTAAGAGTGCGCTGGAGCAGTGTCCGCCGGAATTGGCTGCAGATATTGCCGAACATGGCATTGTCCTGACGGGCGGTGGTGCGTTGCTGCGAAACATCGATCGTCTGGTCAGCGAAGAAACCGGTCTGCCGGTTATCGTGGCTGAAGATCCTCTGACCTGTGTGGCGCGTGGCGGCGGTAAAGCACTGGAAATGCTGGATAATAAGCAGTCATTCGAACTTCTGACCTACGAGTAAGCTGATGTTGCCCTGGCTGTTTCTGACTGCCTGCAGTCACGGGGTTTGTCTGACGGGTGCTGAGGGGGTGCGGTATTAAACCCATCTTCCGGGGCGGTCGCCCGCGTCGTATGCTGCTGTTGCTGTGTCTGCTGGCTATCCTGTTGATGGTGGCAGACCTGCACTGGCCCCGTATGAAAGAAGGACGGGCCTGGTTGTCTCTGATTACTACCCCTTTGCAGTGGGTGGTGGATATCCCTGCGCGTGTGGCCGACAGCCTTTCGGGCGTGGTCGTGAACCGGGCCAGCCTGGTACGCGAAAATGAAGCGCTCAAATCCGAAGCAATGATTCTGGAACGCAAGGTGCAGCAGATGGCTGCCCTGACGGCGGAGAATATTCGCTTGCGTGAATTGCTGGATGCTGGTGAGCGACTCAGCCCGCCCACACGCCTGGTCGAGCTTATCGGTGTCAATCCCGACCCCTTTCAGCACCAGGTGATTATCAACCAGGGGTTGGAAGAAAGCGTCTTTCTTGGTCAGCCGGTGCTGGATGCCGGTGGTGTAATGGGCCAGGTGGTCAACCTGTCCCATTACACCAGTCGCGTGATGCTCATTACCGATGCTCGTTCAGCGGTGCCTGTTGAAGTCAATCGCAATGGTTTCCGCGGTATTGCGCTTGGCAAGGGAGCGCTGGGTGAACTGGAAATGGAACATATCCCTGATACCGCTGATATTCAGCAGGGTGATCTGCTGGTGACTTCGGGGCTGGGCGGACGTTTCCCGCGTGGCTATCCGGTGGCACGAGTGGTTGAAGTGGTGCGTGATCCGGGTCGCCCATTCAAGCTGATCAAGGCTGAACCCACGGCTCGACTCGATCGCAGTCGATATCTACTGCTGGTGGAGTATCGCTCGGAACTGTCCGAGGCGCTTGCAGGGCCTGAGAATGAGTGAGGAGTCCCGTGGCGGAGGCCTGATCATTTTTGCAACTTTTCTGGTTGGCATGGTGCTGAGCCAAATGCCATTGCCGGATATGCTGGTGTGGGCCCGGCCTGAGTGGGTGGTGCTGATACTGATCTACTGGGTGATGGCGTTACCCCACCGTGTTGGTATGGGAAGTGCCTTTATTCTGGGGGTAGTGCTCGATGTCGTGCGTGGAAGTGTGCTGGGGTTGAGTGCGCTTTCACTCACGCTGATCGCCTTTCTGGTGTTACTACTCTACAAGCGTCTTCGCATGTTTCCGCTATGGCAGCAGTCTTTTATGGTGCTGGTGCTGGTTGGCATCAACCAGCTGCTGTTTCACTGGATGCAGAGCATGACAGGTACCACGGGTAACTCATTGCTCTTCCTGCTGCCATCTCTTGTCAGTGCACTGGTTTGGCCCTGGCTATTCCTGCTGTTACGGGCAACCCGTCACACCTTCTACCTGAAATAATGCCTATGTCCACATTGATCCTGGCTTCCGCTTCCCCCCGACGTCGAGAACTTCTGCAGCAGATAGGGGTTAGCTTTGAATGTCAGCCGGTGGATATTGATGAAACGCCGTTGCCCGGTGAGTCTCCCGCGGATTATGTTGCGCGTCTTGCGTTGGAAAAGGCGCAAGCCTGTCAGCAAGCATTGGGGCAAGCAGCCGTATATTTGGGATCAGACACCACGGTTACTCTGGATGACCATATTCTGGGTAAGCCAGACAATGAAGACGATGCCGTGCGCATGTTAATGACGCTTTCAGGGCGCCGTCATCAGGTGATGACAGCCGTCGCGCTGGTGCAGGGTGAGCACTACGCGGTTGAGACCGTGATCACTGAAGTAGAGTTTCAAACACTGAACGAACAACAATGCCGGGCTTATTGGCATACTGGTGAGCCTGCCGACAAGGCGGGTGCCTACGGAATTCAAGGAATGGGTGCCGTATTTGTCAGTCGCATGGAAGGCAGTTACTCTGCAGTAGTCGGGTTGCCATTGATGGAAACTGCCCGTTTGCTGGAGACATTTGCGATACCGATTTGGCATGCCCCCGCAATCTGAAAGAGCAGCAAGAGGAAGAATGGATGGGTGAGGAGATCCTGATCAACTTCACACCGATGGAAACGCGTGTGGCAGTGATCGAAAACGGCATGCCCCAGGAAATCTATGTCGAGCGTGCGAAGCGACGGGGGATTGTCGGTAACATTTATCAGGGCAAAGTGGTACGTGTTCTGCCCGGAATGCAGGCGGCGTTTGTCGATATCGGTCTTGAGCGTGCCGCATTTATCCATGTGGATGAGGTGATTGATCAGACCATGGCTGCCGAGCAGCGGGGCGCAACCTCTATCGCTCAGGTATTACGTGAGGGACAAAGCCTGCTGGTGCAGGTGACCAAGGACCCCATCGGCACCAAGGGCGCACGCCTGACGACTCATATTTCCATCCCTTCTCGTTATCTGGTGTTGATGCCTGGCAGTAGTCATATCGGCGTATCTCAGCGTATTGAAGATGGCACCGAGCGTGAGCGTCTGCGTGGGCTGATGCAAAACCTGGTGCCCGAAGACGACAGCTCCCCTGACTGGGGCGTGATACTCCGTACCGTCGCCGAGGGTGTCACCGAGGTTGAGCTGGAGTCCGACCTGCAGTTCCTACGCCGTCTCTGGGATTCGATTCGACAGAAAATCAAACAGGTTAAGGCGCCGGCTATCGTCTATGAAGACCTGCCGCTTAACATGCGCGCACTGAGGGATATGGCGCATGCCGGTGTGGAGCGTATTCGGATTGATTCCCGTGAAACCTTTCAGCGTGCACAGAGCTTTGTAAAAGCGCTGGTGCCCGAGATTGAAAGCAAGCTGGAATACTATCCGGGTGAGCGTCCTATCTTCGATATGTTCAATGTCGAAGAGGAGATGCAGAAGGCGCTGGGGCGCAAGGTAGAGCTGAAGTCCGGCGGTTATCTGATCTTTGACCAGACTGAGGCCATGACCACGGTTGATGTTAATACCGGGGCTTTTGTCGGTCATCGTAACCTTGAAGAAACCATCTTCAAGACAAACCTGGAAGCGGCAACGGCCATCGGTCGTCAGTTGAGGCTGCGCAATCTGGGCGGCATTATCATTATCGATTTCATCGATATGGAAGACCCCGATCATCAGCGCCAGGTACTGCGCACCCTGGAGCGAGTTCTGGAAAAGGATCATGCCAAGTGCAAGGTCACGGGTGTGTCTGACCTGGGGCTGGTTGAAATGACCCGCAAGCGCACGCGTGAAAGTCTGGAGCAGGTGCTTTGCGAATCCTGCGTGCACTGTCAGGGGCGTGGTTCACTGAAAACACCCGAAACCGTATGTTACGAAATTTTCCGTGAAATCCTGCGCCAGCATCGAGCCTATGACACTGAAACCTATCTGGTATTGGCGGCTCAGTCGGTGGTGGATCACCTGCTGGATGAGGTCTCTGATCATGTGGCGGAGTTGGAAGACTTTATCGGTAAAACAGTACGCTTTCAGGTTGAGCCGCTCTATACGCCAGAGCAGTACGATGTTGTGTTGCGCTGAGTAAGGTTGTCTTCGAATGCGTCGACACCTGAGTCGGGCCTGGTGGGTTTTTCTGTTGCTGTTGCTGCTTTGTGCGCTGCTGCTCACGGGTGCGCGGCTTGCACTGAATAACATTGACCGCTTCAGGCCTGACATCCAGTTGTACCTTAGCGAACGGCTGGGTATAGAGCTGGAAATCGGGCGCCTCGAAGGTCACTGGAATCGCGCCTATCCAGTGCTGCAGGTCCGTGATGTCGCCATGCGTGCCGGAAATGATACCGGTCCTGAAGGCTATCTCGCACTGGATCAAATAACGCTTGAATTTGATCCTTTTGGTTCCCTGTTCGCGGGTCTTCCGGTCTTCCACCGCTTTGAAATCAGTGGTGTGGTAGGGCGTTGGCATCAGCGCGATGGCAGCTGGCTTCACCGTCCCGGCGCTTCCCCGCAAAAGCCAGATTCTGGTATGTCGGTCAGTGGCTGGCAAACGATCTCCCGCCTTGTTCTCAGTCAGCCCTATGCTCTTATTAAGGACGTGGAGCTGGTGCTTATTCCTCATCAGGGTCGACCCTTGGTGGTCTCACCTGCTGATCTTGAGCTGGAAAACGCCCGTCTTGAGCACCGCCTGAGTGGTGCCCTGAAAATGCCGCAGCTGGGTGAGCAAACGGAGATTGACTTCATCCTTGAAGCGACGGATCTGCAGCAGGAAAACCCTCTGAATGCACACTATCAGGGGTATCTGAACATCCGTCAGCTGGGGCCCCAGCTGGCACAACTGATCAAGCCCGAATGGGGGCTTCAAGATGCCAAACTGGATACCCGTGCATGGGTGGAGTTCAGGCAGCAAAAACTGATCGAGGCACAGGCAGAGATTGATGTCAGTCAGCTGTCGCTTGATCGTCCCTGGCCGTTGCCGCAAGAGCTCTCTGCCCTGGTGAGCGTGCAGCCAGACGGGGTGGATTATCAGTTTCAAATCAATGACCTGGAGTGGGGCAGTGCAGAGCACGCGGTGAGGGTGCCGAAGATCGTACTGCAGAGTCCATTGCAGGCAGAGCTTCCACAAACACTCAATGTTGGTATTACTGAGCTGGATTTGCATCAGCTGGGTAGCTGGCTGGCTCAGGCTGCGCCGACAGACAGTGTGGCATCTCGTTTGGTTACCCAGTTGGCCCCGGCGGGGCGTTTGCACAATCTGGTGTTGAGCAAAACAGTTGATCAATCCTGGTCTGACCTTGAACTGGTCGCCGATCTGGACCAGCTGCAAGTCGAGCCCTGGCATGGGGCGCCAGGACTGCGAGGTGTTAGTGGGCGTTTGGAAGCGGGTTTGTCGGGCGGTCGCATTGATTTGATCAGTGAAGGGTTTGCCATGCATTTTCCGCAGCTTTATGCGGATGACTGGCATTATCAGGAAGCCAAAGGGCGAGTGAGCTGGACCCTCAGTGAGTCCGGTGTGCTGGTCAACAGCGAGCGCCTTCAGCTTAAAGATCAGGCTGTGCAGGCCGCGGGGCGTTTCAGTATTGATATTCCCTTTAATCGTGAGCACCAAACAGAACTTGTGCTGATGATTGGAATGACCGATAGCGACGGCTTGCAGGCGCCGGTTTATGCGCCGGAGCGAGAAGTGGGCGCGGGTCTTCATCGCTGGTTGAAGCAGGCGATTAAGGGTGGGCGCCTGCGTCAGGGTGGCATGTTGCTGCGTACGGGAACGCGTAAGCTTGAAGAGCCGCGTCGGCCAGTGGTGCAGCTGTTCTTTGATATCGAAGATGCAGAGCTGGCGTATCAGCCGGGCTGGCCGTCATTGGAGCAGGCAGATGTTTTTTTGATGGTGCGTGATGCCGGGCTGTTGGTGAATGTAGGGCAGGCGAAGCTGCTTGATTCCAAGGTCTCCTCGGGCTGGGCCTATCTGGCACCGGGCAGTCGAGATCTGCAAGTAGAAACACAGCTGAGTGGGCCGGTTGAGGATGTAAATCATCTTCTGAAACAAACACCGCTTGCAGACCTGCTTGGAGCCGGTATTCAGCCCTGGCAGTTGAGTGACGGTCAATCGGACATTCGCTTGGGACTGACGATACCCCTTCATGAAGGAGATCGACCGGATGTCCGTGTTAGCGCCCATTTGGAGGCGACGCGTCTGGCGTCTGACAGCATCGGTATAGTTGTAACCGAAGTGCAGGGTGAATTGCAGTACAGTACCGCCGAGGGACTTACGGCCGAGGGGTTGAATGGAGTCTTTCTGCAGCAGCCGGTGAGCGCCCAGATTGAGTCGACGGCTGAAGGGCACCAGCGCCTGCATCTTTTGGGGCAAACGCAAATGTCTGCGTTACAGGAGTGGCTGGGCTGGTCGGCACTTTCGGTGGCGCAGGGTGAGGTCAAATGGCAGGCCGAGTTGGATATTTGCGGCGCTGATAGCTGTTCAGGGTTGCATCTGACCTCTGATCTGCAGGGGGTTGAACTGGATTTGCCGGGGCGCCTGGCGAAAACCGCTGAGCGACCAGCACCACTGGCGCTGGATTTTGCACTTATGCCAGCGTTCAGCTTGCGCGAAGGGCGCTTGTTGCTGCCGGTCGAGGCTCAGGAGCAGTCGCTTGCGGTCGATATGAAAGGTGGAGCTGCACAGCGAGTCGATATTGAACTCTCTCATCCCATGACGCAGGGCGTGATTGAGATTGTGCGAAACCAGCCAATTCATGTGGCGCTTGAGCACCTGCAACTGGATCTCCTGCGGACTCCTGACGGTGCCAATAGTGTTGCCGAAGTCGAGGCAGATACGGCAGGACTTGAGCGAGAAGATGAATACGCGGTGGCGCTAGATGCATCTAAAGTGCCGGCAATTGACTTCAGTATTGATCACATGGACCTGGGCGAAAAGCCTCTGGGTGACTGGCGCTTCAAGCTGCGTCCTCAAGCGGAAGGTCTCAGTGTGACCGAACTGGAAGCTCATCTTGAGCAGGTTGTGCTTAGTGGTGAGCTGCATTGGCTGCAACAGCAGGCTCAGCCTGTTTCATCCTTGCAGTTACAGATGGCGGCAGGAGATTTGGGCCGTTTGCTGCAGCAGTGGGGCTTTGGGCGTGTAATTGAAAGTCGTGATGTGAAGGGCTCGTTGGCACTCAGTTGGCCGGGGGCTCCCTGGTCCTTCAAGCTGGGGAAACTGGACGGTGATTTTCGATTTGAAACCGGTCAGTCGCGGCTGATCGAAACCGCAGAGACCAGCAATCTGTTGCGCGTGTTTGGTATCCTGAACTTCAACTCTCTTGCGCGTCGGTTGCGTCTGGACTTCAGTGACCTGTTACAGAAGGGGGTCAGCTTTGATCGTATTCAGGGAGCTTACAGCATTCAGGATGGTGTCGCGCAGACAGAGATGCCGCTGACGCTACAGGGGCCATCAGCGAATATGAGCTTGAGTGGTCAGATTGACCTGGGGCGTGAGCAGTTGGATCAGTCAGTAGAGGTGGCACTCCCGCTGAGCAGTAATGCTCCCTTTGCGGCCATCCTGCTGGGTGCGCCTCAGGTGGCGGGTGCTGCTTTCGTCATCGATAAGTTGATCGGCGATCAGCTGCAGCGCTTTACATCGCTGAGATATACCCTCAAGGGGCACTGGGATGACCCCGAGTTCAAGCTGCAGCCGTCAGTGCCGGCACTTTGAAACGGGGTCAGTGCTGAACGAGCTCTTAGAGCTCGCTGATTTCGCGCAAATAGCGGAATAGCTTGCGCGAGTGTGTCGGCGGCTGTTCGCGCTGACGTTCACGTTGCGCATTGCGAACCAGCTGACGCAGATGCTGGATATCGGCATTGGGGTGGCTTTCGATAAAGGCCTGTAGCGCTTCGTTGCCTTCGTCGATAAGGCGCTCCCGCCAGCGCTCCAACTCATGGAACAGGTGGTTGTGAAGTGCGCTTGCCGAGTCAAAACGGTCTACAACTGCGCGAATTGCTTCATCATCTGCATCTCGCAACAGCTTGCCGATGTATTGCAGGTGGCGACGCTTGGCGCCATTGGCGCGGATACGGCCATACTCTTCAATCGCAAGGCGCAGGCGGTCATCAATCGGTAGCTTCTCCTGCTGGTCCGGGCGCAGTTCGGTCATGCGCTTGCCCAAAGCCTTCAGTTCTTCTGCATCTCGTTTGATCTGAGATTTGCTTGGTTCCAGGTCGTCATGTTCGTCCTGGAAGGTTTTCTGTTGATCGCTCATAGTCCGTCCGTCAGGCAAAGAACAGGGTGGCCAGTCCCAGAAAAGCAAAGAAGCCGATTACATCAGTAATGGTAGTCAGCAAAACGCTGCCCGCCAGTGCCGGGTCTATTCCCAGCGATTTCAAAATCATTGGCAGCAGAGTGCCTGCCATGGCGCCCGCCATCAAGTTGATCACAATGGCCAGGGCAATAATGACCCCCACGGTTATATCCTGGAACCAAATCACGGCTACTACCGCGACGACAAGTGCCCATAACAGTCCGTTGAGTAACCCGACCACCAGCTCACGATTAAATAGCCAGCCAATGTTGGAACGTTCCACATGTCCAAGGGCCTGGCCGCGAATCACCAGTGTCAGGGTCTGGCTTCCGGCGATGCCGCCCATGGAAGCTACGATCGGCATTAGTACAGCCAGAGCCACCACCTTGTCGATGGTGGCTTCAAACAAGCCGATTACCGCTGATGCAATGAACGCGGTGATCAGGTTGATACCCAGCCAGACGGCGCGTCGGCGGGTGGTTTTCATGATCGGGGCGAAGGTATCTTCGTCCTCGTCCAGACCGGCCATGCTCATCAATGAGTGGTCGGCATCCTCTCGGATAACATCGACCACGTCATCGATGGTGATACGGCCCAGCAATTGGCCCTGGTCGTCGGTGACTGGCGCAGAGATCAAGTCCAGCTGTTCGAACAGGCGTGCTACTTCTTCATCCGGGGTGTCGGCTGTTATGGCCTCCACATCGGTGTTCATTATCTCGCGAACCAACACATCCGGGTCCGTGGTCAGCAGGCGTGTCAGTGGCAGCACGCCGATGTAAGACCCTTTTCGGCTTACCACGAAAAGCGTATCCGTGGTTTCAGGAATCTCCTTGTGACGGCGCAGGTAGCGCAGCACCGTTTCCGCAGTAATATCGGGTCTGATAGTCACCGTATCGGTGTTCATCAGGCCGCCAGCGGTGTCTTCCGGGAATGAAAGGACCTGCTCGACGCGTTCGCGGTTATCCTGGTCCATGATCTTCAGCAGCTCTTTCATGACCCGTTCGGGCAGCTGCTGAAGAATGTCGGCCATGTCATCGGTTTCCAGCGATTCGGTAATCGCCAGGACCTCTGAGGCTTCCATGCGGCTCAGGATTTCGGCCTGAGCATCGTCGCCCAGGTACTGCAGGACCTCACCTTCAAGGTCCTTGTTCAGCAGGTTCCACAGAATCTGGCGCTCACGCGGAGGCGTCTTCTCCAGCAGGTGGGCAACCTCGACAGGGCGTAACCCCTTGTTGAGCATGAAGCGGAGCTGTTGCAGCTCTCCGACTTCAAGAGCGGCACTGAGAGTTTCCAGATTGGAAGGCTGGTCCTGCTGGCTCATGGCGCTGGATTCCGGAGCTGAGATGGAGGCTGAAACTGAAGGTGGAGCTGCGTTACTTTATTCGGGCTCGTCAAACCGGTTGTTGATCAGGGTTTCGAGTGCGGTTAGAGCGTGATGTTCGTCATGACCGTCGATGCGCAACTCAATTTCGGTTCCTTTGCTGGCGGCCAGCATCATCACCGACATGATACTTTTGCCGTCAATTTCACGTTCTTCACGGGCGATGCGAATATCGGATTCAAACTGGTTGGCGGTGGTGACAAGCTTAGCCGCTGCACGGGCGTGCAGGCCAAGTTTATTGATTATTGTCAGTCGCTTTTCAACCATCTTGCTTCAGTCCGACGTTGGCTGTCTTAATTCCCGGTGTAGTACTTGGACATTATCCATATGCGTGCGGAAATGACCAGCAAGCTGCTCTGAAACGTAGACTGAGCGGTGTTGGCCACCGGTGCAACCAATGCCAATGGTTATGTAGCTGCGGTTGTTGGCACGAAAGCGTGGCAGCCACTTTTCAACAAACTGGCGAATATCCGAGATCATCTCAGCCACATCCTCTTCACCGGAAAGGAAATCGACCACTTCCTGATCAAGGCCTGTGTGGCGTCGCAGTTCGGGTACCCAGTAAGGATTGGGCAGGGAGCGAACATCGAACGTGAAGTCTACATCCAGCGGTACGCCGTGTTTGAAACCAAAGGATTCAAACTGGAGTGACAGTTCCTGTTCAGTGCGTCCGGCGACCCGCAGTTTGACGGCGTCTCTCAGCTCATACAGCGACAGTCGTGTGGTATCGATGCGAAGATCAGCCTGAGTAGCAATGGGTTCGAGTAACTCGCGCTCGGTTCGAATCGACTGTTGCAGGCTTTGGCTTGCATCGCTTAGCGGGTGCTTGCGTCGCGTAGCGTTATAGCGCCGCAGTAGTGTGGCTTCACCAGCATCCAGAAACAGTGTTTCTATGTGCAGGTTAGGCAGCTGATGCAGCTGCTCCATGATGCCAGGAAATTGCTGCAAATTGCTGGGCTGGTTGCGGGCATCGATGCTGACCGCGATTTTGTCTATCGGTTTGGGGTCGCTCAACATCAGCTTGATCAGCTCGGGCAGGAGCAGTGCCGGCAGGTTGTCGATGCAGTAAAAGCCTACATCCTCCAGTACCTGAAGTGCTGTGCTCTTGCCTGAGCCGGAGCGGCCGCTGAGAACCACCAGTCGCATGCTTAATGCCCCTGGCAGAGTTGTTGGACGCGTTCCAGCAAAGCATCGGCCGTTTCACAGGCGCGCAGGGCGTCCCGTGTTGCCGAGTGATTAAACAGTTCAGCCAGACCTGCGAGAGTTTGCAAGTGCTCTTCAGCGCCCTCTTCAGGCACCAGAAGCAGACAAACAAGGTCTACAGGACGGTTGTCGATGGCATCAAAGTCGATAGGGGAAGCCAGGGTCATCAGTAGACCGACAGCCTGAGTTACCCCAGCCATGCGACAGTGCGGAATGGCAACGCCTTCACCGATACCGGTGCTGCCCAGGCGTTCACGATTGATAAGGCCGCTGAAGATATCTTCAGCGGCCGGGCCATTCAATTGCTCTGCAATCGTTTGGCTGGCGAGTTCAAGTACTCGCTTTTTGCTGACCACATCGACGTGGCAGAGTGTTCGCGATGGGGTCAGCAGTTCTGATAGTTGCATTTGGAAAGTGCTGCTACCGGTTATTTATGGGACTTCATTTTTTCTTTGTGCTTGATGATCTGACGATCCAGCTTATCGACCATACCATCGATAGCAGCGTACATATCATCGTGCTCATGTGCAGCAAAGACTTCACCACCTGCAAGGTGGATGTTGGCCTCAGACTTCTGGCGCTGTTTTTCTACGCTGAGGGTGACCTGTGCATTAGTAATGTTGTCGAAGTGACGTTCCAGACGATCAAACTTGTTGCGTACATACTCATTCAAGGCATCAGTCAATTCGACATGGTGGCCAGTGATGTTGATCTGCATAGGTTTTTCTCCTTCTCATAGGGGTGCAGCAGAAGCACCTCCTTCACTCTCATTAAACCAGACGCTTGCGCTCATTAGAAGGCGGAATGTTCATCGCCTCACGATATTTTGCAACGGTACGGCGGGCAACGTTGATGCCCTGTTCCTTGAGTAGCTGTGCGAGCTTGTTATCGCTAAGCGGTTTGGCGGCATTTTCGCTGCCAATCAGCTTTTTGATCAGTGCGCGAATGGCGGTCGAAGAGGCTGCACCACCATCTGAAGTACCCACATGGCTGGAGAAGAAATATTTCAACTCGAAGATGCCTCGTGGGGTATGCATATACTTTTGCGTGGTTACACGGGAAATGGTGGATTCGTGCATATCAACCGCCTCGGCGATATCGTGCAGAACCATGGGCTTCATGCCTTCGTCGCCTTCTTCAAAGAAGTCGATCTGACGTGCCACGATCTCCGTCGTGACCTTGAGCAGTGTTTCGTTACGGCTGGCCAGGCTCTTCAGGAACCAGCGTGCTTCCTGCAGATGGTTTTTCAGATAGGTATTGTCCGCGCTGTTATCAGCTCGGCGTACCAGATCTGCATACTGGCTATTGATTCTCAGCTTGGGTGACGCCTCGTTATTGAGACTTACGGTCCACTGGCCTTCCTGTTTGCGTACCAGTACATCGGGAATAACGTACTGTGCCGCTTCCGGGCTGATAATACCGCCGGGCTTTGGGTTCAGGCTCTGAATCAGGCTGATGACCTGTTGCAGCTCGGGTTCCTTGAGGCGCATGCGACGCATCAGGGTGCGATAGTCGTGGCTGCCGAGCAGATTCAGGTGATCTCTTACCAGTCGAATGGCATAAATACGGAAAGGTGTATCTTCCGGCAATTGCTCAAGCTGCAAGCGCAGGCATTCGTTGAGATTGCGGGCACACACGCCGGTGGGATCGAACTGTTGAAGCCGATGCAGCACGGCTTCAATTTCAGCCAGTTCGGCCTCGGCAAAGTCTTCCGGCTGCTGGGTCTGGAAGTGTTCCAGCAAGTCTTCGGTGCTGGTGGTGAGATAGCCATCCGCATCAACAGAGTCGATGATTGCCAGAGCAACCTGATAATCCAGATCGCTCATGGGCGTGAGGTTGAGCTGCCACAGCAAATGATCCTGAAGGCTTTCTTCAGCAGTATCGTTATCGCCCGGTGACCAGTCATCATCACGGGGTTGAGTTGAGCTGCTCTGATGCTGGAAGGTGTCATCCCAGCTGCTGTCGGTGGTCAGCTCAGCCGGAATCTGCTCATTCCACTGGTCGTCTGGCAGGTCGTCATTCCAGTTGTCGTCTTGCTCGGAATTGTCGTTGCTATTGGCTGATTCATTGCCGCTGGAACTGTTTTCGTGCTCCATGTCCTGACGGTCGTTATCCGACTCTGGGGCCTGGGTGTCATGTTCTTCCTCGGCTTCGAGCAAGGGGTTGCTGTCCAGTGCTTCCTGAATCTCTTGCTGGAGGTCCAGTGAGGAAAGCTGCAGCAGGCGAATGGCCTGTTGCAACTGGGGTGTCATGGTCAGCTGTTGGCCGATCTTGAGTTGTAAGGATTGCTTCATAAACGACTGCCAATTGAACTGCTTGGAAGACTCCCCAGGAGAAAGTCTCTACAGCGAGAACTGCTCGCCCAGGTAGGCGCGACGCACCTGTTGGTCCGCAAGGATCACCTCAGGGGTGCCCTGTGCCAGTATGCCTCCTTCACTGACGATATAGGCTTGCTCACAGATATCAAGCGTCTCGCGGACGTTGTGATCTGTAATCAGGACACCAATATCGCGTGACTGCAAGTGGCGGATGGTCTGCTTGATATCGCTGACTGAAATCGGGTCAACACCGGCGAAGGGCTCATCCAGCAGGATAAAATCAGGTTCTGTTGCCAATGCACGAGCGATCTCCACTCGGCGGCGTTCCCCCCCTGAAAGAGACATGCCCAAGCTGTCTTTCAGGTGGGTGATATGAAACTCTTCCAGTAGCTCTTCCAGCAGCGTCTTGCGCTGGCTGGTGCTCAGCTCGGGACGTGTTTCCAGAATGGCCATCAGGTTGTCCACTACGCTCAGCTTGCGGAAAACGGAAGCTTCCTGAGGCAGATAGCCAATGCCGCGTCGTGCACGTTCATGCATTGGCTGGCGAGTGAGGTCGTCATCACTGATGAGTATCTTGCCGCGATCCGCCGGGATCAGGCCGACAATCATGTAGAAACACGTCGTTTTTCCTGCCCCGTTGGGGCCCAGCAGGCCGACAATCTGGCCTGCATCCACGTGCAAGGAAACGTCACGTACGACTTCCCGTCCCTTATAGCTTTTAGCCAGGTGTTGGGCTTCCAGACGTTTTTTTGGAGCTGTCATTAATTCGTGTCCGTCCGTGGCTGGATAACCATGCGTACACGCTCGCCGTTGGCATTGTCGCTGCCAAAAGCATTCACCACGGCCTGCTGCATGTTGTAGATGATTTTCTCTCCAGAGAAAGAGTCCTGTCCCTGGTCGATGCGGGCGGACTCGGAAATGGTCACTTCCTGGCGGTTGACCTGATAATCCATGCGTTTGCCATAGGCCTTGGTCAGCGGTGCATCGGCCTTAGGCTGCTGGTGGAATTCAGCGGGAGAACCGGTAGAAACAATGCGTGACACGCCGCTGGCCTCACGATGAAGCTCAACACGCGCGCCTTTGATCAGCATGCTGCCCTGACGAATTTCAACGTTGCCGGTGTATACGGTGATACCGGTACGCTCGTTAATGCTGGCGCGATCAGCGCTGATATTGATGGGTTGATTGTGGTCGTCCGGCAGCGCCTGTGCCAGTACCGGCAGCAGGAGTAACATCACGGCTGGCCAGAGTCCGCGAATTCTATTGTGCATGGTAAACACCTTTAACATCCGATAGCAGTTCTATCCGCTGTTCCTCAAAATACACATCCATGCCGAGTGCCTCGGTGGTGTCCTGTCCGCGCTGTACCTGGACCGCCCGCTCAGTGAAAGCACGGTTCTGGTCGGGGTAGAGGGTGAGCTGTTCGGTGCTGAACTGGATTTTCGCTTCAGATTGAGGATTATCATGAAGCAGCACATTACCTGCAAGCTCTACTTGCTGCTGAGAGTCGGGCACTTCGCCGCTGTCGGCTCTGAGACGATAAGGCATAGAGCTAGTGGCGTTTGCCGGGACAATGACCTCAGGTTGCTCAAGGCGTGACAGGTCAAGGTCCGGCAAGTGGCGCATACTTGTAGCGCTGATCTGCTGAGCTTCGGTGCCGTCTTCTTGCCAGCGCGTGATTTGGGCCTGCTCGATAAAAAAGTCCACATTCTCTTCTGCGCCAGTGGTTGGCTGTGGCAGATGGGTAGTGGGACCACTCCAACCCAGCCAAAGCAGTGGCGGGGTGAGCAGAGTGGTCGCGATGACCAGACGCCACCGCTGATTCAGCATCCGCGGTACTCCTGGTAAAGCGCTTCGAGCTTGCCTTGAGCCGCCAGAATCAGTTCGCAGAACTCACGGGCGGCGCCCTGTCCACCTGCAGCCTGGCTGCACCAGTCGGCTTCGGCACGCACCAGGGGGTGTCCGTTGGGAACCGTGGCGCCAAATGCGGAATGCAAAATGGCCGACAGGTCGGGAAGATCGTCACCGATATAGGCGGTACTTTCGGCATTGTGTCCGCTCTGCTCCCAAAGCTCCCGCAGGGCGGTAAGTTTGTCTTCACGGCCCTGACGCAGGTAGGTGATACCCAATGCCTCGGCACGCTGTTCAACCTGAGGTGAGCGGCGTCCTGTGATGATGGCTGTTTCAATACCGCAGCGTTGCAACAGTTTGATGCCCAGACCATCCAGAGTGTGGAAGCTTTTTACCTCACGCCCATCGGCCAGGAAGTTCAGGCTGCCATCGGTAAGGATGCCGTCGACATCAAATACGGCCAGTCGAATCTGGCTGAGGGCGTTGCGCAATTCCGCAGAGAGGGATTCCAGTTCCATTAGATAACTCCCGCTTTGAGCATGTCATGCATGTTAAGAGCGCCGACCGGGCGGCCCTGATCATCAACTACCAGCAGAGCGTTGATCTTGCGCTCCTGCATCAGGCTGAGTGCCTCGGCCGCCAGAATGCCGGGCTGAACACGAGTGCCTCCCTGGGTCATGACCTGTGTAATCGGCGTACTGCCCAGATCCAGCTCCTGGTCCAGGGTGCGGCGCAAGTCACCATCAGTAAAGATGCCCATGAGGGCGCCATTGCTATCAGTCACGGCGGTCATGCCGAGGTGCTTCTGCGTCATTTCCAACAGGGCATCTCGAACTGAAGTGTCAGCCGCCACGGTGGGTACTTCATCACCTGTATGCATGATGTCGTCAACTTTCAGCAGCAGGCGACGGCCCAGGCTGCCACCGGGGTGGGAGAAGGCAAAGTCTTCACTGCTGAAGCCGCGCGCTTCAAGCAGTGCGATCGCCAGCGCATCGCCCAGTACCAGCTGTGCCGTGGTGCTGGACGTCGGAGCCAGGCCCAGTGGGCAGGCTTCACGGTCGATCGGAATATGCAGCCCCACATCGGCACTGCGCGCCAGCGTGGAGTTGGGGTTCGACGTGATGCTGATGAGCGGTGCGCCCATGCGTTTGATCAGCGGCAGAATGGTGACAACTTCTGAGGTCTCGCCTGAGTTGGACAGGGCCAATACAACGTCATCCCCGGTGAACATGCCCAGATCACCATGACTGGCTTCACCCGGGTGTACAAAGAAAGAGGGCGTACCAGTACTGGCCAGGGTCGCGGCAATTTTGTTGCCGATGTGACCGGATTTACCCATGCCGGTGACAATCACTCGGCCACGGCAGCTGAAGAGGATTTCGCAGGCGCGGGAAAAAGCGCCATCCAGGTGGTTTAACAGCTCTTGTACAGCCTCAAGCTCAAGCCGGATGGTCTGGCGGCCGGAGGCCAGGTAATCGGTTGCGGTCATGCCGGTAAGTCCGTCTCGCTTCAACGTCGGAATAAACGGATAGTTTAACCCATCCTGGGCTGTAGCACGAACGCTCAGCGCTGCGTGCTGAATTCAAGTTTGGTCGTGACAATGGTATATTGCCGAGTCATTTTTGCCCCGGTGTGCCTGGGCGTTTTGCACTATGCCATTGGGAACAGGAATTTACCGATAGATGAAGCCTGACAACGATTGCATCATCGATATTCGCGACCTGACTTTTTATCGGGGTGAACGTGCGATTTTCGAGAATGTGAATATTCAGGTCCCGCGCGGTAAGGTTACTGCGATTATGGGACCTTCGGGAACCGGTAAAACCACGCTGCTGAAATTGATCGGTGGCCAGTTGAACCCGGACAAGGGCGAAATCCTGCTGGACGGGGTCAATATCCCTACGCTGGGGCGGCGTGAGTTGTTCGAGGCCCGCGAGCGAATGGGAATGTTGTTTCAGAGTGGTGCTCTGTTTACGGATATGAGTGTATTCGACAACGTGGCCTTTCCGCTGCAGGTACATACCGAACTGCCGGACGATATGATTCGCGATGTCGTGTTGATGAAGCTGCAGGCTGTTGGCCTGCGCGGCGCGCGTGATTTGATGCCCAGTGAGTTGTCTGGCGGTATGGCGCGTCGTGTCGCGCTGGCGCGGGCGATTGCGCTGGACCCGGATATCCTGATGTACGACGAGCCGTTTACCGGTCAGGACCCCATTGCCATGGGCGTGCTGGTAAACCTTATCCGGAGACTCAACCAGGCGCTGGGGCATACCAGCATCATAGTGTCGCATGACATCAAGGAAACCCTTGGCATCGCTGACTATATCTATATTTTGTCCGATGCCCATGTGGTGGCACGGGGTACGCCTGAAGAGCTGGCCAATGTTGAATCCGAACAGGTGCGCCAGTTCATGCAAGGCCTGCCGGATGGTCCGGTCCCCTTTCACTTCCGGGCGCCTGACCTGATGACGGATCTGCTGGAGAGGCAATAAAAGGATGCTGGACCTGTTACAAAAACTAGGGCATAGCGCACTGTCCCGACTGGCTGCCTTTGGGCGCGCCGGGCAAATACTCCTGCAGTCACTGTTGGCAAGGCCTCAACCGCTGACGATGTTTCCGCTGGTGGTGCGTCAAATTTATTTTGTAGGCGTTTTGTCGCTGGTGATCATTATCGTGTCCGGTGGTTTCATCGGTATGGTACTGGGTCTGCAGGGCTACACCATTCTGGTGGACTATGGCTCCGAACAGGCAGTCGGGCAGATGGTGGCCTTGAGTCTGGTGCGTGAACTGGCGCCCGTGGTGGCTGCGTTGCTTTTTGCCGGGCGCGCAGGGTCTGCGCTGACCGCTGAAATCGGCCTGATGAAAGCGACAGAGCAGCTTGCCAGTCTTGAAATGATCGGGGTGGATCCGCTGCGTCGGATAATTGCACCCCGCCTTTGGGCCGGCTTTATCAGCATGCCGCTGTTGGCAATTATCTTTGCCGTAGTTGGTATCTGGGGCGGCTCCCTGGTGGCAGTCGACTGGTTGGGTATTTATGAAGGATCTTTCTGGGCCAACATGCAGCAGTCGGTCGACTTCTACGATGACGTTATGAACGGCGTCATCAAGTCGGTTTGCTTCGGCATTGTTGTGACCTGGATCGCCGTGTTTGAGGGATACGATTGTGTCCCGACTTCTGAAGGAATCAGTCAGGCGACGACCCGTACGGTGGTGTACTCATCACTGGCCGTGCTGGGACTGGATTTCATCCTGACCGCAGTGATGTTTGGAGAGTTCTGATAATGCGTATGCGAAATGTGGAAATCGGTGTGGGCGCATTCATGCTGGCCGGTATCCTGGCGCTGGTGGTGCTGGCATTGAACGTCAGTGGGCTGAATCTGTCACAGCAAGCAGGTGGCTACAAGATTTATGCCCGCTTCGACAATATCGGTGGTCTGACGCCGCGTGCCAAAGTGGCCATGTCCGGGGTTCAGATTGGCGAAGTCACCGCGATTCGAATTGATCCCAAAATGCTGATGGCGGAAGTGGAGCTGCAGATTTTCAGTGATGTGGATTATCTGTCCACTGATAGTGCTGCCAGTATCCTGACTGCAGGCCTGCTGGGAGAACAGTATATTGGCATAGTGCCGGGTGCTGAGGATGAAGTGCTGGCCGAAGGCGATTACATTCAGGACACCCAGTCCGCTCTGGTTCTGGAAGAGCTGATCGGCAAGTTCCTGTTCAATAAGGTGAGTGAATAAAATGATCAAACAATGGATGCTGGCAGTGCTGACGGCACTTGCCTTGATGGTAAACCCGGTAGCGGCGCAGGCCAATTGGCAGGAAGCCAGCAGTGTTGTGGATGCGGCCACCGGCGATATGTTGGCCTTGATGGATCAGGATGAGTTGCGTGATCCTGCCAATATCGAACAGTTGATGTCGGAAATTGAGAAAGTCATCGCCCCCGTGGTGGACTTTCCCTACATCGCCAAGAGCGTGATGGGCAAGTACTACCGCCGTGCAAGCGATGCCGAGCGTGAGCATTTTGCTGAAGTGTTCAAGTCTACGCTGTTGCGCACCTATGCAAAATCCATCGCCGGTTTCGAACTGACAAAGTACGAAATCCAGTCACCTAACGGCGAAAGCCCGGAACCGGAAAAACAGGTGGTAACTGTCAATGTGATCTCGGCCAAGGGCGAGACCTATGCGCTGGTTTACTACATGCTTAAGCAGGGGGATCGCTGGACCCTGGTGAATGTAATGGTTGACGGTATCAATCTGCGCATCACCTTCCGTAACCAGTTCTCCGATATCTACCAGCAGGAAGGCAGCGTTGCGGCGACCATCGATGCATGGGCGACCAAAATGGATAGCATCAAGCTGGAAAAAACGGCTGACAACAATGACAGTGAAAGTTGATCAAACCGCTCCTGGGGTGATTCATCTATCAGGTGATCTGGTGTTTGCCAGTGTCATGCAGGCCAGGCAGCAACTGCTTGGTCTGCTGGCGCAGGCTCAGGGGGAATGCCGGGTGAACTGGTCGGCTGTTACGCGTGTCGATAGCTCGGCACTGTCACTCTGGCTGGTATGCCTGCGTCAGGCCAAACAGCAGGGTGTGAGTTTGCATTTGGAGCAACCGCCTGCAGACCTGCTGTCCATCGCTGACCTGGTCGGCGTGGCGGAAGTGCTGGCCTGAGAGCGGGCGCGTCGCCTTTTGACCCCCATTTCGTTATTATTCCCACCACTATCGATTGCAACAATGATCGTAACAACAAGATATAAGGGCTACGCATGCAGGCTGATGACGTAAAACAGATTCTGGAACAGCAACTTGAAGGCTGCACGGCGATCACCCAGGGTGAAGGCTGCGACTTCAGCGTCACGGTCATTGGTGAAGTCTTTGCCGGCCTGACACCGGTTAAAAAGCAACAGCTGGTCTATGGCTGCCTAAGTGAGCATATTGCCAACGGCAGCATCCATGCGGTCACAATCAAGACCTACACGCCAGACCAGTGGGCAGCGCAGAACTAAACCGGGAACACCCTGATGGACAAACTACAAATCGAAGGCGGCGTTCGTCTGAACGGCGAAGTCTGCATTTCTGGCGCTAAAAACTCGGCATTGCCGATTCTGGCTGCAACCCTGTTGGCTGATGAGCCGGTTACCATCTGTAACCTGCCGCACCTGCACGATATTACGACCATGCTGGAGTTATTGCGCCGCATGGGCGTGGATCTGGTAGTAGACGAAAAGCTCAGTGTTGAGATTAATGCATCAACGCTAAATGACACTTGCGCACCCTATGATCTGGTGAAAACCATGCGTGCGTCCATCCTGGTTCTGGGGCCGCTGGTAGCGCATTTTGGCCACGCCGAAGTTTCTTTGCCGGGTGGTTGTGCGATTGGCAGTCGACCTGTAGATCAGCACATTCGTGGTCTTGAGGCCATGGGAGCTGAGGTGCAGGTGGAAGAAGGCTATATCCGTGCACGTTGCGATGGTCGACTGAAGGGCGCACGTGTCTTCTTTGATATGGTTACCGTAACCGGGACTGAAAACATCCTGATGGCCGCAGCGCTGGCCGAGGGTGAAACCATTATCGAAAATGCGGCACGTGAGCCGGAAATCGTCGATTTGGCCAATTTCCTTAATGCCATGGGCGCGGATGTGCGTGGTGCGGGTACTGATACCATTACCGTTTATGGTGTTGAGTCCCTGAAAGGCTGCCGTTATTCGGTGATGCCGGATCGTATCGAAACCGGTACCTTCCTGGTGGCTGCTGCAATCACCGGTGGACGTGTGAAGTGCAAGAATACACGTCCGGACACTCTGGATGCCGTGCTGCAGAAACTGCAGGAAGCGGGTGCCGAGATCGAAACCGGTGAAGACTGGATCAGCCTGGACATGCACGGCAAGCGGCCCAAAGCCGTGAGCCTGACGACAGCGCCCTATCCGGCGTTTCCGACCGATATGCAGGCGCAGTTCGCCGCCATCGATCTGGTTGCCGAGGGTGTGGGCAAAATCCGTGAGACCATCTTTGAAAACCGCTTTATGCACATGCAGGAAATGGTGCGCATGGGGGCGAAGATTTCAATTGAAGGAAACACTGCTGTGATCGAAGGGGTAGAAAGCCTGCAGGGAGCGCCGGTAATGGCGACCGATCTGCGTGCGTCTGCCAGTTTGGTTATTGCTGCTCTGGTTGCCGAAGGGGTAACTGTCATCGACCGCATCTACCATATTGATCGCGGTTATGAATGTATCGAAGAAAAACTGCAGCAGCTGGGTGCACGCATACGTCGTATTCCTGGCTGAGGCTGACAATTGCTGAATGAGCAAAGAGGCCCATGAAACAACAGCTGACCATCGCCCTCTCCAAAGGGCGCATCCTTAAAGAGACGCTGCCATTGCTGGCGGCTGCCGACATCGTGCCTGCCGAAGATATCTTCAGCAGCCGTAAACTGATCTTCGATACCAATCATGACCATATCAAGCTGGTGGTCATCCGTGCGACCGACGTACCGACCTATGTTGAGTACGGTGGCGCTGATATGGGGATCGCCGGCAAGGATGTACTGATGGAGCATGGTGGTGCGGGCCTCTACGAGCCGCTGGATCTGGAAATTGCCAAATGCAGACTGATGGTTGCAGGCATGAAGGATGCGGCGCCGGTCGAAGGGCGTATGAAGGTCGCGACCAAGTTTGTCAGCCTGACCAAAGAATACTTTGCGCGTCAGGGCTGCCAGGTCGACATCATCAAGCTGTATGGCGCTATGGAGCTGGCTCCGATCATGGGCTTGGCGGATCGCATCGTAGATATCGTCGATACCGGCAACACCCTCAGGGCCAACGGTCTTGAGCCAATGCAGCATATTGCTGATATCAGCTCCCGTCTGGTGGTGGGACAGCCATCCATGAAGATGAAGCATGCGGTTATCCAGCCGATTCTGGATATGCTACAGACCGCTATTGACGCACGTCGCGAGGAATCAGCATGAGTATCAATGTTCGTCGCATGAACATGAATGCCGCAGGCTTTGATCAGGAACTGGACAAGCTGCTGGCATGGGAAAGCGTATCTGATGCCAAGGTAAACGGCATTGTTGATGAGGTTATCGCCCGCATTCGTGCTGAGGGTGATACTGCTCTGGTGGAATATACAAATCGTTTCGACCGTACTTCTGCATCCGGTATTCAGGATCTGGAGTTGGGTCAGGCGCGTCTGCAGCAGGCGCTGGATGGTCTGCCGGCTGAACAGCGTGAAGCGCTTGAACTGGCTGCTCAGCGTGTGCGTGATTATCACGAACGCCAGAAGGGCGAATCCTGGCAGTACAGCGAAGCTGACGGCACCATGTTGGGTCAGAAAATCACCCCCATGGACCGTGTCGGCATTTACGTGCCGGGTGGCAAGGCCTCTTATCCGTCTTCGGTACTGATGAATGCTATTCCGGCTCATGTCGCCGGTGTTGACGAGATCATCATGGTAGTGCCAACACCTGATGGCGTGATCAACGAGTTGGTTTTGGCAGCGGCTGCACTGGCAGGTGTCGATCGTGTGTTCACTGTGGGCGGCGCTCAGGCTGTTGCCGCACTGGCTTATGGCACAGAAACAGTGCCCAAAGTGGACAAGATTGTCGGCCCAGGCAATATCTTCGTGGCCACCGCCAAGCGTGCGGTATTCGGTACTGTCGGTATCGACATGATTGCCGGTCCGTCCGAGATTCTGGTGATCTGCGATGGTAAGACCGATCCGGACTGGATCGCCATGGATCTGTTCTCCCAGGCTGAGCACGATGAAGATGCCCAGTCCATTCTGATCTGTCCGGACGCGGACTTTATCGATCAGGTTGAGGCCAGCATCAACAAGTTGCTGCCGACCATGGAGCGTCGTGAAATCATCGAGGTGTCACTGCAGAATCGTGCGGCACTGATTCAGGTGGAAAGCCTGGAACAGGCGGCGGCACTGAACAACCGCATTGCCCCCGAGCATCTTGAGCTGTCCGTTGAAGATCCTGAAGCCTTGCTGCCGTTGATTCGTCACGCCGGTGCCATCTTCATGGGACGTTACACCGCTGAGGCGTTGGGTGATTACTGTGCAGGTCCTAACCACGTACTGCCGACGTCCGGGACTGCACGTTTCTCCTCACCGCTGGGTGTGTATGACTTCCAGAAACGTTCATCGCTTATCATGTTCTCGCACGAGGGGGCATCGGCAATTGGCCCGACTGCTTCCGTACTGGCGCGTGGCGAAAGCCTGACCGCGCATGCGCGTTCTGCTGAGTACCGAATTAAGAGCTGATTAATTGTCAGTCGACGAAAAAAAGCGCCTCAGGGCGCTTTTTTTGTATCTGGCTGCTTTGTATCTGGCAGAGGTGCCTGTCAGTTTAGTTTCGACTGGGCGGGCGTTCATCAACCATGGCATCCAGGCTCATCTCGTGGCCATTGCGAAGTACGCCAAGGGTGATGCGGTCGCCAGGTTTGAAACCGGCGATACGGTTCATTTCCAATCGGCTGCCGCGGACGGCTTCGCCGTTGATGGACAGCAGAACATCACCAGGCTGAAGGCCCGCCTTGTGCGCGGGTCCGTTGCGGAATATGCCCGCAACAACCAGTCCCTGGCGCTCACCCATATTAAAGGACTCCGCCAGGCGGGGTGTCATCTCCTGAATTTCTACCCCCAGCCAGCCACGCACGACGCGTCCATGTGCAATCAGGTCCTGCATGACCTGGCGTGCCAGCGTAGATGGAATGGCGAACCCTATGCCCTGAGAGCCACCAGACTTGGAGAAAATGGCGGTATTGATACCGATCAGATTGCCGTAGGCGTCGACCAGAGCACCACCCGAGTTACCCGGGTTTATGGCGGCATCGGTCTGAATGAAGTCCTCATAGGTACTCAGGCCCAGCTGGTTGCGGCCGGTGGCACTGATAATACCCATGGTGACGGTCTGGCCCACACCAAAAGGATTGCCTATCGCCAGCGCAACATCGCCAATGCGCAAGTCGTCACTGGCGAAGGTGATGCTGGGCAGATCTTCCAGGCCTACCTTGAGAACCGCCAGGTCAGTTTCAGGGTCTACGCCGATCACTTCGGCCACCGCTTCACGGCCATCGCGCAAGGCAACAATGATGCTGTCGGCACCACTGATGACGTGGTTGTTCGTAACGACATACCCCTGAGGGTTGAGGATTACCCCCGAGCCCAGGCTGGATTCAATGCGTTCCTGCTGTGGCAGTTTGCCGTTATTGAAGAAGTTGCGAAAGAAAGGGTCCTGTCGCAGCGTGTTGGCGGGCTCACGAATCAGAGTGCGGGTGTAGATGTTGACCACCGCCGGGGCTGCCTGATCCACTGCATCGGCATAGGAAACACGTCCCTGAGCCGGTATCGGCGACTCGATACTGGCGGCTTCCCTGATCTCGACCTTGTTTACAGGGGGCGCGATCAGTTGCGGCCAGAGTTGCAGAATCAGTAAGGCTGCCAGTACTCCTGTGACGACAGGCCAGACCAGGAAGGAAATTTTGCGCATCGGCTTGTTTGCACCTGTTAATCGTTTCCGTATGCAATAATTATACGTTTGCCGAAACTGTTTGGACAATTGCGGAGGTCGTATGCCCACAGCTATACACGAGATCCAGGCGTATTTAGATAAAGTGCTGGAGACCGGTCGTTTCAGAGATTACTGCCCCAATGGTCTGCAGGTTGAGGGCCGCAAAGAAATTCGTCGAGTAATGACGGGCGTTACAGCTTGTCAGGCATTGCTGGATGAAGCTGTTGAATGGCAGGCCGATCTTGTGCTGGTTCATCATGGCTATTTCTGGAAAGGAGAGGCCGAGCCAATTGTTGGCATCAAGCGTAAGCGTATTCAAACGCTGCTGGCAGCCGATATTAACCTGATGGCTTATCATCTGCCGCTGGACGCTCATGCCGAGCTGGGCAACAACGCCCGGCTGGCGCAGTTGCTGGGCATACAGGTTGACGGGCCGCTTAAGCCCGGTGAAGATCCTGCTATCGGCAATGTAGGCAGCCTGGCCAAGCCGATGACCATACAGGCATTTGAACAACGTGTAGTTGAGGTTCTGGGGCGCGTGCCGCAAACCATTTCGGGTGGGGAACATCTGGTGCATCGGGTCGCCTGGTGTACCGGGGCAGCGGAGCGCATGATCGATCTGGCGATCGCTCAAGGGGCTGATCTTTATCTGAGTGGTGAAATTTCGGAGCCAGTGGTGCATATCGCACGTGAGTGCGGCATTCATTATTGCGGTGCGGGGCATCATGCCACTGAGCGCTATGGGGTACAGGCGCTGGGTGAGCGTTTGGCGCAGGTGTTTGGCGTGGAGCACCGGTTTGTCGATATTGATAATCCGGTGTAAGCATTCAGGCTGCGGTTGACGCGACGATCAACCGCAGCGCGTCCCTGGCTTAAACCTTGGGCTTGGTTTCTGTATCCGCTTTCTCGGATTCAGGTTCCCCAGTGTAAGCAGTCGCGTCTGTCGCTGGTGGTTTGACGACCGCTTCTTCCTCTTCCTGCTTCTGGTTGAAACCATACTCTTCAGACAGGGTACCCATCTCATCCGGTTTTTTCGGCGCATAGTCGCGCGGCGGTTCCGGCAGCTCTTCCTGATCGTCATTGTCCAGAGCGTCGGTAACAGTGGGGATATTATTGCCCAGCTGTTGCAGCTCCTGTTGCTGCAGTGCAGCCGATACCGGAAGGCCCGGGCAAAGTGACTCTGCACTGGTCGCCAGGTGGTGGTAAACCTTGCGGTATTGCTCGCTGAGGCCATTCACCAGATCGGCAGTTTCTTCAAAATGGGTGCTGACCTTGCGTTTATAGCTTTCCAGCTCGGCTCTGGCGTCATCCAGTTCTTCCACCAGTGCCTGTTCACGGTTCGAACTGCCGCCTGAGCGCCCCAGCAGAAATCCGATCAGGGCGCCTATGCCCAGGGCCACAAGGGTAATAATCCAGATATTGCTCTGTTCCACGCATCCATCCTCGGTCGATCATGAGTATGGCCTCATATTAAAACAAACTGATCTCTAAGCCCATGCGCCCTTAACAGTATTGCGTTATCAGAGGAGAGTTGTTCCCGCGTATGCTGGGTCTTTAGTGTGGACTGGCGTTGGATTGGGCTTGTTGGAACAGCGTTTTAAATCAACGTTTGTGTGAATTCTTATCTGATATACTGACTCTATGAAGCAACATCACTAGTGGCCGCCTGGAGTGCCTGAGGAACCGCGTGAAGTACCAACAAACTCTTAACGCCATCTATGCTCGACTGGATCGCCTGGGCGATCTGCCGGTATTCAGTGCGACCATCAACCGCATCCGTCAGGTGAGCAGCTCACGCCAGAGTGATGCCATGGCGTTGGCCATGGCGGTTATGAGAGATGCCAACCTCTCTACCAAACTGTTGAAAATTGCCAATACGCCAACCTATAACCGCAGTGGTGCCAATATCAGTGCAGTCTCCAGAGCCGTTGTACTAATCGGCTTTGAGCGTATTCAGAACCTCTGCGTAACCCTTAAGCTGATCGAAAGCTTCCGTGATGAGCAGCCGGACAGCCTGATTGAACCGCTGCTGATCAGTGCCTTCTTGAACGCGTCCATGGCCCGCGAGATGGCAGCTGCGGCAAATGTGCGTGATATTGAAGAGGTCTATATCTGCGGACTGCTCTATGGGCTGGGGGAGATCATCGTCGCGTTTACCCTGCCGGATGTGTATCGCGACATGCTGCGCCAGCGTGTTTCTGCACGGGAAAGCTGGAGCCGCATTCAGCTGCAGGCACTGGGTGGCAACTTCAGCGACATTGGCCAGGATCTGGCGCAAAGCTGGGGCTTTCCCAAATCGGTTGTTCAAGCGATGGACCCGATGACGGCCGACCATCTCAGTGCTGCTCACCAGGTCAGCTACCGACTGGCATCAGCCAGTCATGACATGCTGGAGCTTATCTATCAGCGTGATACGGCCGGTGAGCTGGATTACAGTGCGCTGATTCGGGAAGTGTCCGATTTGACACAGCAGTCGACCGAGCAACTGGAAGCGCATATGAATGAAGCTTTCAGGCAGCTCTGTGACCTAGCGGAAGAATATGGTTTGCCACATCGCGTGATCAGTCCACAGATGACTGAAAGCGATGATGAAGCACTGGATGATCTTACGCGGCGTCTCGCCTATTACGTTCATTCCCGCGAACATCGACAGAGCGACGCTCAGGTTGCGGATAATACACCTTCCAGGCCGGACAAGCAGGCATTGTGGATGGAGCAGCAGCTGCAATATCTCCAGCGCATAACCGATCTGATTAATGAGCAGGGCAGTGCAGCCAAGCTCATTGAAATTGTCGTCAGTGCGGTGGTGGACTGCTGCGGGCTGGAGCGCGCCGCTTTCTGTATTTTGGGGTCGGGTGGACGTGAGCTTGGCGTGCGGTATGCGGCGGGCTACGACAGCGGTACCCTGGAGCAGTTTTTCCACCTGCGTCAGGATGACGCTCATAGCCGCCTGTTTTTCCGTATCCTCAGCAAGCGCATGACCCTGCTGGTGCCGGATGCCAATGAGCCCGGTTGGCGCGAACGCTTGCCTGATCCTTTTATCGAGAAGGTACAACCGCAAGGTTTTATCATGGCTCCGCTGGCGGTTCAGGATAAGGTGCTGGGGCTTTTTTATGCGGACAAGATCAGTGCTGGCAGTACGGTTGAAGATGAGGAGTTCCGCATCTTCAACCAGTTTCTGGTTCAGCTTCGTCTGGGCATGGAAGTGCTGAAAGGTCGCCGTTAGGCGGGCGTGCGGGGTTGCCAGAGAATGTCGGCTTCTCCCTGAGCGCGGTTCAGGCTGCGGGCCAGTACAAAAAGCAGATCCGATAAACGATTCAAATAGGCAACTGCCTGAGGGTTCACCGTCTCGGCTGCTGCTAATTCCACCAGGCGTCGCTCCGCACGTCGACAGACGGTGCGGGCAAGGTGCAATTGTGCTGCATCCGGCTTGCCGCCCGGCAGGATGAATTCTTCCAGCGGCGGCAGGCTTTCATTGATGGATTCCAGCGCTTGTTCCAGCCAGTCAATGGTATCGGCAACGATCACCACGTACTCGGGTGTATTCACGGCCAGCTCACCGCCCAAATCAAACAGGTCATTCTGAATCCGGCGCAGCAGTTCGGTGGTGGCGTCCACTTCTCGCGAGGCCAGCACACATCCGAGCAGGGAATTGAGTTCATCCACATCGCCCAGCGCTTCGATGCGAGGGTGGTATTTGTCGACTCGGCTGCCGTCAGCCAGTCCAGTCTGGCCCTTGTCTCCTCCACGGGTATAAATACGAGTTAGACGGTTACTCATGTGGCTTCTTCCTTACGGCTGTGTTTCAGACTCATGTGGGCTGGCTGAACAATTTTCGGGTCAGGCGTCAGGTCCAGCTCAGGATCGGCTTCGGGGTAGGGTAGCTGACTCAATACGTGCTTCATGGCGTTGAGACGAGCCCTTTTCTTGTCATCGGATTTGATGACTGTCCAGGGTGCATCAGCGGTGTCCGTATGAAAAAACATGGACTCTTTGGCTTCCGTGTAGGCATCCCATTTGTCCAGTGAGGCCATATCGATGGGCGACAGCTTCCAGTGCTTCAGTGGATCTTCGCGGCGGCTCTGAAAACGTCTGAATTGTTCGTCACGGCTGACTTCGAACCAGAGTTTGAACAGGCGAATGCCGCTGCGTACAAACATGCGCTCCAGCTCGGGTGCTTCACGCATGAATTCCAGGTATTCAGTCGGCGTGCAAAAGTCCATGACCCGCTCAACCCCGGCGCGGTTGTACCAGGAGCGGTCAAACAGCATGATTTCACCAGCGCTGGGCAGGTGTTGGATATAGCGCTGGAAGTACCACTGGGATTTCTCAATATCGCTGGGCTTTTCCAGTGCGATCACATGAGCACCACGAGGATTGAGGTGCTCCATCATGCGTTTGATGGTGCCGCCCTTGCCGGCGGCATCGCGGCCTTCAAAAATAATCAGGATTTTCTGACCCGTTTCCTTCGCCCAACGTTGTACCTTCAGCATTTCAATCTGCAGCAAGCGCTTCTCGGCTTCATAGGGCTCGCGCTTGAGTTTTTTCTTGTATGGATAGCTTTCAGGCAGAGCCTCGCTCATAAGGCCATCACTCCTTTGCCGGGTTCAGGTTACGAACCTGCTGTAGCAGGTCATGGTTCAGAGGGACGTCAATGCCCAGGGCATCAGCCTGACGACAGAGAAACCCCGTGATGTGTTCGATCTCGGTTGCGCGATTATGGCGAATATCCTGAAGCATGGATGAAAGGTTGCCGGCTGTCGACTCTGCAACCGCCTCAGCTTGCTGATGCAAAGGGCTGTCGAACAGGTGTATCCGGCGTGCCTTGGCGACCTTTTCGACTTCCTGGCACACCTGCCGCAGTTGAGATAAACGTTCGGGGTCAGTCAGGAGTTCACCATTGCGGCATTGATGCAGAGCCGTTAATGGATTGATGGCGCAGTTAATTGCCAGTTTACGCCAGAGAACAGGTTCTATCTGTGCACAGCCTTGCAGCTGAATTGGCAGGGACTCCCAGCCCTCCGGAAGTAATGGCTGTTCCGGGTACCAGGGGCCTATCAGGGTTTGTCCCAGGCTGACTCTGTGCAGGCTGACTGGAGACTCTCGCCAAGCGCCGGCAGTTGTTGTCGCTGCCCACAGCTGTTGACCGGGTAACAGGTCAGCGACTTCCTGCTGCTGGCCCATGCCGTTCTGCAGTAAAACCACCTGAGTGGATGCGTGCAAACGGGGCAGCAGGGCCTTGAGTGCCTCTTGTGTATGCTGGGCTTTGGTGCTGACCAGCAGGTGAGTAATGATGTTTTGCACACCCCCCAGCAATTCGACCTGTGGCTTAAAATGACGTTGAGTGGCGGTGGCAGTATCAATAACGTCAATGCCTTCATGCAGGCGCGCCTCTTTCTGACGCAGGATTAAACTGACGTCATGTCCGGCCTGCATCAACAGGTCAGCCCAAAGAGTGCCGATCGCACCCGCGCCGAGAATATGCCAGTGCATGTATACTCCGCTGGAAATATAGATAAGGTGTCCCCATATAAGGGCCACGCGATTTTAACAGGAGAATCCCCATGCCTTCATTTGATGTGGTATCCGAACTGGATATGCATGAAGTAACCAATGCTGTTGACCAGGCTAGCCGTGAGCTGCAGAGCCGTTATGACTTCAAGGGCGTTACCGCCAGCTTTGAGCTGAGTGGCGATAAGGTTCAGCTGGAAGCAGAGGTGGATTTCCAGCTGCAGCAGATGTTGGAAATGCTGAAAGCGAAACTGACCGGACGCAAGATCGATATCAAATGTCTTGAGGTGAAGGATCCCGAACTGGGTGGCGTGCGTGCGCGTCAGGAAGTGATCCTGCGTCAGGGGCTGGATCAGCCGCTGTGCAAGAAAATCACCAAGGCATTGAAAGAGTCCAAGCTCAAGGTTCAGTCACAGATTCAGGGCGATCAGGTGCGTGTTACCGGCAAGAAACGTGACGACCTCCAGCAGGCGATCGCTTTCCTGCGTGAAGCTGATATCGAGCTGCCGCTGCAGTTCAACAATTTCCGCGACTGATTAGTCTGCAGATACCGTCCTGAATGGGCCGCTCTGCGGCCCGTCAGCGCTTAATCCTGACCGATGCGGTTGATACGGTGCCGTACCAGCCAGAGCATCAACAGCGAGGGCAGCACCATCAGCGCCGTGACCACAAAAAAGCGCTCCCAGCTGCCCAGCCAGTCCACAGTATAGCCACTCAAGCCCGCCAGGGTTGTGCGGCTCAGGTTACCCAAAGATGCCAATAGCGCATACTGGGTGGCACTGAAGGCGCGGCCCGTCAGCAGTGTCAGGAAGGATACGAAAGCCACTGTTGAGAATGCGGTGGTGAAGTTATCGATCACCAGTGTCAGCAGCAGCAACCATTCCACTGGACCTGCACCGGCCAGCAGCGCAAACATCAGGTTACTGGCCGCCATGGCACTTCCTCCCAGTAACAGACCCTTAACCACGCCAAAACGGGTGTTAAAGGCACTGCCCAGCAGGGTAAACAATACGGTGATAAACCAGCCAAACAGCTTGGTGTATTCACCTATCTGTTCATTGGTGAAGCCCAGTTCCTTGTAAAACACCACTGACATGCGGCCCAGGAAAGCCTCGCCAATCTTGAACAGGAAGATGAACAGCATCAGCATCAGTGCGACTTTGATGCCGTTTTTGCGAAAGAACTCGGCAAAGGGTTCGATAAGGGTTACTGCCAGCCAGCTCAGCCATGAATGCCGGGGCAGTTCCTGCCCATAGGCTTTTTCTGCACTTGCCTGCAGTGCCTCACGAGCAGTCTGGGGTTCGCGTACACAGAGCGTAAACAGCATTAATACGACCAATACCCCAGCCATCATCAGGTAGACCCCGTTCCAGCCAACCTGATCAGCTTGCGCAAAGGCCAGATAACCGGGCCAGGAATAGCCGGTCCACCAGCCAATGACCGCCATGGCGGCAGCGGGTGGCAGTGAATCTCGTTCATGGGGGGCGAACTGGTCGATGCGGAAGGCATCGACTGCGATATCCTGGGTGGCAGAGCTGATGGCCACACCCAGGGTCAGTGCGCCCGCTAAAAACAGCTGAGAAGAAGGGTCTATGCTGGTCAGCGATAGAATGAATACCAGCATGCTAAGTTGGGTCAGCAATATCCAGCTGCGGCGTTGTCCAAAGCGGGAAAACAGCGGTAGTCGGACGCGATCAATCAGTGGAGCCCATAGAAAATTGATGGCGTAGACGGTCGCGACACTGCCCAACAGGCCTATTTCAGCGCGTGCTATGCCTGCGTCAGATAGCCATCCACTGAGAATGCTGCCGGTCAATAAAAACGGAAAGCCGCTGCAGCAGCCCATAAGAAATATCCACAGCAGCCGAATATCGCGGTAACGGTTTAGCGTATCTGTCCAGCTATGTGGCATACCGGGCTCCCTGCGAAGTCACAAAGCGAGAGAGTATAACAAAGGCCGGCTGAATGGAGAGGGCACGACCGTAATGGCCGTGCCGGCTGCTCGGATGCTGTGCGCAAATGACTAGATACGCAGGGCGCCGTCAACTTCGATGCAACGACCGTTGACGTAATCGTTTTCCAGAATGAATGTAACGGTTTTAGCAATTTCTTCCGGCTTGCCAAGGCGCTTGGTCGGGATCATGGCTTCTACTTTGGCGAGCGCTTCAGGTTTCATGCTCATCACCATCTCGGTACCGATAAAGCCCGGTGCGATAGACGCGGCACGGATGCCGTAACGCACCAGTTCCTTGGCCCAGGTCACAGCCATGGCTTCCACAGCCGCTTTGGTCGCGGTGTAGTTGGTCTGGCCCATGTTGCCGGAGCGGGAGATGGAGGAGATGTTGATGATGCAGCCTTCAGAACCGGTTTCGATCATTTTGATGGCGGCTTCACGACCACAGAGGAAGGTACCCGTCAGGTTGACATCGATAACCTGGTTCCACTGCTCCATGGTCATTTTGCCAACGACCTGGCCTTCTTTTACCTTCAGAAACAGACCATCGCGGGTGATACCAGCATTGTTCACCAGTCCGTTGATAGCGCTGAAATCACGGGCGATATCCGTAAAAAGCTGCTCGACCTGTGCTTCGTCGGCAACATTGCCAGTGTAGGTGCGGGCTTCAACGCCTTTTTCCATACACAGGCCTGCGGTTTCGTCCAGGTCCGCCTGGTTCAGGTCGACCAGTGCCAGTTTTGCACCCTTGTCAGCCAGTTCCAGTGCCATTGCGCGGCCCAATCCACGACCACCACCTGTTACTACGATTACCTTGTCTTTTAGCTCCATGGGTATCACCTCTTTTTTGGATACTTTCTTATTGTGCAGCGCAGTATATTGCAGTGCAACAATTTAGTTGGCATCGTCCAAAAAGTCTATATGTGTCACGAAAGGGCCACTAAAGTATTAGATAATCGTTTATTTTGTCATTTTCTGAAAAGTGCTGTTTTTGGCTAATTTATTGTTTAATAAGGGTTTTTACTTATGTCTGTTTAAAGTTTTAAAACTGGCTGACTTGGTTGGGTTGAACGAAAATGAAACAATTACGCCTAACTAAACGGATTCAACTGACCCGAGAGGCCTCATGCGCTTTCTTTTTTTGCTGTTCATCATTGTTCCCATCATTGAAATTACGGTCCTGATTCAAGTCGGGCAGGCCATAGGTGCGTGGTACACGGTTGGTCTGGTGCTGCTGTCAGCGTTCATCGGCGTGAACATGCTCCGCCAGCAAGGCTTATCAACCCTGGCTCGCGCACAGCAGCGCATGGGGGCCGGTGAGATGCCTGGTCAGGAAATGGCAGAAGGCATCGTGTTGGCAGTCGGTGGCGCCTTGCTGGTGACACCCGGTTTTGTCACAGATGTCATCGGCTTCAGCTGCCTGATCCCCGGTATTCGCCAGGCAGTGGTAAAAGGCTTGATGAGCCGTTTCACCATTGTGGCCGCCGGTCAGGTACACAGCAGTACTTTCCGCCAGGCGGCACCTGGTGAGCAGCTCCATACACGTCCTCCTGCGCAGGGCGACATCATCGACGGCGAGTTTGAACGGCGCGATTGAAGTTGGCTATGCCCCGCTTGAAATTCCTTTCTACGCCCCCATCACTGGTATCGGGGCAACAAGGACCAACAATGCAAAAAAAATTGCATTCAAGGTATTGAAAACCGGTTGGTCTACCCACATTTAAGATTCAAACAGATTTCGGGTGCAGCTTTTGCACCCGCATTAACAACAACATCGCATTGGATCCTAGATACCAGGAGAACAACCAGATGAATATTCGTCCACTTCACGACCGTGTTGTAGTTCGTCGCAGCGAAGAAGAGAACACCACCGCAGGCGGTATCGTCCTGCCGGGTTCCGCCGCTGAAAAACCCAATCGCGGCGAAGTCGTTGCAGTTGGCCCCGGTCGTACACTGAACAACGGTGAGGTACAGGCTCCTTCCGTAAAAGTGGGTGATAAGGTCCTTTTCGGCCAGTATGCCGGTTCCAACACCGTCAAAATCGACGGCGACGAACTGCTGATCATGCAGGAAAGTGAGATCTACGGCGTCCTGGAAGACTGATTAATCAGCTTCGCGTCGCATTAATCGTTAACTTTTTAACTCGATTTATTTCGATACTGATTACAGGACTAGCAAAAAATGGCTGCTAAAGACGTACGTTTTGGTAATGATGCTCGCCAGCGCATGTTGGCTGGTGTAAACATTCTGGCTGATGCTGTTAAAACCACCCTGGGCCCTAAAGGCCGTAACGTGGTGCTGGACAAATCCTTTGGTGCGCCGACCGTAACTAAAGACGGTGTGTCTGTTGCCAAAGAGATCGAACTGAAAGACAAGTTCGAAAACATGGGCGCGCAGATGGTCAAGGAAGTTGCTTCCAAGGCTAACGACGTGGCTGGTGACGGTACTACCACTGCAACGGTTCTGGCTCAGGCGATCGTTAACGAAGGTTTGAAGTCTGTTGCTGCCGGCATGAACCCGATGGACCTGAAGCGTGGTATCGACAAGGCTGCTGCCGCTGTTGTTGAACAGCTGGCTGCGATGTCAGTACCTTGCGAAGACTCCAAGGCGATCGCTCAGGTTGGCACCATTTCTGCCAACTCCGATGTCGCTGTTGGCAACATCATCGCTGAAGCGATGGAAAAAGTTGGTAAAGACGGCGTTATCACCGTTGAAGAAGGTTCTGGCTTCGAAAACGAACTGGACGTTGTAGAAGGTATGCAGTTTGACCGCGGCTACCTGTCTCCGTACTTCGTCAACAACCAGGAAACCATGACCTGCGAACTGGAAGACCCGTTCATCCTGCTGGTCGACAAGAAAATTTCCAACATCCGCGAACTGCTGCCGGCGCTGGAACAGGTTGCCAAGGCGTCTCGTCCGCTGCTGATCATCTCCGAAGACGTTGAGGGCGAAGCTCTGGCGACTCTGGTTGTGAACAACATGCGCGGTATCGTTAAGGTGTCTGCAGTTAAAGCACCAGGCTTCGGTGATCGTCGTAAGGCGATGCTGGAAGACATCGCTATCATCAGCGGTGGTCAGGTGATCTCTGAAGAAGTTGGCCTGAGCCTGGAAACAGTGACTCTGGAACAGCTGGGTACTGCCAAGCGCGTTAACATCACCAAAGAAAACACTGTGATCGTTGATGGTGCAGGCTCTGCTGCCAACATCGAAGGTCGCGTTCAGCAGATCCGTGCTCAGATCGAAGAAACGTCTTCTGACTACGATCGTGAAAAACTTCAGGAGCGTGTTGCCAAGCTGGCCGGCGGTGTAGCCGTGATCAAGGTTGGTGCTGCCACTGAAGTTGAAATGAAAGAGAAGAAGGCCCGCGTTGACGATGCTCTGCACGCAACTCGTGCTGCGGTTGAGGAAGGTGTGGTTCCTGGCGGTGGTGTTGCCCTGATCCGTGCTCTGAGCAAGGTTGAAGGCCTGGAAGGTGACAACCACGACCAGACTATCGGTATCCAGCTGGCTCTGCGCGCAATGGAAGCTCCGCTGCGTCAGATCGTAAGCAACGCTGGCGGCGAAGGTTCTGTTGTTGTCGACAAAGTACGCGCTGGTGAAGGTGCCTTCGGTTTCAACGCTGGTTCTGACCAGTACGGCGACATGATGGAAATGGGTATCATCGATCCGGCTAAAGTAACCCGTTCTGCTCTGCAGGCGGCTGCTTCTATCGCTGGTCTGATGATCACCACTGAAGCCATGATTGCTGACCACCCGGAAGACAATGCTGGTGGCATGCCGGATATGGGCGGCATGGGCGGCATGGGCGGCATGGGCATGATGTAATCAGCCCGGATAGCCTTGCGCTTTAGCGCTATAAGCCCCGCTTTTGCGGGGCTTTTTCGTTTTGGGCAAACCTGCTAGTGTTGATCGTTCCGACAGATGGAAGCAAGAATTGATGGTTGATCGTAAAGAGCCTGGACTGGATCAGGATGGACTGGAATCCCTCAGCCTGGAGCCTCAGGGGCGTGTTGCGGCACCCGTTCGCAGCGAAGCGGCGAACGCTGAGTCCAGTGGTCGTGGCGGCAGTTTTCTGCTGACGCTAATTCTTCTGTTACTGGTCGCTGCCGGTGGCTATCTGGGGTATATGCTGGTTCAGCAACAGACCGTAATTGAAGAGCTTAAACTGCAGTTAAACCAGGAATTGGGCCAGACCCAGGCGCGTGTGGAGTCACTGGAGGCAACCCTTGCTCTGACCTCGGACAGTGCAGAACAGTCTGGCCAGACCCTGCAGCAACGGTTGCAGGAATTGAATGTTCGCGCCAAGGAAAAGTTCACTCACTACGATTCAGAAATAGCCAAACTCTGGACACTGGCCTACCAGCGCAACAAGCCTCAGCTTGAGCAGCAGGCCGAGCAGTTGGACAGCTTGAGTAAGCAGCTGGCCGCTGCTGAAAAATCCCTCACCGAAACCCGTGCTCAGGCGAACAAGGCCAATCAGGAACTGACGGCCCTGGCGGCTATCAAAGCCCAGCAGGCAAGTCTGGAAAAACAGTTCAGTGCCCGTATTGACAGCCTTGGGCGTCAACTGGATACCTTTGAAAGCAGTCTCAAGCTGGAAAGCGAAGGCCGTTTGAAAGTGCAGCAGGAGTTGGCAGAGCAGCTGACCCAGTTGCAGGGTGATGATGGCCAGACGGCAGAGCTGGCACAACGCATTCGTCAGAATGAACAGGCGATCAAGGCGATCGACGGTACCCGCCGTCAGCTGAGCCAGGATCTGCTGCGCATACGACAGCAATTGAATAATCTGCAGCTGCGACTGGAACAGTCGAGCTGATAACCGGAAGAATAATCGTGATTAAAGTTTACGGCAGTGTGTTTTCACGTGCGGGCATGGTGATGCTGGCGCTGGAAGAGTTGGGTTTGGAATATGAGTCGGTGGATATGCTGCCGCGCAGCGAGCAGACCCAGTCGGACGAATACCGGGCGCTGAATCCTACCGGCAAGATCCCCACCCTGGTGGATGGTGATCTGGTGCTGTTCGAAACTCAGGCCATTCTGTACTACCTGGCGCGCCAGTACGGCGAAGGACGCCTTTGGGCTCAGACACCTGCTGAAGAGGCCGATATCCTGCGCTGGTCTCTTTATATCAGTAACCAGATGGAAGTGCCGGCGCTGGATATGCTGATCCAGTTCAAGTTCAGCGGTGGTAATCCTGATCAGGCAATCATTGAGCGTGCCAGTGCAGAATTGAACCGTTTTATGCCCTTGCTGGAGCAGCAGCTGGAAGGCCGTGAATGGCTCAGTGGTAATCAGTTCAGCATTGCGGATATTCACGGTGCCATGGTGTTGAGCTGGCCGAAACTGGGTGGCTTTGACTACAGCGCCTATCCCAATGTGCACCGCTGGGTTAAGTCAGTGCTGTCGCATCCGGCGCAGAAACGTTTAATGGAAAGGGCCAAAGGAGGCTGAACATCGGCCCTGTCCGATCTGTGTTATGAAAATAAGAACTTTTTTTGCCCTGCCAATACCTGAGCGGGTTGCGCGCCCCCTGTCTGACTGCGCTGATACCCTGTGTGAATTCGACCGAGGGTTGGATGCACACTGGGTGGATTCCAACAGCTACCATCTGACACTCTGCTTTTTGGGCGATGTCAGTCTGGAGCAGGTCACCGAACTGGAACAGCTGGCGCGGGACGAGTTGCAGCAGCAACCGCCGTTTGTGGTGCCGCTGGATTGTCTGGGTTATTACCGTGCCAATGCACGACTTTCGGTACTGGCGGCCCTGCCCAGTCTGCATGAACAGTTGGATAACCTTCATCAGCATATGGTTAATATCGCCAAAAAAGCCGGAGTTCGGTATGATGAGCGCGATTTCAAACCCCATGTGACACTGGCTCGGCTTCCGGCGCAAAACCGTTTCGAGGTCCCAGACAACTGGCCCGAACCCGGTTTGACCACACCGGCGGATTCGGTGGTGCTGTACCAGAGTCGTCCTGGGGAACGTGGCTCCATCTATACGCCACTGTTTGATGTGTCCCTGTCCGCCTGACACGGCTCTGTGTCAGGTTGCTGAACTCTAAAGACGACTGATCCTATGCGAACTCCTGAACTGCTGTCCCCGGCCGGGACACTGAAAAACATGAAGTATGCATTCGCCTATGGTGCGGATGCGGTCTATGCGGGCCAGCCGCGCTACAGCCTGCGTGTGCGTAACAACGACTTCACGCACGACAATCTGGCCGAGGGCATTCGCATTGCCCATGAGCTGGGCAAGAAGTTTTTTGTCGCCAGTAACATTCTGCCGCACAACTCCAAGCTCAAGACCTACATGAAGGATCTGGACCCGGTGATCGCCATGGGCCCGGACGCTTTGATCATGTCGGATCCCGGCCTGATCATGATGGTGAAGGACAAGTACCCGGATCTGCCGATTCATCTGTCAGTTCAGTCCAATACCATGAACTGGGCATCGGTTAAGTTCTGGCACCGGGCCGGAATCGAGCGCATCATCCTGTCCCGCGAGCTGTCGCTGGATGAGGTGGCCGAGATTCGCCAGCAGTGCCCCGAGATCGAGCTGGAAGTGTTCGTGCATGGCTCTTTGTGCATTGCTTATTCCGGCCGTTGCCTGCTGTCGGGATATATCAACCACCGCGATCCGAACCAGGGTACCTGCACCAATGCCTGCCGCTGGAAGTACGACGCCCATGAGGCGAAGGAAGATGAGTCCGGTGATGTGGTGCCGGTTCAATCCTTTGACCCGACTGAAATGGTTGCGGAAAAACAACCGGCTCTTGGAGAAGGCAAGCCCAGCGACAAGATCTACCTGCTGCAGGAAGAGACACGTCCGGGCGAGTACATGCCTGCGTTTGAAGATGAGCACGGCACCTACATCATGAACTCCAAGGACCTGCGCGCCATTCAGCATGTGCATAAGCTGGCCGAAATGGGTGTGGATTCATTGAAAATAGAAGGCCGTACCAAGTCACACTACTATGTGGCCCGCACGGCTCAGGCCTACCGCCAGGCAATTGATGATGCCGTTGCCGGCAAGCCGTTTGATATGAACCTGATGGATACGCTGGAAAACCTGGCTAATCGCGGTTACACCGAAGGTTTCTACCGCCGTCACGTGCACGACGAGTACCAGAACTACGAAACCGGCAGCTCCGTGGGTGTGCATCAGCAGTTCGTGGGTGAAATCACCGAGCATGACGCAGCCAAAGGCTTTATCGAAATTGATGTGAAGAACCGCTTTGAGCTGGGGGATACGCTCGAGCTGATGACCCCGGCGGGCAACAAGCGCTTCAAACTGCAAGAAATGCTGAATAAGAAAGGTCAGCCCACTGAAGTGGCGCCGGGCTCTGGCCATCGTGTCAGTATTCCGGTGGATTTCGATACCGATATGACTTACGCGCTGTTGATGCGTGATTTGCCCAATGCACCTGAGCGGGGCTAGGTTGTAACGCAATCACATAGGGAGCCGTTGGCTCCCTTTTTTATGTCTGTTTATCAGGTAGAGTAAAGGCCCCGGCTCAGGTCTTCCTGGTGAGTCACTGGCGGTCAATTTAAGACGGCTGGCCTTACATAGCTGTGTTAGATGCCTATATCGATTGGAGTGAAGTTAAATGGATGCGATCACAACCGCGCACAAGGCTGAACAGGACTTGGGGAAGTACGCATTTATGCGTGCATTGCGTCCCTTCTCCTTTCCAGTAGCGCTGGTCACCTGTTTGATCGGTATCCTGTTGGCTGCCCTGCAAGGGCCTGTGAATCTGTTTGCTGCTCTGATGGTATTGATTGGGGGCGTGCTGTTGCAGGCGGGGGTTAACCTGATCAATGACCATGCTGATCTGCGCCTGCTGCGTCAGCAGCCTGGGCAGGGAAGGCTGATTCAGGCGATTCAGCACAACTTCCGCTCTGGCATGCTCTGCTTCTTGTTGGCGGCCGCCATCGGCCTCCATTTTGTGATTCAGCAGGGGCTAGGGTTTTTGCTGCTCTGTGCGCTTGGGCTGGTTGGCGCTCTGGGCTATACCCTGAGCCCCATCAACTATAAAAGTCGTGGCCTTGGTGTGGTACTGGTGTTCTGGCTGATGGGTGTGCTGATGATCACGGGCAGCGCTCTTGCGCTTGGAGCACGTCTGGATGTTGGGTTGCTGTTGCAAACCATACCGGTCAGTTTGCTGGTGTCTCTCTTGCTGCTCAGTAATGAGTTGCGTGACTATGAAAGTGATCAGCGTGATGGGCTTTATACGCTGACTGTTCGTATCGGCTACGAGCGCTCAGCGCGTCTCTATTTGATACTGCTTGCCAGTGCCTATCTGGTGGCGGCTTTACTGTTGGGGGCAGGGCTATTGCCGGGTGCGCTTTGGCTGCTGCCAAGTCTTTTGCTGGCCCTCAAACCGGTTCGTTTGCTGAAGGCTGCGGCACCTCAGCGTAAGCCGCTAACGCCTGCGACCGCGAAGCTGTTGCTGGTGTTTGGTATGCTTTTCTGTATCGCTTTGCTGAATCCATTGGGATTCTGAGCCTAATACCAATACCCGAGAAATCCTGCCGTCAAATTGATGTATAATGCCGCGCAGATTCTGCCAGTGATCGGGCTAGCTCAATTAGAAAGCGTCCGACCGCAATGAACCCAAACCAAGCCAGATTGGAGAGTCGTCAATGAGCGTTATTCGCCAGGATGATTTCATCAGCAGCATCGCCGATGCGTTGCAGTTCATTTCCTACTACCACCCGATCGACTTTGTGCAGGGCGTGCACGAAGCCTATCTGAAAGAGGAAAACCCGGCGGCGAAAGACGCCATGGCGCAGATCCTGATCAACTCCCGCATGTGTGCCGAAGGTCAGCGTCCGATCTGTCAGGATACCGGTATTGTGACCGTGTTCCTGAAGGTCGGTATGAATGTGCAGTGGGACGCCAAAATGTCCGTGACCGACATGGTCAACGAAGGTGTACGCCGTGCGTACATGCATCCGGACAACGTGCTGCGTGCCTCCATTCTGGCTGATCCTGCTGGCAAGCGTCAGAACACCAAGGACAACACCCCGGCGGTCATCCACTACGAGATCGTTGAAGGCGACGAAGTGGAAGTTCACGTTGCGGCTAAAGGTGGTGGCTCCGAGAACAAGTCCAAGATGGCGATGCTCAACCCGTCCGACAGCATTGTCGACTGGATCGTCAAGACCGTACCGACCATGGGTGCCGGCTGGTGTCCGCCAGGCATGCTGGGTATCGGTATCGGTGGTACCGCCGAGAAGGCGGCCGTGATGGCGAAAGAGTCCCTGATGGACCCGATCGACATCCACGAACTGCGCGAGCGTGGTCCGCAGAACCGTGTTGAAGAGCTGCGTCTGGAGATCATGGATGCGGTTAACGCACTGGGCATCGGTGCACAGGGCCTGGGCGGTCTGACCACCATCCTGGACGTGAAGATCATGGATTACCCGACGCACGCTGCATCGCTGCCGGTGTGCATGATCCCGAACTGTGCCGCTACCCGTCATACGCACTTCACCCTGAACGGTAACGGCCCGGCCGTACTGACGCCGCCGAGCCTGGATGACTGGCCTGAAGTGACCTTCGAGGTTGGTGCCAACACCCGTCGTGTGAACCTGGACGAGATCACCCCGGAAGCGGTGAAAGAGTGGAAAGTCGGCGAAACCATCCTGCTGAACGGCAAGATGCTGACCGGTCGTGATGCTGCCCACAAGAAAATGGTGGAAATGCTGAACAACGGTGAAGAGCTGCCGGTGGACCTGAAAGGCCGCTTCATCTACTACGTGGGTCCGGTTGATCCGGTCCGTGACGAAGTGGTTGGCCCGGCTGGCCCGACCACCTCTACCCGTATGGACAAGTTCACCCGTCAGATTCTGGAAAGCACAGGTCTGCTGGGCATGATCGGTAAATCCGAGCGTGGTCCGGTTGCGATCGAAGCGATCAAGGACAACCAGGCGGTTTACCTGATGGCCGTCGGCGGCGCAGCGTACCTGGTATCCAAGGCGATCACTGGCTCCAAAGTGCTGGCATTCCCTGAAATGGGTATGGAAGCGATCTATGAGTTTGAAGTGAAAGACATGCCGGTAACTGTGGCTGTTGATACTTCAGGTGAGTCTGTCCACACCACTGGCCCGGCCAAGTGGAAGGACATCATCGCGCACAAGGCGGTTTGATCCTGCACTAGGATCAGACCTGTTTAAAAAGACCCGCTACGGCGGGTTTTTTTGTGCCCGATCATAAAGAGCTTAACGCCTTAAATAATGCTAATCATTGTCATTTGATTTAAGTATCACTATCCTGTCGGATTCGATTACCCAGTTTTGGAGCCTCTGTGGAGCCTGCACGGATAGCTGACCCCCCATTGGGATCACCGCATTCGACACTCATCCGACTCTGTAGTGACCTTTTGCCGGGCCTTGAACTGGTAGAAGGGGACTTGGATAACTCGCTGCTGGTAGCAGGAAGGGGTAATGCTGTACTTATCCACAACCTGATAAATGCCCTCAAGTCCATGCATCCTGATGCCGGGCGTCACTACTGGAGTGCCCGTAGCTGGGGGCTGCTGACCTGGCAGCCGGTGCTGCTGACGTTGGCTGCTACAGAGTTGTTGCGCTGTCGGGTCGATCTGAGCCAACTGGGACAAAGATCTCAAGGGCATTTCGTTATGGGGATGACGCTGGGCGATGGCTTGCTTAGCGAAGCTAGCGTCTCACGTCGCCAGGCGGGCGCGCATCTGCGTGATATTTGTGACCAGTATCTTGTCGAGCTGGGGCAGGTGATCAAGATGAACCCTGTACTGGCGCGTCGCCTATTGGCGGACCGTATTCTGGCGACCCTGTTGCGTATGAGGCCCTTGCTGGCGGACAACAGTCATGCGGCGACCTATCACTTGGCCAATGAATGGCTGGAAGCCGCCGGTCTGACAGGTGCCAGTGCCCTTACTGCGTTTGAGCTTCCCCAGGGCGGTTCAGAGCTGGCGCTGGACAGAAAGGGCTGCTGTCAGCACTTCCGGCTGGAGGGGGCTGAACTCTGTAAAACCTGCCCTCGGCAGCCTGTTTCTATACGAATCAAACGATTACAGGAAGAATGGAGCTCGGATGCTGGAGCTGAATAATATCCGCGTACACCGTCAGGGCCGCGATATTTTGTCTGTGGATAGCTTGAAACTGGCTGCCAACGAGGTAACCGTCATTCTCGGTCACAACGGTTCAGGCAAGTCGACGCTGATGAAGCTGTTGGCCCGGCAAATGGTGCCGGATCAAGGTGAGCTTCGTTTGAATGGTCAGGCGCTATCTGCTTATTCACAACGTGAATTGGCGCGTGAAATCGCATTCCTGCCGCAACAGTTACCGGCTGTCGCCGGTATGGACGTGCGTGAGTTGGTATTGCAGGGGCGCTACCCCTGGCGCGGGCTGCTGTCGCGCTGGAGTGAGCAGGATCTGAGTCTGGTTGAAGAAGCCATGCAGCAGACCGATGTGCTCCAGTATGCCGATCAACTGACCGACCTGCTATCCGGTGGCGAGCGTCAGCGTGCCTGGGTGGCGATGTTGCTGGCCCAGCAATCGCCGCTGTTACTGCTGGATGAGCCCACGTCGGCGCTGGATCTGTCACATCAATATGAGCTGATGTCCCTGCTGCATCGTCTCAACCGCGAAACCGGGCGTGGTGTGATGGTGATTCTGCATGACATCAACCTGGCCATGCGTTATGGCGATCGTATTCTGGCATTGAAGCAAGGTAAGCCGGTGTTTGATGGCTCGCCATTAGAGCTGATGTCCGAGCAAACCCTGTCAGAACTCTATGATATCGACATTCGCCTCTGTGCCCATCCTGAGCGGGATGCCCCCGTTGCCGTTGTTGCTTAATCACGCTGTCTGAGAGTCATCATGTTTGCCAAATCCACCGTTAAAACCTTTGTCGGGCTCTTGCTGAGCCTTTATGCCGTGCAGGCACTGGCCGCTGTACACGTGGAAGACAGTCAGGGTTCCCATTCGTTTGAAGCCACACCTCAGCGTGTCGTTGCCTTGAACTGGGCGGTGACCGAGGAGCTACTGGCGTTGGGGGTTATCCCTGTGGGAGTGGCCGATATCCGAGGCTACAACGACTGGGTGGCCAAGCCCGAGATTCCTGAAGGCGTGGTCGATGTGGGACAGCGTTCGGAGCCCAGCCTGGAAGTGATGGCGAGCCTCAAGCCGGATCTGATTCTGATCGGCTCTCAGCAGGGTGGGTTGATCGATAAGCTGAAGCCCATAGCGCCAGTGCTGTATTTCGATAATTACCGCGCCGACCATGACAACATGGCCGCGATTGACCGCTCATTTGAAACACTGGCGAAGGTACTGAATAGGGAAGCTGAAGCGCAGGCCGTGATTGAGCATCGCAAACAGCGAATGTCCGAACTGGCCGCTCAGTTGCAGCAGCATTTTGGTGACGACCTTCCCAAAGTGACGGTGGTGCGTTTGGGGGATACGGCGCATACGCTGGTGTATGGCGCCAACTCAAGCGTAGCGGGTGCCATGCAGGGGCTGGGGCTTGAAGAGGCCATGCCTCAGCCGTCTACCCAATGGGGGGCAACCCACAAAAAGGTCACCGACCTTGCTGCCGTAGGGGAGGGTGTCTTGTTGTATATCGAGCCATTCCCCAAGCGAGACCAGTTGTTCAGTATGCCGTTGTGGCAGTTTATGCCCTTTGTGAAAAATAACCGCATTGCTGCTGTCGAGCCTGTGTGGAGCTATGGTGGGGCGGCATCGATTGAACTCATGGCCGAGGCTTTGACACGCTCCTTGTTGGAGATTGAGCCTTGATCCAACGCTATGGCGTGGTGCTCTGCCTGTTGCTGATCATGCTCGGCGTGCACCTGCAAATCGACACCGAATTATCCACAGCCGCGCAGTGGTCACTGCTGACCGGAACCGCTCCAGCTGATTTCGCCGATTACAAATACTGGTTCTCTTCGCTGCCGCGAGCCGTAATGGCAATACTGGTAGGTGCCGTTATGGGGCTGACCGGCAGCGTTCTGCAGCAGTTGTTGCAGAACCCGCTGGTATCGCCTATGACGCTGGGCGCAGCCTCGGGTGCCTGGCTGGGTCTGGTTGTGATCACGCTGGTATCGCCAACGCTGGCTGCCATCTGGGGCAGCTGGGCGGCAATTGCCGGTGCCATGCTCGCGGTAGTGCTGGTGATGTTGATCGCCGGGCGCAACGGCTTGCGGGGATTGCCTGTCGTGCTGGCGGGTATGGCGGTCAATCTGCTGCTGGGGGCTATTGCCGGGGGGCTGGTGTTACTGAACGACCAGTATGCCCGCAATCTGTTTATCTGGGGAGCTGGTGACCTGGCCCAGACCGACTGGAGCTGGGTTGAGTGGTTGCTGCCAAGGCTGTGGCTGGTACCTGTCCTTATTGCATTGGCGGCCCGTCCGCTGATGTTGCTGCGTCTGGGTGACAGCGCAGCGCAGGGGCGAGGCATGAGTCTGCTGCCGGTGATGCTGGTGTTGATGCTGTGCTCGCTCTGGCTGACCTCGATCAGCATTACTGCAGTGGGTTTGATAGGTTTTATCGGCCTGTTGACACCCAACCTGGCTCGGATGCTGGGCAGCCAGAGTGCGCGCGACGAAATGCTGTTCAGTCTGTTGCTTGGTGCCCTGTTGCTGTTGGCAACGGATGCTCTGGCGCTGCTGTTCAGTCAGTGGTCGACGGACCTGGTACCCAGCGGGGCTGCAGCGGCATTGATCGGTGCGCCTGCCTTGATCTGGCTGGCCCGAACGCGTTTGGGGCGTGGCGGTGAAATGAATCGTCAACTGCCCGAAGGGCGGCAACGACTGCACCCGATAACGGCTGGCGTGCTGGTACTAGCGGGCCTGATGTTGGCGGGGCTATCACTGACGCTTTCACCGGGCGCTCAGGGCTGGGAACTGAGCTGGCCGGATGAGCTTATCCTGTCCTTCCGTTGGCCGCGTGTGTTGGCAGCGGCCAGTGCGGGAGCTGGATTGGCCGTGGCGGGTGTAGTGTTGCAGCGCTTGATCCGTAACCCGCTGGCCAGCCCCGATATTTTGGGCCTGTCAGCAGGTGCAACATTGGCGCTGGTGTTCAGTGTGATGATCTTTGGCGGCTCCATTCGCGAGGCGGGCCCTGTGGTGGCACTTGGCGGCAGCCTGGCCGTGCTTCTGGTGTTGCTGCTGCTGGGGCGGCGTCATGACTATTCCCCCGGCATCATGGCGCTGACCGGTATATCTCTGGCAGCGTTGCTGGATGCGGTGGTGCAGTTCTCGCTGGCCCGTGGCACCGAAGATACCACCGCTATTCTGGGCTGGCTGGCCGGTTCCACCTATCGTATTTCTGCTAATCAATCTTTGCTGCTCGCGGTGGGTACCTTGGTGGGGATTGCCTTGGCAGTGATGTCGCGCCGGGCTTTGACGTTGATTGCCATTAGTGATGGCTTCGCTGCCGGGCGAGGCTTGGATAAATCGCGCTCGCGCATATTGCTATTGCTGCTGGTTGCCCTGATCACTGCCCTGATCACCTCAATGTTGGGCCCTATCGCCTTTGTCGGTTTGCTGGCCCCTCATATGGCCAACATGCTCGGCGCTCGCCGGGCGGTTCCTCAGCTTCTGGTGGCGGCCGGTTTGGGGCTCTGTTTGATGCTGCTGGCTGACTGGCTTGGCCGTGCGGTTATTTGGCCTCGTCAGATCCCGGCGGGCCTTCTTGCTTCCATCGTAGGTGGCAGCTACTTCATCTGGCTGCTGGCCAAGCGCCGCCTGACCTGATTTGTTCGGAGATATATCTGTATGTTCAGTTTTTTTGAGCGGCTGACCCAGCCGCTGCCGGAACGCCCGGTGGAGCAACCTCCCACGGGTGCGCTGGCGTTTTTCCGTTTTTATTGCCGTGGCTATGAGAAAGCACTGCTGATGTTGGGCGCGATGACGCTGGTGGTCGCGCTCATCGAAGTGGCGATGTTCGGCTTTCTGGGCAGTCTGGTGGATTGGCTGGGCAATCAGCAGCCGGATACTCTGTTTGAGGATCAGGGGCTGAAGCTCTGGGGGATGACGATCCTGGTGCTGGTGGTGATGCCCATTGTTGTGGTGATGCACTCCATGCTGTTCCATCAAAGCCTGTTTATTAACATGACCTCGGCCATTCGCTGGCAGGCACATCGCTACCTGCTGGGGCAGAGCCACAACTTCTACCAGAACGAATTTGCCGGACGTTTGGCGACCAAGCTGATGCAGACGTCGGAGTCCCTGCGCGAAACCGTGATGAAACTGCTGGATGTGCTGCTGTACGTGCTGGTCTATCTGTCGGGCATGGCGGTGTTGATCATGTCGGCGGACTGGCGTCTTTCGCTGCCTTTGGGTGTATGGATTCTGTGCTACCTGTTTCTGCTCTGTGTACAAGTCCCCAAGCTGAAACAGCATGCCAGCCTGCAGGCGGATGCCCAGTCGGAAATGACGGGGCGTATTGTGGATAGCTACACCAATTTTCACACCCTCAAGCTGTTTGCCCATTCCGAGCGTGAGCATGAATATGCCCGTCGCAGCATGCAGGGCTTCCTGGATGCAGTTTATCCACTGATGCGGCGTATCACGGGTCTTAATATCACCCTGTGGATATTGAATGCGCTGCTGATTTTTTCCACAGCTGCACTGTCGATTGTGCTCTGGCAGGACGGCAGTGTGACTGCCGGTGCAATTACCATTGCGGTATCACTGACCCTGCGCTTGAAAAGCCTGTCGCAGTTCATCATGTGGGAGATCGCCAACCTGTTCCGCAATATCGGTACGGTACAGGATGGGCAGGGCATGCTGGCGTTGCCTCAATCGCTGGTGGATAAGCCGGATGCACATGAGTTGAAAGTGGCGCGTGGTGCCATCGACTTCAGTGCTGTGAACTTTGGCTACGATGCCGATCGCCCTGTGATCGAAGATCTGTCGCTGCGGATTAAGGCCGGTGAAAAAGTGGGTGTTGTCGGAAGCTCTGGAGCCGGTAAATCCACCCTGATCAGCCTGCTGCTGAGACTCTATGACCTTGATAGAGGCGATATCCGCATCGATGACCAGTCGGTAACGGATGTCACCCAGGAGAGTCTTCGAGCGGCTATCGGCGTTGTCAGTCAGGATACCTCCCTGCTGCACCGCTCGATCCGGGAAAACCTGCTGTATGGGCGCCCCGATGCCAGCGACGAAGAGATGCGTGATGCCGCCCGTATGGCCCATGCCGATGAGTTTATTCCCCTGTTGCACGATGCCGCCGGTCGTCAGGGCTATGACGCCCATGTCGGTGAGCGGGGGGTGAAACTCTCCGGTGGCCAGCGTCAGCGTATCGCCATTGCGCGTGTGCTGCTGAAGAACGCTCCAATTCTCGTGTTGGACGAAGCGACATCGGCATTGGATTCGGAATCGGAACTGGCTATTCAGGAAAATCTGGCTGTGCTGATGGAGGGTAAAACGGTCATTGCCATTGCCCATCGCTTATCCACCATCGCGGCCATGGACCGTCTGATCGTGATGGATCAGGGGCGGATTGTCGAGCAGGGCAGTCATCAGGAACTGCTGGAGCAGGGCGGTCGTTATGCACGTCTTTGGCAGCATCAAAGCGGAGGCTTCCTCGGGGATTAAAGTCGTTAGTGCTCAACAGGCTGTGCTGGCCTTTAACTCGGGCTGGCACAGCGCTTTTCACGGGGTTCAAAAGGGCTGCTCTATTTGCAAGTCATCTAGATATGATGAATAATGCAAATCGTTATCATTTTGCTTAGTCTAACGGATCATTCATGGACCGGAATCCCTTCAAAGTGGCCAGCCTTGCTGTGCCCTTGCTTATACCTGTAACCGCATTTGCCAACACGCTGGAACAAAATCAGCAGGCGCTGGAGCAGGCGCACAAACAGGGTGCGCAGGTACAGCGCAATATCGACCAGCTGGACCAGCAAACCCGCGAAAATTACGACGTATATACCGCTGCCTTGCGTCAGGCCGAACTGATGGAAGCCTATAACCGTCAGCTGGCGCGCATGATCGAGGATCAGACCCGCGAACTGGACGATATTGAGGCGCAGCTGGTATCCCTCACCGAGACCGAGCAGGCAACCCTGCCGCTGCTGGTGCGTATGCAGCAGATGCTGGGCGAGTTTGTCAGCCGTGATCTGCCGTTTCTGCTGGAAGAGCGCGAGCAGCGTGTTGCACGTCTTGCCCGACTGATGGATCGCGCCGATGTGAGTCTGGCAGAGAAGTACCGCCAGATTCTGGAGGCTTATCAGATCGAAGCCGAATATGGCCGCACGCTGGAAGCCTGGACCGGTGCTCTGCAACAGGATGGCGCCAGCCGTGAAGTCACCTTCCTGCGCCTTGGACGAGTGGGCTTGTACTACCAGAGCCTGAATGGCGAAGAAAGCGGTCGCTGGAATGCTGAAGCCGGTCGCTGGGATGTGCTGTCGGATGACTATGACTGGCCGGTTCGTAAAGGCATCAACATGGCGCGTCAGCAATCGGTGCCGGAATTGCTTGAGTTGCCGGTTCAGCTGACAGGAGCTTCCTCATGAAAAACGTCATGAAAAGCCGCATGAAAACATTGATTCACTCATTGGCATTGACGCTGACGGTAGCGGCTCTGCCGGTGCAGGCCAATGAACTCCAGCAGCTGTTGCAGCAGGTTCGCACTCAGGTGGCCAGTGATCAGCAGATAGATGCCGCGCGCCTGGCGGAGTTCCGTTCCGATCATGCCCGTCAGGAGGCTCTACTGGCCGAGGCTCAGGCGCGTCTGGCGACGGCCGAAGCCCGACAGGAAGAGCTCAAGGCACAGTTCCAGAGCAACGAGGATGCGTTGACCGAACAGGGTGATGTCCTGCGGGTGCGCAGCGGCCAGCTGGGTGAAGTGTTCGGCGTGGTGAAACAGCAGGCGCAGGAATTGCGCGGTCTGGTGGATGACTCGCTGATCTCGGCGCAGCATGCTGATCGTGGCGAGCTGCTGGCCTTTGCTGAACGCAAGCGTATTCCGACTCTGGCGGAGCTGGAGGGCCTCTGGTTCCTGCTGCAGCAGGAGATGACAGCGACAGGTGAAGTCGTGCGTTTTAACGCCCCGGTTGTACAGGCTGAAGGCACCCGCGCGGATGCCGAGGTGGTGCGTGTTGGTCCCTTTACCGCGCTGACCACTGAAGGGCAGTACCTGAATTACGTGAATGGTAGCTTGCAGGTGTTGCCGGTGCAGCCGTCTTCGGGTGTACAGGCACAGGCGAAAGCCTTTGCTGCCGGCGAGAGCGAAAGTCTGGTGGTTGATCCCAGTCGTGGCAACCTGCTGGCGTTGCTGGCACAAACCCCGAACCTGAAAGAGCGCATCGCCCAGGGCGGTTTGGTGGGCTACATCATCCTGAGCCTGGGTGGCATCGGCCTGTTAGTGGCCCTGTGGAAGTTGCTGACCACCTTGAAGATGGAGTTCAGCATCCGTGCTCAGCTGAGCAATGTGGATCAGGCCAGTGACAACAACCCTCTGGGGCGAGTCATGGCGGCAGGCCGTGCCGGTCGCACCACCGATGAGACCGAACTGCGGGTGGATGAAGCCCTGTTGAAGGAAGCACCCCTGCTGGAGCGCGGTCTCACATTGCTGAAGCTGGTGGCGGCGGTAGCGCCTCTGTTGGGCCTGCTGGGCACGGTAACCGGCATGATCGGTACCTTCCAGAGCATTACGCTGTTCGGTACCGGTGATCCCAAACTGATGGCGGGTGGGATTTCCCAAGCCCTGATGACCACAGTGCTGGGGCTTTGCGTCGCCATTCCTCTGTTGTTCTGCCACAGCCTGTTGGCTGCGCGTACCCGTCGTCTGCTGCAGCTGCTGCAACAGAAAGGCCTGGCGCTGCTGGCATTGCAGCGTGAACAGCTCAGTGATGCGGAAGAGGCGCGCCATGCTGCCTGATCTGGCTCAGTTTGAAGCAGCCCTGACGGGCTTCTTCAATGCCGGTGGCCCGGTGCTTTGGGCGCTGTTGCTGGTGAGTCTGGTGTTGTGGATGCTGCTGCTGGAGCGACTCTGGTTTCGCTGGGTCGACTTTCCCCGTCGCATCCGTCAGTACCGTGACCTGCCCGCCGGTGGTCAGCGTCGCCTGAACCGTGCGGACCTGCTGCTGGACCTGCAGGCTGCACTGCCACTGATCCGTACTCTGATTGCCCTCTGTCCGCTGATCGGATTGCTGGGCACCGTTACCGGCATGATTCACCTGTTCGACACGCTTGCACTGAATGGCACCGGTAATCCGCGTCTGATGGCGGCAGGTGTCGCACGTGCCACCTTGCCGACCTTGGCCGGGATGGTGATGGCGGTCAGTGGACTGTTGATCTGGAATCGCCTGGCTCGCTGGAGCCAGCTGCAACGAACTCGATTGGATATCACGGGAGCCAAAGGATGAGGCAAAGACTCAGTCTGGACACTTTGGAAAATGATGCCGAGATCGACATGACCCCGATGCTCGACATCGTGTTCATCATGCTGATCTTCTTTATTGTCTCCACCAGCTTTGTGCGCGAAGCCGGTGTCGAGATTGAACGTCCCGTTTCCTCCACCGCCGAGGTGAAGGAAAACCAGGGGGTGATGCTGGCGATTACCGCCAATGATGAAGTCTGGCTGGACCGTCAGCCGGTAGACGTGCGCATGATCCGGCCCACACTGGAGCGCTTGAAAGTTGAACAGCCGGATCTGGGTGTAATGATTCAGGCGGACAAGGATGCCAAGACCGGCCTGCTGGTTGAAGTGATGGACCAGGTGAAAATGTCCGGTGTTGAGCAGGTAGCCGTAGCGACACGGGAAGGAGCTGGCTGATGCGAGCGCTGATCTTCCTGCCGGGTTCCCTGCTGGTCAGCCTGCTGCTGTTTTTGTTGATGGCACATCTGGCCGGGGTAGGGCGCTCTGAGCCACCGGTGACTCAGGACTATGCCTCGGTCAACCTGCACCGTCTCAAACTGGACTCGGACATTCAGGTACGTGAGCGTGAAGTCTTGCCCCCGCCTGATCTTCAGCCCGAGCAGCCACCGGCCCCGACACCCCCGGACATGTCCCAGCCGGTGAATGTGAACACCCCGTCGGTGGCACTGAACATGCCTGCGCCGGCATTGGAAATCGGCATGCAGATCAATGCAGCCGTGGACTTGTCTGCGGTGTCAGCCACCGCCCCTGCGCCGGCTCCTGCCCCCGTGGCAGCACCGGGGATCGCCATGAATGTGAATGCCACCCCGGTATCGCGGATGAACCCGCAGTATCCTCGCCGCGCTTTGACGCGACGTATTCAGGGCTATGTGGTGGCCGAATTTACTGTGGATACCCAGGGTCGAGTGATACCCGATACCTTCAAAATTGTTGAAGCAGACCCGCCGGGCATGTTCGACAGCGCAGTGGAGCGGGCTTTGATGCGTTGGCGCTTCAACCCGTTGACCGAGAATGGCGCTGCTGTGCCGTTCAGAACCCGTCAGCGGCTGGAATTTAAATTGGAGTGATGACAATGAAGTCGATCATGCGAGGATTGGCCTTCTGGCTGGTGTTTAGTACGGCAGCACATGCCGAAACGCTGAGTCTGCCTCCGTCGGTGCTGTTACAGCTGAATGCCGCACAGCAGGCCATGGCCGAGGAAAACTATTCACGGGCCGAGCAGGTACTGCAGGCGGTGATGAAGGAAGATCTGGGTAAACCGGCCAAGGCCTATGTGCTGCAATTTCGTGGCAATCTGGCGCTGGTTCGCCAGCAGCATGCTACCGCGCTGAAATACTTTGCGCAGGCATATGGCCTTGAGGCGCTGCCAGCCGCTGATCAGCGCCGCCTGTTGCATACCTTGGCGCAGCTGCATCTGAATGAGGAGCAATGGCAAAAAGGCGTGAATGCCATGACGCGCTGGATGGAGCAGGTCAGAACCCAGGGCTCTCATGCTGAAAAAGTGCGCGCCGAAGACTATTTGATGCTGGCGCAGGGCTATTCGCAGCTGGATAAGTGGTCACAGGTGATCAAGCCGGTGCAAACGGCCATCCGTATGAAAGGGCAGGCTCCTGAAGACTGGTATCGCTTGCAATTGGCGGCACACTTTCAGCTGAAACAGTGGAAAAGTGCGACTTCCGTTTTGGAGTTGTTGGTTAATCGTTATCCCCAACGTGAAAACTATTGGGAGCAGTTGGCCAGCGTCTACCAGATCCGTGACCGTCATCAGGATGCGTTGGCAACGTTGAGAGCGGCCTGGCTGGGTGGAAAGTTCACCAAGGAAAGCCAGTATGTCTGGCTGGCACAGATGCTGATGCAGCAGGGGCTACCGCAACGGGCCGCCGAGCTGCTGGATGAGGCCATGGATAAGCAGCAGATCAAGCGGACACTGAAACATGAGCGTCTGCTGGCACAGACCCAGCTTCACGCCAAACTGTATAGCGATGGCCGTGCCACCCTGGAACGTATTGCCCAGCGCAAACCGGAGTACAAAACCTGGCGTCAGCTGGCCTATCTGGATATGCAGTTGCAGCACTGGGACGAGATGAAGCGCAGTATCAACCAGGCCGTGTCGCTCAAGCCGGATGCGGCGGATCTTTACCTGCTCAGCGGTATCGCCGACCTGAACCGTGCCCACTTTGATCAGGCCCGTTCCAGCTTTGTTAAAGCCAGCGAACACGAGTCAACTCGGGCTCAGGCTGAAAACTGGCTCAACTATCTGGATCAGCTGAAAGGGCGCAGCTAGGAAGACGCGCTGAAAAGCAGAAAAATCGGCACGGATATGGCAGGATAGGCGCCTGTTCAACCAGGTGTACATCATGAGTCAAACAGCCAATGCTTCGACCGAGCGCGCGCCCGCGCAACAGTGGTCGACCCGCATCTCATTTGTCCTGGCGGCTGCCGGTGCAGCCGTTGGCCTGGGCAACATTTGGAAGTTTCCCTATGTCGCGGGGGAAAACGGAGGCGGAGCCTTCGTCCTCGTGTATCTGTTCTGTATCGCCCTGCTGGGTGTACCCATGCTGATGGCCGAAGTGCTTATCGGTCGACGTGGGCAGCAGAACCCCGTCAACTCCATGGCAAGCCTGGCCCGTGAAGCCGGTGCTAAACCGGCCTGGAAAAACGTCGGCCGTCTTGGTGTGGTCACCGGGTTTTTGCTGCTCAGCTTCTATGTGGTCGTGGCGGGCTGGGCACTGGCCTATATCCCGATCACCGCGTCAGGCACCTTTGTTGGGCTTGAGCCGCAGCAAATTGGCGAAATGTTCGGTGGTCACCTGCAGCAACCCTTTGCCCTGATCGGCTGGAGCACACTGGTACTCCTGCTGACGCTGGGCATTGTGGGACGGGGTGTACGCAAAGGCCTGGAAAAGGCCGCGAATCTGCTAATGCCGATGCTGTTCCTGTTCTTGCTGATTCTGGTGGGCTATGCCGCAACTACGGGTCATTTTGGCCAGGCGGTCGAGTTCATGTTCAAGCCGGAGTTCGACAAGCTGACCGCTTCCGGTGTGCTGATCGCGCTGGGACATGCCTTCTTTACCCTGAGTATCGGCGGTGGTGCCATGATGATCTATGGCTCCTATCTGTCACCGGATGTTTCCATTGCGCGCACCTCGATTCTGGTAGCCGTGCTGGATACGGCAGCAGCGCTGCTGGCCGGACTGGCCATTTTCCCGCTGGTATTTGCCTATGGACTTGAGCCCGGCGGTGGTCCCGGCCTGATCTTTGTGACCCTTCCGATCGCCTTCGGCCAGATGCCTCTGGGTACCCTGTTTGGCACCCTGTTCTTCCTGATGCTGTCCGTGGCCGCGCTGACATCGGCGTTTTCGCTGATCGAGCCAGCCATTGCCTGGTTAACGGAAAAACGCCTGATGTCGCGTCTTAAGGCCAGTGTGCTGGCCGGTAGCGGGATCTGGTTACTGAGTCTGGGTACGGTGTTTTCGTTCAACATCGGTGCTGAATGGAAGCTGTTCGACAAGACCTTCTTCGAGACCCTGGACTACCTGATTTCGGGCTGGATGCTGCCGTTGGGTGGTTTGCTGATGGCACTGTTCACTGCCTGGGTGATGAAACCTGAAGCAACCGCACAGGAACTGGGCGGTGACTCAGCGGCTTATCGTCTCTGGTTGGTGCTGATCCGCTTCCTGGTGCCGGTGGTGATCATGGTGATTTTCCTGCAGGCGATCGGAGTGATCACACTATGACGGCGCAGGATTTCACGATTCGACTTGCGCGGCTGGAGGATCTGCCCGCGATTGTGGATATCTATAACGCGTCGATTCCCGGCCGTCTTGCCACCGCGGATACAGAGCCGGTCAGCGTGGAGCAGCGCCAGGAATGGTTTGATCGCCACACCCTGTCGCGCCCGATCTGGGTGGCTGTGAGTGAGCAGGTTGAGAATGAACAGCAGGTCTTGGGCTGGGTCAGTCTGGAGCCGTTCTACGGTCGACCAGCCTATGCCCAGACGGTTGAAGTCAGTCTGTACCTGCACCCCGACGCTCAGGGGAAGGGGCTGGGGCGCACACTGCTCGAGTTTGTGCTGAGTCAGGCCAAGTCACTGGATATTACCCATCTGGTAGCCTATATCTTCTCGCATAATGCGCCCAGTCTGGGGCTGTTCCGCAAGGCCGGTTTTGAGCCCTGGGGACAGTTGCCCGGTATCGCCAAAATGGATGGTCTGCGCTATGGCCTGACAATTTTGGGACGGGTGCTGTCTGAAGACTAGTTGCTCTCCAGGCGTTATCACGACATAAAAAAACGGAAGCCCAAAACAGGCTTCCGTTTTTTATTAGGCTCTGGCGGTCAAACCGTAGTTTATGACTGAGCGGCAGCCAGGCGCTGGCCGTTTCGCTCACCAAACATCTTGGTCAGAACGAAATACACCACCGCCGCGAACATGAAGGTCAGTAGCGAAGCGGCTCAGGTTGTTGAAAAGTTCAGTCATTGGATGACTGCGAAAAGCAATTGCTCGAAGAAGCACTGGCACATTGTGAAAGTACCTATCAGCTGGCCGAATATTTGGGCTTAAGCCAGCCTACGGTCTTCAGGCGCTTGCGCAAGCATGGGCTAAAAGCGAGTAAAAGCTGAGTTTTGAGGATGCCTGAACGACAAGAAGCGCCCAAGTGGGCGCTTTTTAATGAGGCAATAATCAGAAGCTGTAGGTTGCCGACAGCCAGTAGTTGCGGGATTTGGCTTTGACGTTGTAATCGTCGATGTAGTTGGGATCCCAACTGGCGCCACCATCTTCAGTGGTGAACACAGTCTTGTAGCTGGTGAAGTCTTCGTCCAGCAGGTTGTTGATACGAGCATTCAGCACGAAGTTGGGTGTGACTTCATAGCTGGCACCCAGGTGATAGACGGTATAGTCCTTGTAGTACTCCGGGTATTCCACATCAGAGTTCCAGCCGCGCGGGCTGCTGGTGAAGCGCTTGGAGCGCATTTCTGCTGTCAGGAAGGTGTTGAACTTCGATGTCGCCTGCCAGCTCAGCGTGGCGTTAGCCATATGTTTGGCTGTGCCGCTAAGCGGTTCACCCTTGTTAGCGCCGCTGGTGATACGGGCATCGGTATACGTGTAGTTGGCACGCAGGTTCAGGGTCGGCGTCAGCTGCAGCTTACCGGCCAGTTCCAGACCGTCAATCTGGGCACTGTCGATATTGACCAGCTGACTGAACTGGTAGCCGTCACCCAGAATCTCATTCCACTCGGACGCAAGGTTTGCACAGTTGCCAGCATTGGCCGCCGGATCATCACAGTGGTAGATACCCGCGCCGCTCTCGATCTTGTCCTTGAACTTGTTGGAGAACAGGGTGGCGTTGAAGTTGTGACCTTCCGGGTGGCTGTAGTACACCGCCAGTTCGCTGTTCACACTGGTTTCCGGTTCCAGGTCCGGTGTGCCATGGAAAGGACGGGTGCCCTGGCCACCAAAGCCGGTAATGCCGTCATACAGATCGCTGGCCTGAGGTGCCTTGTAGCCGGTGCTGACGCCACCTTTCAGTGTCCACTCAGGTGAAACGGCCCAGTTGGCATAAACGCGGGGGCTGACATGACCGCCGAAAATGTTGTGATCGTCATAGCGCAGACCGCCGGTCAGGGTCAGGCTGTTGGTCAATGACCAGTTGTCTTCGGCGAACAGGGACCACTGCTTGTGCTCCTGTACACTGCCGGAGGCAAAGCCGCTGCCGTTCATGCCGAAGGTACCGTCTTCCATTTCGGCATCGACATACTGACCACCGTACACCAGCCAATGATCACCCACCTGGCTGTCGAATTTTACATCCAGTGTGGTCTGACGGGTTTCCAGAACACGCTTCTGGCGTGGCAGGAAGGTGGCTTCAATTTCAGCATCGATGGCACCGTTTGCGACCATTTCTTCGTACAACAGTCGTTCTGTTGCGGTCAGCGGCAGGGTGCGGCCATCGTTGCTGGTTTCAATGTGGTGCAGGCTGATGGTGCTATGACCGAAGCCCCAGGTGCCTTCATGGGTCAGGGACATCTGGTCACGCTTGAACTCCTGCTCCAGCGCGTAGCCGGCACGGGGAAGGCGGTTGACGCTGTCGGTGGTACCCAGCGGGTTGGAACCGTCTACCGGGACGTTATCGTATTCCTGCTGCGAGGTTTCGATGTCGAACATCAGCAGTTGGTTGTCGGCCGGTTTGAAGTCCAGGCGCATACCCAGGTTACGGTTTTCGTTATCCACAGTCTTGCCGCCAGAGCCGTAACCCAGTGAGCGGGGAACCAGATCTCCATTGGGATCGGTGATGTCATCGAAGCTGGGAGTGGACGCGTCACGCTCGTACAGGCTGCCGCGCAGATTCAAGCCCAGCTTGCCTTCGATCATAGGGCCGCTGATGGCAAAGTCGGTGGTCTGGTCATTACCGAAATCATCGTTGGATTCGATGGTACGGCTGTGGGATACAGAGCCGTGCCACTCGTTGCCGACTTTCTTTGTGATGATATTAATCACGCCGCCCAGTGCATCGGCGCCGTAAAGCGTGGACGCTGGGCCACGGATGATCTCGATACGCTCGATCATCTCCTTGGGCGGAATATGATTGAACTGGTTACCGCCGAAGTTGTTCGGATAAATGTCACCGATGTTGTTCTGACGCTTGCCGTCGATCAGGATCAGCGTGTAGTCGGCACCCATACCACGGATGCTGATACCGCCCTGGCCTGTTTTATCAGTGGTTTCACCCACATCCACACCTTCTACTTCACGCACGGCGTCCAGCAGAGTGAGATAAGGCTTCTTCCTGAGCTCTTCCTGACTAATCACGGTGATGGAAGCAGGAGCATCGATCAGTTTCTGTTCGATACCGGCTGCGCTGATGACCAGAGTGTCCTGATCAACAGTGTTCCTGGATTCTGCTTGAGAGGCCTGTGCAAAGGTGGCCGCAATGGCACTGGTCAGCGCAAACGCCGTGACGCGTTGGGGAGAAATCCTCACGATTCAGTTCCTTATCCTTGTGGTTATAGTTTTGTAGTCGTTGTCCGCTAGTAACAGCAGTGAGTTGAAATCGCGGAGAAGGGTAAAGATTTGTTTACATCAAAGCAATACTAATAATTATTATCATTTGTATTACTATAATTGCAGATCGGCCTGAGCTAGCGAGGAGGGCTTTACATAAATTATCATTACGAATTATTATCATTCGTTGTTTATTATTGAGAATTGTTCTAATCTCCTCGCTTTTGAGGCGGCGGGATCAAGCGCGAAATGAAGGACAGTCAACAGCTTGGAGCAGAAGTCGAGGCGGCCGAACGACCCGGGTCTCAGGGTAAGCCTCAGAGGCACGTTCGTGCAGTATGGATGCGCCGCCTTATGACCTGGCACTGGGTCAGCTCTGCATTCGCTTTGTTTGGCATGCTGCTGTTCGCCGTCACAGGGTTCACGCTGAATCATGCCGGTCAGATCCCGGCTTCCAAGGACGTTGTCACCATTGAAGAAGCACTGCCTGAGCATATGCTGGAATCGCTTCAGCAGGCTCAGCAAGCGCAGTCTGAGTTGCCACTGTCATTGCGAAACTGGCTCAAAACGGAGAAGGGTTTAAGTGTGCCTCTACGCACGCCGGAGTGGTCCGAGTTTGAAGTCTATCTGTCCATGCCCCGTCCCGGCGGAGATGCCTGGCTCAGCGTGGATCTTGAAACCGGTGAGCTGCTGTACGAATCCACCGATCGTGGCTGGATCGCTTACCTGAATGATCTGCACAAGGGGCGCAACGCCGGCCAGGCCTGGAGCCTGTTTATCGACTTTTTTGCACTGGTGTGTCTCGTGTTCAGCCTGACGGGGCTGGCGGTGCTCTGGCTGCATGAGCGCGAACGAGCCTCTGTCTGGCCCGTAACGGGGCTGGGTGTAGTGGTTCCGGTTTTACTGGCGCTGCTGCTGGTGCATTAAGTGGGCAAAGTACGAAATGAAAGGGCAGTGCCGATAGCCTTCGGCCGTCGTGTTAAGGAGTAAGTATGCAATGGAAACAGATGACAGCGGCAGTGCTGCTGTCTTCAGCGGCAAGCCAGGTGATGGCGGCTGAACTCAAGGTTCAAGTTGAAGTACCTGCCATCGATATAGCGGAGCACCACCGCCCCTATGTGGCGGTATGGGTCGAGAACGATAAGGGTCGTCACCAGCAGGATCTGTCTGTCTGGTACGACCTGGAGATGCGCGATAACGAAGGCACCAAGTGGCTAAAGGACTTGCGTCTGTGGTGGCGCCACAGCGGTCGCAAACTGGATATGCCGGTTGATGGCCTCTCGGGGGCGACTCGCCCCGTCGGTTCCCATGAAATGACCTTCGGCGCGAATGATCCAAAACTGGCCCAGTTGCCTGCCGGCAACTACCGCCTGGTGATCGAAGCCGCACGCGAGCTGGGTGGACGAGAACTGTTGAAACTGCCGTTCCAGTGGCCCGCCACCGCAGCCCAGCAGCAACAGTTGCAGGGTGAACATGAGCTGGGTCGTGTTGCGCTGGAACTTACACCCTGAATTACGCCAAACACATAAGGAAATAGCATGAATATCAAACGTTTGAGCGCTTGCGCGCTGTTGGCTCTGGGTCTGGGAACGGCCATGAATGCTCAGGCTCACCGTAGCTGGATGCTGCCCTCTGCAACTGTTTTGTCCGGCGAAAATACCTGGGTTACGGTTGATGGTGCCGTGTCCAACAGCCTGTTCTACTTCGAGCATTTCCCGCTGCAGCTGGGCGCGTTGAAAATTACGTCTCCGAGCGGTGCAGAGGTTGAAGCGCAGAACCAGGCGCTGGGCAAGTATCGTTCTACCTTCGATGTCGAACTGACAGAAGATGGTACCTATACCCTGGAAGTGCGCCGTCAGGGAGTCTTTGCGCGTTATACCCAGAATGGCGAACCCAAGCGCTGGTTCGGTAAAGCCGACAAAATGGACAAGCGTATCCCCAAGGATGCTGAAGATCTGCAGATCAGCGAAGTGGATAACCGCATGCAGGTCTTCGTGACCAAGGGTGCGCCCACCGAGACAACCTTCAAGCCGACAGGCGAAGGCCTGGAACTGGTACCGGTAACACACCCGAATGATCTCTTTACCGGTGAGCCGGTGACTTTCCAGTTCCTGGCTGATGGTCAGCCTGCTGGAGGCCTGGAAGCGGTGCTGATTCGTGGCGGTATCCGCTACCGTGACAGTGTTGAAGAAATCAAATTGACCACTGATGCAGAAGGTAACCTGAACGTAACCTTCAAGGAGCCGGGCATGTATTGGCTCAATGTTTCCGGTGAGCAGCCTTCCACCCAAATTGAAGGGGCAAGCAAGCGTTTGGGCTATACCGCAACGATTGAAGTGCTGCCGCTTTGAAGATAGGACTGAAAAGCCTGCTGGTGCTGCTCGGATTGGCCCTGGTGCTGGTCTGGCAGTTCAGTGGCGTTGATACGGAACGACGCTGGCTGGCGAGCCTTGCGCTGGGGGCTTATACCCTGGTGGTTTGGCGGGCCTTGCGTCGTGCCGGTGCGGGCAGTGAGCAGGCCAGCGGCCGCCAGGATATCTGGATCGCCTATGGCACCGAAACCGGTACCGCGCGGCAGCTGGCGCAGGAAACGCGCAAGCGTATGCGCAAGTCTGGTTTCAGCGCCGATACCATCCCCCTCAATCGCCTGACAACCGTTGAGCCGCCGGACAGGGCACTATTGATGGTAGTCAGTACCACGGGGGCGGGTGATCCGCCCAAAACCGCCATAGGCTGGGATGTCGAGCCTGTTTCCCCGACCCTTGCCGAGCGTCCCTTTGCCGTCCTTGCACTGGGCGATCGCAGTTATCCACAGTTCTGCGCTTTTGGGCTGTCGGTTACACACCGTATGCAGGAAGCCGGTGCCAAAGCACTGTTTCCAACTGTGCAGGTCAGTCAGGCTGATCCGCGCATGCTGGATGTCTGGTATCGCCAGTTGCAACAGGAGTTAGCCCCTTAAATACATGTGCCCCCGCCACATCAGCATTAATGAAGTACTGCTGCATAGACAGCAGGTAGAGTGAGCAATGCATGCATGACATTTCACCAGCAACACTGCTGGATTTTCTTGGCGGCAAGGGTATAGGTGTGGAATACCAGCCGATTGTTTCAACTCAGGATCGTCGTGTTCTGGGACATGAAGCCTTGGCTCGCTTTCGCATGAATGGAGGCGAGCGTTTGCCGCCTGACCGGGTGTTCAGGGCCTTGCATCACAGCCCCTTGAGCCTGTTCCAAATGGAGTACCGGGTGAAGCAGCTGCAGGTGCTGCACGCACCTGATAGCCCCAATCTGTTTCTCAATATTGATCAGGATGCCTTCGAAGTGTTCCTGCATGAGCCTTTGCACCCGATGGTGGAGCTGTTGCGGCATCGACCTGATACGGTGGTCGAAATTATTGAAAACAGCTCAGTGTCTGATGCTCAGGTCAGTATTGCCATGCAGCAGGCTTTTGGGGATGCCGGTTTGCCACTGGCGCTGGATGATGTGGGCGCGCAGGACAGTCTGGTGTCCTTCGATCTTTTAGCGGGTGTGGACTATGTCAAACTGGCGCGGGATTGGCTGTGTCGGCTGACAGGAACAGGCGCCGATGCGTTGTTCGAAGCGCTGATTATTTTCGCCAAGGCCAGTGGCAAGCTGGTGATTCTTGAGGGCGTTGAAAACGAGCAGCAGTTTGAACGCGCACGACAGTTGGGTGTGGATGCGGTACAGGGCTTCCTGTTTCGTGCCGACTTTATACAGGTGTGGCAACCGGGGCCGGGGGCCAGTGAGTATCTTGAAACGCCCTGAGTTTCTTAAGGTTGAAATCCCGCCGCTCAGCCTGAGCTGAGGGCGGGGTGTTGGGTCAGGAGGGCTGCTTAATCGCAGTCCTTGCGCATTGACTCATGGCTTTGCTTGCTATGCTGGCCAATAAGACCCACCAGGTCTGCAGCTGCATCGGCATTTTGCGCCTGCTCTGCCTGAGCCAGCTGGTCAAAGAGATCATTCAGTTTGGCGAGTCCCTGTTGATACTCCTGCATCATCTGCGGGTGCTGATCAGCGGGCAGATCATGCATTTTGAGCGGTTGCTCGTCACCCGCAGCAGTCGCCAGACTCTGCATTTCTGCACGCGCTTGAGCCATCTGCTGCCAGTTCTCTTCGGACAGGGCCTGACGATAGGTCTTGAAGTTTTCCTTCAGGGACTTCATCTGGTCGCCCAGCTGCGTATCCTTGCAGTGATTGGTATGAGCATGTGCCGTTACCGGCAGAGCCAACAGACTGGCAGTGAGCATCAGGGTTTTTATTGTGTGTCTCATCTTGATCTCCGTTAGAACCAGAAACTTATCCCCAGCCGCCACTGGGTTTCTTCGACGTCATGTCCGGTATCCCGGGCCAGATCTGCGCTATCTCCCAGTTTGCGCTCCCAACTGACGCCAACGTAAGGGGTAACGTCAGGCCGTATTTCCCACAGCAGGCGCAACTCCAGCTCAAGGTCACTCAGGCCACTGCCATGATGTTCGGCTCTGTCGCTGAAGTTATGTGCGGTTAGACCCATTTCCGGAGCCAGTACCCACTGACGAGAGAGTCTTAGTTCGCGTTCCAGGCTAAGCTCGGCACTCAGATCACTGCCGGGGCCCGCCAGCAGGGTGGCCTCAGTTTCGATAAACCAGGGTGCGGTGCCGCTGATACCGATCAGTGCGCGATCATCACGCTGCAGAGCAAGAGGCTCATGATGCCAGCCCAGCTCCATATTCCAATAGGGGCTGATGGCACGGCGGTAAAACAGGCGCAGCTCATTGCTGCTGGTGCGGCCATCCAGTCGAGCACCCTCGCTGGTCAGGACCAGCTTGTGCAAATCCGTTCCCAGCCAGCCTTCCACATTCCATTGCAGCTGGACATCGTCCTCGATGTAGGCTGCTTCCAGCTGTTTTACATTGAGCATGCCGAGCACAGGGTCATCTGTCATGGCTGCCTGAGTCAGTGCTGGCGTTAGCAGGGCCAGCAGGGGAATAGTTTTTCGCAAATTCATCAGTGTCTCCTCAGCTGACCACGACTTTTCGGAACATGCCCATCATGTGGTAGAGCAGGTGGCAGTGAAACGCCCATTCGCCTCGGGCATCGGCGGTGACCAGATAGCTCAATTTGGCACCCGGCTGAACCACCAGAGTGTGCTTGCGGGGCAAGTGAGTGGCATCACCGGTTTCCAGGTCGCTCCACATGCCATGCAGGTGAATCGGGTGCGGCATCATGGTGTCGTTGACCAGCGTGATGCGCACGCGCTCACCGTAGTTCAGGTGGATAGGCTCGGCGTCTGCATATCGAATGCCGTTGATCGACCACATGTAGCGGCTCATGTTGCCGGTCAAATGCAGCTCAATTTCCCGGCCGGGCTCACGAGTATCAGGCGTTGGATACAAGCTGCGCAGATCCGCATACGTCAGTACTTTGCGTCCGTTGTTACGCAGACCCACACCTGGGTCATCCAAACGGTATTGCGGAGCCTCGGCACGCATATCTACATGGGGGCCGTACTCAGTTTCGCTGTGGACGGTCATACCGGCGGAGAGAGGGTGACCCTTGTAGGTCGGCTCCATTGAATGGCTGCTGCCATGCGACATGCCATGTCCGCTGCTTTGTGTCTTGCCGTGGCCCGCGTGAGCCTGATGAGCATTGCCAGGCATTGAGTGTTGATCATGGGATTGAGGCACCGGCATGGCCATGCTTTGGTGGGCGTCGTGAGACATGGCCGCATGACCAGCATGCAGGTCGTGTCCGGCGTGTGAATCTTGTGCAGGCATGGCATGACTGCCATGTTCACCATGACTACCGCTACTCATATCCATGCCCATGTCCATATGGCTTAGCTCGGGGGCGGGGTCCATCGGCGGAGGTGTAGCTTTCAGGCTAAGGTCGGGTGTCAGTTGACCAAAGGCATAGCCGGAGCGGTCGATCGCCTGGGCGAAAAGGGCATAGGCCTGATGGCTCTGGGGTTCAACAATCACGTCGATGGTTTCGGCAATCCCGATACGGAATTCATCCACGGTGACGGGTTGGACATACTGGCCATCACAGGCGACGACCGTCATTTTCAGGCCGGGAATGCGCAGGTCAAAGAACGTCATGGCAGCGGCGTTGATGACACGAAGGCGTATTTTTTCGTCCGGCGTGAACAGACCGGTCCAGCCATTGGCTGGTGTTTGGCCATTCATCAGGAAGGTATAGGTGTAACCGGTGACATCGGAGATATCACGGTCACTCATGCGCATTTTCTCCCACATCTGGCGGCGTGAGAAGGTGGCGCCGAGGCCGTCCTTCTGGATTTCGGGGATGAGATCGTCCGTCAGGTTGCGTTCACGCCTGTTGTAGTAGTGACTCATCTTCTTCAGGTTGGCAAACACCTGATCCGGTGGTGTGTCACTCCAGTCAGACAAGATGACGACATGGTCACGGTCATAATCAAAAGGTTCCGGCTCTTTAGGGTCGATAATGATCGCGCCATAAAGACCGGTTTGTTCCTGGAACCCTGAATGGCTGTGATACCAGTAGGTACCGCTTTGCTTTAGGTCGAACTCGTAGCTGAAGGTTTCGCCCGGGGCGATACCATCAAAACTCAGTCCCGGTACGCCATCCATTTCTGTCGGGAGAATCAGTCCGTGCCAGTGAATGGATGAGTCCGTTTGCAGATGGTTGCTCACGTTAAGACGCACGCGATCACCCTCGCGCCAACGCAGGATTGGCGCTGGCAGGCTGCCGTTAACGGTCGTGGCGAGCTTTTCCTTGCCTGTAAAATTGACCAACTGGTGGCCAATATTGAGATCAAACTCTGTGCCGGACAGCACGGGTGTGCTCTGAGGTGCAGGTACGCTGGCAGCCAGCAGGGAGCGGCTGCTCAATCCAAACCCGGCAGCCAGACCACCCAGGGCCAATCCCTGGACAAAACGACGCCTGGAGGGCGCACGCAAAACGTTGTCCTTACTCATGAAGGTACTCCTGAATAGCAATGTGAATACTTGGCTGCACCCTGGGCGCAGCCGAAAAGAAGGCTATTCAGACCTTTGGAGGGCGATGCAGTCCGGAGGGGAACAGGGGCTGGTAAAGATCAGGTCGCAGATAAACGAGGGTTTCTCCGGCAAGACTTGCCAGAGGTATGCTGATTAAGGTTGGAGTGCAGTGGCTGCTGCAGCTATTTAGACACTGCTGCCAGCATGAGGAGCTGTTGTCCTCAGTGTGTGAACTCTCATGTGCATGGGCCATGTTGCCCATCAGGGTATCAGCCGTCATTGATGCTGAACTTGCCGACATCGTGATGGGTGCCAACAACAGCATGATCAGAGCAAGAGCGCTGAGCAATCCGGTCAATCTGTTGGTGGATACGGCAAACATGACAGTCACTTATGGAGTTGGCATAGTATATTACGGTGACCGGAGCTTAACGTAAAAGTTTCCTGACAATCCCTAATCTTTTAGCACTATTCACAGAGGCACCTTGACCAGTCGATCCCCATCCAAACTATCTCGCTACGTGCTACGCCCCATCTGGTGGGTGCTTTGGCGTCTGGTGCTGGTACTGGTGGTGTTGCAGTTATTGCTGGTTTTGTCCTTGAAAGTCATAGATCCACCCGTCTGGTCATGGATGATCTGGCGTGAGTTGAGCAGTCCTGAGGGCTATCCGGATGAATATCGTCATCACTGGGTAGATCTGGAGCAGATACCTGTCAGCATGCAGCTTGCGGTGGTTGCTTCTGAGGATCAGCGCTTCCCGCTGCATAAGGGTGTCGATCTGAAGGCAGTGCGTCAGGCCGTATCGGAAGCGATGGATGGCAGAGGGCTTCGTGGGGCAAGCACCCTGACCCAGCAGACAGCCAAGAATCTGTTTCTCTGGCCTGGCCGTGACTGGGTCAGAAAAGGAATGGAAGCACCGCTGGCACTGTTACTGGAAGGTATCTTGGGCAAGCGAAGGGTGCTGGAGCTCTATCTGAACATTGTCGAGTTTGCGCCCGGTGTCTACGGGGTAGGGGCTGCCAGTGAATACTGGTACCAACGGCCAGTTGAGCGCATGAGTGCAGATCAGTCGGCAAGGTTGGCTGCCATTTTGCCCAACCCTTGGGTATATCAGGCTCAGCCTCCGACCGATTATATTCGTGAGCGTGCGCGCTGGATTCGGCAGCAGATGCGGCAGTTGGGGCCAGGCTGGATTGAGCAGCTGGATTGAGCAATATTGCTGAAGTGGTTATAAAGACTTCAGTTTTTATGGCGATTCGTGTATAAAAGGCCTCTTTTCCGGCGCATGAAGCCGCCGTTATCCCGCATGGACGCTTGTCGAGCTGCTCGATATAGCGCGCAACTCCTTGATTCCGTTCACTGTCTTGGCCAATCCGGCAAAGCGGTGGTGTGTGTTTGGCCTGATCGGCCAGCGATAATTCGGACACCAGAATGACAAAAAATTCTCCCGTGGCGTTGCTGCCACTAGGACTCTTTTTGGCCCTGTTTATCGGCAGCGGTCTCTACTATCAGGCAGCTGAAGTCGAGTTTGCCTTCTATCAAATTTCCGCTCCGGTGGCGATTCTGCCTGCGATTGTGCTGGCGCTGATGCTGCAGAAAGGCCAGCTGAATGAGCGTATTGAAACCTTTATCAGCGGTGTAGGCGACAATACCATCATTACCATGGTGCTGATCTACCTGCTGGCAGGGGCTTTTGCCAGTGTTGCCAAGGCCGTTGGTGGTGTAGATGCGACGGTTAACCTGGGTCTCAGTATTATACCGCCGTCTATGGTGCTGCCGGGTCTGTTTGTGATTACCGCTTTTGTCGCGACGTCCATGGGGACCTCCATGGGTACCATTGCGGCTATCGCACCGATTGCGGTAGGTGTGGCTGAGGCGACCGATCTGTCTCTGCTGCTGACCATCGGTACGGTTATCGGTGGCGCCATGTTCGGTGACAACCTGTCGATTATCTCCGATACCACCATTGCGGCAACCCGCACCCAGGGCTGTGAGATGCGTGACAAATTCCGCCTCAACTTCAAAATTGCCCTGCCGGCCGCTCTGCTGACACTGGTGTGGCTGTTCATTCAGGGCAGCAGTGCACAGGTAGAAGCGCCCGGTGACTATGAATTGATTCGAGTGCTGCCGTATCTGGCGGTATTGGTGCTGGCCCTGTCCGGTTTGAACGTGATGCTGGTGCTGTTTGTAGGCATTTTGCTGGCAGGTGGCGTGGGCTTCTTCATGCAGGATGCTTACACCCTGGCGCAGTGGTCCAAGGATATCTATGCCGGTTACACCGGCATGCAGGAGATTTTGATCCTCTCGCTGCTGATTGGTGGTCTGGGTGCACTGATGAAATCTCAAGGTGGTCTGGTCTGGCTGGCAGGCGTGATCGACAAGCTGTCGCGTCAGAGTGATGACCCCAAGAAGCACCGTCGCTCTGGCGAGTTCGGCATCAGTGCTGCTGTGGCCTTGACCAACGTATGTACGGCCAACAATACGGTTGCGATCCTGATTGCCGGTGGTCTGGCGAAGGATATGGCCCAGCGTTACGACGTCGATCCGCGTCGAAGTGCAAGCTTGATGGATATCTTTTCCTGTGTGGTTCAGGGCATGTTGCCTTACGGCGCTCAGGTGCTGTTGGCTGGCTCCATTGCCGGTCTGTCACCACTGGTGATTGTGGGTAACATCCACTATTGCTGGATGTTGGCGGCAATGGCAATCCTTTCGATTATAATCGGTAAACCGGCGCCGAAAGCCGCAGCCTGATTATCCGAGATGCCTGAATCCAAACGGCCCCGCTTGCGGGGCCGTTTGCGTTGGCAGGATGGTCGGAACTGTTCAAAAAATGCGCTATACTCGCGCGCCTAGCACGCGCCTCAATTCCGGGATATCCATGCAAGCAGTAACACCGATTTTTGATTACACCAAATACTGGGCCGAATGTTTTGGTCCTGCACCCTTTATGCCCATGTCCCGGGAGGAGATGGACCAGCTTGGCTGGGACAGCTGCGACATTATCATCGTGACAGGTGATGCCTATGTGGATCACCCGTCATTCGGCATGGCCATTATCGGTCGTTTGCTGGAGTCCCAAGGCTTCCGGGTCGGCATTATTGCCCAGCCGGACTGGAACTCTGCCGAGCCGTTCAAGGCGCTGGGCAAGCCTAATCTGTTTTTCGGTGTTGCCGCAGGCAACATGGATTCCATGATCAACCGCTACACGGCAGATCGAAAGATCCGTTCCGATGATGCCTATACACCGGGCGGTAAAGCGGGCAGCCGACCGGACCGTGCCAGCCTGGTGTATAGCCAGCGCTGCCGAGAAGCCTATAAGGAAGTGCCGATCATCCTGGGTGGTATCGAAGGCTCGTTGCGTCGTATTGCCCATTACGATTACTGGCAGGACAAGGTGCGCCGCTCAATTCTGCTGGATGCCCGTGCCGATCTGCTGCTCTACGGTAATGCCGAGCGTGCCATCGTTGAAGTGGCGCACCGCATCGCCCGTGGCGAACCGGTCAGTGAAATCACCGACGTGCGTGGCACTGCCTTTGTGCGCAAGGATACGCCGGAAGACTGGATGGAGATCGACTCCACCCGTATCGATCGTCCCGGCAAGATCGACAAGATCATCAACCCCTATGTGAACACTCGCGATCTGGAAGCCTGTCAGCTGGAAAACGGTCGTGAAGGGGGAGAAACCGCTGAGATGGACGCCGAGGACGAGGTGCAGATTCTGCATATCGAGCCACGCGTCAAACTGGATCGCAGCCAGACGGTCATTCGTTTGCCGTCATTCGAAAAAGTCAGCAAAGACCCGGTGCTCTATGCCCATGCCAACCGTGTGCTGCATCTGGAAACCAATCCCGGTAACGCCCGTGCGCTGGTGCAGCTGCATGGCGACCAGGAAGTCTGGCTCAACCCGCCGCCGATTCCGTTGACGACCGAGGAGATGGACCATGTCTTCGGCCTGCCGTATCAGCGCGTGCCGCATCCGGCCTATGGCAAGGCGGAGATACCGGCGTACAAAATGATCCGATTCTCGGTCAACATCATGCGTGGCTGCTTCGGCGGCTGTACTTTCTGCTCCATTACCGAGCATGAAGGTCGCATCATTCAGAACCGCTCTCACGAGTCGATCCTGAACGAGATCGAAGAAATTCGTGACAAGGTGCCGGGCTTTACCGGTGTCATTTCCGACCTGGGTGGCCCTACTGCCAATATGTACCGTCTGGCGTGCAAGAGCCCCGAGATCGAGGCCGCGTGCCGCAAGCCTTCGTGCGTGTTCCCTGGCATCTGTCATAACCTCAATACCGATCACAGTTCGCTGACCTCGCTTTATCGCAAGGCACGTGATCTCAAGGGTGTAAACAAGATCCTGATTGCCTCGGGCCTGCGTTACGACCTTGCCGTGCAAGACCCGGAATACGTCCGCGAGCTGGTGACCCATCATGTTGGTGGCTATCTCAAGATCGCACCTGAGCATACTGAACGTGGTGTGCTCGACAAGATGATGAAGCCGGGCATCGGTACCTATGATGCTTTCAAAAAGATGTTCGAGAAGTTCTCCAAAGAAGCGGGCAAGGATCAGTACCTGATTCCGTACTTTATCGCCGCGCATCCGGGCACATCCGACGAAGACATGATGAACCTGGCACTTTGGCTGAAACGGAACGGCTTCAAGGCGGATCAGGTACAGGCGTTCTACCCCTCACCGATGGCAACGGCCACGGCGATGTACCATTCCGGTCGCAACCCGCTGCGCAAGCTCACGTACAAGAAGAGCGGTGAGAAGGTTGAAACCGTAAAAGGGGAGCGTCAGCGCCGTTTGCACAAGGCGTTTCTGCGTTGGCATGACCCGGATAACTGGCCATTGCTGCGTGAAGCACTTACCGAGATGGGGCGTGCCGATCTGATCGGCGATGGCGAGAAACAGTTGATCCCTGCGACCCAGCCGGAGGATGCGCAGCATGTGAACCCGCGACGCAAAAATTCACCCAGTTCCAGCCGTGCCGGGGCCGGTCGTGCCGCCAAGGGTAAGTTGTTGACTCAGCATACAGGCTTGCCGCCACGGAGCACGGGTGGACAAGGTCGTAAGCAGGGAGCTGCCAAGCCCGCTGCCAAAGGCCGCAACAGCAAAGCCAAAACACGATCCCGGCACGTATAAGTCGCCGGGATCGTTAATCAGCCAAACCGGGGCTCAGATCTTGAAGCGTGCAATCAGGTTACTGAGCCCTTCCGCCAATCGTAGTTGCTGTTCGGCGTGAGAGGTCAGACTGTGTGCACTGTCCTTGATCGCTTCTGCGCTGGTGTCGATACGCGTAATATTCTGTCCAATGTTATTGATGGCGGCTGATTCTTCCTCGGCTGCAGCGGCTATCTGGGTCGACATGTTGGTAATGCTGGCAATGGCCGCAACAATGGCATCCAGAGATTCCTCTACCTCACGTGCACGTTCGGTTGCCGTCAGCATGTCACGCTGATTACTTGCCACCAGGTCGCTGGCCTGCTGGGTTTCCTGCTGCAGTTTGCGAATGATGGCATCAATTTCCGATGTGGACGCCTGAGTACGCTGAGCCAGGGTGCGTACCTCATCAGCCACCACGGCAAAACCACGTCCCTGTTCACCGGCACGAGCGGCTTCGATGGCCGCATTAAGGGCCAGCAGGTTGGTCTGTTCAGACACGCTGTTGATGACATCGGTCACATCAGAGATTTTCTGGCTGCTTTCGTTCAGGCGCGCGGTCATGTCGGACAATTGCTGACTGTCATGTGCCAGATTGGCGACCGCTGTTGCAGCGGCTGTGACCTTGGCATGGCCATCCTGTGCCAAACGGTCAGCTTCCAGTGCTGCATCGGAGGCATTAACGGTGCTGTTGGCCACATCCTGTACAGCCGTGGAAACTTCTTCCACGGCGGCGGCTACTTGCATGGTTTCGTCGCTTTGCAATTTGATGCTGGTTTCTGCCTGGAGCACTACACGAGACGTATTTTGCGACTCTTCATAGAGTTGCTTGCTGGCCTGGGATACTTCGCTCATGGCGTTGGCAAACTGCTCGAGCATCTGGTTCAGGTGTTCGGCGGTAGTGCCCAGCTCATCTTTTGACATTACGGCTGATCGAACCGTCAGGTCATGTTCGTTGCGCACCGAGGCCATGGTGCGAGAGAGCGCATCAACCTGACGGTGTAATCCACGGATGATCCAGATGGAAATCAGCCCGACCAGCAAGAGCGTGGCAAGCAGAGCGGCCAGACTGAGCCACGCATGTCGTTGGGCTTGAGCGTGGGCCTGGCTGGCGGTACCGATCAACTGAGAGGCCAGTTTGTCTTCAAAGGCCTTGAGCAGGTTGATGCGGTCAGTGGCACGGTCAAACCATTCCGTGCCTTTTACCCCAAACTGCCCGCTGTCGGCACGCTCCATGGCGATACTGCGCAGCTTTTCTACCGCCTGAAACTCGCTGGAGCCGGTCATGTCCTGATAGGCCTGAATGCTGCTGGAAGTGGCGAGTGCCTTGAATTGATTCAGATATGTGTTCTGCTCTGAAACCAGATTGATGAAGCGCTGATACAGTCCGGGCCCAAACTGGTCACTCCCGAAGACATTACTTAGCACCGCGCGTTCGATACCGGCTCGCTCTTTAGCCTGAAGAAAAGAGTAGAAAGCGGCTGAACTACGAGCGATCTCGGCATCCTGGCTCAGATTCGCTATCGTTGCGGCCACGCTGAGCAGATCCGCATTGAGCTGAGTGTAAAAGCCCAATGCCTTACCAAGAGCGATACTGCGATCATCGGCCTGACTACGAATCGATTGAAGCTGAGCCAGTTGTTGGCCAATCCGTGACAGGGTGCTTTTGATCTGGGCATCGTGCCACTGTTGATTGCTCTGGTAGCTTTGCCATTTCTGCAGTACCTGATCCGTCAACTGGCGCTGTTGTCTGAGCTTGTCTGCAAACGCCTGAGTACCGGCACCCAACCAGCCACTGGTGGCGCCTCGCTCTTTCTGTAACTCATGAACCAGCAGGCTATTAAAGGTTGTCAGCTCTACCTGAGACTCCAGCGTATCCAGAACTTCAGCCTGTTGATATTCATTCACCATGATTGCGCTTAGAAGGAGGGTCACGCCAAGAACCGGCAGCATGAGTAACAAAAGGATTTTGTGGATAAATTTGATGGTCATGATCACGTCCCTGCGGTTTGGTCGATCATTTCAATGGCAAGTTTGAGTGCAAGTATAGACCGACACTAGCTTAATGCGGTTACACAAGGCCAGATTTGCCCCTTATCACTGTGAGGACAAAAAATTTGTTACAGGATTGTATTTGCTTGCTACTGGAGTATGATGCAAGAAAGTGATTAAGCCGGAGCCCCCGAAAAATGGGCCCGGACAGCCGGTTCAAGGCCGGCACGGAGTTAGATTTTCTTGATACAAACGCACGCAAGCGGTTCGGATACCGTGTTCCATCATGTAAGAGCCTTTCTGGCAAGGCTGAGGTCTTTTTTCGGCCTGCAGTATACCCGGACTGGTTCTGATCGATTGTTCTCTCGCGTTACCCTCGGCAATATTCCTTCTGTTTTACCTTCTCTTTTTTCATCTGCTACAGAACAAGTGTCACCTCGTTTCGGATCTGTGCAGATGCGTAACCGTCATGGTTTCGCAATGAAAGGAATCTATGCTGATTGGCGGCTTGCGTTGGTACCGGTGCATTTGGTGTCTGTACCTGAAAGAGTTTCTGTCCCGGTTAGTCCGTGGGCTGAAAAAGGCTGAGGTTGCATTGGCAACTGAGGGTCAGGGTTTGTGTAGACAGACCTGAACAACCGGGCCGCCAATGAGGTGGGTCCAAACATAAGAAGATCCAGCGCATCGCTGGTGTACATGCAAAAGAAAGAGGCAAAAAATGTCACAGCTCGTTACCGGTACCGTTAAGTGGTTCAACGATGAAAAAGGCTTCGGCTTTATCCAGCAGGAAAATGGCCCGGACGTATTCGTTCACTTCCGCGCTATCAACGGTACTGGTCGTCGTACACTGCACGAAAACCAGACAGTAACTTTCGAAGTTACTCAGGGCCAGAAAGGTCCTCAGGCCGAAAACGTTACTGTTGTTGCATAACTGACAGTTCGGATTCGCAACAGCGGGCTTCAGGCCCGCTGTTCAGTTTTTGCTTCAAGTAAAAGGCTTTGTGCCACTGGCATTTGCAAGCCTCCCTCTGTTTCACCCAGCAAAAATCCCTTATTCGCATCTACCGCGGTTTTCAGAAACTCCCACAGCAAGCGTACCCTCAGTAACTGACGCTGATCAGCACGCGCGGCAATCCAGAAATCACGTTGTATATCCATCTGATCTGTCAGCAAAGCTTGAAGAACAGTGTCCTGACTGGCCATGAAGCAAGGCAGGATCCCAAGACCTGCTCCGCATCGAATGGCATGCAGCTGTGCAATGATGCTGGTACTGCGCAGACTAAAACGTGGCTGTGACGGCAGGTTGGCTAAAAACGGATCAAGATAGTCGAGCTGATCACTGAAAATCAGATCGTCCACATATCCCACCAGATCAAAGTGGCATAGGTCATTAACACTGCCAGGGCGTCCTCGCTGTTCCAAATAGCCTTTTTCACCGTACAGTTGCAGTCTATAGCTGCACAGGCGTGATACCACCATCTCCGCATTGCTGGGTCTATCGATGGTGATTGCCAGGTCGGCTTCGTGACGGCTCAGGTTCACCGCGCGTGGCAGGGACAGGAGATCGATGGTGATATCAGGAAAGTGACGACGAAAGGCACCCAGCAAGGGGGTGATGACGTGGGTGCCGAAGCCTTCGGTGACACCCAGGCGCACCTGGCCGCTGACCTGAAGGTTCTGGTCACTGATATTGTCTGAGGCTTGAGAGGCCTGACGCGCCATCTCTTCGGCAAACAGCAGTAACTGTTTGCCGGCAGGGGCCAGTTCATAGCCGTGGGTGCTGCGCTCAAACAGCTGAGTATTCAGGCTGGCTTCGAAGCGTCGAATCCTGCGCGACACCGTAGAGTGGTCTATATTCAAGCGGCGTGCAGCGTCAGTCAGGCGATTGGCGCGCGCGACCTCCAGAAAAATTTGCATGTCTTGCCAGTTCAGCATTGCTTGAGTCCTTGTGCATTTTTGCACATCAAATGTGCTCAAGTGTTTGTTGTCTGTCAACACGATCCCTCGTTAGACTCAAATGAAGCATTCCTAGCTGCTTTGGTTTTGCCTGAGTACACAAAAAATATAAGGAGATCAGGTGATATGTCGGTTCGTGAAATCCCCCTGTTTATCAATGGTGAAAAAGTTCGTTCCAGCAGTGATGACTGGCGCGATGTGGTAAACCCGGCCACTCAGGAAGTGGTTGCCCGTGTCCCCTTTGCCACTGAGGCCGAGGTCAACACCGCAGTCGCGGTGGCCAAGGAAGCCTTCAAGTCCTGGCGCAAGGTATCCCTGGCGCAGCGCATGCGTATCATGTTGCGCTTCCAGGCACTTGTGCGTGAGCACACCGAAGAGTTGGCGGCACTGATTACGGAAGAGCACGGTAAAACCCTGCCGGACGCCGAAGGCGAGGTGGGTCGTGGTCTGGAAGTGATTGAGCACGCCTGTTCCATTACCTCGCTGCAACTGGGCGAAATCGCCGAAAATGCTGCCGGTAACGTCAATGTCTATTCCCTGCAGCAGCCGCTGGGCGTGGGTGCCGGTATCACGGCGTTCAACTTCCCGATCATGCTGCCCTGTTTCATGTTCCCGCTAGCCATCGCCACGGGCAATACCTTCGTGCTGAAGCCATCCGAGCAGGACCCCACATCAACCATGCGTCTGGTTGAGTTGGCCCATGAAGCCGGCATTCCGCCGGGTGTTCTTAACGTGGTTCATGGTGGCCCTGAGGTGGCTAACCAGATCTGTGACCATCCGGATATCAAGGCTCTTTCCTTCATCGGTTCGACCCATGTCGGTACGCACATTTATGACCGAGCTGGCGCTGCCGGCAAGCGTGTTCAGTCGATGATGGGCGCCAAAAACCACTGTGTCATCATGCCGGATGCCAACCGCAGCCAGGCAATTCACAACGTGATCGGCTCCTGTTTCGGTGCAGCGGGACAGCGCTGCATGGCCAACTCTGTCGTGGTGCTGGTGGGTCAGGCGAAAGAGTGGCTGCCGGAAATCATCGAACACTCCAAAACCATGAAAGTGGGACCGGGTACTCAGCGTGATGCTGATCTGGGGCCTCTGGTATCGCCACAGGCGCGTAATCGTGTGATTAACCTGATCGAGTCTGGCATAGCTGAGGGTGCAACGCTGGCACTGGATGGGCGTGATGTGAGTGTGGATGGTTACCCGAACGGAAACTTTGTTGGCCCGACTATCTTCACCGACGTAAAACCCGGCATGCGTGTGTATGACGAAGAGATCTTTGGTCCAGTGATGTGTGTCGTGTGTGTCGATACGCTGGATGACGCCATCGAGTTCATCAACGCTAACCCCAATGGCAATGGTACATCCATCTTCACTAATTCCGGTTGGGCCGCTCGCCATTACGAAGCGGACATCGATGTGGGTCAGGTGGGTATCAACGTGCCGATTCCTGTACCGGTGGCCTTCTTCAGCTTCACCGGTTCACGTGCCTCCAAACTGGGTGATCTGGGGCCGAACGGCAAACAGGCCATTCAGTTCTGGACTCAAACCAAAACCGTGACGTCACGCTGGTTTGAGCCGGATAACGAATCCTCAGGCGTTAACACAACCATCTCAATGAAATGACAATGTCACCCACTCTGGTGTATACCGGAGTGGCGATCTATGTGTTCACCGTACATAACAACAAAAGGAAGTGAATCATGAGTCAGTTTTCCCGTATCACTACCGCACTGGGTGCAGGTGCTGCTGCACTGGCCCTGTCTACCAGCATTCAGGCGGCCGGGCCGTCCAAACTGGATGTGGCCAATACCTTCAACACCAATATTTTCATTGGTGAGGGTGCTGTGCGTTTCGCCAAGGAGCTGGAGACGGTTACCGATGGTGAAGTGAAACTGAAAGTACATAACCCGGGCGATCTTGTTCCGGCGTTTGAGGTGTTCAACTCCGTATCCTCCGGTGCGGTTCCTGCTGGTTGGGACTGGATCGGTTATTGGGCTGGTACTGTGCCGGTCACCAATCTCTACGGCGCGCTGCCGTTCGGTCCTACCCCTGAAGCCTTCATGTCCTGGATGTGGTCCGGTGAGGGTACTGAAATCCTGCAGAGTGCTTACGACCAGTACAACGTAAAAGTACTGCCATGCTTTATCTCTCCGCAGGAAACCGGTGGCTGGTACAACAAGGAAATCAACGATATCAAGGACTTCGAAGGTCTGCGTATGCGTATTTCCGGTCTGGGAGCCAAGGTGCTTAACAAATACGGCGCCTCTACCCAGCTGATTCCGGGTGGCGAAATCTACCTGGCGCTGGAACGTGGTCGTATCGACGCCTCCGAGTTCTCCGTACCTCAGGTTGACCAGATCATGGGCTTCGAGGACGTAACCAAGTACTACTACTTCCCGGGTTGGCACCAGTCTGCAAGCTGGTTCTCATTCATCATCAACAAGGATGTATGGAACGAGTACGACGACAACACCAAAGCCAAGTTCGAAACCGCGTGTCGCGCCACCCTGCAGTGGGCCATGTCTGAAGCGCCGGCCGAGCAGATTCGTACTATCCGTAAACTGGAAGCAAAAGGCATCGAAGTGAAGCGCTTCCCGGAACCGGTACTGGCGGAACTGCGCAAGGGCTGGGATGAAGTACGCGAAGAGGAAATGAAGAACAATCCTCTGTTCAAGAAAGCGTACGAGTCGCTGATGGAACACAGCAAACTGGTGGACGAGTGGTATGAGCTACAAGCAACCCCGCGTTAATCCACAACTGCCCAGCTGGCGCCTTTCTGGCGCCAGCTGGTGCGCCCGCCTGGCCTGCCCGTTGATCGGGCTTGGCCGCTGGCTGGGACAGGTGAGCAGTTGGCTGGTACTGGGCATTATGCTGGCAGTACTGGCGACCGTGGTGATGAATGCCATGAGTGCCAACGAGCTGATACGTTGGGACGACAAGGTGTTACTGCTGGGCAATGCCATCACCATCAACACCATGACCGAGCTGCAATGGCACCTGTTTGGCTTGCTGACCCTGATCGGGGGAAGTTATGCCATGCACGCCAACATGCATGTGCGTGTGGATATGTTGCATAACAGCATGTCCCCTGTAACCAGGCACTGGGTGGAAATTATCGGTCACCTGTTGCTGCTGATCCCTTTCTGCATCCTCATCGCCTGGTTGTCCAAGCATATGGTGCAGATGGCGTATGTGTCGGGAGAGCAGTCCAACTATGGCGGTCTGACGGACCGTTATCTGATTAAAGGAGCTTTACCAGCAGGTTTGTTGTTGTTGGCGCTGGGAGCATTGGGGCAGGTGTTTGATCGTCTGGCCCGCATACTGGATCCGGCACGTGATGTAGAGGAGAGCTCTGATGCTGGATGAATATGGATTGGCCATTGCGATGGTCCTTGCGCTGCTGTTCGGAATTTTCAGCGGCTATCCGGTTGCCTTCCTGTTGGGTGGTCTGGGTATTGTCTTTGCCTTTATTGGTGATATTCCCCTGGCGTTTCTGGGCACTGTTTCCTCCCGTATCTTTGGTGGAGTAATTGAAAACTGGTTGCTGATCGCCATTCCCTTGTTTGTCTTTATGGGTTTGATGCTGGAGCGTTCCGGTGTGGCCAAAAACCTGTTGCTGACCCTGCAACGCCTGTTCGGCAATGTTCGTGGTGGCTTGGCCGTTTCCGTTGCTCTGTTGGGCGTGGTGATGGCAGCAAGCACGGGTATCATCGGTGCATCGGTGGTGATGCTGGGCCTGTTGGCACTGCCGGTCATGCTCAAACAGGGCTACAAGCCCGAAATGGCCTACGGCGTGGTTGCTGCATCCGGCACACTCGGTATCTTGATTCCTCCCTCAATCATGCTGGTATTGATGGGCTCCATCATGCAGATCTCCGTAGGCGACCTATTTAAGGCCGCACTGATACCGGGCCTTATGCTGGGCGGTCTATATACGGTTTATCTGCTGGTAGCGGCCTGGTTGAAACCGGAATGGGCACCCTTGGCCAGTGAGGCGGCAATCGCAGGTGAGGAACCTGAAGAACAAACGCCACTGGCACTGGCTCTGTTGCGAGACCTCTTGGGCCCTGTTGTCCTGATTACAGCAGTACTGGGCTCCATCATGGCGGGTATTGCCACGCCAACAGAAGCCGCGGCCATTGGTGCTGCCGGTGCCATGCTGCTGGCTCTGTTCCTGAAACAGCTGAACCTCGATGCTATCCGAGAGGTTTGCCGCACGACCTCCAAAACCTCGGCCATGATCCTGTTCGTGGTGGTGGGCGCTACCTGCTTCAGCGTGGTATTCAAGCGCCTTGGCGGTGCCGATATGATCGAAGAGTTGATCACCGGTACGGGTTTGGGCCCATATGGTTTGTTGCTGCTGCTGATGGGGCTGATCTTCCTGCTTGGTTTCTTCCTGGAGTGGATCGAAATCAGCTTCGTGATCCTGCCGCTGTTGTTGCCGGTAGTGAATGCTCTGGATTTTGGTGGCCAGCTCTACGGTGAAGCCGTACTTGTGTGGTTTGCCATACTGGTGGCAATCAACCTGCAAACCAGTTTCCTCACGCCGCCCTTTGGCTATGCGCTCTTCTATCTGAAGGGCATCACTCAGGGCAATGTGAGTATCGGTACTATTTACAAGTCGATCATTCCGTTTGTTTTGCTGCAGCTGACAGGTCTGGTGCTGTGCATTCTGTTCCCGTCGATTGTGCTCTGGTTGCCGGGGATGACGGAGTAGGGTAGATCGCCAGTGGATGGTCAATTTTGAAAAGCAGCCTTCAGGCTGCTTTTTTTTGAAAGGCGGGTCGAAAAGCCTATTAACGGCAAGTTTGGATTAGAACACCTGATTACCTTAGATGTTGCCCTTATCTTCCTCTGGCTCGGGGTTGTCCGTAAGAAATTTGATTTCATTTAACGGCTCGGTCATGCCTCTGGTTAAAAGCTCAGATACCGGTATTACCATGATATGGAAAACATTGCGGCCGTTTTGGTGCATATCAGGCAACATGGAAGCTCGGATATACACATAGTTATAACCTTCCAGCTTATTGAAGCTGGCAAAAGTATGTACCATGTGGCCGTTACTGCAGCCTGACTTGATTGACTCAAAGTCTTCAGCTGAAATCAGGTCGGTTATGTTTTCGTGTTCCAGCTTGATTTCAATATGAGCATGTTTATTAATGCGAAGCAGGTTGCCGTGCTCGTCTGCGATAATAAAAGGCGCAGGAAATTCATCCGAAGAGTCTATGTATTTTCTGGCAGGTAAGCGCGAGTTGAAGTTCTCAAATGCGTTGACCAGCATAAGCATCTCGCCGGTCTCTTGATTAAAGCGAGGAAGCTGAATACAAAAAACCTTTTGAGCATCGGTGCCAGGAAAAAAATCCCATTCGGATGTAATGATCTCTTCGCCAGATTGCAGGTGAAGTTGATAGCTTTTTAGTCGTGTTTTGGCGAGGTAGCTAATGGAAGAGAAATCTTTGGCCTTAAGTGCATCCAGTGATGCTGCCTGCCAAAACTTGCATCCAGTGATGCTGCCTGCCAAAACTTGCATCCAGCGGGGTTTGCCCAGATGATTTTCTTGCCATTGAAGTCCCAAAGCCATGACGGATGTGGGCGTGATTCGAGCTCTCCAAGTTCTGACTGTTGGTAAAATGTGGATGGACTCAAACAGGCCTGCGGGGGGGATTTAAGGCGGTATTCTTCTATCCATGCTTCCAGCAGGTCTTCATTAATACCCTTACTGAATAAGTACCCTTGTCCGTATTTTGCGCCGGCTTCGAGCAGTATCGACCTGACGACCCCTGTTTCTATACCCTCGACGATACAGCGCAGCCCTAAATTACTGCTGAGTTGTAAGATGGCATTAATGCCAGCCATGCTGGTTTTGTCATTTATAACCCGAGATGTAAGCGAAAAATCGATTTTAATTTCGGAGAAAATATTTAGACGTATAGTTTCGAGGGTTGAAAAGCCTGTCCAGAAATCATCAACAGCAAGCTGTATTCCGAACTCATGTAGCTGTTTCAGGTTTGAAACACTGGTTTCACCAAAAATACCGGCAGTTTCCGTGACTTCAAGCACGACCGATGCATCGTCGATAATATGTTGGCCGGCAATGCGGATCATCTCTTCAGCGAACCCTTCGCGCGCGAGATCATGCGCTGATATGTTCAGTGAAAAATGCAAACCCGGTGAGTGCTTTTGCAGACGTGACACCAGGCTCAACATCCTGCCAAACAGGTGAACAGTCAGCTTGTGACATTGCTGAGCATTCTCCAGCACCGGAATAAAATGGAAGGGCAGCAGCACTCCAAACTGTGGGTGTTGCCAGCGAGCCAGACATTCGAACCCGACGAGATCAAGGCTATCCAGATTCACCTGTGCCTGGCCAGCAAGGAAAAACTGGTCATCATTGATAGCCTTAAGGATGTCCTCGACCGTAAAGGGAGGAATATTTTGAGCTGTTGATACGGAAACCGTCTTGGTTTCTGGACCTTTCTGATCAGTGGCAGAGGAACCAGGCATCCTTAACCTCGTTGTCTTATGCCGATAATCGGCTTGTTGGGCATGTATGCAATCTTACAATACTGGCATTCTGGCTGGGTTTCCTCAGAAAGATCTCTGCTGGGGGAGGCTAGACCGAACTCGCTGACAGGGAGAACACAGTCTGTAATACCTTGATACTGGTATAGTTTTGCCATCTTTTCCAGCCTAGGGCAGCAAGCAGCCCAGCAGAGCCTGCTCAAGGGTGGACTTGTCCAGTGGCTCCTGTGTCAAAACTTCCAGTCTTGAATCCCGTCGCCAAGCCGACTCGGCAATGGTCGCTACCTGGCCAGCATTACGGTTATAGCCAACGCGAGCATGACCGATGCGAAGCACCGCTTTTACACGCACTGCCGTTTCTAAATGATCCAGTAATGCGCGTGTCTTATCCCAGTCAAAGCAGTCATCGCTGTGGAAAACCCAGCCGTAGCTGAAGTGGCCTTCACCCTGACCGAACTCATACACAGGCTTACCCGGTGCCGGAATCGAGGGTCGCTTGGGTGGCGTTAAAGAGCTAATAGCGGCAGTTTTGGCATGGGCCTGTGGATATTCTGCCTGCCGCTCGGTTGAGTGGGGCAGGTCAAGCCACTCCAGCTTGACCTGGCCCTGCTTGACCTGGTGGATGCCGGCTTTGGGCGGAAACAGGTTGGCGCTGAGCGTTTCTGCCTCGGCGATATCCTCGCGACTGGCCAGGTCGGTGCGGTTGAGCACGACTCGGTCAGCCAGGTTGAGCTGGTCGATAAAGCTTGGTTGAGCCAGTGTCTCGGGATGGTGCAATACGCCAGGGTCCAGCAGGCAGATAATAGTGTGCAGAGACAGCACGTCCTTGAACTGATCACTTTGCAGCGTATCGATGATGCGTGCCGGGTGGCCAAGGCCTGTAGGTTCGATCAGCAGGCGGTCAGGACGGGCGCGTCGCAGCAGTGTTGCCAGGGTGATAGGCAGGCTTGGGCCAAGGGCACAGCAGAGACAGCCGCCAGCGAGTTCCTTGACGGCAACACCGTCCTCTTCGGTGATCAGGCTGGCGTCGATGCCGACCTGACCAAACTCATTCACCAGTACGGCCCAGCGTTCACCTTCAGGGCGTTGCTGAAGCAGGTGGTTGATGGCAGTGGTTTTACCACTGCCCAAAAAGCCGGTGATGATATTGGTGGGAACGGCACTCAGCCTGGTTTGACTCACAATACTTGCCCTTATCGCCTGTACTTAACAGTGAAAGGATTCTGAGCCAGGGGCGAGGGGCGATCAAGCCCGTTGTATCAGGCACACACCTTTTCGTGCTTTCGTTTGGCCTCCAGATAACGAGGGGTGGGACCTATATCCTCGTAGATCGGCTCATCGTCCTCTATTCGAATAACCTTGCTGCCTGGCTGATAGGGCATGTGTGCTTCGATATCGCTCAGGATGCTGTGAAGCAGGATGGGCGCAAGTTCGGCAATATCCATATCATAAACGTCGGCCAGGGCTTGCAGACGTACCATGTCCTCTCTGTCGATGGGGAGAGTCACCGTCTGCTGATGGGCGCGTCTGAGGGAATGTTGTTCAAGCTGCTCCAGCAGCGCAGAGATCTTACGTTCAGGCATTGTATGCATCCTCTCACGAGAACAGGTTGCCCCCTTGCGGGGCTGGCCTGTTCAGCATAGTTGAGAGTTTTGCCGGCTGCACAATATCAGCGCTTGAGGAAGCCCTTGGTGTTCAAGAACGGCAGCATATGAGGGCGTGCCTCTTTTACCAGCATGCCGGAAATCTGCTCGCTCCAGGTCATCTCCTTGTTACCACCTGTGCGCGTGCGGTAGTACTCACGCACAGCGTTGTCATAGGCGGCAATACGTTCAGCATCCTGACTGTCATCGTAACGATCCTGCTTCAGGACTACGTCCAGCGGCAGGCGCGGTTTAACTTCAGGATCCTGATCCGGGTAACCCAGGCACATGCCAAATACCGGGTAGACCAGCTCAGGCAGTTCCAGCAGGTCGGAGACGTCCTGAATCTTGTTACGCAGACCGCCAATGTACACACCCCCCATGCCCAGAGATTCGGCGGCGACGATTACGTTTTGTGCAAACAGGCCGCAATCCATGGAGGCAGTGAGGAATTGCTCGGTGTAACCGGACAGCATTTCGGCGTTATGCATATCGCAGGCCAGCTGATGACGCTTCATGTCAGCACAGAACACCAGGAATACCGGTGCTTCAGATACATAGACCTGATTGTTGGCCATCTCGGCAAGCGCATCACGACGCTCGCCCTGACTCACCTGAATCACGGTGCACGCCTGGATAAAGCTGGAGGTGGCAGCAGCCTGGCCGGCTTTGATCAGGGTATCGACGGTGCTCTGAGGGACCGGCTGATCGGTGAATTTGCGAATGGAACGGTGGCTGTTCAGTAGATCAATCGTTGGGTTCATCGGGTTTCTCTCCGGTCTTTTACTTGACGCGATTATACATGGATGAAGCGGAAGGTCAGGTTGATACGCGGCTGCTGGACGGGTTTGCTGCGGGGCAGGCAATGTTGCCAATGATGCTGGGTAGGACCTGCCATCAGCAGCAATGATCCATGCGCCAGAGGCAGGGAATGTGTCTCTCGGCTTTCATTATGACGCAGGCGAAAGCGGCGTTCGGAACCGAGGCTGACAGAGGCGATAATCGGGTTTTGCCCCAGCTCTCGTTCATTATCCGCATGCCACCCCATGGCGTCCTGGCCATCGCGATACAGGTTCAGCAGCAGGGCATTGAAGCGGGCCCCGCAGAGGTACTGCAATCGATTTTTAAGTTCAGCAAGTGCCGGGTGCCAGCTATCTCCCGCCAGTTGCAGGCCTGAATAGGTGTAATGGATGCCTGCGTCGGACTGGAAGGCCTGCAGCCGCGGTATCAGGTGCTCACGGCCAAACAGGCGGATGCGGTCCTGGCGCCAGGGGACTTCATCCAGTAGGACCAGCAACAGTCGATCGGCGTCTGCCGGGCCGAGAAAGTCGCGGTAATAGCGAATCTCGGCATCCGGCAGCTCCAGCTCCTCAGGCTGCACGCTCGGCCAGCAGCTCGCGAATGGCGTCGGCCAGCGGCGGTGCGATATCGATCTGGTTGCTCAGGTGAGGGATACAGGCAGTGGTTGCCACATCTGCAATCTGAGTCAGCTGGTTATAGGCATCGCCGGCAAAAATACCATGCACGCCAATCGCCACGGCACGGGGCAGGCCAGCCGCACGCAGGTGGTTCAGGGTTTCCAGCATGGTACGGCCACTGGAAATAATATCATCCACCAGTACCGGTGTGCGCTGGGCGGCATTTTCCAGATCAGGCAGGGATACCCTCACGTCGTAATCGCCGTGACGTTCTTTCTGCAGCACCTGAAACGGAGCGTCGGCCAGTTGAGCAACCTGGGATACCCACTGCTCACTCTCGCTGTCAGGGCCAATCAGCAGCGGGTTCGGAATACGTGCCTGAATCCATTGGGCAATCAAAGGGGCTGCCTGAACCACACGCGAGGGAATGGAATAGATCTCATCAAGCGAATGGTAACGGTGCAGGTGAGGGTCGACGGTAACCAGGTAGTCGAAGGCGCCGGACAACAGTTTGGCAAAGGGACGTGACGTCACGCACTCGCCGGGTTTGAAGCGTTTGTCCTGACGCATATAGGCCAGATAGGGCGTCACCAGACCGACACTGCGGGCGCCGCAGTCGCGCAGGGTATCGGCCAGGAACAGCAGGCGCAGCAGGCGCTCGTCCGGGTGAAACAGGTTGCACAGGATCACGCAGTCCTGATCCTGACAATCCGAATGGACCCGCAAATAGCTTTCACCATCAGGAAAACGGCGCTGCTCCAGCGCACCGGCCTGAGCATTCAGTAAACGATTAAGCTGGGCTGCCAGCGCCGGGTCCGAGTCGGGATTAAAGATCAGCATGTGTTGAGGCCTCCTGCTGCAGCGGGTTATCCAGTTCAATCACTTGAGGGTGTTCATTGAGATACTCAACGGCGTAGTTGAGTTCCCCGGCGTTTTCCGCGTGGATCATGATGAGTACATCCTGACAGTCCACCTGATCGCCCAGCTTGACACAAATCTCTACACCGGCGGCCGGGTCTGCCGGGGCGCCTGCCAGTTTGGCGATTTTGGCCAGAATACGGTTATCGATGCGGGTGACCTTGCCGGTGTGGGAAGCCACCAATGCATAGCGATAAGGCGCGACAGGCGGATGGCGGAAACCACCCTGAGCATCACAGATATTGCGGAACTTCTCCCAGGCGGTGCCCTTGCTCAGGGTGTCCAGTGCCAACCGGGTCCCTTCCTCGGGTGACAGCTGTTTCACCATGGCGAGCATGGCACCGGCCACTTCGGCAGCACGCTGACGCAGGTCCTGAGGCGCATTGGGATCGTTCTGCAATACCGCCAGAATATCCCGCGCTTCAAGGGCGGGGCCTATGCCTCTGCCCACAGGCTGGCTGCCGTCGGTCAACATCACTTGCAGCTCCAGCCCCAGATTGGCCGCAACGACTCTAAAGCTGGAGGCCAGACGCTCGGCGGCTTCCTCGCTGCGCACCTTGGCAGTGGGGCCAACGGGAATATCGATCAATACATGGGTGGCACCGGCGGCGATCTTCTTCGATAGCACCGAGGCGATCAGCTGGCCTTCGCTGTCGATATCCAGCGCGCGCTCGACCTGAATCAACAGGTCGTCGGCAGGGCTTAAACGCATGGCGCCCCCCCAGGCAAGGCAGCCGCCTTCACGGCTGACTACTTCGCGCATCTGCTCAAGGGTCAGGCTTACATTGGTGAGCGTTTCCATGGTATCGGCGGTGCCAGCTGGCGAAGTGATCGCGCGCGAGGAAGTTTTGGGCACTATCAGGCCACAGGCGGTCAGAATGGACACCACTATCGGCGTGGTGCGATTGCCTGGCAAGCCGCCAACACAATGCTTGTCGACCACCAGTGGCAACTGCCAATCCAGCGTGCTGCCGGATTTGACCATGGCTTCGGTCAGTGAGGTCACCTCGGCATCGCTCAGGTTGTCATCGCCACAGGCCGTGATAAAGGCAGCCAGGTGCACATCGGCATAACGGCCTTCGACGATATCATTGATGATGCTCTGGAACTGGAGGTCGGTCAGCTCATGACCGTATACCTTGGCGCGCACATACGACAGCGACTGCACCGGTTTGGGGTGCGACAGCCAGATCGGGTCTTCCGCTTTAAGGGTCAGTCGTTTCCAGGCGGATTCGGAGAATCCGACCTCGTCATCGGCCAGCAGCCTGTCGGTAACAATATTGAGCGAAGCGATCAGGTGGCACCCCTGTTGTGTGGTGACCAGTACCCGTGACAGGCTTTCGAACCCTTCCGAGCGGCAGACATGACTTTTTGCCGGCAGATACAGTGTCGGTTCGTGGTGGGTGTCGATGCCGAGTCGGCGTGCTTTGAGGGGCGCCATCCGCTCTGGCGTCAGCATCATCATAGGGATCTCCTTGGATCGGGCAGTGTTTCAGTTTAAGCACTCAAACCCCCGACGGGCAACAGGATCGGCTTGAGCGCTGTCAGGGAACTGCTGCCTTCTGATAGAATGGCCGATTCGATTTTTGGTCCTGTTCAGGACAGTTTTCCAGACAAAATATTTAGGACACGAGCAGAGTTTATGGAACGCCGTTACCGTTTGGTTCTATCCTGCCCCGACCGAGTGGGCATTGTGGCGATGGTCAGTAACTTCATTTCCAGCCACGGGGGCTCCATTGCGGATGCCAACCAGCACTCCGATCCCACCACGGGCTGCTTTTTCATGCGCGTGGAAATCAGTGCCAAAAGCCTGCAGTTCTCATTGGATGAGTTACGTGAAGCGTTCAGCCCGATCGCAGCTTCTTTCAACATGGATTGGCAGATCGAAGACTCTTCGCGTCCCAAGCGTGTTGTGTTGATGGCCAGCCGTGAGTCTCACTGCCTGGCAGATCTGCTGTACCGTTTTCACAGCAAAGAGCTGTATTGCGATATCGTCTGCGTCATTTCCAATCATGATGACCTGCGCTCAATGGTGGAGTGGCACGGTATCCCTTATCACCACGTCCCCGTTGACCCGGCCGACAAGACCCCGCACTTCAATGAAGTGAACCGTCTGATCGAAGAGCATGAAGCCGATGTGGTGGTACTGGCGCGTTACATGCAAATTTTGCCGCCAGACCTGTGCGAGCGTTATCCGCATCGCATCATCAATATTCACCACAGCTTCCTGCCGTCGTTCGCCGGTGCCAAGCCCTATCACCAGGCACATGAACGCGGTGTAAAGCTGATCGGTGCGACTTGTCACTACGTCACCCAGGAACTGGATGCCGGTCCGATCATTGATCAGGACGTAACCCGTATCAGCCACCGTGACCTGCCTGAGGATATGGTGCGTCTGGGGCGTGATGTGGAAAAAACCGTACTGGCTCGAGGCCTGCGTTGGCACCTGGAAGATCGTGTTCTGGTTCACGGCAATAAAACGGTGGTTTTTGCCTGATTGCCGCTTGAGGCTGGACTAGTATTTATTCAGGGGCACTGGCCCATTGTCGTTCTTGCACAGGAGTGTCCACGATGCTGAGATCTGTCAAAGTTCAGGATTACATGGCGACCAAGCTGATCTCGTTTAGTCCCGAGACCGGCCTGTTTGATGCAATTCGCGCGTTGCAGGAGTACGGCATCTCCGGCGCTCCGGTCGTGGATGCAGAAGGTGCACTGGTGGGGATGCTGTCGGAAGTCGATTGCCTCAGAGCAATCCTGACTCAGACTTACCACGAAGAAGAGATGGGTAGCGGTGGCCACGTTGGGCGCTTTATGTCGAGTCCGGTGCAAACCATTAAACACAGCGCTGATTTGACTGAGGCGGCGCAGATGTTCATCGACAAGAAATTGCGCCGCGTGCCGGTTGTCAACGGCGGTAAGCTGGTGGGTCAGATCAGTCGCCGCGATGTACTCAGAGCGGTAGAGGAGTTTGCAAAGGATGGTTGATCGATCCACAGGAGCCGTTGCATGAGCGATTGGCTACCGGAAACGCCTCTGCTGTTTTATCCCTCGCTGGCCCACAAGCTTGGCAGCGACGAAGCACTGCTGCTGTTTATCTATCGTGACTATGCCCGCACTGCCGGCATGCAGGCTGACGATGGCAGTATCGAATGCATATTGCCCAAATCACGCTGGTTGCAGTTGGCTGGCTTCTGGAGTGAGGAGCGCCTTCGGGCGGCCAGTGAGAGCCTGGCGGCTCAGGGCTGTTTGCAAATCGGTCTGAATCAGAGCGGCAGTGTGCGCCTGCGGCTGTTGCCAGAGCCTAAGCCAGAACCCAAGCCTGAATCAGGTCGTGCCCAGGGGCATCCGGTGCCGGAACAGAAAGGGAGCGTGCAGGAACCGCCAGGGCTTAACCGCTTGCCGGTGTATGACACGCCACCACCTCCGCCACCACCGCCCAGCGGCAATATGATTCAGCGCAGAGGTCCGGCACCTACCTTTGGTGGCAGTATTGGCTGGCGCCGTCACAAGGATGAGTTGCAGGCGATTTTTGAGCAGGCGGAAGAACGTAACCAGCAACTGCATTCCATGCAGCTGGGGTGGCAGCCGTCGGACATGTTCCACGCCATGCTGCCGCGCCATGCGATCCCTGTTGATTTTGCCGAGGCCTGCCTGGATGAGTTTGTGCTCTACTGGCTGGACAAGGACCGTAAGGAAAGTAACTGGGATCAAAAATTCCTCGCCTGGGTCAAACGGGAATGGGTCAAGAAACAGACGCGGGATGCGCGCGAACAACGCTACGAGCAGGATCGCACATCCATGACAGGAGGGGGCAGTAATGAAAACACCCGCGGAGATTCTCGGGAAAAACGCAAACGGATTACCGCAGCCATCATGGACATCAAGGACACCGACTGGTGATCCTGACGCCGGGCGTGATCAAGCGCGTCAGGCACAGCCGATCAGCTCGCAGACCAAAACCCTGATCAATATGATTTTCGCGCGCTTTATGGCGATCTACGGGCACAAGTTCAAAAGCTGTTTTGAAACCGAAGACGAGCTGCGTATTGCCAAGCGCGAATGGGCATTGAGTCTGGCGGGTTACACCGAGTCCGAACTGGTGGCGGCGGTGAATCGCTGCAAGGAAAACACCTCCTGGATGCCCAGTATCGCCGAGTTCCTGACCATTCTGCGTGATATCAACGGTGATTTTGGGCTGCCGGGGCTGCGTGATGCCTACACCGAAGCTTGTATGCATGCCGACCATCCGGTGCGTCATCGCTGGAGTCATCCAGCGGTCTACCATGCCGGTCGCGAGACAGGCTGGTTTCTGTTGCGCACCGAAGAAGAAAGTCGAGCATTGCCGTCGTTTCGCTACCACTATGATGTGATCTGTCGTCGTGTCCGTGAGGGGGAAGACCTGTCACAGCCTGTGCCACCCGCGTTGGAGGACAAACAGGCGAATACGGTAGCCGATTTCATTCAAGCGTTTACTGCGGAGCATTCTCTGGCCCCGGAAGAGGGCGCCAGTCTGCTGTATTACCTGACACTGCCTGAAGGCAGTCGCTCGCGCGCGCGTTTATATCGTCAGTCGCAAGAGAAGGCGGATCAGCGTGGTCTGGGCATTAAGCTGCCGGTCACCACGCGAGATCGAGTCACGAATTAATCAGACTGATGATTAGTGTTTGGCCGGAGTGCTGAAACTTTGGCCAAACATCTCACCAATTGCCTGTTCCAGTTCCGGGCTGCGTTCGGGCTGGCGGAATGCCTGCAACAGCAGGGCGCGATGTACCGGCATGAACATCAACTCGGCCAGAATACGGCTGAAACCTGCCTGACCGGCTTCTCCGTTGGCCAGCCTTTCCAGAAACAGGCGCAGAACTTTTGGCTCCAGCAAGGCTGATTCGCAACGGGTCGCAATTACCGTGATCACCTCGGCCCTGGCTGCATGAGGACTGTTCAAAAGCTCAGTCACCCAGGCTTGTTTGGCGAGCTCGTCGGCAATATTGGACAGGGCACGGGCCAGTGCAGCCACGCGGTTGCTGTCATCACCTTTCAGAGCATCTCGCAGAAGCTTCAACAGGGCTTGTTGCACAGCAGGCTCGGGCTGAGTGTTCTCCAGTAGCGGACAGAGGTTCTCCAGCACCGGTGCGGGCATGGTCGGCAGTTTGGTTGCGAGCGCTGCGCTGTTGTTGTCCTGGTCCAGACGCATGCTGACATCGGCCAGCCCCTGATAGGCCAGTGTTGGCCAGTCCTCTTCGGGCAGCTGGCCGTGCAGCCAAGACTGGGCACGCTCATAATGTGCAGAGGCTGCGGTCTTCATCTCTTTGGATGCAAGGGCATGAAAAGCTGCCATGCGGCCCTGGTCCGGGGTAAAGGAATAGGGATTATCCTTCAGCGCATCTTCATCCAGCTGGCCGTTCTTGCTATTGACCACATTCTGAATCAGGCGCTTGAGCAGATCGTCCCGTGCTGCTGGCGCAACCAGACCTTGCTCATCCAGTGGCAAACGCAGAAACCAGACCGCGTTTTCCTGTTTCTGTTTAGGATTCCAGATCAGCACGGCCAGCCAGGCCAGATGTTGAAACGGCGTGGGGTAGGGCAGCTGGGAATCTTCTATACGCTGAAACTGCTCCAGTGAAAGCTTACTGATTCGACGTCCCATATCGAAGATGCGCAGTGCGGCTCCTGTTGAGCGCAGCAGTTCGGTCAGGGATTGAGGTATAGAGGTTTCAGCAGACATAGGATTCCGAATGAGAGCTTGTTAACAGAAGCGAAATTTTAACATCTTTGTTCCCTTGCAGCATGGGACTTACGTGGGGGCTGCTGTGGTAAATTAGTTGGGCTGCTCCAGTAAAAGGATGTAAACCGGATGATACTGACGTTGTTATTTGCCAGCGCCATGCTGTTGATCAGCATAGTGTTGAGCCCCCTCTCAAACCGCATAGGCATGCCTGTCCTTTTGCTGTTCCTTGTGGTGGGACTGGTAGCGGGTCAATCGGAGCTGGGGTTGTTGGTATCGGCGGACGTATCCAGTACCTTCCTGGTGGGTAACCTGGCGCTGGCTGTGATTCTGCTTGATGGCGGCATGCGCACGCGTATCGAGACCTTCCGCGTTGGTTTGAAACCCGCATTGACGCTGGCGACACTGGGTGTGCTGATTACGGCCTCTATGGCCGGTATGGCGGCATATTGGCTATTGGACTTGCCATTACTCCATGCACTGTTGATCGGCACCATTATCTCTTCCACTGATGCGGCGGCGGTATTTGCCTTGCTGCAAAACCACGGCCTTCGCCTGAATCAGCGTGTCAGTGCGACGCTGGAAATCGAGTCGGGCAGTAACGATCCGATGGCGATCTTCCTGACCATTATTCTGCTGGAGCTGATTACTCGAGAGACGCCTCCAGGCTTGCCTGAAGCGGTGGGCTTGCTGATCACCCAGTTGGCGCTGGGTGGTTTGGGTGGCCTCGTCGGCGGTTGGGTGCTATCGCGCCTAGTTAGCCAGCTGGAGCTGCAGGCGGCGTTCTATCCATTATTGGTGACGGCAACGGGGCTGAGCGTGTTTGCTGCCGTCACTCTGTTGGAAGGCAGTGGTTTCCTGGCGATCTATCTGATGGGCATCTGGGTCGGCAACCGCGGGCTGCGCAAGATGGACGATATTCTGCAGGTGCATGATGGCCTGGCCTGGCTGGCCCAGCTTAGTCTGTTCCTCATGTTGGGCTTGCTGCTGTCACCCCATGAGCCTTTAACCTTGCTGCCGCAGGGCCTGGCATTGGGTGCGGTGCTCATAGTACTGGCGCGCCCCCTGGCTGTTTGGCTGTGCCTGTGGCCCTTCAAGTTCCGCTGGCGTGAAATGCTGTTTATCGCTTGGGTTGGCCTGAGAGGGGCGGTTCCCATTGTACTGGCATTGTTTCCACTGATGGCCAATGTGGAAAATGCGGCCATGTTTCCGATGATCGCCTTTATTGTGGTGGTGATCTCATTGCTGCTGCAGGGCACAACGCTTGCGCGTGCAGCACGTTGGCTGAAACTGGAGCTGCCGGCTGAACCGGCGGCTTTGCAGCGGACCAGTCTTGAGTGGTCGAATCAGCACAATCACCGCTTGATGGTATTTGAGTTGGATGGAGAGCATTGGACGCCTCCTCGGACCCTCAAAGGGGTGCGACTGCCCGAAGATGTAGTGGTTACAGCGGTGCTGCGTGAAGAAATTCTGATGCCGTACGAGTCGGATCTGGAGTTGAAAAGCGGGGATCGACTGGCGGTGATCGGTGATGAAGAGTCAGAGGTGAAGCTGGCCAAGCTGTTCAGCTCGGTGACTTCGATCCCTGCACTCAAGGAGAGCACCTTCTTTGGTGCGTTCGAACTGAACGGCAGTGTGGAGTTGGCGGCTTTGGGGCAGAACTTCGGTGTACAAATAGACTCAGAGATCAGTCAGCTGAGTCTGGATGCCTATATCCAGTCTTGTCTGAAGGCGCCTCCAGTTGAAGGTGACCGGGTGCAGTTGGGTACCATCAAGCTGGTGGTGAAGTCGGTCGAGAATGGTCAGGTTACACGAGTAGGTCTAAAGTTCTGATGCCTCGAACTGACAGTTCCGGTGTTAAATGGTTTAATGCGGCCGCATAAACCGTGTGGATAAGGGAGTGATGCATTGATAGAAGCGGTCTGGATAATATTTGCTTTCAGCCTGGGGATGGCGGTCAAGCTGGTGGGATTACCACCGCTGATTGGCTACCTGGCAGCAGGCTTTGCCATCGTTGCGGCAGGTGATCTGGCTGGAATCGAGGTGCAGGGTACCGAAGCGTTGAACCATATTGCCCATCTGGGTGTGTTGCTGCTTCTGTTCACGGTAGGCCTCAAGCTGAAGGTGCGCAATCTGGTCAAACCCGAGGTTATCGGGGGAGGCGTATTGCACTTCGGTATCTCCATTCTTCTTTTCACGCCCGCTATCCACTGGATCATGGGACTGGAGTGGATGACCGCCTTGATGCTGGGTATTGCACTGTCCTTCTCCAGTACGGTACTGGCGGCCAAGGTGCTGGAGTCCAAGCGCGAGCTGCGAGCTTTCCATGGTCGTGTCGCGATCGGAATCCTGATCGTACAGGATCTGCTGGCGCTGTTGGTGATGGCGCTGGCCAGTGGTAAAACGCCCTCTGTCTGGGCCTTGCTGGTGTTTGCAATTCCGTTGCTGCGCCCGCTGATTTACAAACTGCTGGATGTCAGCGGCCACGAAGAGTTGCTGGTGCTGCTGGGCTTGCTGCTGGCGCTGGTGGTGGGTGGCAAGGGCTTCGAGCTGGTGGGGCTCAGCTCCGAGCTGGGTGCACTGGCCTTCGGCGCCTTGCTGGCGAATCACCGTCGTGCCGGTGAGCTGTCATCTTCGCTGTGGAGCATCAAAGAGGTATTCCTGGTTGGCTTCTTCCTGCAAATCGGTATGGGTGGTTTGCCGGATACGGATGCACTGATTTTTGCCGTGGTGATGGGGCTGGCACTGCCACTTAAGGGCATTCTTTTCTTCTTCCTGCTGTTGCTGTTCAAACTGCGTGCGCGTAGCGCCTTTCTGACCGGTCTTAGTTTGACCAACTACAGTGAGTTTGGCCTGATTGTCGCCAGCATCGTGCTGCCTGAGTGGCTGATTCCGTTGGCGATTGCGGTCTCCGTTTCCTTCCTGGTTTCGGCGCCGCTATACCGTGCGGCACATCCCTTGTATGACCGTTTGGGTACGTTCCTGGCGCGATTTGAAAGTGAGGGCTTCCATCCGGATGAACAGCCGTTGTCGCTGGGTGATGCAGAAATTCTGGTGATCGGTATGGGACGCACAGGCACGGCTGCGTATGACCATCTGGTGCCGCGCGACATTCCCATGGTAGCGGTGGACTCTGACCCAGCCAAGGTCGAGGCTCATGCTCAGGCGGGTCGCAATGTGGTCTTTGCCGATGCGGAAGATGTACAGCTGTGGAAGAACCTCAAGGCGCCCAAACTGAAGCATGTGATTCTGGCGGCCAGTGATGTGGAGGCCAAGGTGACAGCGGCGCGCCAGCTACGTCTGGCGGGTTTTGACGGAGTGATTGTAGCGCACAGCATGTTCGCAGATCATGCCGACGCTATTACCCGGGCGGGTGCGGATCACACCTACCAGACCATGGCTGAAACCGGTGTGGGTCTGGCCGAACATATCTTTACGGCAGCACAGAAGCGAGAGCAGGGGACGGTCTGACCCCCGCTCAGCCTTCTTTATGTCCGGGGCCAGTCTGTTCAGGCTGTGCCTCGGCCGCTGAGGCTTTTACCGTCTTGTTCTGTGCCTTCTCAAGCAACACCAGCATGTACTCCAGCTGGTGCTCAATATTCTCAAGTCGGTTTTCCAGTCGGGTAATACGGTTCAGGTTCTGACGTTCCCGCTCGGCAATTTCGCCTTCATCCTTTTCGATAAAGAATACCGAAAAGCTGGCGGTGAGCAGCGAAAACATGCAGATTCCGACCAGAATCAGCAGCGCACCAAACAGACGACCCTCATTGGTACTGGGTACGATATCGCCATAGCCAACCGTACTCATGGTGACCCAGGCCCACCAGATGCCATCCAGAGGGCTGTCAAATGCCGGGTCCAGTGCCGCAATTAAAAAGCCCGAAATGACCAAAAAGATCAGGCACACCATCAGGGTGGTGCCGAGGTTATGGCGCGCAAGGATGGAGCGAAGGTCACGGGAAACCTTGAACAGTATGCCCGCCATAACGACCAGACGTAGCGTCCGTATGGCTCCGGCATAGAAACCATAGGCTCCCCAGAGGGCGGGTAGCCCTGCCAGGATGATCAAGGGGCTCATCCAGTTGGATTTCAGGTAACGCACCCGGTCATCCACCGCATAGAGCATCAGACTGAGCTCGACTACAAAACCGCCCCAGATGACCCAGTCGGTCAATTCGTGAAAGACGACAGAAACCATGCCGTCACTGCGCAAATACCAGTCGACCAAAATCCACATGGCAAGCATCAGCATGGGCCATTCCATGCGTTTGCTCCAGCGCTTGGCGCGGGCATTTTCCTGCGGGTTTACACCGCCAAACCCAAGCCTGAACAGCAGAGAGTGGTGTCGTTCGTAACTCATTGCGGCGACTCCGGACTCAATGGCGAGTGGTGCTAAGCAAGCTGTCCAATTGCTCAATCAATCCCAGCAGACGGTCGGTGTCTTCCTCGAGCTGCTTGAACACTTCTTCCGCCATGGGATGAATCTGGCTGTTTTGGGGCAGCGGCAGCTCACGTTCGATCATCTGCTCCAGACGGGGAATCAGCAGCCACTGAATCCACTCACTGAATGCCAGAGTATCGACACAAAAGGGTTGGCTACTCGCTAATGCCTCGTCGCTGGGCGGCAAAGCCGCCCAGAGATCGATCGCCTGCATTTCGGTACGAATCTCGACCAGTATCTGGCTGACTTCGTGAGCGCGTGACATCAGGACTCCTTGCGAGCGGCTTTCAGGGTATCGGCGATCAGGAATGCCAGCTCCAGTGACTGGTCCGCATTCAAGCGCGGGTCGCACTGGGTGTGGTAACGATCAGCCAGACCTTCTTCGGTAATGCGATAAGCGCCGCCGATACATTCGGTGACATCGTTACCGGTCATTTCAAAGTGTACACCACCGGCATGAGTGCCTTCGGCGTTATGAACCTCGAAGAAGCCCTTCATTTCGGCCAGGATGGCATCAACGCTACGAGTTTTATAGCCGCTGGATGCCTTGATGGTATTGCCGTGCATGGGGTCGGAACTCCAGACAACATGATGACCGCTGGCTTTCACTGCGCGGACCAAAGGCGGCAGGAGTTCAGTGATCTTGTCAGCACCCATGCGTGCAATCAGGGTGATTCGTCCCGGAATCTGGGCCGGGTTCAGGATGTCCAGCAGGCGTAAGAGATCATCAACCTGAGTGCTGGGGCCAACCTTGATGCCGACCGGGTTGCGCACGCCGCGCAGGAACTCAACATGGGCGTGATCCGGCTGGCGGGTACGGTCGCCGATCCACAGCATGTGCGCGGAGCAGTCATACCAGTCACCGGTCAGGCTGTCCTGACGGGTCAGAGCCTGTTCGTAACCCAGCAGCAGTGCTTCGTGCGAGGTGTACAGGTTGGTTTCTTTCAGCTGCGGGGTGTTGGCCGAGCTGATGCCACAGGCTTCAATGAAGGACATTGTCTGGTCGATCTGCTGAGCCAGGTGCTGGTACTTCTCGCCCTGAGGGCTTTGCTGAACGAAGCCCTGAGTCCACTGATGGACCTTGTGCAGGTCGGCAAAACCGCCAGTGGCAAAGGCACGTAACAGGTTCAGCGTTGCTGACGACTGATGGTAAGCCGAAAGCAGGCGCTGAGGGTCTGGAGTACGGGCTTCAGCGGTAAAGTCGATGGCGTTGATAATATCGCCGCGGTAGCTCGGCAGCTCGATGCCGTCGATGGTTTCGGTATCGGCTGAGCGGGGTTTGGCGAACTGGCCAGCCATGCGGCCGATTTTGACCACCGGGCAGCTGCCGGCAAAGGTCATTACGACTGCCATCTGCAGCATCACCTTGAAGGTGTCGCGGATCTTGTTGGCGTTGAACTCGGCAAAGCTCTCGGCGCAGTCACCGCCCTGAAGCAGAAAGGCCTTGCCTTCGGCAACCTGAGCGAGTTCATCAGTGAGTGAGCGGATTTCACCGGCAAAGACCAGCGGCGGATACTCACCGAGCACCTTTTCTACCTGAAACAGGGCGTCCTGATCCGGGTAGTTGGGGTGCTGTTTGATCGGCTTGTTGCGCCAGCTGTCGGGAGTCCAGTTTTCCATCTTTGCTACTCACTGCTTGTTTACAATTGGGAACCCCCGATGGTACCGCAAAATGGTGTCAGCGACAGCCTGTGGGCGGGCTACGGGGACTTAAACTGGCTCTAAGTATGTATTTTCGTCAAAGAGACGGCTCTGTGTCTTGGTCGTTGAGCCGGTATACTGCACATTTTTCCCGCATCGTAACCGGAGACAGAATGGTAACCCGTGTGTTTCATGTATCAGCGTCATACATGCGTCGTCAGCAGGCGAAACAGCTGGGATGGCTTTTGGCCATGCTGGGGCTGGTGATTTTCAGCCTGTATTACCTAGGCAAATTGCAGGGAGAAGCCGCCGGGATTGCAGATTATCTGGTGCCTGTCCTGGGTGTGCTGGCCTGTTCCGCCTATGCCGTTAAGTTGGGCCTTCAGCTTAAGCTTGGCCGGGCTGCCTATCCGGATGTGACCTGGGATGCTAAACAGGAAACCTTGAGCCTGATGCAGCCTGAAGGTGAATGGGTGCTGCCCCTGACATCACTGCTGAGTATGCGCGTTCAAGTCGGGCTGGGACGTGTTTTGGCGGTGACACTCGTTGACGAGTCCGGGCAGCAGTTGCGACTTGAAGGCTATGAAGCGCTTGATGACTTGGTTGAGCTGTTTGAAAGCCGCTTGCCAGAAGGGCAGGTGGTACGCACCCGTCTTAGATATTGACCTTCGAATTGAGCCGCAGCGCTGGTGTCAGGCGCTGCGAATACCGTTCAGGTTGCGGAAGGTGACGTCACGGGCGGTATTCAGGAAATCCACCATGAAGTCGGCTTCTTTTTGATCCTCTCGCATGGCGGCATAGAGTGTGCACCAGAGTCCTTTTTCACCCAGAGGGCGTGAAGCGATATAGTTCCGCTGTAAATACTCGTACGCGGCCCAGTTGGGGAGCGCGGCGACACCACGCCCGCTGGCGACGAGTTGCATGATCATGACAGTCAGTTCGGAGGTGCGAATCTCCTGAGGCTCCACATCTGCAGGATCGAGGAAGCGGGTAAATACGTCCAGTCGATCCTGCTCCACCGGGTACATAATCAGGGTTTCTTCTGCCAGATCCTGCGGTGAAACAAAACGCTGATTGATAAATCTGTGCTGGCGACTCATCACCAGCACAGACTCATAGCTGAACAAGGGCACGTAGTGGATGCCGTTGCGTGGTTCAGGGTCCGAGGTGATGACCAGATCCAGGTCGCCACGGCTAAGTGCCGGTAAAGGTTGAAAACTGAAACCGGTGGACAGGTCCAGCTCCACTTCGGGCCAATGCTGGCGGAAGTGATCAATGGTCGGCATTAACCAGTCGAAGCAGCTATGGCATTCGATACAGATATTCAGGCGTCCCGCTTCACCACCAGCCAGCCGTGAAATATCCCGCTCGGCGTTCCGCACCATGGGCAGCAGCTCATCTGCCAGTGCCAGCAGGCGCTGACCCGCACTGGTAAAGCAGATAGGTCGCGTTTTACGAATAAACAGTGAGCAGTCGAGGCGTTCTTCAAGATCCTTGATCTGATGTGACAGCGCGGACTGGGTCAGATGGATGCGCTCGGCGGCTTCTACCAGGCTACCGGCATCGCGCAGTGCGGCAAGCGTTTTCAGGTGACGAATCTCAATCATGCCAGGGTCCTGGTCCCGAAATTGTTGCCAGTATAGTCTCGATGTACAGGGTCTTGCGAACTTTGCCGGGCAGGCACGAAGGTCTGCCCGGCAATCACTCAGGATTTGACCAGCAAAAATTCCAGCAGCGCTTTCTGTGCGTGCAGGCGGTTTTCCGCTTCGTCGAATACCACTGAGCGGGGGTCGTCGAGCATGTCTTCGCTGACTTCTTCACCGCGGTGGGCAGGCAGGCAGTGCATGAACAGCGCGTCTTCTTCAGCGTGGTCCATCAGTTCAGGGCTGACCTGATAACCGCGGAATTCACGTACACGCTCACGCTGTTCGTCTTCCTGTCCCATGGAAGCCCAAACGTCGGTCACTACCAGGTGAGCGCCTTTGACAGCCTCTTCTGGGCTTTCAAAGATGCTCACCCGGTCGCTGTTGCGATTGACCAGGTCTTCATTGGGCTCAAAACCTTCAGGGCAGGCTACATTCAGTTTGAAGTCAAACTGGCGCGCTGCGTTGATGTAGGAGTTGCACATGTTGTTGCCGTCACCTACCCAGGCTACGGTCTTGCCCTTAATGGAGCCTCGGTGCTCGATAAAGGTCTGCATGTCAGCCAGCAGCTGGCAGGGGTGAAAGTCGTCGGTGAGGGCGTTGATGACCGGTACTTTGGAGTAACGGGCAAAGGTTTCAACCAGCTCATGGCTGAAGGTACGAATCATCACCACGTCGACCATGCTGGAGATGACGCGGGCGCTGTCTTCAACAGGTTCACCGCGGCCCAGCTGGGTGTCGCGCGGTGACAGGAACATGGCGTGGCCGCCGAACTGGGCCATGCCGGCTTCAAAGGAAACACGGGTACGGGTCGATGCCTTTTCGAAGATCATGGACATGACCTTGTTCTTCAGCGGCTCGTAAGTTTCGCCTGCATTACGCATCTGTTTCAGGATAATGGCGCGCTGGACGATCTGCTGCAGTTCGTCCGGTGTCATATCCATCAGGGTTAAAAAGTGTCTTGTACTCATAAAGTGGTTTGGTCGGCAATCGTTCAGATCGCCGGCTCCCGTCTGGGTTCAAAATTAACGGTCCGTAGCAGTATCGAGTTCTTCGCCTGCGTATACACGGACCAATTGGGATACGGTGTTGACCAGCAGGTCTGCTTCCTGGTTGGTCATGGTTAGCGGTGGCAGCATGCGGATCACGTGGCCGCCACCGGTAATGTTCAGCAAAACACCTTTGACCTTTGCCAATACGGCCAGTTCGGTACCAGCTTCAGCCATTTCGATGCCGATCATCAAGCCCTTGTTACGGATTTCGCGAACAAAGGGTGCATTGCCCAGTTCGGCGCGGAAACCGTCACAGATGCGCTGGCCCAGTTCTTCTGCGCGTGCGCAAAGGCCATCCTGCACGATCGTATCAACTACGGCTATACCCACAGCGCAGGCTAGGGGGTTACCACCGAAGGTGGTGCCGTGGGCACCGGGGGTGAAAACATCAGCGGCGACACCGCGGGCCAGGCAGGCGCCAATCGGGAAGCCGTTACCCAGACCTTTGGCGGTGGTGACCACATCTGGCAGGATATCAGTATGTTGATACGCAAAATACTGACCGGTTCGACCGTTACCGGTCTGGACCTCGTCCAGCATCAGCAAAAGTTCGTGCTCGTCGCAAATGGCACGCAGCTGAGTCAGGTAATCGTCGGCGGGGATGTGCACACCGCCCTCTCCCTGAATGGGCTCAACTAACACAGCCACCACATTGGGATTGCTGCTGGCGACCTGACGCACGGCGTCGGCGTTGTCAAAGGGGACGCGAACAAAACCGCTGACCAGAGGCTCAAAGCCCTGTTGAACGGCGCGGTTTCCGGTTGCGCTGAGGGTTGCCAGAGTGCGGCCGTGGAAAGACTGTTCCATGACAATGATGGTCGGGTTATCGATACCCCGGGCGTGGCCATGGCGGCGAGCCAGTTTGATGGCGGCTTCGTTTGCTTCGGCACCGGAGTTGGCAAAGAAAGCATTCTCCATGCCGGAGATGCGAGTCAGGCGCTCGGCCAGTTCTTCCTGCAACGGAATGGTGTACAGATTGGAACAGTGCACCAGTTTTGCGGCCTGTTCGCTGATGGCGCGGGTCACCGCCGGGTGGGCGTGACCCAGTCCGGTTACGGCGATGCCGCAGAGTGCATCCAGGTAGCGGTTGCCGTCGGTATCGTACAGCCAGGATCCTTCGCCACGCTCAAAGGCGACTGATAGACGGTTAAAAACGTTCATCAATGGCTGGGTTGCCATGGGGCTCTCCCTACAACGCAAAAAGGCAGCCTTAGCTGCCGATAAAGAAACCATTCTATGGGGCGCGGATCGGTTTGGCAATTGAATAGACCCCAATCTGGGTCATGTAGGTGACACTTTTGTTGAAAAATCAAGACCTGGTCCCAATATTTAATAACAGGCCATAGACTTTCAGTTAAGTTGAGTGGAATGCTGGGGTATATGTTAGAATGTCCGCTGGCTCGGACCGAAGATTGAACTAAAAGGTGTATCCATGAGTGTAGTTGAAAACATCAAGGAGCAGATCGAGAACAACGCGATCCTGCTGTATATGAAAGGCACACCCCGTTTCCCGCAGTGTGGTTTTTCTTCCCGCGCGGTTGAAGCCGTGATGTCTTGTGGCGAACGCTTTGCTTTCGTCAACATTCTGGAGAATCCGGAAATCCGTGCCGAACTGCCCAAGTATGCCAACTGGCCGACCTTCCCTCAGCTGTGGATCAACGGCGAGCTGGTGGGTGGTTGTGACATTATCTGCGAAATGGCCGCTAACGGCGAACTGCAGGAGATGATCAAGGCAGCTGCCAAGGATGACGAGAGCGCCTGATTGCACTGGTCTCCTGAAACAAAAAAACGCGCCCACTCGGCGCGTTTTTTTGTGTCTGACGTACACCCGGTTGTTAGCTCAGTCGCGGGTGTCCAGTACCATGTCCCAGCCGCCCATGTCCTTCCAGCGGTTTACAATGGCGCAGAACAGCTCAGCGGTTTTCATTGTATCGTAGAGTGCCGAGTGCGCTTTCTCATTGTCAAACTCGATATCGGCGATGTCACAGGCTTTTGCCAATACGGTCTGACCATAGGCCAGGCCCGCCAGTGAAACGGTATCGAAGGTTGAAAACGGATGGAAAGGGTTGCGTTTGGTGTCGCAGCGCTCAGCCGCACTATTGACAAAGCTCAGGTCGAAATTGGCATTGTGACCAACCAGGATGGCGCGTTTACAGCCATGAGACTTGATCGATTTGCGGATAGGCTTGAAAATCGACTCCAGTGCTTCTCTTTCGCTGACGGCGTTACGCGCCGGGTCATTCGGATCGATACCGGTAAAAGCCAGTGCTGAGGGCTCAAGGTTGGCACCAGGAAACGGCTCGACATTGGCGTCGTAGCTCTGATCAATCATCAGATTGCCACTTTCGTCCATGGTCAGGGTAACAGCCGCGATCTCGAGCAGAGCGTCGGTACGTGCGTTGAAGCCAGCGGTTTCAACGTCGACAACCACGGGCAGAAAACCGCGAAAGCGGTCGGCCATGGGATTGGGAGAGGCATGATGATGGGCCACGAAAATCCTTACTTGCAAGTTGTAAATAACCGCAGGCATTCTAACAGCCTGACTTCGGGGGTCAAAATAGCGCGGTAAAGGACTGCGTTCATTGGCCGATAGACCTTAGGCAGTTAGCTCCTTTGGCCAATGGACTTGTTGGTAAAGGAGGGCATTAATGGTTTCATTCAATCGTTACATTTATACCTCACACGATCGGGAGACGTGATCCTTGAACCAGCGCTGTTCCGCACTGCTGATGCTGTTGATGCTGCTGCCGGTGTCGGCTCAGGCCGTGGTATTTCGTGCCTCCATCGATGAGTCCGTATGGGAAATGGAGACCTCGCGTTTCTTCTGTCGCCTGAGCCAGGCGGTGCCTGCTTTTGGTCGTGCTGTGTTCGAGCATGAGGCTGGTGAGCGGCTGCGCTTCGAACTGGTACCGACGCAAAAATATCAGTTGAACGGCGATGCGCGGTTGATTGCGCGTGCATCACCCTGGCAGCCGGGCGTGAAGCCGGTCGATCTCGGGCTGGTGAAAATCAGTCCGGAGAACGGAGGCTTTAATCTGGGCAGTGAGCTTGCCAATGCCATGCTGGTTGCTCTGCACAAGGGGATGACTCCGACCTTTTCCAGCGATAAGTGGTTTGATACCCGAGAGCCTGTCGAGATTGGTATTTCAGCAGCCAACTTTCAGTCTGCCTACGATGACTATCTTGGCTGTCTGACCACGCTGTTGCCGGTGAACTACCGTCAGGTGGCACGTACCGCGGTGCTCTTTCCTTCTGCGGCCTGGCGCTTGTCTGATGCTACCCGTGAGCGTCTGGATCTGATCGCGCTGTATGTGAAAACGGACGACAGTGTGAAGTCGATCTTTGTGGATGGGCATTCCGATAACTATGGTCGTCGTCTGTTGAACCGTGACTTGTCGAAGAAACGTGCCGAAGAGGTAACGCGTTATCTGGTCAGTCAGGGGATCGCTGAAGATATGATCACCACGCGTTATCATGGTGAGCGTTACCCGGTGGTGCCTAATACCTCAGCGGAAAACCGGGCCCGTAACCGTCGCGTCGCCATCCGTTTGGAGCGTGACTAGCAAAGTTCAGTGCGCGCCTGCTTTCTGTTATAGTATGCCGCAATTGTACCGAGTGAATTTTCCTGGCCGGGTGAGTGTTCTCTCATCCGGCGCTTTGTTTCTGGAGCAGCAACATGTCCGATATTAAAAAGGTCGTTCTGGCTTACTCAGGCGGTCTGGATACTTCTGTAATCGTGCGCTGGTTGCAGGACACCTACAACTGCGAAGTGGTGACCTTCACAGCCGATCTGGGCCAGGGTGAAGAAGTAGAACCTGCACGTGCCAAGGCGGAAGCCCTGGGCGTTAAAGAAATCTACATCGAAGACCTGCGTGAAGAATTTGTACGTGACTTCGTGTTCCCGATGTTCCGTGCCAACACCATCTACGAAGGTGAATACCTGCTCGGTACGTCTATCGCTCGTCCGCTGATCGCCAAGCGTCTGATCGAGATCGCTAATGAGACCGGCGCTGATGCCATCTCTCACGGCGCTACCGGTAAGGGTAATGATCAGGTCCGTTTCGAGCTGGGCGCCTACGCGCTGAAGCCGGGCGTGAAAGTGATCGCGCCCTGGCGTGAGTGGGACCTGACCTCCCGCGAAACGCTGATGAAGTACTGCGAAGAGCGCAACATCCCGGTTGATTTCAGCTCCAGCAAGAAAAAGTCTCCGTATTCCATGGACGCCAACCTGCTGCACATTTCCTACGAAGGCGGCATTCTGGAAGATCCTTGGGCGGAAGCCGAAGAAGATATGTGGCGTTGGAGTGTGAGCCCGGAACAGGCTCCGGACGAAGCGACCTATCTGACGCTGACCTACCGCAAGGGCGACATCGTTGCCATTGACGGTCAGGAAATGTCTCCGGCTACCGTACTGGAATACCTGAACAAGGTTGGCGGTGCCAACGGTGTTGGTCGTCTGGATATTGTCGAAAACCGTTTTGTCGGCATGAAGTCCCGTGGCTGCTACGAGACTCCGGGGGGCACCATCATGCTGAAGGCGCACCGTGCTATCGAATCCATCACTCTTGACCGTGAAGCGGCGCACCTGAAAGATGAGCTGATGCCACGTTACGCTAAAGTGATTTACAACGGCTTCTGGTGGTCTGAAGAGCGTAAGATGCTTCAGCAGATGATCGACTTCAGTCAGCGCAACGTAAACGGTGACGTACGTGTGAAGCTCTACAAGGGCAGCGTTTCTGCAGTAGGCCGTCGTTCTGAAGACAGTCTGTTCGACGAAAGCATCGCCACCTTTGAAGATGATGCGGGCTCCTACGACCAGAAAGATGCGGAAGGTTTCATCAAGCTGAATGCTCTGCGCATGCGTATTGCTGCCAGCAAAGGTCGCAATCTGCTTGAAGACTGATACTGACCAGTATTGATCTTCCAGAGGCCATGCCGACTGAGTCGGCATGGCCTTTTTCTTGCCTGCCTGAGCTAAGCTGCTGTTGCGCGGAGCCTTTTGCCTCCGCTTGAATGCTCGTGCTATGTTCCGGTTACACCCGGTTATTGTAGGCCTATGGATACTCTTTTTTCTGGCAAGTCGGCCTTGATTCTCGACAACCATCTGGATGATCTCCAGCGTCTGCGCGCCATTCTGTCAGGTTTGGGTGTGGAGGAGGTCATGGTTGCCTCTTCAGTGAATATGGCGTTGTCCTTTCTGCGCGCCCAATCCGTCGATCTTTGTTTTATGGTCTATGACTTGGGGAAGGGAGAGAAAAACGGTCTCCAGGTGCTGCATGAAGCTCAGGCCGAGGGCATCCATCGTTTTACGACCAGTTATATTCTGGTCTCACCAGCGGAAACCTCAGAGTTCCTGTTCGGCTCTTTGGAGTACTCCCCAGACCTCTGTATCAGTAAACCCTACGACTCAGCACGTATTCGTCTCAGCCTGGAAAAACTGCTTCGGCTAAAGCGCTCGATTCAGCCTTTAAATGAGTTGATGGATGAGCAGAGGTGGGCGGAAGCCCTGGCCTTGTGTGATCGTAACCTGGAGCTTTTCCCGGCCTTGAAGATATTCCTGATGCGTCTCAAGGGCATTCTTTTGCTGCGCCAGGAGCGCTATTCGGATGCGGCTGAGCTTTTCAGCACACTGCTGGGTATGCGTGATCAGCACTGGATGCGTGTGGGTCTGGGGTTGGCTGCATATCGTCAGGGTGAATTTGAGCTGGCGGAACAGAGCCTGAATGCCGTGATCAACCAAAACCAGTTAAGTTTGGATGCTTTTAACTGGATGGCGCGACTGCATCGACTGCAAGGTGACTGGGGGATGTCGATGTCTCTTCTGCGCAAATCGGTCATGTTGCAACCATCAGTCGCTGTACTTCAGGGAGATCTGGGTAATGTCGCTGCACGCATGCAGGACTGGCGCCTGGCGGTTGACGCTTTCCGTGCGGCTGTTCGTTTTGGGCGTTATTCAGCGTTCCAGAATCCTGACTATTACTTTGCCCTGGCCCGGTGTCTTTGTGAGCACATGGGAGGGCAGCAGGGCAACTTTGCACAGGATGCCGAGAGCGAGGCGTTGATGGCGCTGGAGCAGGCGGTGAATGATTTTCAGCGCGACCCTGTGACCTTGTTTCGATCTCGTTTACTACAGCATGACATTCTCAAGCGAGGGCGCCAGGCCCGCCGAGCAGAGCAGGCCGCACGCGATGCCCTGTCACGCTTTGAAGCACTGACGCTGGATGAGCAAGCACTTTGGGTTGATCAGCTCAGTGATGGACTGGAACAGACAGAAATGGCGGATGCAATTGCATCGCTGCGCCAAAGCCTCACGCGCCGAATGGTGGAGATCGATTGGGCGCGACGCAACCTGTCCGGCATGATGCATTTTCGCAAGGGCGAGGTGTTTAAAGCTCGGCAGGATTTCAAGGAGGCCAGGCAGTTACAGGTGGACAACACCAGTGTTGGTCTGAATCTGGTTCAGGCTGAACTTGAGTTGCTGCGGCGCGAGCAATCCGAGGATGCGGCATCTTCGCTGCGCCTGTGTGACGATACACTTTACAGCATCCAGTACGCAGCGCTTTCACCACGCCAGCAGCAACGCTACCAGGGCCTTGCTGATCGTCTCACAGATCAGGCTCAGCACCTGCTCCAGCTTCAAAACAACTGATCATCCTCGCGCAGGAACAGGTTGTTCTCTTCCAGTTCTTCCTCCATTTTCCGCTCTTCGTCACCACCGGCCAGTGTTCGTGCAACTTTTCGGCTCAGTAGTTTGCGTTGTGCTGCGGGGGGAAGGTCGGTGAAACGTATCACTTGCAGTTCCGTCAGTGTATCGATCAGGTCCTCTAGGATACGGATCGTGGACAGATCCGAGTCTTCAAGGAAGTCTGTGGCGCTTGCCATTGAGGCTGCATCCAGCGACAGAAAGCCTAAAACTTCCGGGTCTGAGGCCGATACAGCGATAGCCCCCGGGATGTTGCGGTCAGTCAGAGCGGTAATCTTTCCGTCGTCGTCTCTTAGTGCGTATAGCATACAAGAACCTGGTCTAAGCTGAAGTTGAAAGAAGTTTAGTCAGAGAGATAAAGAAAGTAACCGTATAAAGATCTTTGATTGATTTCAAACAGTTGTTAGAGTGTTGTTTTTATTTGGACGCACAGCATGGATGTTGGAACGGATCCGCTGCTCAGCTGCCTCGTACTGCTGACACAACAGAATCGTCGCCCGGTCTCGGCTCAAGTGTTAACCGATGGCTTGCCTTTGGTCGACGGACGACTTACGCCAAAACTTTTTATTAACGCAGCTGCTCGTGGCGGCTTTGCGGCGAAACTGTCTGAGCGGCGTCTGGAGCATATATCCGACCTTCTGTTACCGGTCGTTCTTCTGCTGGAAGACGAGCGGGCCTGCATTCTTCAGTCCATCGATCTGGACGCCAAAGAAGCTGAAATCATTGAGCCTGAAAGCGGTGGCCAGGTACGTTTGTCATTAGACAAACTCAAGGAAGCCTACACCGGCAAGGTGTTTTTCGTACGCCCCGAGTTCAAACTGGGAGACCGGTCTCGACGCGAATACGATGATCGAGATGGACACTGGTTCTGGAGCACGATCTGGCGTTCAGCCCGTATCTACCGTGATGTCATCCTTGCTTCTCTCCTGATCAACCTCTTTGTTCTCGCCAACCCGCTGTTTGTAATGAATGTGTATGACCGCGTGGTGCCCAACCATGCGGAAGAGACCCTTTGGGTGCTGGCGGTGGGCGTGCTGGTTGTGTACCTGTTCGATTTCGGTCTGAAAATATTGCGGGCCTACTTCATTGAGGTGGCGGGCAAAAAGTCGGATGTGATCCTTTCTGCTCGACTGTTCGAAAAGGTGATGGGCACACGATACGACGCCATGCCCAGCTCCGTAGGGGCGTTTGCCAGCAACCTGCGTGAATTCGACAGTATTCGTAACTTTCTCAGTTCCACCACCAATACCGTTCTCATTGATATTCCTTTCATGGTCCTGTTCCTGATCGTGATCAGCTGGATTGGTGGACCTCTGGTGGTAGTGCCTGCGGCGGCGATTCCGATCATTCTGATTTATGCGCTTATGGTGCGCCCCTCATTGCGTCGCTCTATCGAACGAACCTTCAGCTCAACCGCGCAAAAAAACGGAACTCTGGTTGAGTCTTTGACTGCCATGGAAACGCTCAAGACACAGCGTGCTGCCAGCCCCATGCAGGCGCGCTGGGAAGAAGCGGTGGGTTACATTGCGCGCTGGGGTCTGAGGTCACGGATGCTGTCCGCCTCCGTGGTGAACGTGGCCAGCTTTGTGCAGCAATTGGCATCGGTCATGTTGGTGGTGTTGGGTGTCTACATGATCATGGACCAGACGCTGTCCATGGGTGGACTCATCGCCTGTGTCATTCTAAGTGGTCGTGCCATTGCGCCTCTGGCTCAGGTCGCCAGCCTGATTGCCAACTATGAGCAGTCGCTGAAAGCATTGAAGACCCTTGATGAAATCATGGCTTTGCCGGATGAGTATGACGGTGAACGCCGCTATATCCACCGCCCTGAACTCAAAGGCTCTATCGACTTTCAGGAGGTGGATTTTACCTATCCGGGTACTGAGTACGGCGCCCTGCACAAACTCTCATTCAAGCTGAAAGCGGGTGAGAAAGTGGCCCTCATCGGTCGTATTGGTTCAGGTAAAACCAGTATTCAGAAACTCCTTTTGGGGCTGTATCAGCCAACCAGTGGCGCCATCGAAATCGATGGTATCGATATGCAGCAGATTGCCCCCTCAGACTTGCGTCGCAGTATCGGCTATGTGCCTCAGGACGTAATGCTGTTTGCCGGTACGGTGCGTGACAACATCACCATTGGTTTACCTCATGCCAGTGATGAGCAGATTCTGCATGCGGCTCATTTGGCCGGTGTCGACCACTTCGTGAACAAGCATCCATTGGGCTTTGATATGCCGGTAGGCGAGCGTGGCAGTGCCTTGTCTGGCGGTCAGCGTCAGTCGGTTGCCCTGGCGCGTGCACTGCTTCATGACCCCGCAATTCTGGTGCTCGACGAGCCCAGTAACTCCATGGATAACGCCTCTGAGGATGCGTTGAGACGTCAGCTGAAAAGCTTTCTCGACAATAAAACGTTGTTGATGGTGACGCATAAAATGTCGTTGCTGGATCTGGCAGATCGCCTGATTGTTGTTGATGCCGGTCGCATTTTGGCCGATGGTCCCAAGGACAGTGTGCTGGAAGCGCTTAAACAGGGTCGTGTGCAGGTGAGGCGCTGAGGTCAGTATGGGTAAACGTAAACTCAAACACACCGAAGATATTCGCTACGCCTCCAGTATCAGTGAGGCCATGCTGGAGCAGGCCCCGCGTGGTGCCAGTCTTCTGCTTTGGGCTGGTGCGCTTTTTCTGGGCTTGGCGATTGCCTGGGCTAACTGGGCAACACTGGATGAGATTGCCCGTGGCGAAGGTGAAATTATTCCATCGCACCAGCTGCAGATCGTGCAAAACCTGGAAGGGGGCATCGTTGCGGAAATCCTGGTGCGGGAAGGGGAGTTGGTCGAGAAAGATGACATCCTCATGCGCATCGAAGACAAGCGTTTTGCCAGCTCGTTCAAGGAAAATCAGGTACGGCGCTGGGAGCTGAAAGCACGTTCGGCGCGGCTGATGGCTGAAGCCGGCAACACCGAGTTCAGCATGCTGGAAGACTTCCCCCCGGAATATTCCAGTCTTCTGGAGCAGGAGCAGCGACTGTTTCAGGCGCGCCAAAGCGAACTGCAGACTAACCTGTCTGTACTGGAGCAGCAGCGAGAGCAGCGTGAGCAGGAACTGGTTGAGGCACGCAGCAAAATCGAGCAGCTCCGACGCAGTCTTGGGCTGTTGCTGCGCGAAGTACGGATCAGTGAGCCACTCGTGAAAGAAGGCGTCATTTCAGAAGTTGAGCACCTGCGCTTGCGGCGTCAGGTGAATGACCTGCGTGGTGAAATCTCCTCTATTGAATTGAGTGTGCCGCGTATTGAGTCGTCCATCGGTGAAATCAATCAGCGTATGGAAGAGATGGAGTTGCAGTTCCGTAACCGTGCCCGCACCGAACTTAACGAAGTGGTTCCGGAGCAGGTACGCATGGAGCAGGCGTTGACCGGTATGCAGGACCGTATCAGTCGTACGGAAGTGCGGGCACCGATCAAGGGCACCGTAAAACAGCTGATGATCAATACCATTGGCGGGGTGCTCAAGCCGGGCGACCCACTGCTGAGCATCGTGCCGCGTGGTGACAAACTGTTGGTTGAAGCGCGGATCAAGCCGTCTGATATCGCCAATATTCGGCTGGATCAACCGGCAGTAGTGAAGGTTAGTGCATATGATTTCGCCATCTACGGTGGCTTGGGCGCGAAGGTGGTGTTCATCTCGCCCGGTACGATTATGGATCAGGAAGCCAAGGTGCCGTACTACCTGGTCCGTCTTGAAACGGAACGCCCCTTTCTGGGGACAGAGGATTCACCCTTGCCTTTGATGGCCGGGATGACGGTAAGTGCGGATATTCTCACGGGCAAGAAGACCGTTATGCATTATCTGTTGAAGCCGATCAACCGTGCCAAGGAACGGGCTCTCACGGAGCGATAGCATGAGACTGTTGATTCAAGCAGAACGGGATGATTTACAGCGGCGCTGGCAAGGTGCTCTGGCCCCCATGGGAATAGATATAGCCTGCACAGCCTGTGGTAGTCAGCCAGAGGAAGGTGACCTGGTACTGGTTCACTGGAACGCCCTGGATCATGCCGGACGGCAGGCTTTACTGAGTTGTGCTAAACATAGTCGACTGGTCCTGTTGGTGGACCACCCCCAGTTGGATGAGGGGGAGGCGCTGCTGGCGCAAGGGGTTTTTGGCTATGCCAATACCTTTATTCAAGTGGATCTTTTACCTGAGGTCATCCGCACGGTAGCACGGGGAGACCTTTGGGTCTGGCCTGAGCTGACACAGCGGCTGCTCAAGCGGCTGGTCAGTCAATCAACGCTGCCGACCGACATGGATGACTGGGGTTTGAGTCAGCGAGAGCAGGAAGTACTCGCCGAGTTATCACAGGGCAAAAGCAATAAGTTAATTGCGCGTGATCTCGATATTACGGAGCGAACGGTCAAGGCTCATGTGAGCTCAATTCTGGAAAAAGTGGGCGTTCATGACCGTGTTGAACTAATTTTGAAACTACGCGGTGCCTAACCGCAAACGTAAGAGCGAACAGGAGCAGGGATATGAACGTTAAGCATTCCGTTTTGTGGCTGGCCTTGGGAATGGGATTCTCAGGTTGGGCCACTGCGGCCAGCTTGCAGGAAGTTGTCGCCGAAAATATCGAGCAGAACCCGCAAATTCAGGAAGCGCTGCATAATTACGCAGCAACCATACAGGGTATTCGCCAAGCCAAGGCTGGTTACTATCCTACAATCGACGCCACACTAGGTTATGGTTACGAGTGGACCGATAAGGAAAACGGTGTTCAGGATGTTGAGTTGAACCGTCGTGAAGCGCGACTCAACCTGAACCAGATGATTTTTGACGGCTTTGCAACCAGCAGTGAAGTAGATCGCCAGCAGGCGATTTCCGCCTCTCGTGCCAGCGCACTCAAGGACCAGGCACAGCAATACGTTCTGGGTTCCAGTCGTGCTTACCTTGAAGTACTACGTCGCGAACAGCTGCTGACGCTGGCCAAAGAAAGCTTGTACAACCACGTTAAGATCTACGATCAAATAAAACGTCGTTCTGAGTCGGGTATGGGCACTCTGGCCTCGATTCAGCAGGCTGAAGGTCGTTTGGCGCTGGCGGAGGTCAACATGCTGGTGGCTGAAAACAACTTGAGAGACGCCAAAGCCAGCTACATGCGTGTGGTCGGTCAGCCGGCTCCGGAATCTATGGAGTCGTTTGACAGCAGCACCATGGTGTTGCCTGAATCCGTGGAAGATGCAGTCAGCAAGGGGTTGGCGATGCAGCCGGTCGCGGCCCTGGCTCAGGCTGATGTAGAAGCAGCTATGGCCCAGCGTGAAGCAGCCAAGAGCCGCATGTACCCGCGACTTGATCTGGAAGTAGAGCGTCGCTGGGATGAAGACGTTGACGGCGTAGAGGGATCTGATGAAGACCTGACCGCCATGCTGCGTTTGCGTTACAACCTTTATAACGGCGGCGGCGACAAAGCACGTATCCGTCAGACCGAGTATCAGATTGGCGAAGCTCAGGCGATTCAGCGTGATGCTCAGCGTCAGATCCGGGAAAGTGTCGAACTGTCCTGGAACGCTTACGATACCCTCCAGCGTCAGCTTGAATATCTGGAACGTCACGTGATTTCCAGTGAAGATACCCGTAACTCCTACCAGAAACAGTTCGATATCGGTCAGCGTTCATTGCTCGACTTGCTGGATACCGAAAACGAGGTGTTTTCTGCCAAAAACCAGTTGGCTGAAGCACGTATCGATTCCGAAATTGCCAAGCTGCGTATTCTGACCGGTACTGGCGAATTGCTGGAAGCAATGGAGATCATGGTGCCGGAAATCGAAGAGCCGATGATCATGGAAGAAGAGGAAATGGCGGTAGCCGATTCCGCGCAGTAATTGCATCCCTTGGTGCGGGTAGCTTAAAATCCTGCGCCATCTAAAGCCTTTAAAGGGTTGCCATCGGGCAGCCCTTTTTTATTCACAGGACGCGCCGGGCATGAAATCACACAAAATACTGCAAGCGCCGATTCCGATGCGCTGGGTTGGTCCGATCAAGATCAGTGGCCATCTGGTCAATGAAAAACTGAGCGTGCCCCTGGCGACTTACGAAACACCGCTATGGCCCTCGGTAGGGCGCGGTGCGCGTGTCTCCGCCCTGACCGAAAAAGGCATCGTCACCACTGTAGTCGATGAGCGCATGACGCGCTCGATCCTGCTGGAAGCCGATGATGCGTTAGCAGCACATCAGGCGCTGCAGTCAATCAAGGCGCGTCAGGATGATCTCAATGCGGTGGTTGCAACGAGCAGTCGTTTTGCCAAGCTGATCGACATGCACAGTCAGATTGTAGGTAATCTGATCTATTTGCGTCTGGAGTTCACCACCGGTGATGCCTCCGGTCACAACATGGTGACCAATGCGGCAGACAAGCTGATTCCCTGGATTTTGGCCGAATACCCGCAGCTGAAATACAGTTCCATCTCGGCCAACTACTGTTCAGACAAGAAGGCCACAGCGGTCAATGGCATTCTGGGGCGCGGCAAGTATGTGATCAGTGAAATTCTGATTCCGCGCGATATCTGTGAACGTCGTCTCAAAACCACCCCGGAAAAAGTGGTGGACCTGAACATCAAAAAGAACCTCATTGGTACTTTGATGGCTGGCGGCTTGCGCAGTGCCAATGCTCACTATGCCAACATGTTGCTGGCTTTCTACCTGGCCACAGGTCAGGACGCAGCCAATATCATTGAAGGCTCTCAGGGTGTGGTACATGCCGAAGTGCGCGATGGCGATCTCTACTTTTCCTGTACCCTGCCCAACCTGATTATGGGGTCAGTGGGTAACGGCAAAGGGATCGACTTTGTCGAAGAGAACCTGAAACAGTTGGGCTGTCGTGAAGACCGCGAACCCGGTGAAAATGCGCGTCGCCTGGCGGCCATCTGTGCTGCGACCGTCCTTTGTGGTGAACTTTCCCTGCTGGCGGCCCAGACCAATCCGGGCGAGCTGATGGAAGCGCATATCAAGCTGGAGCGCTCATGAGCGATCCAACCAACGAGCGCAAGATCGAACACATACGCGCCATCGAACGTGATCCTCAAACGGATCGCGATGGACGCTGGTTCGACCGTATCCTGCTCACTAACCGGGCCTTGCCGGAGCTGGCGCTGGATCTGATTGATCCCGGTATTGAGTTTCTAGGCAAGCGTCTGAGTTTCCCCTTGCTGATCTCCTCCATGACGGGGGGCGATCACGAATTGGTTCGTACCATCAACACCAACCTGGCCAAGGCGGCTGAGCTGTGTGGTGTGGCCATGGCGGTGGGGTCGCAGCGTGTGATGTTTACCCATCCGGCGGCTGAAGCCAGTTTTGCGCTGCGTGAGCATGCGCCCACTACTGTGCTGATTGGCAATGTCGGGGGGGTTCAGCTCAACTATGGCTTTGATCTTGATAAATGTCGCCGTGCTGTCGAGGTGTTGGGGGCTGATGCGCTCTACTTCCACCTCAATCCCTTGCAGGAAGCGGTCCAGCCTGAAGGCGATACTGACTTCCGCGGTGTCGCCGACAAGATCGGTGCCATCAACAAGTCATTGGATGTACCCGTGCTGCTGAAAGAAGTGGGTGCCGGCTTGTCACCCGCCGATATCGCGCTGGGACTGGCGCAGGGCATCACCCATTTTGATCTGGCCGGAACGGGCGGTACTTCCTGGAGTCGCATCGAGCATCACCGCCGTCATGATGGCAGTGATATCGGCGTGCGTTTTCAGGACTGGGGCCTGCCTACACCGCTGGCCTTGAAACAGGCTCAGCCCTTCCTTGATCGTGCCACGCTGATTGCCAGCGGTGGTCTCAGAGATGGGATTGATATGGCCAAGTCTGTTATACTCGGCGCCTCGCTTTGCGGCATGGCAGCGCCGCTGCTGCAGCCGGCAATGGAGTCGGCCGAAGCGGTGGTTGCGGTTATTGAACGACTGCGACGCGAATTTATTACTGCGATGTTTCTGCTCGGTACGCCGGACGTATCGGCGTTATTCCGAAACACTGCGCTTATTGTGGAAGAGCGTTGAGGACCCAGGTCACCTATGTCCGTTGGTATTGACGAAATCAGCTTTTACACCTCCAACTATTTTCTCGATCTGAAGACGCTTGCCCAGGTTCAGGGAACGGACCCCGACAAGTACTACACCGGTATCGGTCAAGAGAAAATGGGTATGGCGGCACCGGATGAAGATGTGGTGACCATGGCTGCCAATGCAGCCCTGCCCCTGATCGAGGGTGCCGCACGTGACCAGATCAGCACGTTGATGTTTGCCACCGAGACCGGCATTGACCAGTCCAAGGCGGCGGGTATTTACGTGCACCGCCTGCTGGGTTTGAGCGACAACTGCCGAGTGGTCGAGTTGAAGCAGGCCTGTTACAGCGCTACGGCTGCACTTCAGATGGCCTGTGCGCTGGTGGCCCGCAAGCCTGATTCCAAGGTGCTGGTGATCGCCTCCGATATTGCCCGTTACGATCTGGATACACCGGGTGAAGCCACTCAGGGCTGTGGTGCCGTGGCGATGGTGGTTAGTGCCAACCCGCGCCTGGTCAGCATTGACCCTGAAGTGGGCAACTACACCGAAGACGTGATGGATTTCTGGCGTCCGAACTACCGTTCCACCGCATTGGTTGATGGCAAGTATTCCACCAAAATTTATCTGAAGGCGCTGAAAAAAGCCTGGGATCACTTTGGTGAGCAGAGTTCCTTGCAGTTCGGTGACTTCAGTCATTTCTGCTACCACCTGCCGTTCAGCCGTATGGCGCTGAAGGCGCACCAGCAGCTGGTGCGTCATACCAAGGCGGGACTGAATGCAGATGAACTTGAAGCCCAGATCAACAATACGTTGTTGTACAACCGCACCATCGGCAACAGCTATACCGCCTCCATGTACATAGGCCTGACGTCACTGCTGGAAAACACCGAAGCAGATCTGTCAGGTACGCGTATCGGTTTCTTCAGCTACGGCTCTGGCTGCGTGGGTGAGTTTTTCTCCGGCACCGTTGTGCCCGGTTACCGTGAAGCTCTGCATCTTCAGCGACACCGTGACATGCTGGCTGCGCGTCAGGAAATCAGTCACGATGAATACCTGCAGTTGTATCGCCATCAGGTGCCAGTCGATGGTGGTGAGCATCGTTTTGACGAGGGTACCACGGGTCATTTCCGTCTGGCCGGTATCAGCCATCACAAACGCGAATACGTGCCACGCTGATGCCCACCGCCTGTGCGCCGGGGAAGATTATCCTCAGCGGTGAGCACTCGGTAGTACACGGTTCACCGGCATTGGCGCTGGCGGTGGACCGCCACATGCGGATCCACTACCGTCCTGATCGGTTGCCACGTCTTAGCTGGCATGCACAAGAGCGGACCCATGTACTGGGGCTTGATAAGCTCGCCAACCTGCGTCGCCGCCTCGATAACCATTTTGAGCGTTATCTGAGGGGCGAACTGCCCATTACTCGAATTTTGCAGAAACCGGCTGAGCTGGCGTTTTATGCTGTGGATATGGCGCGGGTGCTCTCAGGGCTGGATGTGCGCCCCCAGGGCAGCCTGAGCATCGACTCGGATATTCCCATCGGTGCGGGTATGGGGTCTTCAGCGGCCTTGATCGCTGCGCTACTCAAGCTGTTTGGCCATATTGATGATCGCGACGAGCTGATCCGTCAGGTGCGTCATTGTGAGCGTCTGCAGCATGGTCGTGGCAGTATTATCGATGCGGCAACCGTCTGTACCGGTGGGCTGGTTCGGGTCGAGAACGACCAGGTTGAAGCACTTGCGTTACCCGAGCAAGGTCTGGGCGAAGGCTTTTTCTGGCTGTTTACCGGCACACCGGCTTCCAGTACCGGCGCCTGTGTGGATCAGGTAAGGCGTAACTTTACCAACTCTCCCATCTGGGATGAATTTACGGCGACTACTCGGGCCTTTGAGTCTGCCTTGATGAGTGGTGCTGAACTGATTGGACCCGTGCGTCAGAATCATCGCTTGTTGACCCGAATTGGTGTGGTACCTGCACCACTGCAGCGACTGGCGGAGCAGGTCGAGCAGGCTGGTGGTGCCGCCAAGGTCTGTGGCGCTGGTGCTGTATCCGGCGACCAGGGGGGCTTGATGCTGTTGCTGTTGCCGCAAGGAATGACTCCTGCGCAGCTGTCGCTGCAGCCGGAATGGCATTGGGGCGTACTGAAAGAGGATAAACAAGGTGTCCGCATACTCGAAGATTGAGGTCAGTGCACCCGGCAGCCTGATGTTGATGGGTGAGCATGCCGTGCTGTTTGGTGAGTTGGCGCTGGCCTGTGCCGTAGATGCGCGTTTGAGCGTCAGTCTTACCCCTCGAACTGATCGTCTAATCAAAATTGACAGCGAGTTGGGGCAGTACGCGGGGTCGCTGGACAAGATTGAACCCATGCAGGAGCTGGCCTTTGTGCTGGCAGTGGTCGAGCGCTACCAAACCTATCTGGCAGAGGGCTTCGAGCTTAGTATTCGTTCAGGCTTCTCGCATACGGTGGGGCTTGGCTCATCTGCTGCGGTGACTGCCGCTACTACCGCTGCTCTGGCGGCTTATGCCGGACAAAGCACCCTTCCGTCGGATCTTTTCGAGACGGCCCTCGCAGCCGTGCATCAGGTGCAAGATGGGCGTGGCTCCGGTACCGATCTGGCCGCCAGCATTCACGGCGGGGTGATTGCTTACCGAGTAAAACCGCGTGAAGTGCGTCCTCTGGCAGGCCTGCCGACCATCTCGCTCTACTATAGTGGTTACAAGATGAAGACCCCGGATGTACTGGCATTGGTCGAGCAAAAGGCTGCACGCCATTCCGCCCTGTATGCCGAGCTCTATACTCTGATGGGGCAAACCTGTTTGGCAGCCGAGCGGGCTGTGGATAACTGGGACTGGTCGGCGCTGGGTGAGTTGATGAATATCTATCAGGGGTTGATGGATGCGCTGGGGGTTTGCGATGCGACCCTGGCTGAAATGATCTATCGCCTGCGGGCCGAAGCCGGTGTGCAGGGAGTAAAAATTTCCGGGTCCGGCCTGGGCGACTGTGTATTGGCGCTGGGGCAGGTCAATGCTGAGTTACCCTGGCAGTCGATACCGGTTCAGGTGGCTGCAACAGGGGTGGAGATCCGATATGAATAAAACCGATGTTATTGAGCGCCTGCTGCCAAAGGTCACCAGTGCTTCAGCCTCGGTTGAACACTTCGCTCCCAGCAATATCGCTCTGTGCAAATACTGGGGCAAGCGTGATCAGGAACTGAATTTGCCGATCAATGCTTCGCTTTCGATCTCACTGGACTATCTGGGCAGCTTTACCCGTGTTGAACCGATCGAAAACGGTGTCGATGAAGTTTGGCTTAACGGGCATCAGCTGTTGCCTGGCAGCCGTTTTGGTCAAAAGGTCAGTGCTTTTATTGATCTGTTTCGTCGGGATCAGGAGCTCCATTTCAAGATCGACACGCGCAATAACATCCCGACAGCGGCAGGCTTGGCTTCATCGGCCTCCGGCTTCGCGGCGCTGACACTGGCGCTCAACGATGCGCTGGCGCTGGATTTGCCGCCCGAGCAGCTTTCGGTGCTGGCGCGCATGGGCAGTGGCAGTGCCTGTCGTTCCCTGTTTACCGGTTTCGTCGAATGGGAAATGGGCGTGCGTGAAGACGGTCTGGACAGCCACGGCGTTCAGCTGGAACAGACCTGGCCCGGTTTCTGTATCGGTCTGGTTGAAGTGGATGCGGGCGAGAAGGCGGTGGACTCTCGTTCCGGCATGCAGCGAACAGTCGAAACTGCCCATCTTTATCAAAGCTGGCCACTGCAGGCAGCGGCGGATTTGAGCAAGCTGCAGCAGGCCATTGCTGAACAGGACTTTGAGCTGCTTGGCCAGACCGCAGAGCAGAACGCATTGTCCATGCACGCAACCATGATCGCCTCCTGGCCGCCGTTGCTGTACTGGCAACCAGAGTCGGTAGCGGCGATGCAGAAGGTGTGGCAGTTGCGTGCCCAGGGCATGCAGGTGTATTTCACCATGGATGCAGGCCCCAACCTCAAACTGCTGTTCCAGAAACAGGATCGCGACGAGTTGCTGTTACATTTCCCTAATCTGGAAACCGTCGAGCCTTTCGGTAACTGATGTCTGCGCTGGTCGGCCTGCCGTTGACCCGCCGCCAGCGGGATGTGGATGGCCGCCTGCAACTCAGCTATTGGCTGCGCACTGCTGAGGGTGCTGAAGAAGTCCTGATTGACGGTGAGCAGGCGGTTGCTTTTCTGCGCACGTCTGACAGTGAAGCGGCACAGTCTCTACTTGCTGACCTTAACGGCTGTTCTCTGCGTCCGCTGTCACTCCATTCTCTAAATCATGAACCCGTTTCGGGCCTCTATGCCGATAACCTCGCGGATTGGCATGAGGCACTTGGCCGGCTGCAGCAAGCCGGAATTGTTCTTATGGAGGAGGATGTACGTGCGGTTGATCGTTATCTGATCGAGCGCGGCATTTTTGCCGGTGCCCGGGTGGTGAGCAAGCCTGTTGTGAGTAAAGATGGTGTGAATAAAGGGGCTGAGCATAATCAGGCTGTGCGCAACTCTGATACTCACAGCAGGACGCAAACCGCTCTGGTACGGGATAACTTTATCCCCAATTTGCGCATGCTGTCGCTGGATATCGAAACCACCCTCAGAGCGGATCGTATTCTCTCCATCGCGCTGCAATCCGATGATCAGGAAGTGGTGCTGTTTAACGGCGAAGTGCCGGCTTCTGCGACACTAATACCTTGCGCCGGTGAGCGAGCCTTGCTGATGGCGCTGATGGAGCAGATCCGGCACATGGATCCTGATCTGTTCATTGGCTGGAACGTGATCGGCTTCGATATGCGGGTGCTGGAGCAGCGCGCACGAGCCTTGGGTGTTCGCCTGTGCCTGGGGCGGGATGATCAGCCGCTGCGAGTGGAACAGTCCCAAACCGGTCGCTGGTTTGCGCGCCTCAATGGGCGTCTGGTGTTGGATGGCATCGACACTCTTAAGGGTGCCACCTGGCATTTTGAGCGCTACAGTCTGGAGTTTGTGGCCCGAGAGCTTCTGGGCCGCGGCAAGTTGATCCATGACCCCAGTGACAGAGGGGAAGAGATTCAACGCCTGTACCGGGAAGACCCTCTGGCATTGGCGCGTTACAACCTGGAAGACTGCCGCCTGGTCACTGATATCTTCCACAAGGCCGAACTTGTGCCTTATCTGCTGCAACGTGCTCGTCTGACAGGGCTGGCGTTGGACAAGGTGGGCGGCTCTTCGCAGGCGTTCGATAACCTCTATCTGCCACGCCTGCACCGTGCCGGCTTTGTCGCGCCCGAGTACGCCTCAGGGCAGGGCGATCTGGATGTACCCGGTGGATTCGTCATGGATTCCCGGCCGGGCCTTTATCGTCATGTGCTGGTGCTGGATTTCAAAAGTCTGTATCCCAGTATTATCCGCAGTTTTCAGATCGATCCTTTGGGGCTGGCGCTGGGTACTCGGGGTGACTCCCCGGAAGAAGCGCTGGTGCCCGGTTTTCACCACGCCATTTTTGACCGCCGCCATGCGCTGTTGCCGGGGATTATCGAGCGCTTGTGGCAGGCCCGTGATGAAGCCAAACAGGAAGGCAACTCGGCGTTATCTCAAGCCATCAAAATTCAGATGAACGCCTGCTATGGTGTGCTGGGATCAAAGGTCTGTCGTTTTTTTGATCAGCGCCTGTCTGGCTCGATTACCCTGCGTGGCCATCAAATCCTGCAGCAAACCGCTGAGCATATCGAATCCGTCTATGGCCATACTGTTATCTATGGTGATACCGACTCCGTGTTCGTTTGGCTCGGTGACGACTGGCCCGATCAGGATACCGATGCCCATGGTGAGCGTTTGGCCACTGAGTTGAACCAGTGGTGGCAAGAACAGCTGCGGGTGCGTTTTGATCTCGACTCAGCGCTGGAGCTACAGTATGAAGCGCATTACAGCCGTTTTCTGATGCCACGCATGCGTCATTCTGAAAAGGGCAGCAAGAAGCGCTACGCGGGCCTTAAACGGCAACTGGAAGGCGAAGAGTTGGTCTTTCGTGGCCTGGAGTCTGTGCGCACCGACTGGACGCCATTGGCGCGACAGTTTCAGCAGGAACTCTATGCGCTTATCTTCCATGACAAGCCCTGGAAATCCCTGCTGCAACAGCGGGTACAGTCGGTGTTTGCCGGTGAGTGTGATGATGAGCTGGTGTATCGGCGCCGTATTCGCCAGCCGCTTGATGCCTATACTCGAAACCGGCCACCCCATGTACGCGCGGCGCAGCAACTGGAAACCAGGCGCCAGGAGCAGGGCCTTCCGCCTTACTATGCAGTTGGTGACAGCGTCGCCTATCTGATGACCGTGAATGGCCCCGAGCCGCAAGAGCTCTTGCGCTCGCCCATCGACTATCAGCATTATGTGGATAAACAGCTGCTGCCGGTCGCGGATAGTATTCTGCCGTTCATTGGCGAGTCCTTCGCCAAATTGGTTGCGCCGCAAATCGACCTTTTCTGAGGGTTCAACGCTCGTCAGGGAGTAAAACCGCCGTTGAGGTGGTCACAGGGAAAAAGAGCACAGGTAAAACCATGACTGAGAATCAGGACCCGGACCGTAGCAGACGCAACCTGGCCAAGGGCATGCACTATATGACCTGGATTGTGTTGCTGGCGATGCTGGCGGTCTTTTTCAACGACTATGAAGATGGTCAAAACAATCCTAATCGTGACCTGAGTTTGACTTCAACGGTGGGCGGGGAAGTAGTGCTGGATCGCAACCGAAGCGGTCATTACGTGGCACCGGGGCAGATTAACGGCCAGCCCGTAACCTTTCTTCTGGACACCGGGGCGACCCACGTCAGTGTGCCGGAGTCCCTCGCCGACCGGCTGGGACTGAAGCGTGGCCGTGAACAGAAATCCATGACGGCTAATGGCGTGATCAGTGTCTACGCGACCCGACTCAACAGTGTGCGATTAGGAAGCATAGAACTGCGCAATGTTCAGGCCAGTATCAACCCTTTTATGCCCGAGGATACGGTTCTGTTGGGAATGAGCTTCATGCAGCATCTGGAGCTGATACAGCGTGATGGGCAGCTGACATTGAGAATCCCCGCCAGCTGATTCTGGAATGGAACCAGCTGGCAGTCGGACTGTTTACTGCTGCAGGAAGAAAGGCTCGTTGCGCTCTTCCAGCCATTTACGGGCCTGCGCTTCGGTGTTACCGAAGAAGACAACGCGTGGAGTGCTGCTGCGAGTGCCGTGCTGGGGCATGTCGGTACGCATGATCCACCAGCTGTTTTCGCTTACCTGCTTCAGGGACAACAGGTAGTTGGCATGTACGTGGTTGTTGTAAACGGTCATCGTGAATCTCTTTTAAATCTATACGTTTTGAATGGCTTGATGCCGCGGCACGCAATGCCGCGGCTTGTTTGTCATGATTAATATCAGCTACAGGTCGACAGTTCCTTCAGCTCGCTTGCGGCGACACTGAACAGAGCGATATCACCTTCCTGACCGCGTGCTTCATGGCACAGTTGTTGCCAGCGTTCCAACACATGGCTGTTGCGGTTCTGCCAGTCGGTCAGAGTCGCGGCGTCGATGTGGTCACTGCTGCTCAGCAACTGACGGCTGATGCTCAGCGGGCTGCTGGCCAACAGGTCTTCCAACCCTTCAACTGCCAAGGTCTGCCAATGGGTGGTCGCCTTGAACTCGGCCAGTGTTGCGGCAAACTCCGGCAGTTCCAGCAGGCGTGTCAGGTCAAAGTACACACGCGCTGCCGCTTCCAGACTCTGGTTGCTCTGGCCCGCTACAACGACCACGCCCAACAGCTGGTCACGCAGATCGATTACGGCCAGTTGCAGTGCCAGACTTTCGTCGAGACCTGCCTGTTGCAGTTGCTCCAGCTGCTGGTTGTTGTCCAGTCCCGGCAGCAGATCGCGCAGAGTCGGCAACAGATCCAGCAGGCTGCTCATGCGGCTGCTGTATTCAGCAACCAGTTCATGCGTACTGCAATCATGGGTGTTCTGGCGCAAGAACCAGCGTGTAGCGCGGCGCATCAGCTGAACCGTGCTGGCACGCATTTGCTGCTGAAGTTCCGGTGTTACGCGGTTGTCCAGTTCGCGAATCTGCTGCCAGAGTGCGGGTACGCCCAGACTGTCGCGGGCACCGATCCAGGCACGCACGATCTCCTCCGCGTTGGCGCCGGTGCTTTGCTGTAGCTCATCAACAAAGGTGATCCCCATCTGGTTCACCAGTGCATTGGCCAGCTGAGTGGCCAGAATTTCTCGACGCAGGCGGTGTGCATGCAGTGCTTCTGGGTAAGTTGCATGCAGCTTGGCCGGGAAAGCTGTCAGCAGCGTAGCGCGGATGTGATCATCTTCGATCAATGCCGAGTCGATCAGCGCTTCCTTCAGGCGTGACTTGCTGTACGAAATCAGAACCGACAACTCTGGACGTGTCAGTAATGCACCCTGAGCCTTGCGAGCTTCCAATTCGGCATCGTCGGGCAGGAATTCCAAAGCACGGTCCAGACGGCCGCTCTGTTCCAGCGTACGGATCAGGCGAATATAGGCATCCGGAGCCTGACGGCTGTGGTGCTCGGCGTTACTGATCGCCAGTGCCTGGTCGCGGTTGTTCTGCAGTACCAGCTCGGCCACTTCGTCCGTCATTTCCTTGAGCAGGTTGTTGCGCTGCTTCAGGGTCAGATCGCCGGCAGAAACCACTTCGTTGAGCAGAATCTTGATGTTGACCTCATGGTCGGAGCAATCCACACCACCGGCGTTGTCGATGAAGTCGGTGTTGGCGCGGCCACCCTTGCGGCAGAACTCCACACGTCCGAGCTGGGTGGCACCCAGGTTGCCGCCCTCGCCGAAGACACGGCAGCGCAGTTCCTGACCATCCACACGCAGCGGATCGCTGGCCTTGTCACCGGCATCGGCGTGGCTTTCGTGGCTGGCCTTGATGTAGGTACCGATACCACCGTTCCAGATCAGATCAACCGGAGCCTTGAGCAGGGCACGGATCAGCTCGTTAGGTGACAGGCGCTCGGCATCGATCTGCAGGCGCTCACGCAGTTCGGGGCTGATCGGAATCCATTTGGCTGAGCGGGAGAACACACCGCCACCACTGGAGATCAAGTCCTTGTTGTAATCTTCCCAGCTGGAGCGGGGCAGGTTGAACATGCGCTGACGCTCGGCAAAGCTGCTGGCCGCATCCGGGTTCGGGTCCAGGAAAATGTGCATGTGGTTGAACGCCGCAACCAGACGGATGTGCTCTGACAGCAGCATGCCGTTGCCGAATACGTCACCTGCCATGTCGCCGATTCCGATTACGGTAAAGTCTTCGTTCTGAATATCCAGGCCTTGCTCACTGAAATGCAGTTTGACCGACTCCCAGGCACCGCGAGCGGTAATGCCCATGCCTTTGTGGTCATAGCCCTGAGAACCGCCGGAAGCAAAGGCGTCGCCAAGCCAGAAATTACGCTCAGCGGCGATGCCGTTGGCAATATCAGAGAAGGTGGCTGTACCCTTGTCAGCGGCGACCACCAGGTAGGGGTCATCATCATCGTGACGGACCACATCGGTTGGCGGTACCAGGCTGCCGGCTTCCAGGTTGTCGGTAATATCCAGCAGGGCGCTGATGAAGATCTTGTAGCAGGCGATGCCTTCCGCCTGGATCTCTTCACGGCTACCGTTTTCCGGCAACTGCTTGGCCACAAAGCCACCCTTGGCACCCAACGGCACGATAACCGCGTTCTTGACCTGCTGCGCCTTGACCAGACCCAGTACTTCGGTGCGGTAATCTTCCAGACGATCAGACCAGCGCAGGCCGCCGCGGGCAACCTTGCCGCCACGCAGGTGAACGCCTTCAACACGCGGAGAGTACACAAATACTTCAAACGCCGGGCGCGGCTTGGGCATATTGGCGATGGCCGCTGGACTCAGTTTGAATGCCATGTAGTCGCGCGGCTGGCAGCCTTCGCCCAGCTGGAAATAGTTGGTGCGCAGGGTGGCCTGCATCAGCTCCAGGTAGCGGCGCAGAATCTGGTCATCACTCAGATTCTCAATCTGCTCCAGTCCATCCAGAATACTTTGCTGCACACGGTCGGCTACCGCGCTGGAGCGCTCATGGCCCTGACGGCCGGGCTCGAAACGGGCACGGAAGAAGGCGACCAGCAAGCGGGCAAGGTGTGAATGACGCACCAGTGTTGCCGCCATGTAGCTCTGGCTGAAGCCAAAACGGGTCTGCTGGTTGTAGCGCGAGTAGGCGCGCAGCATGGCAACTTCACGCCAGTTAAGTCCGGCACTGATTACCAAGTGGTTGAAGGCGTCATTCTCGGCTTTGCCGGCCCAGATGGCGGCAAAGGCATCCTGGAAAATATCACGGACCTCATCCAGATCTACATTTCCGGCCTGGGCATTGCTCAGGGTGAAATCGTGTATCCAGAAACGGCTGCCGTCAGCGGCATCCAGACGGTAGGGGTGCTCACCGAGGACGCACATGCCCAGATTTTCCAGGACCGGAATAGCATCCGACAGTACCAGCGGGGTGTCCTTCACAAACAGCTTGAAGCGAAGCTCATCGCGGCTCTGCTCCAGCTGTCGGTAGAAGCTCATGCCGATGCTGCGTTCGTCGCTTAGCTTTTCCAGATGGCTAAGATCGAACACCGCCTTGGCTGGGCTGAAGTGCTGACGATAGGCCGGCGGGCAGGCAGATCGGAAACGGTTGGACAGATGGTTACCGCGAGCTTCGCCGTATTCATCGACCAGCGCCTGGTGCAGATCATCACTCCAGGAGCGAGAAATGGCGACGACTTCGTGCTCAATGTCGGCAAAGTCCAGCTCGTTCAGCGCTTCTGGCTGAATGCGGGCGACAAAGTGAACACGGGCAAGAACCGACTCGCTGTAATAGGTGGTGAAGTCGATCTCATTGGTGTTCAGCGCACGTGCCAGCAACTTCTGAACCTGCATACGCAGTTGCGTATTGAAGCTTTCGCGCGGTACGAAATAGAGGAAGGTGGCAAACTTGCCGCAGCGGTCGCGGCGCATCAACAGGCGTGTGCAACGGCGCTCCTGCAGACCAAACACACCACGTGCAAGGCTCATGAGCTCATCATCGGAAGCCTGCATCACTTCGTCACGCGGCAGTTCGTGCAGAATCTGCACCAGCGTTTTGCCGCTGTGACTGCGAGGGTTGAAGCCGCTGCTGGCAATCAGGTTGGAGAGCTTACGGCGCAGTAGAGGAATGCGTTCCAGGCGCTCACTGTATACGGGCAGCGTGTACAGGCCAAAGAATCGATGCTCGCCGCAGACATTGCCCTGTTCGTCGAACGCCTTGACGACAACCAGATCAAGATACGCCGGACGGTGGATGCGGGAACGGCGGCTGTAGCGTGCCAGTTGCAGGGGAGTCTCGTCCTGCATGGCCTGAATTTCATCGTCACTCAGGCTGTTGAAGCAGCGACTACGTTCTTCCTGAGTGTCCAGACGCAGAGTGCCCAGCTCCTTGCCTTCCTGACGCTGGGCAACAAGCTGGCCGTCTTCGCTGCTGAAATTGAGCTGGTCACAGGCGATGAATGTGAAGTTGTCCGCTTGCAGCCAGTCCAGGTAGTCGGCGGCTTCCTCGGCATCTTCATCCTTGCGTGTACGCAGTTGGGCTGCCAGCTCGGCGGCGCGATTACGCATGGCCTCATAGTCATTGACGGCGGCGGCAACCAGCGTATGCAGCTCGCTCAGTGTGTGGCGCAGCTGGCGCAGACGTTCGGGATCGGTCTGACGATCCACTTCCAGGTAAATGAAGGACTCGGCTTCGCCTTCGGCTGAAAGCTGCTGCAGGTTTCCGTCGGAACGCAGGCAGGGCAGCACACTGTTAAAGATGTTGTGGATGCCAATCTGCTCATTGTTCAGTGCCATGCGCACCGAATCCACCAGGAACGGCATATCCGTGAACAAAAGTTGGATCACGGTGTGGCTGTTGTGCCAGCCATGTTGCTCAAGGTCGGGATTGAACAGGCGTACTTTCGGAGCGCTGCGGTCGTATTGCTGCACAAAGTCCCAGCTGGACAACAGCGGACCAAGCAGATCATCGGTGCTGTGTTGGCTCAGGTCTTCAGCAGAAGAGACTTGAAAAAAGTATTGGGCAAAGTGCTGGATCGATTCCGCTTCAGCAGCAGAGAAGGTGCTGTTGAGGTGCTCGGCCAGCGGAGACAGAGCCTGATGTATACCTGTATTCAGACCGGCGTTCATGGTAATGCGCGACTCCCGTTAGGCAACGATATTTAAAGTCCCGAATATGTTTTGGGGACAGGCTTACTCTAGGTTAGGAGGGCTGCAAAATATTGTCTAAATACGACGCAATTTTTTGAAAAAAGCCCAACCCTGTCGGTACAGCTTAGAGCAGTCTCTTAAGAGGTACATAGAAGAAGGCAAAAAGAGGTTTTGATACCGCAGTTGAGTGTTTTTTTTGCGATAGTTCACGATTAGGCAGGCAATTTAGACAAGTCCAATATAAAATCCGCGGCCGATTTGGTTTCTCGTATGCGACCTGCTTTTTCGTAGTTGCGACAAGCTGCGCCTGTCAAGCTTCTGTAATGCACGTGTATATGCGAATTTTCAGGAAATTATCACAATAAACAGGTTGAACACCCATGATTCAAAACAACCGACCTATGCCATTTTTGTTGGCAATCACGCCGATTGTTCTGATGGTAGCAGCAATGCTGGTTACTATCGTTGTGTTTGAGGGGGCTCCTCATATTCCGTTGGCATTTGGTACCGTTGTAGCCGCGTTGGTGGCTGCCAAGCAGGGATTTAGCTGGAAAGATATTGAAGAAAGTATCTATAAAGGGATTCGTTTGGCGTTGCCGGCCGTCGTCATCATCATTCTGGTGGGACTGGCGATCGGTTCCTGGATGGGCGGTGGTGTCGTTGCCACCATGGTCTACTACGGCCTGAAGCTGATGAGCCCGGAAATGTTCCTGGTCTCCATTGCGCTCATGTGTGCCGTTGTTTCCATTGCGATCGGCAGCTCCTGGTCCACAATGGGTACTATCGGCATCGCTGGTATGGGTATCGGCATCAGTATGGGCATTCCTGCACCGATGGTGGCAGGTGCCGTTATTACAGGTGCTTACTTTGGTGACAAAATGTCGCCGCTGTCGGATACCACTAACCTGGCATCAGGTCTGACAGGAACAGACCTGTTCGTCCATATCCAGCACATGCTGTTCACCACCATACCGGGGCTGCTGATTGCGCTGGGCGTGTACTGGTACATCAGTACCGGCTTTACGTCCGGTGATGCTGAGCTGGAACGTATCAATACGACTCTGGCTGTGTTGCAGGACAGCTTCCTGATCTCTCCCTGGTTGCTGCTGGTACCGCTGACCGTTATTGGCCTGGTAGCCAAGAAGGTTCCTGCTTTGCCGGCGCTCGTAGTTGGTGTGGTACTGGGTTTCCTGTGTCAGATCTTTGTGCAGGGCGATGATGTGGCTTCGGCCATGAGTGCGCTGCAGAATGGTTATGTGATCGAGTCCGGTAACGAAGTAATCGACTCTCTGTTCAATCGTGGTGGTATTGACTCCATGATGTACACGGTGTCCATGACCATCGTTGCTATGACCTTTGGTGGTGTGCTGGAAAATACCGGCATGCTGCAGGCGATCGTGAACAAGATGAAAGGCCTGACCAAGTCCGCTCGTGCGCTGGTGCCGACGACTATCGGTTCCTGTTTCCTGACCAACGCGACTTGCTCTGAGCAGTACATCTCTGTGGTTGTGCCGGCACGTATGTTCTCCAAGGTATACCGTGAGCGTGGTTTGCATTCCAAAAACCTGTCACGTGCGTTGGAAGACGGCGGTACGCTGACTTCAGTATTCATTCCCTGGAATACCTGTGGTGTGTTTATTCTGGCCACACTGGGTGTGGGTGCATGGGAATACGCGCCTTACGCAATTCTTAACTTTGTTGTTCCGATCATTTCGATCCTCTACGCGCTGACGGGTTTCACCATCGTGAAGCTTGAGCCGGGTGAAGAAGATGACGGTTTCGTTGCCGATGAAAATGCGGAGCTGAAACCTCAGTCCCCGTTCTGATCCTGAGTTGACACTTCCAGCCTGCCTCCGGCGTGTGTCGGATGCAGGCTTTTTTGTGCCTTCTTTCTGTTTCCCCCATATGCAGGAATTCAATTATGGCCAAGTATCCTCGGTTGCTCTGGAGTGAATCGAAGCTCAGAGACAATGCGCGCTTTCTGAATCGCCTCTTCGCGGCCAGCGCTTCCCCTATCCATTGGACGCCGGTCAGCAAGGCGGTTTGTGCTCAGCCTGACATGGTGCAAATACTGCTTGATGAAGGTGTTGAGGAGATTGCGGACTCTCGCATTGAGAACCTCAAGCGGATCAAATCCCTCTCGCCAGCGTGTAAAACCCTGTTGCTGCGCCTTCCCGGTTTGCATGAAGTAGATGAGGTGATTCGATATGCGGATACAAGTCTGGTATCCGAACAGATCACGATTGCCCGGCTTGCTGAAGCAGCCAGTGCTGCGGGTGTGCGTCATCGCATCATCCTGATGGTTGAGCTGGGTGATCTGCGCGAAGGCTTGTTGCCTGAGTCCGTACTCCAGCTTGGGTGCTTTATCCTGCAGCAGGAAAGCATCGACTGGTGTGGTATTGGCACTAATCTCACCTGCTACGGCGGCATTCTGCCTACACCGGAGAAAATGCATCAATTGCTGGAGATCAAACAGAACATTGCCCAGGAATTGGGGCATGAGCTGAGTGTGGTATCGGGCGGTAATTCAAGCTCGCTATCGCTGTTGCTGACGGGGCAAATGCCAGCCGGTATCAGTCATCTGCGCTTGGGAGAGTCCCTGCTGCTGGGCCGGGAAACGGCAAAAGGCGCGCCCATTGAGGGTATGCACGGAGATTTGTTCAAGCTGGAAGCCGAGGTGATCGAAGTGCAGGTCAAGGGTTCGGTTCCCGAAGGGGAGCGCGGTATGGATGCCTTTGGCAAGGTGCCGGAGTTCGAGGATATCGGTGAGCACACCCGTGCGATTCTGGCGATTGGTAAGCAGGATGTCCCTCTTGATGAATTGGTTTCGCTGGATCCGGGGGTGCGGATTTTAGGCGGCAGCAGTGATCACATGATTCTGGATGTGGAAGGCGCCGGGGTGAAAATCGGCGATATTCTGGCGTTCGGGGTTAACTATCCGGTCCTGTTGCAGGCGATGACTTCGCCCTATGTGGCAAAGGTTCGTGCTCAGTAGTTGAAAGGCGAGACATGACTATCGTCAACAGGTTGAGCCGGAGTGCGCTGTCTGTTGGCGACGGCGTGTTAGACAGGCTTAGTTGGTCGGCATTAATACCGAGCGGCTTAGGCCTGAGTCGGCGGGGAGCTCCTGACGCATTTCAGTCAGGCGTTTGCGCTCTTCTCTTGGAGTCAGTCCGTAGTGATTGCGATAAGCCGTGCTGAAGTAGGAAGCACTGGCAAAACCGCAGTCCAGTCCCACCTGCAGGATAGGCTTGTCGCTGCGGCGCAGCAGCTGGCGTGCTTTCTCCAGACGAATCTCCAGATAGTATTTGGACGGCATGGTGTTCAGATGACGCTTGAACAGCCGCTCAAGGTGGCGGCGTGAAATACCCACATGGTGCGCCAAGTCATCGGTGCTGAGTGGCTCTTCGATATTGGCCTCAATCAGCTGCACGGCTTCCACCAGTTTGGGCTGGCTAATGCCCAGACGGGTACGCAGGGGAACGCGTTGGGGGTCCTCGCTTGAGCGTATGCGCTCGTGCACGAACTGTTCAGATATGGATGCGGCCAGATCCATGCCGTGCAACTGGCCGATCAGCGACAGCATCATATCCATGGCGGCGGTGCCACCGCTGCAGGTGTAGCGTTTGTTATCCAGTTCGAACAGGTTGTTGGTCATCTGAGTCTGGGGGAACTCTTCACGCAAACTGTCCAGATCCCACCAGTGAATGGTGGCGCGGCAGTCATTCAAAAGTCCCGCGCAGGCCAGCAGATAGGAGCCTGTTCCTATACCACCCAGTGCCATGCGGCCGCTGCGCTGACGCCGCAGCCAGGCAACGATCTCCTCGTTGCCGGTGCGGGCGATGGGGCTGGCGCCACAGACAAACAGCGTGTCCAAAGACGGGATGTCGTCGATGCTGTGGTCCACCTGAGTCAGGACACCGGCGCTGCTGGGCACCGCCTGACCGTCCTGGCTGATCAGCAGGGTTTCGTAGTGATCCTGCCCGGATACCCAGTTGGCCATGCGCAAAGGCTCGATTGCGGATGAAAACGCAATCAAGGAAAAGTTAGGCATTAACAAAAAGCCTATGCGAACGGGTGTGGGGGTCTGTTCGGACAACACAGTTATCGCTCAGTTAAAGGTGAACCTTCAAAGTCCGCAGAGAGTAATCTTTTTACCTGCATCTGTTCAGTCCTGGCCGGGAATAATGTCAATATAGCGCAACTGGAGGTCGCGCCAGGTAAACTTGGTGACTGTTATCTCTCAGTGGTTTTCCTGATAATGATTAAAGGGTTCCGGCACCGCTGTTCAGTGGTAGGGCAGTGCTGGATAGAGACAGCCAGTGCGTTTGGCTTTTGCCAGGCGACGATAAGAGGTAAGGCAGCAACATGAGCACTTCACAGGTTACCCGTGCGCTTTTCGATGAGGTCATGGTACCCAACTACAACCCCCAGCAGATGGTACCTGTTCGAGGCCAGGGTAGTCGTGTCTGGGATCAGAACGAAAACGAATATATCGACCTGACCAGCGGCATTGCGGTAACCAGCCTGGGTCATTGCCATCCGGCACTGGTTAAAGTGCTCAAGGAGCAGGCAGAAAAGGTGTGGCACCTGAGTAACGTCTACACCAACGAACCGGCGCTGCGTCTGGCGCAGGACCTGACCAATGCGACCTTCGCTGACAAGGTATTCTTCTGTAACTCCGGTGCTGAAGCGAACGAAGCCGCGTTCAAGCTGGCACGTAAGTATGCCAGCGATAACTTCAGCGAAGAGAAGAACGAGATCATCTCCTTCGTACAGTCTTTCCACGGCCGTACCCTGTTCACCGTAACCGTCGGTGGTCAGCCCAAGTACTGCCAGGGCTTCAAGCCGGTTCCGGGTGGTATCCACCATGCGCCGTTCAATGATCTGGCGGCGCTGAAAGAGCTGGTATCCGACAATACCTGCGCCATCGTGATGGAGCCGGTACAGGGCGAAGGCGGCATCATTCCTGCCGATCCTGAATTTGTACGTGGCGTACGCGAGCTGTGCGACCAGTTCAATGCGTTGCTGATTTTTGATGAAGTTCAGACCGGCATGGGTCGTACCGGTAGCCTGTACGCGTACATGGATACTGACGTGACTCCAGATATTCTGACCTCGGCCAAAGGCCTGGGCGGCGGTTTCCCGGTAGGCGCTATGCTGACCACCGATAAGATCGCGCCGAGTTTCAACGTAGGTACACACGGCACCACTTACGGCGGTAACCCGCTGGCATGTGCGGTAGCCGGTGAAGTGCTGCGTCAGGTCAATCGTCCGGAAGTGCTGGAAGGCGTGCAGCAGAAGAATGCACTCTTCGTTGAAGCGCTGGAAGCGATCAATGCCAAGCACAATATCTTCAAGGATATCCGTGGCAAGGGTCTGTTGATCGGTGCTGAACTGGTTGATGACTGGGCCGGTGAAGCCGGCAAATTCCTGGCCGCTGCGCGTGAACAGGGTCTGATGATTCTGATGGCTGGCCCGAATGTACTGCGTTTTGCACCTTCTCTGATCATCCCTGATGAGGATATCCGTGAAGGTATGGCTAAACTGGAACAGGCGATTGCTCAACTTCTGAGCGCGTAAGCCACCCCCTTTCTCCGATGGGCTTTCTCCGGCCCCCTGGCGACCCCTGAATTAAAAAAGGGGTCGCATTTTCAACAGACCTGCTTGCCTGCAGGCGCCATAATGGTATGACATCCACTATCAGGACGCAGGCATGACTCACGATTTTACTCCCTGGCTGGCTTGGCTGGACGAACGGCATGACGCTATGCTCGAAGGTACTCAGGCTCTGGCCGAGATCAATTCGGGTACGTTGAACCATGCTGGCGTAAACCGTGTGGGTGAAGCCCTGATCCGTCTGTGTCAGCCGCTGAGCGCGGAAGTCGACGTCATTCCTGTTGAACCCTACAAGCATCTGAACAGCAAGGGCGAACTTGAAGCCTTCCCGCTGGGTGATGCAATCCGTATCCGCAAACGTCCTGAAGCACCTTTGCAGGTTTTCCTGTGCGGTCATATGGATACCGTTTTCGCCATTGATCACCCCTTTCAGCAGCTGAAATGGCTCGACGACGATACCCTTAATGGTCCCGGTGTGGCCGACCTCAAGGGTGGTTTGATGGTGATGATCAATGCGCTGATGGCGCTGGAGCGCAGCCCTTGGGCCGATCAGATCGGCTGGCAGATCCTGTTTAACCCGGATGAAGAGATCGGTTCTCCCTCTTCGGCTGCGCTGATTGCCGAAGCCGCCAAAGAGGTGCATCTGGGCATGATTTATGAGCCCAGCTTCCCGGACGGCAATCTGGCCGGTGAGCGCAAAGGCAGTGGTAACTTCAGTGTAGTGGTACGCGGCAAGGCTGCACATGCAGGTCGTGAACACCATCTGGGGCGCAATGCTATCCGTGCCATGGCTGACTTTATCGCTGCGCTGGACGACCTTAACGGCCAGCGTGAAGGCGTGACCATCAACCCGGGCTTTATCGAAGGGGGCGGTGCCGTCAATATCGTGCCGGACCTGTGCATCTCCCGTTTCAATATCCGTCTGGAACAGGTGGATGATGAAGCCTGGTGTCAGCAGCACCTGGATCGTCTGTTGGCCGAGATCAATGGCCGTGATGGCATCAGCATTGAACTGCATGGCGGCTTTGGTCGCAAACCGAAAAAACTAAGCGGTGCCAATCTGAAGCTGTTTGAACTGGCGCGTGACTGTGGCGCCGAGCTTGGCATGAGCATCAGCTGGCTGCCCACTGGGGGCTGCTGTGATGGCAATAATCTGGCCGCTGCAGGTATTCCGAACATTGATACCCTCGGCGTGCGCGGTGGCAAGATCCACTCCGCCGAGGAGTACATGCATGTCAGTAGCCTGACCGAGAGGGCCAAGCTGAGTGCGCTGATTCTGATGAAACTGGCGACCAGCGATGATCGAGGCTGGCTGGGAGAAAACGGATGCTGATACTGCGACCGGTTGAATTTCGTGATCTTCAGGGCCTGGAGCGACTGGCGGTGGTATCCGGCGGTAGCCTGACAACTCTGCCGGCCAATCGCGACCACCTCAGCGAGCTGATCAATTCGACGCTGACATCCATGCGCAAGGCGGTTAGTCGTCCTGAGCAGGAAAGCTACCACTTCGTGCTGGAAGACAGCCACAGCGGTGAGATTGTCGGTGTGTCCGGCATCGAAGCGGCGGTTGGCATGGACTCACCGTTTTACAGCTACCGCATCAATGAAGTGATTCATGCGTCCAGTGAACTGCAGATTCACAACCGTATACCGGCACTGCATCTGTGCCAGGATTTTACCGGTTCTTCGCGTCTGTACACGCTGTTCCTGGATGGCGAACACCGTCAGCGCAGCAACCTGCATCTGCTGTCGCGAGCGCGCCTGCTGTTCATTGCGGCCCATCGGGAGCGCTTCGATAGCCGCATTATTGCCGAGCTTCAGGGCGTGCAGGACGAGAATGGTCTATCGCCGTTCTGGGAAAGCCTTGGGCGTCATTTCTTCAATATGGACTTTGCCAAGGCCAACTACCTGACCGGTATCGACTCCAAGGGTTTTATTGCCGAGCTGTTGCCGCATCACCCGGTGTATTTGCCGTTACTCAGTGAAGCTGCGCGTGCTGCGCTGGGTCAGCCAAGAACTGACGCCGCTCGGGTCAAGGAACTGCTGGAAGGCGAAGGGTTTGCTTACCACGGCTACGTCGACATCTTTGATGCGGGGCCGACGCTGGAAGCCCAGACAGATCGTCTGCATACGCTGGTCGGCTGCCGTCAGGTAGAAGTGGCCGTCAACGCGGATGATGAAGAGGGTGACAAGGCGTTGGCGCTGGTCGCCAGTGGTCGTTTACAGGATTTCCGTTGTCTGCTGGCGGAGGTCGACCCTGAGCAGCCGGAGCTGACGCCGGCGCAGGCTGAAGCACTCAATGTGAGCAGTGGCGACAGCGTTCAACTGGCCTGGCTCTAACGCAGCGAACCGAATAGCACCGCCTTTGGGCGGGCTCATTTTCGAAACTTTAACTAATTAATGTGTAACCCGGTGCCCCTTGTGGCACTGGGGATTCAGTGACGATTACAACTGGGGTACCGATCATGATGGTAGTTCGCCCGATTACGGCCGCCGACCATGAAGCACTGCGGGAATTGGCCCGCAAAACCGGTCAGGGATTCACTTCTCTGCAGGACAATGACGAGCAGGTTGCGCGCAAAATGGAAACAGCGCTGGCTGCCTGGAGTGCCGATGGCGTTCCGGATGAAGCCTTGTACCTGTTCGTGATGGAAGATACGACCACCGGTGAGGTTGTAGGTATCAGTGGTATCGAAGCGGCTGTAGGTTTGAGTGAGCCCTGGTACAACTATCACATGGGCACACTGTTGCACGCATCCCGTGAACTGGGCGTGCGCAACCTGATTAATACCCTGACGTTGAGCAACGATCACACCGGTTATTCCGAGTTGTGCACGCTGTTCCTGTCACCTGATGCGCGACACAGCAAGAATGGCTCTTTGTTGTCCAAGTCCCGTTTCATGTTCATGGCCGAGTTTCCTCAGCGTTTTAATGAATACATGTTGGCCGAGATGCGTGGATACTCCGATGAAAACGGCGTACCGCCTTTCTGGGAAGGTGTGGGTCGCCACTTCTTCTCGCTCGACTTTGCCGAGGCGGACAAACTGTCCTCCATGGACAAGGTCTTCATTGCCGAGCTGATGCCGAAAAACCCGATCTACATTAACTTGCTGCCGGAGGATGCTCAGGCGGCAATCGGTCAGACTCACCCGGCAACAACGCCAGCGCGCAAATTGCTCGAGGCTGAGGGCCTGCGTTTTAACGGCTACATCGATATTTTTGACGGTGGCCCCACACTGGTGGCGCGGATGGACGATATCCGTGCGATCAACGATAGCTGCTACTCACGGGCGCATATCACCAATGATAAGCCCGAGGGTGAGCTGTACCTGGTCAGCACGACCAGTTTCAACGATTTCCGCTGCTGCATGACGCCGCTGAATGGTGTCGGCAAGCATGTTGTTGGCCTGCCACAGGAGGTGGCCGACGCACTCAAGATCACTGAAGGCAGCACTGTGCGAGTGGTGCCTCTCTCATCAGGCAGGAGAATCTGACATGACTGCATCCGTAATGATCAATGGCGAATGGCTGGACGGACAGGGGAGTGCATTCAGCTCACTGAATCCTGCCAGGGGTGAGGTGTACTGGCAGGGTCAGTCCGCCTCTGCCGAGCAGGTTGATGCGGCAGTCAAGGCAGCACGTGCTGCTTCGGCCGACTGGGCGCTGGCGGGTTTTGAAGCCCGAGTTGCCGTCGCGCGCCGCTATGCCGAGCTGCTGGGTGAGAACAGGGAAGCGCTGGCGGTTGCGATCGCGACCGAGACCGGCAAGCCCTTGTGGGAAGCACGTACCGAAGTGGGTGCGATGATCGGCAAGGTCGAAATCTCGGTTAAGGCCTACAACGAGCGTACCGGTGAACGCGAAAGCGACATGGCAGGTGCTCGCGCGGTGCTGCGTCACAAACCGCACGGTGTGGTCGCCGTGTTTGGCCCTTACAACTTCCCGGGCCATCTGCCGAATGGTCATATTGTTCCGGCACTGATCGCTGGTAACACGGTAGTCCTCAAGCCCAGCGAACTGACCCCTGCAGTGGCGGGTGAAATGGTTAAACTGTGGCTGGAAGCCGGCTTGCCTGCAGGCGTTCTGAACCTGGTGCAGGGTGAAAAGGAAACCGGTATTGCGCTTGCTTCCCATGCGGATATCGATGGTCTGTTCTTTACCGGCAGCTCCAATACCGGTCATATCCTGCACAAGCAGTTCTCCGGTCATCCGGGCAAGATTCTGGCGCTGGAAATGGGCGGTAATAACCCGCTGATCGTAGATGAAGTGGCTGACCTGCGCGCTGCTGTGCACGAAACCATCCAGTCTTCTTACATCACCGCGGGTCAGCGTTGCACCTGTGCTCGTCGCCTGATCGTTCCGGTCGGTGACTGGGGCGATCGTTTCCTGGCCGAACTGGCTGAAGCCGTGCGTGCCATTCAGGTGGGTGATGCCTTTGCAGAACCGGCGCCTTTTATGGGCAGTCTGATCTCTGAAGTAGCCGCTGATGGCGTGCTCAAAGCACAGGACGCACTGCTGGCACAGGGCGCGACTTCAATTGTTCGCAGCGAGAAGCTGAAGCCTGGTACAGGTTTGATTTCGCCGGGATTGATTGATGTGACCGCCGTGGCCGAGCGCGAAGATGAAGAGATCTTTGGCCCTCTGCTGCAGGTCATTCGCGTGGATAACTTTGACGCGGCCATCGCTGAAGCCAACAATACCGAGTTCGGCTTGTCTGCCGGTTTGTTCAGTGATTCCGAAGATCAATTCAACTACTTTTACGACCGTATTCGTGCAGGTATCGTAAACTGGAACAAGCAGCTGACCGGCGCGTCCAGCGCTGCACCTTTTGGTGGCATTGGTGCCAGTGGTAACCATCGCGCCAGCGCTTACTATGCGGCGGATTACTGCTCTTACCCGGTGGCGGGTATTGAAGCGGATCATCTGGTCGTTCCGGAAACCCTGTCTCCGGGTCTGTCACTTTAATAAGCTCTGCAGGAGGTTCTGATGCTGGCAACTGAAGCGAATTTTGATGGTCTGGTCGGCCCGACGCATAACTATGCGGGTCTGGCAGTTGGCAATCTTGCCTCGCAAAGTCATCAGGCTCAGGCCTCCAATCCGCGTGAAGCGGCTTTGCAAGGGCTGGCGAAAATGAAGGCGTTGCATGATCTGGGACTTGTGCAGGGGGTTCTTGCTCCCTTGTCGCGGCCAGATCTGCACACCCTGCGTTGTCTTGGCTTTAGTGGCAGCGATGCCGATGTGTTGGCAGCGGCCGCCAAGGCATCGCCTCGCTTGCTGGCAGCCTGCTGTTCGGCCTCCAGCATGTGGGTGGCAAATGCGGCCACAGTGACTCCCAGTGCCGATGCGGCGGATCAGCGTATCCAGTTCACACCCGCTAACCTGGCCAGCCAGCTGCACCGTTCGCTGGAAGGTGAGCATACTGCCCGCATTTTGCAGGCGACGTTCAACGATGAGCGTCATTTTGCTCATCATCCGGCGTTGCCAACAGTCGCAGCCCTGGGGGATGAGGGGGCCGCCAATCATACCCGTCTCGGTCATGGTTACGGTGAGCCGGGTGTGGGGTTCTTTGTCTACGGCAGCGGTGGTCCGGGTCCTGAACCTAAGCGCTATCCGGGTCGCCAGACATTGGAAGCATCCCGTGCGGTCGCCCGTCAGCATCAACTGAATCCGGATCGAGTGGTCTTTGCTCAGCAAAACCCCGATGCAATCGATCAGGGCGTGTTTCACAATGATGTGATCGCGGTGGGGAATCTGGACACCCTGTTCTGTCATGAACGGGCGTTTTATGATCAGGCTGGTGTGCTGGATCAGTTGAGCCGTCAGCTTCAGGGTGGGCTCAAGCTGATTCAGGTGGCTGAGTCAGAGGTGAGCCTCAAGGATGCGGTGAGCAGTTATCTGTTCAATAGCCAGTTGTTGCGTATGCCTGATGGGCGCACAGCGCTGGTGGTTCCGGGGGAGTGTGAACAGGTTAAGCCTGTGTGGCAGTATCTGCAGTCGCTGCTGGCTTCTTCACCCATTATCGATGAGCTGAAGGTGTTCGATCTGCGTCAGAGCATGCACAACGGTGGCGGTCCTGCCTGCCTGCGTTTGCGTGTGGTGATGAACGAAGCCGAGCAGGCGGCTTTCAACCAATCCACTCGGATGAGCGATACGCTCTATCCACGTCTGGTTGAATGGGTGGAACGCCATTATCGAGATCGGCTGTTGCCTGCTGACCTGTCCGATCCTCAGCTGATGAATGAGTCCTTCACCGCACTGGATGAACTGAGCCAGATTCTGCAACTGGGATCGGTCTATCCGTTCCAGCGGTGATCTCTAGTCTGCCCAATCCAGCGACAGGAACAGTCGCTGGGTACCCGCTTGTACGGGTGGTGAACGATGCACGATGCCAAGGCCTTCGTTGTCGAACCAGCCGTCCCCTTTAAGCAATGCAACATCACCGGTGTTGAGCTGCTCATAGTTTTCGGGGTTCTCGGTCGGAATGCGAGGGCCTCCCGTTGCGCTGTCTTTAATCCACTGGGTGCCGCTGCCTTTGTAAGTGGTGACCAGCCGTGCTGGCAAGTAATCCACATGAAACTTCGGGCACATCGCCTGCTGTAGACTGGCCAGGCGCACACCGATCATGCGTGGCTCAAATAAACACTCATACATGTCCATCAATTGAAGGATGTCGGCAACCAGCACGTTTCTCCCCGTTGCATCAGGGAGAATCTGCTCGAGACTTTCGCGAACGGCCTGTTCCATTCCTGGCTGGCAGGTGAACAGGGTTTTCAGATTAATGCGCTGTTCGGAACTCAGGACCTGCTGAAGGTAGCCTTCGATTTCGAGGCTCAGTTGTCGCTGCCAGACCGCCAAATTACATCGTTCATCATAGATATCGGTCAGTATCTCGGCTTCGGTGCTAAAGCGCGCCTCGCGTTCTGGCTGGAGCGAGAGTGGGGATGACGCTTTGAGTATGGAGTTCATGATTAGATCTTACGAATTAGGTTATGTTATATCATAACAATATATTTTTACCTTTTCCTATAGAGGATATTTGACAGAGAGACCGGGAGGTTACTTGCTGCTTGAATGCTGGGGAGGATGTATGAAAGGGCATGGAAGGTGGCGCGGGAAGAGAGCTCTCCTCGCGCCAGAGGAAGGATCAGGGGATCAAGAAAATCACCAGCTGGCGGGGACCGTGAGCACCCATCTGCAGTTTCTGTTCGATATCTGCACTGCGGGAAGGTCCGGTAATCATGTTCACCGTACGCGGCAAACGTCCGGGGCAGACTTCGCGCAGGCGGTCCCAGGCATCTTCGTAGGGGCCGACGATCGCTGCTTTACTGAGCACTATCAGGTGTGTATCCGGCAGGAAGTTCAACGTGGTAGGGCTTTCCTCGCGTGAATAAAGCATCAGTGTGCCGGTTTCCGCAATGCCGGCAAAGGCCAGCGTCAGGCTGGCCTGGTCGCCCACCTGTGCCACGCGCTGATGGCATTCGATACGCTCATGTACTTCAGCCCAGCCCAGTGCTGTAAGCTCTGCATCGCTGGCCAAGACTACCTCATCCTGACCTTTGGCCTCCAGTGTAGACGCTACTGCTGTGGGTACTTGCTCCATACTGTCCAGCTCGATCACTTCGGCAGCGGCTTCCTGTGCCATACGTATAAACAGTTCGATTTGGGTGTCATGATCATGCAGGCTGCGCGCGGGAACGCGATTGCGCGGATGCTGCTGCAGGCGCTGGCGCACGGCTTCCTGTTGCGCTTCTGTTGCCTGGGTACGGCGCAGGCCTCGGCGGATATTGGCGAAAATTTCAGCACGGCTCATGCCTGTTCCCCTTTTTTCTGACGCTCATCCCACTGTTGCATGAAGGTTTTTCCACTTGGCGTTGGCATATCGCGATGGTCTGTCCAGCCCGAGGCGAGCGGCAGTTTGGAAATATTGCCTTTTCTGCTGCCCATTAGGCGCAGCACTTTGGATGCACCGCTTGAAAGCAGGCGGTAGAGCTTGGGACGCGTCGCAAAGAAGGCCCAGCCTCCAAGACCCCAGCGCACGGCCCTCGGACTCAGGTGTTTCTCGTATTCTTTCTCGCGCCAGTGACGCATCAGTTTAGGCAAGGGGATACGAACGGGGCAGACTTCTTCGCATTTGCCACAGAAGGTGGAAGCGTTGGGCAGCAGGGCTGCCTTCTCGATCCCGATCATCTGTGGAGTCAGTACCGAACCCATGGGGCCGGGATATACCCAGCCATAGCTGTGTCCGCCCACGGAGCCATACACCGGGCAGTGGTTCATACAGGCCGAACAGCGGATACAGCGCAACATTTCCTGGAATTCGGTGCCGACCATGTCGCTGCGGCCGTTATCTACCAGTACGACGTGGAAGTTTTCAGGCCCATCCTGATCATCCGGGCGGCGATTGCCCGAGGACAGGGTATTGTAGACCGAAAACTCCTGGCCGGTGGCCGAGCGGGCCAGCAGGCGCAAGAACAGGCTCATGTCTTCCAGTGTAGGTACCACCTTCTCGATGGAGGATACCACGATGTGAGTTTTCGGCAGGGTCTGAGTCAGGTCACCATTGCCTTCGTTCGTCACGATCAGGGTGGAGCCCGTTTCGGCGACCAGGAAGTTGGCGCCGGTAATACCGACATCAGCGGCAACGAACTGCTTACGCAACATTTCACGGGCTTCAGCCATCAGCTCTGCCGGATCATCCGACTTGGGACGCTTGTGATGCTCGTGAAAGGCTTCTGAAACATCTTCAAGATTCAGGTGGATGGCCGGTGCGATGATATGGCTGGGATGATCGCCACGCAGCTGCAGAATGTATTCGCCCAGATCGGTTTCCACCGGGCGGATGCCGTTTTCTTCAAGGTACTCGTTGAGGTTGATCTCTTCGGTCACCATGGATTTGCCCTTGGTGACGGTCTTGGCGTTTTGCTCACGGCAGATCTGCAGAATCGTCTGGCGTGCGTCTTCAGAGGTTCGGCACCAGTGCACCTGACCGCCGTTTTCGACCACGCGCGCTTCAAACTCTTCCAGATACAGATCCAGGTGTTCAAGGATATGGTTTTTCAGGTCACGGGCCTGATCACGCAATTCTTCAAACTCGGGCATCCGTGCCACCGCGGCAGCACGTTTGCCGGGAAAACCGGCTTTCAGGTTACCCAGCGCTTTCTGCAGATTGGCATCCTGCAGTGCAATGCGGGCACTTTGCTTGAATTCAGGGCTTTTGATTTCCATGAGGGTGCTCCGTCAGAGTTCCTGGGCCAGGTCGTAGTTGGCATCACCAATAGCAGCGTTGTCGGTCATGCCCGCCAAGAGTTCGACTACGTGTCGTACCTCCATTTCACGCCCTTCACGCTTGAGCTTGCCCGCCATATTGAGCAGGCACCCCAGATCACCACCGACCAGTGTGTCGGCGCCGCTGTCTACCGCGAAGCCGGTCTTGTTGCTCACCATACGGTTGGAAATATCGGGGTATTTGACACAAAAGGTACCGCCAAAGCCGCAGCAGGTTTCCGCTTCCTGCATCTCGCTCAGCTCTACACCGTCTATTTCGCTTAACAGCTGCCGGGGTTGCTGTTTGATACCCAGTTCACGCAGGCCCGAACAGGAGTCGTGATAGGTGATGCGGCCTTTGAAGTCGCTCTGAATACCTCTGAACTGGATTACATCAACCAGAAAGGAAGTGATTTCAAAGGCGCGTGCCTTGAGATCTTCAGCGCGGGCTTTCCAGGGGTCATCATCTGCAAAGAGCTCAGGGTAGTGGTGCAACATGCCGATGCATGAGCCGGACGGGCCGACCACATAACGATAACCGTCAAAGGCCTCAATGGTCTGGCGGGCGATCTTGCGGGTGCTTTCGTTGTCGCCAGAATTGAATGCTGGCTGGCCACAGCAGGTTTGAGCTTTGGGTACTTCGACCTGGCAGCCAGCCTGCTCGAGCAGTTTAACCGTAGCGAAGGCGACTTCTGGGCGGAACATGTCGGCCAGACAGGTGACGAACAGGCCAACCTGAATGGAAGCAGCGGGGTGGGTGTCGGACATGAGTCGGCAACCTCAAATTTATAGTTGTGTTCAAGTGACGGCTTGGTCTCAAGATAGGCCAAGAGTCTGTAAGCGTGAATGCTATACTGACAACTGGTCTTACCAAGGCGCTGGCGTTAAATATGAAGCTGCAATTTGAACTGGAACGTCTGTTACTGGATGGCGATTGGGTGCCGGGGCAGCCATTGCCGTCTGAGCGTGCCCTGATGGAACGCTTTTCGGTGTCACGTGGCAGTGTGCGTGAAGCGTTGGCAGGGCTGAGAGAAACCGGTGTGATTCAGACTCAGCAGGGTGGGCGCAGTCGCTGCAATAATTTGCTGGAACGGCATCTGGAGTTACCCCTGCATGGTCGCGGCGAGGATATCGATTTCCAGTTGCAAATCATGGAGGCCAGAGCGGTATTGGAGGGGGAGGCAGCCTGGTTTGCTGCTCAGCGTGCCACGGATGAGGAGCTGGTGAGATTGGCACAGGAGTTTGAGCAGATGCGAGTTCGCAGCCACGTGAAGGCTGGGCGGGCTGACAGCACGTTGGAAAAAGCCAAGGCTGATCTGCAGTTCCACATGCTCATTGCCGAATCCAGCCATCACATGATTGTGTGTTCCTTTAGTCAGCTGTTTTATAGCCGCTATTTCAATGCTATTTACAGTGTGCTTTCACGCACCCTCAGTCGTTTGGGGCGTTATCCCGATGGTATTGCCCGCCAGCATGCCTCGATTCATCGAGCTCTGCAGGAGCGTGATGCGGATGCGGCCCGAGAGCATGCACGTGCCCATATTCTCTATACTCGAGACCTGCTGCTTCAGTGTCGATGAAATTTTAAATACCGCATCGCACAACGAACACTGCAAGGCTATAATGCGCCCCTGGGCTGGCCGGCTCTTCGTACCTGCCGATGCCACAGGCCCATCACTTATTTCTGTATTACTCGGGATATCGCCTCTCGTATGGGCTTATCCGCTAACCAGGGAACAGCACTATGCCTGTCATTACGCTTCCAGATGCGAGTACTCGCACGTTCAACGAATCCGTAACTGTCCACGATGTTGCCGCCGATATCGGCACAGGTCTTGCCAAAGCCGCGCTGGCTGGCAAGGTCAATGGTGAGTTGGTTGACACCAGCTACCTGATCGAAGAGGACGTAAATCTGGCCATCATCACTGCGCGTGATGAGGAAGGCCTGGAAGTGATCCGTCACTCCTGTGCTCACCTGATGGCGATGGCTGTGCAGGATCTGTTCCCGGGTGCTCAGGTTACCATCGGCCCAGTGATTGATGACGGCTTCTACTACGACTTCGCCTACGAGCGTCCGTTTACGCCGGAAGATCTGGAGAAGATCGAAGCGCGTATGAACCAGCTGTCAAAAGAGAATCTGGCGGTATCTCGCTCCGTCATGGAACGTCCTGACGCGATCAAGCTGTTCGAAGACATGGGCGAGAAGTACAAGGTCGAAATCATCGACTCCATTCCGGGTGAAGAGCCGCTGTCATTCTACAAACAGGGCGACTTTATTGACCTTTGCCGTGGCCCTCACGTGCCTTCTACTGGCCATATCAAGGCCTTCAAAGTGATGAAGGTTGCGGGTGCCTACTGGCGTGGCGATTCCAAGAACGAGATGCTGCAGCGTATCTACGGTACTGCCTGGGGCGACAAAAAAGAGCTCAAAGCTTACCTGCACCGTCTGGAAGAAGCCGAGAAGCGCGACCATCGTAAACTGGGCAAGCAGCTGAACCTGTTCCATATGCAGGAAGAAGCGCCGGGTATGGTGTTCTGGCATCCGCATGGCTGGACACTGTATCAGCAGATCGAACAGTACATGCGTGCCAAACAGCGCAGTCATGGCTACCAGGAGATCAAAACTCCGCAGGTGGTTGAGCGTACTCTGTGGGAAAAATCCGGTCATTGGGGCAAGTTCCAGGACCAGATGTTCACCACGCACTCCGAGAGTCGTGATTTCGCAATTAAGCCGATGAATTGCCCGTGCCACGTGCAGGTGTTCAACCAGGGCTTGCGCTCATACCGTGACCTGCCGCTGCGTCTGGCTGAGTTTGGCTCTTGCCACCGTAACGAGCCGTCCGGTTCTCTGCATGGCATCATGCGTGTACGTGGCTTCGTACAGGACGACGCGCATATCTTCTGTGCTGAAAACTCGATTCAGGCTGAAGTGGCGTCGTTTATCGACTTCCTGCATGAGGTGTATGCTGACTTCGGTTTCTCCGACATCATTTACAAGCTTTCGACCCGTCCGGAAGAGCGTGTAGGTTCAGACGAGAGCTGGGACAAGGCTGAAAAAGCGTTGGCTGATGCGCTGGATACGGCAGGTCTGGAATGGGAAGAGTTGCCGGGTGAAGGTGCCTTCTACGGTCCCAAGATCGAATTCTCCCTGCGTGACTGCCTGGGCCGTGTATGGCAGTGCGGCACTATTCAGGTGGACTTCTCCATGCCGGGCCGTCTGGGTGCACAGTTCATTAACGAGCAGGGTGATCGTGAGACACCGGTCATGTTGCACCGTGCGATTCTGGGCTCCTTCGAGCGCTTCATCGGTATTCTGATCGAACATTATGCCGGTGCGCTGCCGACCTGGTTGTCGCCGCTGCAGGCTGTGGTGATGAATATCACCGACAATCAGGCCGAATATTGCCGCGATCTGGCAGAAAAACTCGAAAAAGTGGGTTTGAGAGCCACTGCGGACTTGAGAAACGAGAAGATCGGCTTTAAAATTCGCGAGCGTACTTTACAGAAGGTGCCTTACCTGCTCGTGGTAGGTGACAAAGAAGTTGAGTCTGGAACCGTAGCAGTGCGTACGCGCTCCGGTGAAGACTTGGGCACTATGTCGGTCGACGCGCTGGTGGACCTCTTGGTTCAAGATGTGACGCGCAAAGGCCGCCAGGAATAAAAACCGTCAGGAGATATAGCTATCAGGCGTGATAACAGACGTGGTGGCCGTGCGCCACTACCGCCGATTAATGAAAACATCCGTGCTACCGAGTGTCGTCTTATCGGGGCCGATGGTAATCAGGTTGGTGTTGTTTCGATTTCAGAGGCTCTTGAGCATGCTCAGGAAGCCGAACTTGACCTAGTTCAGATCTCTGATTCTGATCCCATTGTCTGCAAAATTATGGACTATGGTAAGCATCAGTATGAAATGAAGAAGAAAGCAAATGAGGCTAAGAAGAAACAGTCTCAGATGCAGGTCAAAGAAGTGAAATTCCGTCCGGGTACGGAAGAAGGGGATTATCAGGTAAAACTGCGCAACCTGATACGTTTCCTTGAAGCCGGGGACAAGGGCAAGGTTACCTTGCGCTTCCGTGGTCGTGAGATGGCTCACCAGGAACTGGGCATGCAGCTGATGGAGCGGATCGAAAAAGATCTGGTTGAAATCAGTACTGTAGAACAGCGTCCGAAAATGGAAGGTCGTCAAATGGTCATGGTACTGGCCCCGAAAAAGAAATAGTCGCCCGACTGCACAACCCGACGCCGCTCTTTTCTGAAGCAGCAGGCGCCGGGTTTTGTTGTTTGTCAGGTGCTGGCTAACTAACAAACGAATGCGTGGAGAAAGTTAATGCCTAAGATCAAAACTGTCCGCGGTGCGGCAAAGCGTTTCAAAAAGACTGCTAATGGCGTCAAGCACAAGCAGGCCTACAAAAGCCACATTCTGACCAAGAAAACTACCAAGCGTAAGCGTCAGCTGCGCCCGATGCTGCAGGTTCATGCTGCTGACCAGGCTCTGGTCAAGCGTATGCTGCCGTATCTTTAAGTTATCTTTCGGTCATTATTTAGTTTTTATTAGGAAGGAAATGCTATGCCTCGCGTAAAACGTGGTGTACAGGCTCGCGCCCGTCACAAGAAGATTCTGAAACAGGCCAAAGGTTACTACGGCGCTCGTAGCCGTGTATTCCGAGTTGCCAAACAGGCTGTCATCAAAGCTGGTCAGTATGCGTACCGTGACCGTCGTCAGCGTAAGCGTCAGTTCCGCGCTCTGTGGATTGCACGTATCAACGCTGCTGCACGCATCAACGGTCTGTCTTACAGCCGCTTCATTGCTGGCCTGAAAAAAGCTCAGATCGAAATCGACCGTAAAGTCCTGGCTGACCTGGCTGTATACGAGCAGGCTGCTTTTGCTGCGGTTGTCGAAAAGGCTAAAGCTGCACTGGCATAACCCCACCGATTGGTAGGGATGGACGACATCGATGAAGTACACATGTACGGGCGCTGTTGTCCACATATGATCGAATCAAACAGGGGAAGGGTGCGAACTCTTCCCCTGTTTTTGTTTGGAGCCGGAAATGGAAAATCTTGAGACCCTGTTGGCACAAGGCAAACAGGCGGTTGCTGAAAGTGATACGTTGGCTGCGCTGGACGAGATCCGTGTGCAGTATCTGGGTAAAAAGGGCGAGCTGACCTCGTTGCTGAAAGGTCTGGGTAAGCTGTCCGCAGAGGAACGTCCTGCTGCAGGGGCTTTGATCAATGAAGCCAAAGAAGCGTTGCAGGCGGATATAACCGCCCGCCGTGATGCGCTGGAAAGTTCGGCTCTGGAAGCGAAGCTGGCGGCTGAAACCGTTGATGTGAGCTTGCCGGGTCGTGGTCAGCCGGTTGGTGGTTTGCACCCTGTTACACGTACCCTGGAACGTATCGAAGCCTTTTTTGGCAGCATTGGCTACAGCGTTGCCGAAGGTCCCGAGATTGAAGATGATTATCATAACTTCGAAGCGCTGAATATTCCGGCTCACCATCCGGCGCGGGCGATGCATGATACCTTCTACTTTGATGCCCACCGCCTGCTGCGTACCCACACCTCACCGGTGCAGGTGCGTACCATGGAGTCTCAAGAACCGCCGATCCGAATCATCTGCCCGGGTCGTGTATACCGTTGCGACTACGACCAGACTCACTCGCCGATGTTCCACCAGGTGGAAGGTCTGCTGGTTGATCGCAACATCACCTTTGCCGACCTCAAAGGCACGCTGGAGCAGTTCCTGCGTGAGTTCTTCGAGGAAGATGTGAAGGTTCGTTTCCGTCCGTCCTACTTCCCGTTCACCGAACCCTCCATCGAAGTCGATATCGACCGCGGCGATGGCAAATGGCTCGAGGTATTGGGCTGTGGCATGGTGCACCCGAAAGTCTTTGAGTACTCCGGTATCAATCCGGAGGAATACACCGGTTTTGCCTTCGGCATGGGTGTTGAGCGTCTGGCGATGCTCCGCTATGGCGTAGACGATCTGCGTCTGTTTTTCGAAAATGATCTGCGCTTCCTTGGCCAGTTCAAATAAGACGACAACGCACATAAACAGATTTTTCAGGAAAGCAGCATGAAATTCAGTGAACAGTGGTTGCGCGAGCTGGTTCAGCCGCAGATCGGAACACAGGAACTGGCGGACCAGCTGAGTCTGTCCGGGCTAGAAGTAGATGATGTTGAAGGTGTTGCCGGTGAATTTTCCGGTGTTGTTGTTGGCGAGATTCTGACGGCCGAACAGCACCCTAATGCCGACAAGCTCCAGGTGTGTCAGGTTAATGATGGCGAGCAGACCGTTCAGGTGGTTTGTGGTGCGCCCAACGCCCGTGCCGGTCTGAAAACCGCCTTTGCCCGTGTGGGTGCGGTTCTGCCGGGCGATTTCAAGATCAAGAAAGCCAAACTGCGTCAGGTTGAGTCCTTCGGCATGCTGTGTGCCGAAGATGAGCTGGGTCTGTCAGACGACCATGGCGGTATCATGGAGCTGGCAGCGGACGCACCGGTAGGCCAGGATATCCGTGAGTTCCTTAACCTGAATGACAAGATTATCGATGTGGATCTGACGCCTAACCGTGGCGACTGTCTGAGCATCGCTGGCATGGCGCGTGAAGTGGGTGTACTGAACAAGGCTGCCGTGACTGAAGTCGAAGCACCTGCGGTTGCCCCCGTCATTGATGACCGCTTTGATGTGGAGTTGGTCGATGCCAATGGCTGTCCACGTTATCTGGGTCGTGTTATTCGCAACATCAACCCGGGCGTAACGACCCCGCTGTGGATGCAGGAAAAACTGCGCCGTTCCGGTGTGCGCAGTATCGATCCGGTGGTTGATGTCACCAACTTCGTACTGCTCGAGCTGGGTCAGCCGATGCACGCCTTTGACCTGAACAAGCTCGATAGTGGCATCCGTGTACGTAAAGCCGAACAGGGTGAAAAACTGGTACTGCTGGATGGCCAGGAAGTTGAGTTGAACGCTGATACCCTGGTGATCGCTGATGCCAAAGGTCCTGTTGCCATGGCAGGTATCATGGGCGGCGAGCCGACTTCGGTAACCGATGAAACGCGTGACATCTTCCTTGAAAGTGCCTTCTTTGCTCCGCTGGCGATTGCCGGCCGAGCCCGAAGCTACGGTCTGCACACCGACTCCTCACACCGCTTTGAGCGTGGTGTGGATTGGCAGCAGCAGCGCAAGGCGATTGAGCGTGCTACAGCATTGCTGCTGGACATCGTGGGTGGTGAAGCGGGGCCGGTTATTGAAGCGGTCAACGAGTCCGAGCTGCCGCCAGTTCAACAGGTTGAACTGCGTCATGCCAAAGTGACCGCGATGCTGGCACTGGAAATTCCGGCTGCCGAGATCGAGGAGATCCTGACGCGCCTCGGTATGCAGCTGACTGCTGTTGATGGCGGCTGGAAAGTTCAGGTGCCGAGCTACCGCTTCGATATCAGCATCGAAGTAGATCTGATCGAAGAGATCGCCCGCGTTTACGGCTACAACAATCTGCCGGTACACACGCCGACTGCCAAGCTGCCGATCCCGCCGATCGCGGAAGCACGTCTGACGCTGCAGTCTCTGCGTCGTCATCTGGTGGCGCGTGGCTATCAGGAAGCGATCACTTACAGCTTCATCGAGACTGAACTGCAGAAGTCGTTCGACGATCAGCACGAAGCAATTGCGCTGGCGAACCCGATCTCCGCTGAAATGGCGGTGATGCGTACTACTTTGTGGCCGGGTCTGGCAAAGGCGCTGCAGTACAACCAGCATCGCCAGCAGGCACGCGTGCGTTTGTTTGAAACGGGTCAGCGCTTCTTGCCTAAAGCGGATGAGCTGGTTCAGGAAAATGTGATTGCCGGTATTCTGGCGGGCAACCGTGATGCTGAAGGCTGGACTGCTGGTAAAGAGAAGCTGGACTTCTTCGATGCCAAGGGCGACCTGGAGTCCCTGCTGGCGCTGGGTGGTCGTGGTAACCAGTTCAGCTTCGTGGCGGATCGTCATGTAGCACTGCATCCGGGCCAGACGGCTCGCATTGAGCAGAACGGTGAAACCGTTGGTTACATCGGTGCTTTGCATCCTTCACTGGTTAAACAGCTGGATTTGAATGGTCCGGTATACCTGTTTGAAGTGAGCCTGGATGCGGTAACCGGTGGCAAGCTGCCGCGCTTCAGTTCACTGTCGAAGTTCCCTGAGTCTCGTCGTGATCTGGCCGTTGTTGCTGATCAGGCAACCGGCTTTGACGCTATTCGTCAGGTCGTGGAAGCAGAGGCGGGCGAATTCCTCAAACAGGTCACTCTGTTTGATGTCTATCAGGGCCAAGGTATTGAACCGGGACGAAAAAGTCTGGCTCTGGGCTTGACCTGGCAGCACCCTTCGCGCACTCTTAATGAAGAAGAGATCAACAGTGCGGTGAGTGCCGTTGTATCTGCACTCCGCGAACGTTGTGGTGCAACGTTACGAGAGTAATCACAGGATGGGGTGACCAACATGAGCTCGTTGACCAAAGCGGACATGGCCGAGCGACTCTATGAAGAGCTTGGCCTGAACAAACGTGAAGCCAAAGAGATGGTGGATTCCTTTTTCGAGGAGATCCGGGCCAGCTTGGCGCACAACGAGCAAGTGAAACTCTCCGGGTTTGGTAATTTCGACCTGCGCGACAAGCGTGAACGCCCAGGTCGAAATCCGAAGACCGGAGAGGAGGTCCCCATTTCTGCCCGCCGTGTTGTTACTTTCCGACCCGGTCAGAAACTCAAGGAGCGTGTGGAGATTCATGCCGGAAACCAGCCAGACGGCGTCTGAACTGGAGCCGCTTCCCTCCAAGCGCTATTTCACCATCGGCGAGGCCGCTGAGCTGTGCCAACTCAAACCCCATGTCCTCAGATATTGGGAGCAGGAGTTCGCCCAAATCAAGCCGGTCAAACGAAACAACCGCCGCTACTATCAACATAAAGACCTGTTGCTGCTACGGCAGATTCGAAGCCTTCTGCATGAGCAGGGCTACACGATTGCCGGTGCCCGGCAATGGTTATCTGGCGAAACCGCAGGTGATGATGCGGCACGCTACCGGCAATTGTTACGTCAGACTATCAGTGAGCTTGAAGAGATTCGCTCAATGCTTAAGCAGTCCTGATAAACGCTGCTTACTATTCCTGTTTAAAATCTATCTGTACCAGCAAACCTTGTTTGCCTGATGCTCTGTCCTTCAGGGAAATGTCTGCACTGTGCAAGTCGGTGATCAACTTCACTATCGATAACCCAAGTCCGCTGCCCGTTGTTTGCTGGTTCTGTCGGTAGAAGCGCTCGAACACTCTCTCCTTGGCTGTTTGATCCAGCCCTGGGCCTGTATCGATGACGCTCAGTTGAACGTCATGACCTTTGTGCTCCAGTTTCAGAGTAACTTCTCCGCCAGTCGGGCTGTACCTGAGCGCATTATCGATAAGATTGCGCAGCATCAGGCTGAGATAGAAGCTGTTTCCCTGGATGAACATGTCTTCCTCTGGAGCGTCAAGTCCCAGGTCGATCTCCCTGTCGATGGCGAAGCTGATTTGATCGCTGATCATGTCACGACAAAGGTTGCTCAGATTCACTGTTTCGATTTCAGGTAGATGTTCCTGAGGGTCCAGGCGGCTGAGTTGCAGGAGTTGTTCAACCATTCGGTTCATGCAACTCAGGCCTTCCTTGATCAGCTCGCAGTCACTGCGCGCGATAGGGTCTTGCAGTTGCTTGAACAGGTTTTCGCTGTGAACCTGGAGTGCAGCCAAGGGTGTTCTGAGTTCATGTGCGGCATCTGCGGTGAATCGCCGCTCGCGTTGAAAGCTTTGCTGGAGCCGCTCGAGTAAGGCATTCAGTGCCGAGACAAGGTCATCGATTTCATCAGGTACCTGTTCAAGTGCCAAGGGCTCCAGATTATCGGAGCTGCGTGTAGCCACCTGTTGCCCAACGGTTAGCAGGGGCCGTAAGTTTCGGCCGATTAACCACCAGATAGTCAGGCCCAATAATGGGAGAAAGATAAAGATCGGCAGGGTGTTGGTAAGTGCGATCTTGAGTGCCAACTCGCCGCGTATATGCTCATCCTGAATCACTTGAATGTAGTAGCGCTTGTCCGTTGTCAGCAGTGTGAACAGGCGCCAATGAGTCGAGTTCAATTCCAGGTTCTGATACCCCGTCTGGGCCTTATTATTGATCTCAGCCGGAAAGCTGGGCGAGAGAATCAATGTTTGCCCCGAGGGGCTTAGAACGCGGTAGGACAATTGCTTTTCATAGGGGTGGGCGGGTGACCATTCCGATGCGCCGGTTGTTCCTGAGGACAAAAAGTGTGAAGGCTCAATGCTATTTGTTGGAAGCAGCTGACTCGTAAGGCGTGCCATCTGTGCCATTTGGGCATCAAACAGCTCCTCGGCCTCGTCCTTTGCAGCCCAAAAAGATAGCGCGGCCGTCACCAGTCCTGCGCAGAGGCCGATGCTGATCAGGCGAATACTGAGGGCGCGGCGTATTGAGGTCATGCTGAGGGCTTATCCATCATGTAGCCGACTCCACGGACGGTTCTGATCACAGAGGTATCGAGTTTCTTGCGCAGGTGATGAATATGGACTTCCAGTGAGTTGCTTTCCACTTCGTTGCCCCAGCCATAGAGGGTTTCCTCCAGCCGAGTACGGCTCAGAACCTTGCCTGCATTTTCAGCCAAGGTCATTAAGAGACCAAACTCGCGACGCGACAGCACGACCGGCTCTCCCTTGTAGCGGGCTGACTGAGCCTGGGTATCGATTTCCAGATCACCCAGTTGTAGCAGTGTATCCGTGTAGCCCTTGGAGCGTCGGGTAATTGCTCGCAGGCGAGCACGCAGTTCAGCCAGGTCAAAGGGCTTGAGCAGATAGTCATCGGCCCCGGCATCAAGGCCTGCAATACGATCCTCAATGGCATCGCGTGCCGTCAAAATGAGTACCGGAAGGGTGCTGCCGCTTTTGCGCAGTTGGCGCAGCAGTGAAAGACCATCCATGCCCGGCAGGCCCAAATCAAGTATCAGGCAATCAAAGTGCTCAGTCTGCAGACTGTGCAGAGCGTCTTCAGCATTGGTGAGCCAATCGGCGGCTTCCCCTGCGCGGGTCAGGGCACGGGTAATACCGTCCCCTAACAGTTGGTCATCCTCAACCACCAGTATGCGCATCGACATCTCCCTAGTTCAGTTGTTGCAGCAGCGCTTCGACTTCACTGCGCCGTCCTGCGTCTGCCTGCTCGCGCCCAGGACGCGGTGTTGCCTGAAGCGCATGAAGCAGGTGTTCGCGGGCATTGGCTTTGTTACCCCGGTCTGCCAGATAGGCGCCGTAAAAATAGTTAGTGTCGATCCCGTTCGGATTGATCTGCAGTGCTTGCTGGAACAGTCTGCCAGCTTTTTCATCATCACCGAAGCCAATCGGCCAGCCGGGTACCTGATGATAGAGCGTCGCCAGGCTGGTCAGGGCTGAACCGTCGAGTGCATCGGGGTCCAGTTCTATTGCATGTTCGAACAGGTTCCTTGCCTGCTTGACCAGTTTAAGCGCACCCAGCCCACCTTTTGCACCGGCTTCCGAGCTTAGTGTAATGCCTTGCCAGATCATTAGATCGGGATCATTGGGGCTTTCAGCAAGGGTCTGCGCAAGATCATTTGCCAGCTCGGCAAAGGCTTTCACTTTGACATCCTCATCGCTCAGGTTGTACTGAATCTGTGCCCAGCGTTGTTGGAATGGCAGCAGCTGGTCGGGGCCGGCAGCTTGAGTCATGGTGACACATCCAAGACCAAGGGTCAGCAGGCTGGCCTGAAACAGGACGGTCAGGTTTGGCGTTTTCATGGTCAGGCACCGGTGTGTGGTTGGTTGGCAAAGCCTTTGATTTTTCCGAGCTGTTTGCTCAGTACATGGCTGATCAGTTCGGGGCGAAGTCCATTCAGGCGTACCAGCAGCTTTTCCGGCCAGCCGATGGCAGCCTGGGTGCGACCTGACTGCAACAGTTTCAAGGCGGCTTTCGCGACCACTTCTGGGCTGTCAGTACTGCTGCCAGTCGCTGCGGTCATGGCATCGGCTTCGGCAGAGTTAATACTGGTGCGTGTCGCCCTGGGAGCGAGATATTGCGCGCGCAGCGGGGTATCGGCGTACTCTCGAGCCAGCGCTTCGCTGAACAGACGTAAAGCTCCCTTGCTGGCGCAGTAAGTGGTGTAGCCGGGGAAGCCGATGGCACCAAAGGCCGAGCCGATGTTCAGGATGACCGGGGCCTGGGTTTGATTCTGCAGCAGCTGGTTGATCAAGGCGCGTGTAAGCAGAATTGGAGCGCTGATGTTCGTGCTGATCAGCTGTTCAATCTGCTCTGGTGTCTGTTGGTCAAACAGTTGGAAGCAGCTGATGCCGGCGTTATTGATCAGGGTATCCAGCTGAGGAAACTCACTTTGAACGCAGTCGACCAATCGTTGGCGACCTTCCGGTGCACTCAGGTCCGCTGTGCAGGTCAGCACCTTGGGGGCGCCCTGTTCACGGCATTGATCGGATAGTGCTTTCAGTGCCTCTGCATTGCGTCCGTGTAACAGAAGGCTGGCTCTCTCACCGGCCAGTTGGCGGGCGAGGGCGGCACCTATGCCACCACTGGCACCAGTTATCAGGATGTGGCGTCGGTCAAATTGCATGACAACCTCTCAGGCAGCGGGAAGGCTACGGAAAATATCGGCATACAGGCGGTAGAACACGCGTGCACTGTGGATAATGAGTGCCTGTTCTTGAGGGTCTTCGATGCGATTCATCAGGCCTTCAAAGAACTTGATGTGGTCCTGATCCAGAGAACCATGTGAGCGCAAATAACTGAATGCCGAGTCAGGCAGTCCCAGTTGATCCTGGATGATTTGTGCCAAGGGGGTGGCCAGGTTGACGCTGGTACCCTCGAGTACCTGAACCATACCGAAGAAGCCAACCGGGTTGATGCGGTTGATCAGGTCGTAGGCATAGGCAACCATCAGTTCGGTTTCGACTGCGGGCTGCCCATGGCGTACCAGCTCCTTTTTGACGTCGCAGGCTGCGAGGTCATTCAGTATCCACTCCTGATGTCCGGTCTCTTCTTCGATGTATTCCGCTACCGCTTCGCGTAACCACTCATGGCGTTCAGGTAGACGGCTGCCGCAGGCCATCAACAGTGGCAGCGTGTGTTTCACATGGTGATAGGCCTGAGTTAAAAAGGCGGTGTATTGATTGAGGCTGATCTCTCCGCGTTGACAGGCGACCAGAATAGGGGAGGTCAGCAAGTAATCGCGGGCTTCAGTCGTTTCCAGCTGCAGGCGTTGATAGAAAGACATGGTGTGATCCTTTTTCAATATTCTCTGGCGTAGAGTGCGTTTAATGTGTTGGCAAACTGATTGGCAATGGCGCCTCGGCGTGGGCGGCCATTGCGAGTGTAGAGTGCTTCCGAGTGCCGCAAAGGCTCTGGCAGACGTGCCCAGCAACCAATGCGTGCGTAGTCAGGCAGTTCGATATTCAGGCTGTTAATGTGCAGGTCTAGTTGCTCATCGCTTTGCTGGGGGGCATGCAGTAGCGCGCAGTTGTAAGGGCGGTCATCGCCAAAGAGGACAGCTTCCTCGACACCTGGAATAGCCAGTAATCCGGACTCTACCCATTCGGGACTGAGGTTACGGCCATAGCTATTGATGATGACGTTGCGGCGGCGACCATCGACGTGCAGGTAACCTTGGCTGTCGATTCGCACCAGGTCGCCCGTGGCATAAGGGCCTCTGTGTACCGGTTCGCCAAGATAGCCCAGCATTACATTACCTTCGATCAGTAACTCACCCTCATTGCTGACGCTCAATGTATTGTGCGAAAGCGGCTGGCCAGCGCTGCCGAGTCTGTTATGGCGTGGAGTGTTAAGGCTGACCACTGAAGCACATTCGGACAGGCCATAACCTTCATAAGCAGCGAGTTTCTGTGCGCGAGCTCTGACCATCAATGACGAACCCACGCGTGCGCCTCCAACCGCCATGAACTTTAGGGGTGGAAGGCTTCGACCTTGTTCAGATGCAGAAGTCAGACCAGATAAAACCTGTGGCAAGGTGATCAGGGAGTCGGGTTGATGGTGATTGAGTGCATGAATGAGCTGCTCGATATCCAAATCGCTGGAGCCTTTCCAGCCCAAACTGCTTAGTGATGGCAAATGGATGCTGGCACCCATCAGCAGGGCTGCGTACACGCCAGCCACGTTTTCCAGCAGTGTTGCCAGTGGCAACAGACATAGGTGGCGACGAATACCAAGTTCACTGAGTTCTTCGGCTATGCTTTGTGCGACACGTATTTGCTGTTCGGTACTCAGGCAGACACCCTTGGGTGAGCCTGTTGTGCCTGAAGTAAAGGTGATCTTGGCTGTTCCCGGGTGGAGCTCGTTGGGATGGGCGCTGAGACGTTGTATGTTCAAGCCGTCCGGCTGTTGCGTAAGCAGGGTGTCGATACCGGCACGGGCGAACAGGCTGGCGCGTTGTTCTTCACTGAAGAACAGGGGCACAGGTACAAGAACCCGTTGTGCCTTCATGGCAGCCAGATCCGCCAATACCCAGTCACAGCTATTGTCGGCCAGCAGGGCGATTCGCTCGCCGGCTTCCTGTTCCAGGCGCTCAATCAGACGATCAACTTCTATAATCAGTTCGCTCCAGTTAAGAGATATTTGATCATCCTTGAGGGCAACGGCATTAGGTTGTTCGTGAGCCCAGAGAGTAAGCCGTGTAAACAGCAGTTCAGGCATGATGCTCAACTCCGAGTGGGTGTGTGGAGCGCTTTGGGCTAGGTAAGGCGAGTGTAAACGAGCTGTCGCGAAGTAAGGCGGCACTGGCAGGCACGGACACGGCGACGACTTGAGGCTTTAGAGAGTAGTACTGTCCCCAGTCGCTTTGAGAGTGGGACAGACGCTCCAGTAGGGCGGGGGCCAGTACATGTACTTCCAGGCCAAGGCGGCGGAAGCTGTTGATCAGTGTGGGCGTTAGTGTCAACACGGCCCACTGTAGCTGGCGCCGGTCAAACCAGGCAGCCAAGGCAATGATCAGCTGGCGAGTACGGCCGGGTTTGGCTGTGGCCAGATTACCCACCTCGACAACCTGCTCACGGTGTGGCGTAACGCCATGAATTTGTGCCAGGCAATCTTCAATCGGCTGATCCAGATAGGCTTCCAGAAACAGAGGTCCTTCACTGGCCAGTTTAAAGCCAGCTGCTGCCATAAATTGACCGTCGGTATTGCTGGAACTGACAAGGGTCGGCAGGAAATCCTGTACATCAGCTCCATGCACCTGCGTGAAGCGCTCATGTATAAAGCGTTCAACCTGTCGGCGTTTGGGTGAGCCTTTGCTATGAAGGCTCAGGGTAGCCGGCTGTTCAGCTAGTGGAGGGTTTATGCTCATAGGGTAGCTCCTCTTCATGGCTACCCAGTGTGGATTTGAAAACTTAAATAACCCTTAAGGATCGCAATAAAAAACAGCTTTCCAAAAGCTTCCATTTATCAAAAGCTTGGGGTAGTATTTGCAGCCTCTTCGGAACTGATCACTCGGTTCCCGCCTAGTCGGGGCGTAGCGCAGTCTGGTAGCGCACTTGCATGGGGTGCAAGGGGTCGCAGGTTCAAATCCTGCCGTCCCGACCATTTAAATCAAAGAGCTACATGAATCGCCTTATGGCGATTTTTTCGTTTCTGGGGTTTGTGGCTATTCTGGCGTCCGTTCCGTGACCTTTTCAAAAGGCTTTTCTGTTTAGCGGAATCTTGTCCTACTGCTTCTGAGTCAGGCTTGATTAACTAGCAGCTCTGGAGATGTTTCTCTATAGCGCTCGGTAATCGCCACAAAATCATCGAATCTTTGATCGAATGCTTTTATTACAGTAGGGGCAAAATGCCTGCCAGATTCCTGGTTGTTATAGGTACGGTCATTGTCAAAACCAAAGTCCCTTCCAAATCCGAGTAAATAGGAACTAATAACAGCGTTCTTCGGGGGGAGAGCCGCAACAAAGGTATCAGTGACCAGAAGTAAACCTGTATTGGCTCCAACTGCACGCAGAATTCCCACGTCCATAGCTTCATCCCCATAAGGGGGGGAGCAACCTGCATCCATGCGGCAGACGTTTAGCATGAAGCCGAGTGGTGACTAAACTGTAGTAACGCAAATCACAAATTATTGTATTACCTCGGTCAGCTTACTGCTTCGGTGTTGCGATCAGCACGAACTGCTGGCTATTGCTGAAAAGGACTTTCCTGATTACAGGCCAGTTCGTCGGAGACGTCATGGGTATAAGTGTATTTGATCTGTTTAAGATTGGGATCGGCCCTTCCAGCTCACATACTGTTGGGCCTATGCGTGCAGCTTTGGCATTTGTACGACAGCTCCGGGAACAAGAAATGCTGGCAGAGGTGCGAAGACTGAAAGTGGAGCTCTATGGTTCGCTGAGTGCTACCGGCGTTGGGCATGGAACAGATAAGGCAATATTGATGGGACTGATGGGGGCGTCGCCTGAAAGTGTCGATCCCAGTGAGGTCGAGCCTGTTATCAGAGCTGTACTTGAAAGCGAGCGCCTGCCATTTGAAGGCGGTGACAGTATCGAATTCAGCAAGGCGCGCGATATCTTGTTTGTGGATGATGTGCTGCCATTCCATCCGAATGCAATGCGGCTGACAGCTCTTGGTGATTTCGAGGAGCTATTCCAAAACACCTATTACTCGATCGGTGGAGGCTTTGTGCTCGATGACAGCGAGGCGAAGCTGGGTGATCACCAAGAGACAGGGGTTGAACTGCCCTACGATTTCAATAGTGCGGCTGAGTTGGTCTCTTTGTGTCGAAATCAGGGGCTGAAGGTTAGCGAGCTTATGCTGGAAAATGAGCGCAGTTGGCGCACTGACTCTGAAATCGATAAGGGAATCAACTGCATATGGAAAGTAATGCAGGAGTGCATTGCCAACGGGCTCAAAAATGAAGGGGTGCTGCCGGGTGGGTTGAATGTACGTCGACGAGCACCTGCTTTGTATCGTTCACTACAACTGTCTTCAAATGCAAATGTAATCAGTACAACGCTGAGCGGCATGGATTGGGTCAATCTCTATGCACTTGCTGTAAATGAGGAAAATGCAGGCGGTGGCCGCGTGGTAACGGCGCCAACGAATGGTGCTGCTGGCATTGTGCCAGCTGTATTGATGTTTTACATGCGCTTTCATGATCAGACGGATGAAGGTTATGTGAAGCGCTTTTTGTTAGCAGCGACAGCTGTAGGCATTTTGTGTAAAAAGAATGCATCAATATCGGGTGCCGAAGTTGGGTGCCAGGGAGAAGTTGGCTCTGCCTGTGCTATGGCGGCCGCTGGATTGACAGAGGTTTTGGGTGGTTCCCCTGAACAGGTTGAAAATGCGGCGGAAATAGCACTTGAACATAACTTGGGGCTTACCTGCGATCCTGTGGCCGGGCTTGTCCAAGTCCCATGCATTGAGCGAAATGCTATTGCGGCAATGAAAGCCATTAACGCCGCTCAAATGGCATTGCGGGGCGATGGTAATCACCTTATCTCGCTGGACAAGGTTATACGGACAATGAGGGATACGGGTCGCGACATGCAGGATAAATATAAAGAGACTTCTCGCGGTGGCTTGGCGGTGAACTCTGTCGAGTGTTGAGCATCTTAAAAGACTTCTCAACTCGCACATTTCACTGTTTTGAAACTTTTTTACATAAAGGTGTTGACGCCCAGTGTCAGGTCTGTAGAATGCGCCTCCTCGCTTGAGACAACAACTTCTTCGGAATGCTGAGTGACTTAAGTGAGAAGGCAGTAAGCTCCTGAAATTCTTGTTCTTTTACGTGGATTTGAGTTGAGAATGCAGTCTTGGTTTCGACCACTTTTTCATCGTTTGAGCGCTTCGGCACTGAAACTAAAAATGAAAAAAATGGTTGACACCGAATGAGGTTGCGGTAAGATACGCGCCTCGCTTGAGACAACAGGTTCTGCCAGATGGCAGGTTGCTCAAGCCCGCTCTTTAACAAATTGATCAGGTAATATGTGTGGGCGCTTGTCAGGATTGAGCACACAAAGCTTAATCAAGGCAAGCAACCTAACTGAATATTCATTTAGCGTTGTGTAATACCTT